>JBHOQN010000037.1:0-20166 GCA_042408965.1 Ktedonobacteraceae bacterium
CTTTTAACCACCAGCGATAGAGCTTGCCACTAGAGCAGGTATGGCAAGGTATCTTGACCGTTCCAACAGAGCCTGTTGCCAGGCTCAGACTAGTCAACGAAGGCTTTCACAAGCCTCCTGCTTCAGCAGTGGGTCATTGACGAAAAACGTACTGTCCACTGACAGATTCTATTGTACGCACACAGTGACTCTCAGGACAACAGCCCAGAGCTATTCTTCCCATCCCCCTCGGCCGAGCAGGGGCACAAAGACACAACCTCCCAGCGAACGCACCTCCCGTCCAGCAGCGGTTCGCCGCACTACCAGCAATTCCTGATGATCCTGACTGCCCACTGGTATCACTAGAATACCCGTGTCCACGAGCTGATCAATCAGATGCTGAGGGATCTGGGGGGCGGCCGCCGCCACCAGGATACGATCGTAAGGGGCAGCTTCCGGCCAGCCCAGCGAGCCATCGCCTACGTAGAGCGAGACATGAGCGAGACCAAGCTGCTGGATGCGCCGAGCCGCCTGGCAGGCCAGTTGCTGGTGCCGCTCCACTGTGTAGACATGCGCGGCCAACCGGGCCAGCACGGCCGTCTGATAGCCGGAGCCGGTGCCGATCTCCAGTACGCGCTCGTGGCCGGTGAGCTGCAGGGCCTGGGTCATGGTGGCCACCATCAGCGGCTGGGATATCGTCTGGCCACAGCCGATCGGTAGTGCCTGATCAGCATACGACCAGCGCCGCTGCTGCTCACCGACAAAGACCTCACGCGGAGTGACGCCGATCGCCGCCAGTACCTGTTCATCATGAATACCGGCGGCACGCAAGCTTGCAACCAGATGACGACGCTGCGCATCAAAATCACGTGCCATATGTGGAGTGAAGAGGAAAAGCAGAAAGAGCCTACTGACTGGCCATGCCGATCGTCGGATCAGTGCCCCATCGGCCCTACAGGAACGAGCACTCTGGCCATCCCGATCAGCGCCCCTCACCAGCGCGTTCGCTACAAGAAACGCGAGCACAGAGCGATTCTGGCACAGAGTTTTGAGTTCATCCCTTCAGGAGACACAGCCGTCTCCGCTGGCTGCGGAGATCTTCAGCTGCGCCACCTGCCGCGCTACAAAGACAGAAGAATCACGAGGGTATCACTGTATAGTGTAGTGCTGAGAACGAGCGCCGTCAAGGCACGAACAGCCTCTGCGCAACAGCTAGCCGCAAGCACACCTGCGCGAGAGAAGAGTCAGGCAAGAGGAGGTGGGCGCTACTGGGCTCGAACCAGTGACCTCTTCGGTGTGAACGAAGCGCTCTCCCACTGAGCTAAGCGCCCTCATGCGCTGTCAGCGTAGCTACTATAGCATGAGGAGCGAGGTTTGTCAAGCCAGTGGGTGACGAACGGGACGCTGGAACGAGAGGACAGGGAGGGGACGAGAGAAGGGCCGGCGGGTGATCCCACTTGTTCGGCGCCGCCTGGCGGCCCGGAGCAGGCGCTCTCCGGGCCAGCGCGACGCGCCACTACGGCTCATCGGCCGCCTTGCGCAGGGTCGGAAAGAGAATAACATCGCGAATCGACTCCTGATCGGTCAAAAACATCACCAGGCGATCGACGCCGATCCCCAGGCCCCCCGTCGGCGGCATACCCACCTCCAGCGCCTCCAGAAAGTCCTCATCCAGCACCTGAGCCTCCACATCACCGTGAGCGCGCTGGCGCATCTGATCCTCGAAACGCCGTCGCTGGTCAAGGGGATCGTTCAACTCCGTGAAGGCGTTGCCGATCTCGAGTCCTCCCAGAAAGGGCTGGAAACGCTCCACGAGACCGGGCGTCCGTCGATGCTGTTTCGCCAGCGGCGAGACATCGAGCGGATAGTCGATCAGAAAGAGCGCCCGGCGCAGCGGCCCTGCCCCCTGGCGGAACATTGCTCCTTTCAGCTCATCGATCAGGCGCCCCCGTCCCAGGGCAGGATCAGCTTCATAGCCACGCGCGCGCATCTCGGCAGCCAGGCTTTCACGATCAGGATAGCGCTCGACAGCGATGCCCGTAAACTCCTCAATAGTCGCCAGCAGGGGGAGACGCGGCCAGGGCGGCGTCAGATCCACCTCAACGCCGCGATAGAGAACGCGCGGGCTCCCGCAGGCCTCCAGGGCGATCGCGTAGATCATCTCCTCCGTGAGGCGCATCATATCCTCATAGTCAGCATAGGCCTGATAGCACTCCATCATCGTGAACTCAGGATTATGCGTGCGATCGATCCCCTCATTGCGGAAATTGCGTCCGATCTCATAGACCCGCTCGAATCCTCCTACGATCAGGCGCTTCAGATAGAGTTCCACAGCGATGCGCAGATACATATCGCGATCGAGCGCATGATGATGGGTAACAAATGGCCGAGCCGTAGCCCCCCCATAGATCGGTTGCAGCACAGGTGTCTCCACCTCCAGAAAGCCGTGCTGGTCCAGAAAGTGGCGCATGGCGCTGATCACCCGGCTGCGGGTTACAAAGACCGAGCGGACCTCATCACCGTTGGCGAGCAGGTCGAGATAGCGCTTACGCTGACGCAGCTCTTTATCCTCCAGCCCGTGATATTTCTCGGGCAGAGGACGCAACCCCTTGGCGATGATCTGAAACTCGCGGACATGGAGAGTCCGCTCACCAGTGCGGGTATGGAACAGGAAACCGCACACCTGGATAAAATCCCCAATATCCAGCAGCTTGACTGTACGGTAAGCCTCCTCTCCGACATCGTTCATGCGGAAGTAGACCTGAAGACGCCCCGTACCATCCTCTATATGAGCGAACGCCACCTTGCCCATGTCGCGCAGCAGGCGAATGCGTCCCACGAGGCAGAACGAGCGCTCTTCCCCCAACCACTCATCGAAGTGTTCCAGGACCTCAGCGAGCGTATGACTGCGCTCGACATGATTGGGATAGGGATTGATTCCGCGCTCACACAGAGCCTGCAGGCGCTCCAGGCGCACACGTCTTTCATCAACCATAACGATTTTGAGAACTCCTCCCAATGGTTTGCCGCTATTGTAGCAAAATTCGAGGCCAGTGGATAGGGAGAGAGCAGGGAGAGGCCAGCAATCAGGACCAGTACAGGCCAGGGCGGAGGTAGCGCACGAGCAGGGGGCCGCACACAGGAAGGAGGCGGCCCCGGCATAGCAACATACTCCTGGACAGGGAGACGAAAGCCCTCGGGGAAGCGGTGAGCACGCTCTCGTCGCGGAGGAAGAGTACAGCCAGGCGGATCACTCAATAGCGAGGACGGTATACTCTTTCACACCACCGGGGGTGGATACCATTACCAGGTCGCCAACCTTGTGGCCGAGCAGGGCCTTTCCAACAGGAGACTCATTGGAGATACGGCCGGCACTCGGATTGGCCTCGTAAGCACCAACAATCGTATAGGAGGACTCACGACCATCGCTGCAGCGGACGCGCACAACAGAGCCAAGGGTGACCTCATCGGTCTGGACTTTCTGAATGGGCTTGGCAGTGGCCAGCATCTGCTCCAGCTCATAGATTTTGCCTTCGAGAAGAGCGTATTCAGTCTTGGCCTCTTCATACGCCGCGTTATCGTTGACGTCCCCGCCCTCTTTGGCGTCATGAAGGTACCGGGCGACTTCAGCACGCTTGACCGTGCGCAGAAATTCCAGATGGCTCAAGATCCGTTGTCGGCCATCTTCGGTCAGATATACGCCCTGTGTCTCCATCCTATGTTTCCCTCCATATCTGGTGGAAGTTTCTCTTCTACCATAGTCTCGGCCTGCACAGACCGGCAGGCAGGTTACCCGGCCAGGTGTCCTACGTCCCCCCAGGTAATCGTTACAAGCTCGCCTGACTGACGACGAAGGAGCAATTCGCCGCCAGCGTTGACCTCTTCCGCGATGCCAGCGATGACCTGCTCACCCTGACGCACAGAAACGGAGCGGCCGAGAGTGATCAGATGGCTGCGCCATCGCTCTCGGATCAGCCGAGAGATGGGCCCCGACGACGTGGTAGCGGAGCGGCTGTCTGCCTCCTCCTGCAGAGCGAGGTAGTGGTCCTCGATATGCCGAAGGAGATGGGCGATGAACGTCTCGCGACTCACAACATAGCCACACTCGGTCTGCAGGGTCGTCGCAGCTTGAACCAGCAGAGCTGGCGCAGCCGTCACAGCAGCCGGCTGAGATGACAGAGATCCGCCGGGTGTGTGAGGGATCGTTAGATCTTCACTGCGCCCGTTGACATTGACGCCTATTCCAAGTACGGCCACCAGCTGACTCGCGCGATCACGACAGGTTTCGATCAAAATACCGGCAACTTTGCGTTCGCCGATCAAGACGTCGTTCGGCCACTTTAAGGCAGCTACGAGGCCACAGGTATCGGCAATCGCCTCGACCACCGCCAGCGCAGAGAGCATGGTCAGCAGGTAGGGTGGGAAGCGTGGATACAGTACAGTTGATGCCAGCACATTGCATCCAGCCAGGTCTACCCAGCGTCGGCCCTGCCTGCCTCTACCGGCGGTCTGGCTCTCGGCCAGGATCACCAGACCTTCTGCCGCCGCTCCTGCAGCGATTCTCTGGAGAGCCAGCGTACTGGTCGAATCCACCACCGGTACATAGAGCAGTCGCTCACCTCTGCCGATGATGCGCGTGTCCAGTTGTTGCTCAAGCGCGTCAAGATGAAGCCGTTCAGTCGTAGATCGATGCTCTTCCACGTCAGCCCATACTTCAAACATTCAGGTAGCAGTCTGAGTGAGCTACGTGCACGGTACCAGCCTCTTCTCTGGACAACGGGCCAACGACTGCTCGTCAGACGATCAGCCGCCATCTCGCCGCTCATCTGACGAGACTGGGCACCGGCACTGCTCTGGGGATGCCACACAGGCGGGAACTGGCTGCCCCCGCCAGTGAGGCTCAACGGCTTGAAGGCCGTGCACCTCTCTGGAAGGTGTGGGTAGCTGTCCCGTTGCCTGTGCAGCAACTACGTTCGTTCATTGACACACCACCTCCTTTCATTGCGCTAATTGTAACATCGCATTTCAGGTGCTGTCAAGCGTTTCGTTGAAATTTACTGACACTCTGTTTCCGTCTGCTTCTCCTCTGAAAGGGTACCAGGGCAGATGCCTGGGCGGCCTTTCTGAATTTTAAGGGTTCTTTCATGCCAATCCTCAGGGTTCGTAGCGCTTGAAATAATATAATAAGATGGTCCAAGGAAAGGAAAGGAGGAGCTTTCGCTATGGCTATCGAGCGCACAGCCCATCCCTATATCATTCGCGATTCGGCCATCTATGGAGGCGAGCCGATTATCGAGGGTACACGTACCGGCGTCCGCCATGTGATTCTGTTGTTTCAGTCGGGGAAAGATCCTGAGGAGATCGCCCGTATCCATCGCCTGAGCCTGGCTCAGGTCTACGACGCGATCAGCTATTTCTATGACAATGAGGAAGAGATCGAGCACTACATTCGTAATCAATCCTGGGGCACAGATTAGCCTGGCCTACCACCACAGACCAGGCCGCACATAGAGCGCCTCTCTCGGCCTGTCTCTTCGTCTGCCTGCCTCTCCCAGGACCACTGGTCGACCTCCTCACTGGCGCGTTATACTTAATACTGGAAGGTGTCTGCCGTCCTCTACGGGGGATACCTTCCGCCGTGGCTCTTCACAGCTGGCCAGTCACGGCTGTCCGCGTTGTGTCTCCGTTGGGATTCTCACTCATCCCGCTGATGCCCGGCTGGCACCGTTCTCTTCACACAGGTACGTCACGTGAGAAAGGAGGACTTTGCATATGCAGCAGTACAGCGACCTGCTTATCGATGCCCTCCTGGACGAGGGCTTTACGGTAGAAGAGGCCAACAGACTCATCGAGCTGCGCGAGGCCTACGAGGAACACCAGGCCCGCGAGGAGACGAACCACCAGCGTTTCGTACGCTGGCTCGTGGAACATGGACATCTAAGCGACTACCTGTAGATACCTGCGTAAAATCCTTGTGCCTGCCTTCTGCTGTGAGGTACAATAGCAATGAGGCAGGCAGTAGATAACGGCGCAGCAGCGTGCTGCGCCGTTACGATCTCCCAGACGAGCAACCCCGCGCCAAGGAGAGAATTAGATGAAAGCGGTTGTTATGGCCGGAGGGGAAGGATCACGCCTACGTCCCCTGACAATCAAACGCCCCAAGCCAATGGTGCCGATCGTGGGCAAGCCGGTCATGGAGCACATCTTGAACCTGTTGAAACGCCACGGGATCACCGAAGTGATCGTGACGGTTCAATACCTGGCCAGCAATATCGAGGATTACTTCGGCAATGGCTCTCACTTCGGCATGCGTATCATCTACTCACGTGAAGATGTCCCCCTGGGAACCGCTGGTAGTGTCAAAAATGCTGAGGAGCACCTTACTGAGCCGTTTCTGGTGATCAGCGGCGATGCTCTGACCGACTATAACCTGAGCGATATCATCCGCTACCACCAGGAGAAGCAGGCCCTGGCGACGCTGACCCTCGCTCATGTGCCTAATCCTCTGGAGTATGGGGTTATTATCACCAATGAGGATGGTCATATCACTCAGTTCCTGGAGAAACCAAGCTGGGGTGAGGTGTTCAGCGATACGATCAACACGGGCATCTATGTGCTCGATCCGCAGGTCCTCGCCTATTTCGATAAAAACAGACCCTTCGACTTCAGTCAGGACCTCTTCCCACTTCTGCTGAAAAAGGGCGACCCCATCTACGGCTACATCGCCAATGGCTACTGGTGCGATGTGGGCAACCTGAGTGAGTACATGCGCGCTAACGCTGATGTGCTCCAGGGACGAGTCAAACTGGACATCGCTGGTCAGCATATTGGCAATAACATCTGGTGCGAGGAGGGGGTGGAGATCGCTGACGATGCCCAGCTCTATGGCCCGGTCTACCTGGCCCACGACTGCAAAATCAAATCCGGCGCTATCATTCACGGTCCGAGCATTATCGGCCACTACACGATTGTCGATGAGCGTGCCCAGGTCGACCGCAGCATCACCTGGAATAACTCCTACATTGGCGAGCGTGCGGAGCTGCGTGGCGCCCTGGTCGGAGCCTCAACCAGCATCAAGAGCAAGGCCGTGATGTTTGAAGGCTCAGTGATCGGCGATAACTCTATCGTCCAGGAGGGGGCGATCATCCAGCCGAATGTCAAGATCTGGCCCGACAAGGAGATCGAGACGGGCGCGGTGATCAATACCAGCATCATCTGGGGATCTCAGGGCAGGCGTGGGCTGTTTGGCCGCTACGGCGTGACGGGTCTGGTGAATATCGATCTGACCCCCGAGTTCGCCGCCAGCCTGGGCGCGGCCTACGGCGCGATCCTCCCCAAGGGGAGCGTTGTCGGCGTCAATCGCGACTCCTCGCACCGTACCTCACGCATGATTAAACGCGCCATCGTGGCTGGCCTGCCCTCTGCTGGTATCAATGTGCACGATATCAATCAAGTGCCTATCCCGGTGGCACGCTACTACGTCCGTAATACGGAGGCGGTCGGCGGTATCCATGTGCGCCTCTCTCCTCACGATCCTCGTGTGGTGGATATCAAGTTCTTTGATCAGTACGGGCTGGACATCAATAAGGTGACGGAACGCAAGGTCGAGAACCTCTACTTCCGCGAGGACTTCCGGCGAGTCTATATCGACGACCTGGGTTCGATCGAGGTGCAGGAAAACTCGCGTGTGATCAATCTTTATCTGGAAGGCTTCCATAAGGTGGTGGATGATCGTCTGATCCGCCAGCACAAGTTCCAGATCGTGATGGACTACGCTCATGGGAGTACCACGCAACTCCTGCCGGGTATCTTCAACCGTCTGGGTGTGGATGTGATTATTCTCAATACCAGCGCTGATGAGTCGCTGGTGACGCGCAGTAAGGAAGAGGTGGAGCGCGATCTGCAACGTCTGGCGACGATCACGGCTACCCTGAACACTGATATGGGCATCCGCATCGATACGGGCGGCGAACGGATCTCGGTGGTGGATGATCGTGGGCGTATCCTCGATGGCATGAAGATTCTGGCGGCGATGACTAGCCTGATGCTGCGTCGCCACCACCACGCGACGGTCGCGGTTCCTGTGACCGCTCCTAGCGCGCTCCAGCATATCGCCAGGCGCTATGAGGGTCATATTCAGCATACACGGGTGCTGCCGCAGGCACTGATGGCGACGGCTAACCGTGAAGGCGTGGTTCTGGTGGGAGACGGTGAGGGGGGCTTCATCTTCCCAGAATTTCTGCCGGCCTTCGATGGGATGCTGGCCATCGCTAAGCTTCTGGAGCTGCTGGCCTTCTTCGACATGAGGCTCTCAGAGGTTGTTGATGACCTGCCCAGCTACTACCTGAGTCGAACACGGGTCTCCTGCCCCTGGGAACATAAGGGAAAGGTGATGCGTATTCTGAGCGAGCAGTACCGCGAGCGTCGCACCAAGCCGATCGATGGGATCAAGATCGACCTGGGCGGAAAAGAGTGGGTGCTGGTCCTCCCCGATGCCGACCGGCCGCTCTTCCACGTGGTCGCTGAGTCGGAGTCGAGTGAGCAGGCTCAGGCGCTGGCTGAGAAGTACGCGCGGGTGGTGAGCGGCCTGCAACAGTAGCTCATCTGCAGGCTGGCTGCGGCGCTCGCTGGCACCACGGCCGATTCCTTGGCCGTGGTGCCAGTCTCGCTTGATCAGGCGGAAGCTGGGGCCGCTACGACCGGTGGCCGCCATGGCTCTGGGGCGGTGTGACGCGCTGTGCCCACACGCAGGGCGGGCAGCGCCAGTGGCTCGCCAGATGTCGCGCAGATGCTGCTCACGGTCCGCCGCACGCCTTCTGCCAGGTCGACCTCGGGTCTCCAGCCCATGAGGCGCTGCGCCAGGCGATTATCCAGGGCCATGACGCAGTCTGGCTCTCGATAGCTGCCCAGATAGAGTGGCTGACTCTCTGCGGCCAGCAGGGCTGCTGCTTGCTGATAAAACTCTTCCAGGCTGTAACTGTGTGCACTGCTCACGTTGACGGTGTGATTGCCTGCGAGAGCGAGCGCGCTGAGATGGGCGCGCACGACATCGTCAATGAAAATATGATCGCGTCTCTCTCCAGCCGGTGCCCGAATCACGGCTCGCCGCCGCTCCAGCAGGGTGTAGATGATGCCGGTCAGGGGATGCTGGGCATGCTGACGATCAATTTCTCCATAGACATCAGCATAGCGCAGAATGAGATGCTCTATACCGTAGGCACGGCTGTAGTAACGGATATACCACTCTCCCGCTAGCTTGCTGATGTCGAGCGGCCGGTGTGGATGGAGTGGTGCCTCTTCGGAAAGCAGTGACGGGCGCGCCTCGCCAACCTGGGCAGCGTAGAGATCGTTGCCTCCAGAGGCGAAGATGATCCTGGGGACGGCGGCCTGGACACAGCCCTCCAGCAGGTTGAGCAGACCGCGTAGATTGACATCGGCATCGGTCAGGGGCCGACTGTCAGACAAGAGGTGGACACGGCAGGCCGCATGATGGCTGACAATATCGGGTCGCTCCATCTGCAGAATCTTCTGGAGCTGGGGGTCGCGAATATCTACTTGATAGAATCGTGCACGTGGATCAATAGTACTGGACGTGCTGTTCACCAGCGAGTCGATTACGATGACATCATGACCGGCGTCCAGACAGGCACATGTCAGATGTGATCCGATGAATCCCGCCCCGCCAGTGATGACTATCTTCATAACGCGCGTCTCTCCCTTCTTTGCTTGCGGCTGACGTACGTGGTTCTCTGCTACTTCCAGTCTAGCGAGATTGCCTATCAGATAGATATGCATACATCAATGCATGGCGGCCGGCTCCCTCCTGCTGGCCCGTCGCCTCTCTGAGCCGCCTGCACTACGCAGCCCATAACGAGCTGGAGTGGAGGTCGCCCGTTCAGGTTTCCTCCTGCCCAGGCGGGAAGGCTGAGGGGAGGAGCTCTTCAATGGATGGGGACACCTGTTGATGAGAGCCAGGGGGAAGGAAGATGAGGGGAAGCCCACAGAGCCACGCGCCATCGCACCAGAGGCCAGTCTGCTCTCTGCGCTGACGAGCACTGATAGGAGCGGGAGCGATCTCCCAGCCAGCGCCTGGCTGGTGAAGACGCTCCCGTAGCCAGCACAGTCCGGTCGCTCTACGCTGGGGGAGGCGTTCCTCGCATCAGCGCATCAAGGGTCGATTTCTTGATGCGATATGCCTGACGCTTGCCACGATGCGGCAGGGTAATGGCTTCCAGCGCCCCGCTTTTGATCCAGCGACGCACCGTTGTATCATCCACGCGCAGACGTCGCGCAACCTCACGTACTGTCAACAGTTCTTCCAGGTCCTCAGCCATAGCATTCTCTCCTACTCTCTCGGATTAGTGACAGATCGCCAGCCAGCGCCCCTACCTGTCATAGGTCCGCTGCTCTCCGGGTGAGAAAGCGATCGCGCCTCACTACAGGCTACGATGGGTGCGAACTGGCGATTCACGAGCAGACGTTTTTTCGGTCCCTCTATACGAGAGTATATCCCTGGGGGTAGCATATTCCCCTGACAGGAGCATGTCTGAACACTGTCTGCCAGTTAACTACACTATACAAGTACGCACAAACGTACTAAAATGGAGTAGATATCAAGCCAGCACGAACTATCAGCCTCTCAACCGGGATCAACGGTAGCCTCTGCTCACCGCTTTGAGACAGGACAGAGAGAAGTGTATACGCGAAGGGATTGTGCATGTCCATTACCCGTCTGGTCGTCAGCGATCTGCACCTGGCTGACGGTCACCCGATCTTCGATGGTTTTGAGCAGGAGCAGCAACGAGCGTGGGAGAGCTTCCTACAGGCCACCTCACCAGGAGGGCCGCTGGGTCAGACGGACGAGGTTGAGCTGATCATCAACGGCGATTGCTTTGACTTCCTGGCAGTTCCACCCTACCGTACTCAGGGCATCAGCAGCGCCGCTCTCGCACTGGAGAAACTGGAAGCTATTCTTGCAGCGCATGGCCCTTTCTTCGAGACGCTGCGCACGTTCCTGCAGCGTCCACAGCGCCGCGTGACGTTCATCACTGGCAACCACGACCTTGATCTCTGCTTTGAGGAGGTGCGCACCCGCCTGAAGGATGTGCTGGGCGCAGAGAGCGCGAGCGAAACACCGGCTGTGGCGTTCTGGCCGACGCTACGCTACAGGCCAGAGAGCGACGTTGTCATCGAGCATGGCAATCGCTACGACTTCTGGAACCATCGTACGGAAGGCCTGTGGGACGCCCAAGGGAGGCTGCTCACGCCCAGGCCGGAGAGGATTCTACTCAGCCCCGGAGCGTGGTATCATCAAGAGGTGGGACTGCTGATCCATGGCCGTTATCCTTACCTGAGTCACCTGGAGCCGTCCATGAGCTACCCGCAGCAGATCGCGCTGCTCTCACTGCTTGATCCCACGCTGGTGCGGGAGGCCGTTGAACGCATTGTGACCTACCTTGCGGAGCCACGCCGGCCGCTGGAGGCCCTGGACTCGACAGAGGAGCCAGGGCCAGCCCGGCTCTTTGAAGCGGCAATGCTGGATTTTGCCGCCTTCCAGAGTGACGCGCGGGCACGCAAAACGGACTGGACGCCAGTGGTGGGCTGGGATGAGCAGCAGGCGGCCCGCGCGACGATTGAGGAGTTTCTCCGTCTGCGCGAGATACTGGAGCGGATGGCCCTGCCGGAGGCGGTGGCAAGGATTCTGACGCTGCCGCCCGCTCACGCTGAGGATACGGTCATGACGGGATTGCGCTCGCTGTTGGAGCAAGAGCACGGCCTGCGCTCTGCTCTGGCTGGCCACACCCACTCGCTGCGCCTGCAGAGGTTCCCCGGTGATCGAGGGGTCTATCTCAACACGGGAACCTGGACTCGCCGCTTCGCGCGTCCCGCGAGCGCAGAGGTCACGCCTGCCCTCATAGAGTGGCTGCGCCAGCCTGACTGGCACCACGTTCCGCTGCGGAATGTGACACAGTATAGCTTCGCACTGCTGCTTGCTGAGGATCATGCTGGACCCGCTAGTATCAGGCTATGCGCCTGGGAGCCTGAGAGAGAGGATCTTCACGTTCTGGCCTGAGATGTTTTTGCAGGAGGGGCGTACGTGGAAACGCCTGGGATGACCCATGAATGAGATAGAGATAGCACACACACACAATCATCATCAGGATGAACAACGGGGGAAAAAACTGCTCCTGGTGGATGGCCACGCCATGATTCATCGGGCCTTTCATGCTCTGCCGGAGCCACTGACCACCAGCAGTGGCGAGGTGGTCAACGCCGTGCTTGGCTTCGCGAATATGCTGATCAAGGCGCTGGCCGACGTGCGCCCGGACTACGTGGCCGTGACTTTTGATCGCGCAGCGCCTACCTTTCGCCACCAGGAGTTCGCGGCCTACAAGGCGCAACGCCCCCCCTTGCCCGAACAGATGCGTCCACAGTTCAAGCGCATCCGCGAGCTGGTCGCCGCCTTCCACTTTCCGATCTATGAACTGGATGGCTTTGAGGCCGACGATCTGCTGGGGACCCTGGCGCGTCAGGCCTGCGCCGCGGGCCTGGAAACGATCATTCTGACAGGCGATATGGACACGCTACAACTGGTGGATGAGCAGGTGAAAGTCATGGTGGCGAAACGTGGGGTCAGCGACGTGACGGTCTACGACAGGGAGGCTGTAAGAGCGCGCTATGGCATCGAGCCAGAGCAGCTCCCGGACTTCAAAGGGCTGGTGGGCGATCCATCGGACAATATTCCCGGCGTGCCTGGTATCGGTGAGAAGACGGCAACCCGGCTCATCTCCACCTACGGCAGCCTGGAGAGTGTGCTGGAACACCTCGACGAACTCAAGCCGAAGGAGCAGAAGCTGCTGCGCGAGGCTCATGATCAGGCCCTGCAGAGCAAACACCTGGCCACCATCGTGCGCAATGCCCCGGTGCAGCTTGATCTGGCTGCCTGTAACATCGCCCAGTTCAACCGTGAGAGCGCCCTGGCGCTGTTTCGCACCCTGGAATTCAACTCGCTTGTCGACCGGCTGCCCGGCCCCGGTGGCCGCTTTGGTGAGACACGGACCGCCAGCCGTGAGGGAACACAACGGATGGTACGCCCGGCTACCACGGAGGCTGTTGATGAGGAGCTGCTGCTCGCACCTCCGATGGGCGTCGTGCCGATTCTGACGCCCCCACCGCCACCAGGCCCTACTAGCTCTCCTTCTCGGCCAGCCAATGAGACAGCTCCGCTTCAGCCGCCCGACACGTCGGGCCACCCCGGCCGCGTCAGGACGGAGCCGCAGGATCCACCGCCGTCGCCTGCCCAACTGACGCTCTTCGATCTCCCAGCCGGGCAGGGGGAGCAGGTTCGCCACCTGCGCCTGCCCACGCTGGAGGAGACCGCCACTTTTATTCAGGCGTCCGAGGAGAAGACGACCAGCACGATGCTGATCACGAGCGAGGAGGCCTTGAACGTCCTGGCGCAAAGCCTGCGGCGCGCGGGCGCCTTTGCCTTCGATACCGAAACAACTTCGGAGGATCAGTGGCACGCCGAACCGGTTGGCCTGGCCTTCAGCACCACACCGGGGGAGGCCTGTTACATTCCCGTCGGTCATCTGCGCACGCTCGATGGCCAGGAGCCAGGTCCTCAGCTCCCTCTCTCTTTGGTGCTCGAACGGCTGCGCCCGGTGTTAGAGGATGAGCAGATCAAAAAATATATGCACAACGCCAAATACGATATGCTCATCATGGCACGCCAGGGGGTGCGCATCCGTGGCCTGGCCTTCGACACCATGCTGGCAGCCTATCTGCTCGATCCCGGTCGGCGCGGGCTGGGTCTGAAGGAGCAGGTCTTCCAGCGCCTGGGCTACGTGATGACACCCATCGCCCATCTGATCGGCAGCGGTAGCAAAACGATCAGCATGGCTCAGGTGCCCATCAACCGGGTGGCCGACTACTCTGGGGCCGACGCAGACATGACCTTGCGCCTGGTAGCACCGCTGCAGCGCGAATTGCAGCGCCACGGCCTGCTACCGCTCTACGAGCGTGTCGAGCTGCCGCTGGTCGAGGTCCTGATGCAGATGGAGCTGTACGGTGTTGCCCTGGATGCTGACTTTCTCCACAGCTTCGGTGAGCAGCTCAGCGAGCAGATCAGTGCCCTGGAGCAGTCCATCTACAACGCCGTAGGGCGCCACTTCAATATCAACTCGACTCGCCAACTGAGCGAGGTGCTTTTCACCGAACTGAAACTGCCAGCGGGCCGCAAGACACGCACAGGCTACTCGGTCAGCGCCGAGGTCATCGAAGGCCTGCGGGGACTGCATCCGGTGGTCGACTTCCTTCTGGAGTATCGCCAGTTGACCAAACTGAAGTCAACCTATGTCGATGGTCTGCTGGCATTGATGGACCCGGTGACTGGGCGTGTACATACCTCGTTCAATCAAGCAGTAGCATCGAGCGGAAGGCTCTCATCCAGCAATCCGAACCTGCAGAATATTCCCGTGCGCACGGAGATCGGGCGCCAGATCAGGCGGGCCTTCATCGCTGACCCCAGCTACGTCCTGCTCAGCGCCGATTACTCGCAGATCGAGCTGCGCATTCTGGCCGCTATCACCGGCGAAACGCGCTTGAAGGAGGCCTTTGAGCGCGACGAGGATATCCATATAATCACAGCGGCCTCGCTCTTTGGCGTGCCGCTCACCCAGGTGACTGCAGATCAGCGGCGCCTGGCAAAGACGGTGGTCTATGCGATCCTCTACGGACAGTCGGCGTTCGGTCTGGCCCAGATCACCGGCATGAGTAACACAGAAGCAAGTGAGTTCATTAAACGCTATCACGAGGCCTTTCCCGGCATCAAGGCATACGTGGAGCGCACGCTGAATCAGGCATACAGACAGGGTTATGTCAACACCCTCTTCGGGCGCAAACGCTTCCTGCCCGAGCTGCTCACTCAGAGCGGACCAGAGCGTCAGGCGCTGGAGCGTGAGGCCATCAACATGCCCATTCAGGGCACCAATGCCGATGTCATCAAGATGGCCATGATCCGTATTCAGCACGCCCTCGAAGAGCGGGGCCTGAAGGCACGCATGATTCTGCAGGTCCACGATGAACTGGTCTTCGAGGTGCCCGTCGAAGAGCTGGAGCCAACCCGGCGCCTGGTCCGAGAGATCATGGAAGACGTGCGGGAGATCACTATTCCCGTCAAGGTCGAGATGAAAGTAGGTAAGAACTGGTACGAGGCCGAGCCTGTGTCGTAGCTCATCCTGCACACAGCGGAGCCAGAACGCACAAGCCGGCTCGGCCAGCCAGGCCAGACGGTGGCGCACTCCAGGCAGGAAGCGCTGGCACGCTGCGCGTCCACCCGTCGTCCAATACCTGTCACTGAGGAGATGATTTGTGCAGCTATCGAATCTGATTCAGAGTCTGCCGCCCTATCACTTTGCTGAGACCCGGAAGCACATTGCCGCCCGCCAGGCAGCGGGAGTGGATGTCATCAATCTCTCTATGGGTGATCCCGATCTACCGGCCCCCCCGGAGGTCGTCGAGAGCCTCTGTCGGGCCATGCACGATCCTGAAAATCACCGCTACCCTGAGTATCGCGGCATGCGCTCCCTTCATGAGGCCTTCGCCGCCTGGTTCGAGCGCCGCTTCGGAGTCGCCCTGACCCCCGAGGAAGAGATGCTCCCCCTGCTGGGTAGCAAAGAGGGACTGGCCTACGCCGCCGCGGCCGTGCTCAACCCGGGTGATCTCGCCCTGGTCACTGATCCCTACTACACGGTCTATGTCACTGGCAGCACCAGCGCTGGTGCCCGGCCTTATTTCCTGCCCCTGCGTGAGAGCCGCGACTACCTCCCTGATCTGGAGAGTCTTCCGGCCGAAGTGCTCAGGCAGGCACGGCTGCTCTGGCTCAACTATCCCAATAACCCGACAGCCGCCTGTGCTGACTATCACTTCTTTGAGCAGGTGGTGGAGTTTGCGCAACGTCACCAACTGGTGATTATTCACGACATGGCTTATGCCGAAGTCTACTTTGATGATGTCCTTCCTCCTAGCATCCTCCAGGTCCCCAGTGCACGCGAAGTAGCCGTGGAGCTTCATTCGCTCAGCAAAACCTACAACATGGCCGGCTTCCGTGCAGGCTGGATCGTGGGGAATCGCGAGCTGGTCGATGCGGTCGGCCGTCTGAAAAGTAATATCGATAGCGGCATGTTTCGTCCTGTTCAGTATGCAGCCATAGCTGCACTGCGTCTGCCCGAACGCTGGATTCAGGAACGCAACGCCATCTACCGGCGGCGGCGTGATCTGCTGGTGGAAGGCTGCAATGCGCTCGGCCTGCGCACCAGGCCGACCCACGCGGGCCTCTATATCTGGGCTGCCGTTCCTGCAGGCTTCACAGCCCGCCAGTTCAGCAACTGGCTGTTCGAGAGCACAGGGGTCCTGGTAACCCCAGGCTCGAACTTCGGCGCTGCCGGCGAAGGCTATGTCCGCATCTCCATGACCGCCGCCGACGAGCGCCTCGAGACAGCGCTGCAGCGCATGCAGGTGGCCCTGCAGAGCTACTCTCAACCACCAGCGTAAGGCCAGGCTTGTAGTACGTGCCAGAGAGGCAGGGGGTACGGCTTGCTGCACGCAGCGCACACCTGCTCTCTTCTGGCAGCCAGGGGAACGAGGGCTATGATGCAACCGTCAGGAACAGGCGCAACGAGGCGCACTTCACTGAATGCATGGAACCTCTCGATTGGCCGTGCCACCTGTGCCGACGTGCAGGCCGGCCTGGACCACGAGTGGCTGGTAACCAATGGCCTGGGCGGCTACGCAGCGGGAACCCTGCTGGGGGCGACGACACGCAGCTATCACGGTCTGCTGGTGGCCGCTCTGCGCCCGCCAGTCGATCGCTGGGTGCTCGTGACCAAAATCGACGAGGAACTGCGGCTACCACAGGGAGCGGTACTGAAACTGGGGGTCAACGAGTATCACGATGGCACCATCGATCCACAGGGGATGTCCTATCTGGAGAGCGTGTTTCTGGAGGGCGACATCCCCTGCTTTCGTTATCTGCTCGACGAAGATCTGATCCTTGAGAAGCGCATCTGGATGGAGTACGGCCAGAATACCACGTACGTCCAGTACACCCTGCATGGCAGCAGTGGTGAGGAACCGATGGCCTCTCCACCGCTTCTGACGCTCCTACCGTTCTGTCTCGCTCGCGACCACCACAGCACGACGCGCGGCTCCCCCGACTGGCACTTTCTGGTGGAGTCACAGGTCAACCGCTGCTGGATTCGCGCCTCCACGGAGACTCCTTCCTATCAACTGATCGCTGGCCCCGGGGGTACGTTTGAGCCGCGGGGATTCTGGTACTGGCGTGTGCTGCATCGCCGCGATCGTGAGCGCGGACTTCCCTGTGAGGAGGATGTCTATCTGCCGGGCGCCTTCCATCTTCCGCTCGCTCCGGGGCAGCGCGTGACCCTCGTGCTGAGTGCTGAGAGCGAGCCTCACCCGGCTCTCGGCGGTCCACATCACGAGGAGCATGTGGCGCAGGCCTACGCGCATCACCAGCGCCGCATTAAACAGCTGCTGGCTGTGGCCGATCGCACTAGCCTGGATCTGGCGGCCAGCGATCCCGTGCGGGCCCGCTTGGTCGTTGCTGCAGACCAGTTCATCGCCGCCCGCCCACAGTACATCGTGGGCAGCACCGGAAAGCGCTACCTGCAGCTCTCACCGGACCACAAGACTATTATCGCGGGCTATCCCTGGTTCACAGATTGGGGCCGTGACTCGATGATCGCCCTCCCGGGGCTGCTCCTGCAGACCGGACGCTATAGCGAGGCGCGTGGCCTGCTGAAGGCCTTCGCCTCTTTCAGCCACCAGGGGCTGATTCCCAACCGCTTCCCCGACGATGGTGCTCCACCTGAGTACAATACGGCTGACGCCTCCCTCTGGATGTTCCGCGCCATTGAACGCTATCTGGCGGCTACGGGGGACTGGAGCTTGCTCAAAGAGCTGTTCCCGACCCTGGAGGAGTGCATTCAATGGTACATGCGTGGAACGCTCTACGGTATCGGGATGGACGAAGCCGATGGCCTGCTGCACGTTGGTCTGGGAACCCAGGATCTGCAGCTGACCTGGATGGATGCCCGCATTGATAACTGTCCGCTCACGCCGCGCCGCGGCAAGCCTGTGGAGATCAACGCGCTCTGGTACAACGCCCTGGTCTGCATGGAGAACTGGGCTATGCGCCTGGCTATCGACGCCACCCGCTACAGCCAGTTGCATATTCAGGTGCGCAAGCATTTCGCGGCGCGCTTCTGGTACCAGCAGGGAGGCTACCTCTACGATGTGGTGGATGTCGATGGCGTGGCCGGGAAAAACGATGCCTCGCTCCGCCCGAACCAGCTCTTCGCTATTGCCCTCCCACGACGTCTCCTCAGCGACGAACAGGCCCGCAGTGTGGTGGAACAGGTGCACCGGCATCTCCTGACGCCACTGGGACTGCGCACGCTCAGCCCTGATCACCCGGCCTATCATCGGCAGTTCAATGGCGATCAACGCCAGCGTGACAGCGCCTACCACCAGGGCACCGTCTGGCCCTGGTTGATCGGTGTCTATATCGATGCATACCTGAACGTCTATAAAGATCCTACGGCCATCCTTCCCGTGCTCCAGCCTCTGATTGAGCACCTCTGGCAGGCCTGCCTGGGCAGTATTAGTGAGGTGGCAGAGCCAGAGCCACCGTTCACACCTGCTGGCTGCTTTGCACAGGCGTGGAGCGTCGCTGAGGTCCTGCGCTGCTGGACACTGGCAGAGTAGGAGTGGAGGAGAGAGGACGTGACACTCCGCCATGCTTCCGGGAATAAAATGCTATCACAGATTGTTAGCAGGTGGTGGAAAGCCCGGAAAGGGGGACGGCCAGAGCAAAGGGTCTGACCCCTCAGGGCAGACAGACATCGCTTGCATAAGGTAGTCAGATCACGAAGGACTTGCATAAGGTAGTCAGATCACGAAGGAGGTGAGCGGCTATGACCACGATGGTTCGCTTCGATCCCTGGCGTGAGATGATGAGCCTGCGCGAGGCGATGGATCGGCTGTTCGAGCAAACCTTTGTGCGTCCGTTCGGCAGCATCTTCGCCAATGGCCTGCCGCTGAACGTCTATGAGACCGGGCAGGGCTACGAGGTGCAGGCCCTCGTACCGGGCGCGAAGCCTGAGGACATTGATCTGACGGTGCAGGAGAATACCCTGACCATCAAGGTACGCTACCCGTCCCTGGTGGAAGAGGGGAAACAGATCAACTGGCTGCTGCACGAGATCGGGTCTGGCGAGGGCGTGCGTAGCATCACCTTCGAGAAGCCGATCGTTGCCGACCAGATTCAGACGCACTACGAGCACGGCCTGCTGACCATCACCATTCCGGTGAGCGAGGCCAGCCGGCCGAAGCGCATCACGATCACAGCCGATCAGCCCGCGAAAGAGCTGGCAGCCGCCGGGGCCCGCTGAGGCAGCGGAGCGGGCCAGCTGACCCCCTCCGCCCACGCCTGCCCACCGGAGGCAGCGGGATAGGTAGCGTAGGGATCAGGCAGTGAGGACCACAACAGGTGGCGTCACGCTGAGCGCCCAGGTCCTGTGGGCGGCTGAGCTGTCAGTCGCACTGGCTTCCGGTGAAGCAGCGACGGCGGTGGCCAGCTGGCAGCGATGGCCGGACTCCCCTCGGCGCGGGGTCCGGCTTTTCGCATTTTCGCATGCAGGTCGCTTCCTCGTCCTGCCCGGTCCGAGCTTACTCCATAGGCGATGGATCACAGCACACGAATCAAGACGACACTGATATTTCCCTCACCACCTGCCCTGTTAGCCTCATCGACCAGTGTACGTGCCAGCTTCTGCAGATCGCCGCCCTGTTCGAGCAGCTCGGCCAGGCGCTCATCGCGCAACATATGCCAGAGGCCATCGGTACAGAGCAGAATCAGATCGCCTACCTCGGCCATCTGGACGAAGCAATCGGTCTGGACATGATGGCCCTGACCCAGATAGCGATAGAGGCGATGGCGCTTATTACTGCTGTGACAACTCCCCACGCCTAAAGGCGGGGGCTTCTCAGTTCGTCCGGTTCCCCATCGGGAACCGTCCCTGAGGGCCGTGCCCCGGCCCGTAAGATATTCTTGGCAGCGTTCACATCACGGTCTGCTACATAGCCACAGGAGGGGCAAATGTGTGT
>JBHOQN010000038.1:0-39033 GCA_042408965.1 Ktedonobacteraceae bacterium
GGCTAATATGTTCCAGGTCTACCCCCACGACCGCGGCCAGAACTACTCAATCGCCCTGGCCGAAGAACTGGCACGCACACTTCTGGGGAGAGCCTGACGCTCCCCCCAGAAGTACTAAAGTCCCAGCAGTTGACTCCTCAGACCTCCTTCCTGTAAAGTGCTTTCATAGTTGAGGCAATTTGCATCTGTCTGGTACACTCTCTGCTTTCGGACATGCTCGCGAGCCTCTAACCCAAAACATTCCTATTAATACGTCTATTCCAGTCAGTATAATATCTAAGCCGTCGGTCTTCTTCTAAACAGAATAGTCACATAAAGGAGCTTCTATGAGCCGCGCTACGCTACGCAGCCGGCAGATTGTTTTGAGTGTGCTGGTGGCAGTTGGACTGAGCCTCCTGCTGCAGACCGGAGTGTATGCCGCACCCGGATCGAGCGGTCAGAATCACAGCCACAGCCAGAGCGCCCGGCCCGCAGATGACGGGCACACTGCCGTGCTGACCTCCAAGAACGATAACTGGCGCAGTGGAGAGAATACCAATGAGACAACGCTCACGCTGAGCAACGTCAACCCTAGAACCTTCGGCAAGCGCGTGGCCTACCCGGTCGATGGGCAGATCTACGCACAGCCCCTCTACGTACCGAAGCTCACCATCAATGGCACGACCCATAACGTCGTCTTCGTCGCGACCGAGCACGATAGTGTCTACGCCTTTGACGCTGACGCCCAGGTCAGCGGCGCCGCCGCCCCGGGCCCCCTCTGGCACGTCAACTATCTGCAGAGCGGCGAGACCACGGTTCCCTGGCAGGATGTCTCCTGCGGCGACCTGGTGCCAGAGATCGGCATCACGGGCACCCCGGTGATCGATCCGGCCACACAGACCATGTACTTCGTCACCTTCTCGAAGACCAGCAGCGGCCAGTACCTCAATCGGCTGCATGCCATCGATATCACGAACGGCCAGGAGAAGAACGGCAGCCCCATCATTATCCAGGCAACCGTCAATGGGAGCGGCGCGGGAAACAACAACAATGTGATCAGCTTCGACGCCCGCCACGAGCGCCAGCGTGCCGGCCTCTTGCTCGCTAACGGACACATCTACATCGCCTGGGGCTCGTTCTGCGATAATATGCCCTATCATGGCTGGATCATGAGTTACTCGTATAATGGCTCCACGCTGCAACAGGTCAATGTCTTCAACGACACTCCTGACGGCGCCGAGGCGGGTATCTGGCAAGGCGGCGGTGGACTGGCCTCCGACAGCGATGGCAACATCTACTTCATCAGCGGTAACGGAGACTTCGATCTCAATACGGGCGGTCAGTCAGCAGGCGATACTTTTGTCAAGCTCAGTCCCGACCTGCAGATCCTCGACTACTTCACTCCCTTCAATCAGCAATGCCTGGCCGCCACTGACGCCGACCTCGGCTCCGGCGGTCCTCTGCTGCTCCCCGACTACCCCGAACTGATCGGCGGTGGCAAGGAGGGGCGCATCTACCTGCTGAACACGAACAACATGGGCAAGTTCAATACCATCAGCGATCCCTGCCAGGATACGAATCGCACACGCACGGACGTCGATCAGGTCCTGCAGGAGACTCCTCCCAGCACCGTGGGCGGCCTCTACAGCACTCCGGCCTACTGGCACGGTCCTGGCGGCGAGTATGTCTACGTTTCCAGCGTGGCCCGTCCCACCGTGGCCTATACCCTGCAGTCGAACGCCAACGGGCAGGCCCTGATTTCCTCCAGGCCAAGCTCACAGACCCCCGAGACCACGTTTCTCTTCTCTGGTGGCAATCCCTCCATCTCCAGCAACGGTACCTCCAACGGGATTCTCTGGCTGGTGGATCCCGCTGGCGTCCTGCGCGCCTACGACGCGACGAATCTGGCGAATGAGCTGTACAACAGCAACCAGGACCCTACCTATGATTCGCTGGACAGCTATGTCAAGTTCAGTACTCCCACCATCGCCGACGGCAAGGTCTTCGTCCCCACCAAAACAACGGTGACCATCTACGGCCTGGTGAATAAGAGCGGCACGCCACCTCCACCAGCCACCTATAACAACGTCGGCATCAGTGACGATTTCACGCAGAACCGCCAGGCCGCCAACTACGATGGCGCAGGCTATAGCTATTCTTCAACTGCCCTCGCTCAGGCCGGCGTCACGCCTGGAGCCAGTATCATCTACAACGGCGTCGCCTTCATCTGGCCAGATCTGCCCTCGGGCGTGAAGGACAATTACCAGGCAAGCGGCCAGACCATTCTGGTCAACGCTCCGGCGAACACCACAACGCTGGCTTTCCTGGGATCGGCCACGATGGGTTCTACCAGCGGCACAGCGAGCGTCAATTATAGCGACGGCAGCTCTCAGCAGTTCACCCTGGGCTTCACCGATTGGGCTGTCGGCACCCCTGGCTACAATAACAAAATCGTGGCCACGATGAGCTACCGTAACGGCGCCAGCGGCCGTCAGTCGATCAAGGTCTATCTCTTCTATGCTGACGTGGCCGTTAATGGCAACAAGCAGATCAAGAGCGTGACCCTCCCGCCAACTCCCGCTAACTCGAGCCGCCTGCACGTTTTCGCCATCGCGACCAAAGGCCTCTACGGCAGCTACAACAATATCGGCACCAGCAGCGACAGCGCCCCGGGTCAGGCCAACTTCGATAATAGTGGCCATAGCTACTCGTCACAGGCGCTGCAACAGGCAGGGATCAATCCCGGCGACAACGCCTTCTACCGCGATGTGACCGGTGTGGTCTTCCAGTGGCCCAATGCGGCGGCTGGCCAGCTCAATAACTATATCGCCACCGGGCAGACCATCCCCGTCGACCCGCAGAGCAACGCCAGCCTGCTGGCCTTCATCGGCGCGGCGACCAACGGCCCTTCCTATGGTACGGCCTATGTCAACTACAGCGACGGCAGCCGCCAGGCTTTCACCCTGGGCTTCAGCGACTGGACGCTCAATGGAGGCTCGATGGCCGGCCCTACCTTCGGCAATGGCATCTTCGCCACCATGCCCTACCGCAACCAGACCACGGGTCCCGAGAACGTCAAGACCTACGTCTTCTATGCCGAGGTGGCCCTGCAGAGCGGCAAGACACTTAAAAGCGTGACCCTGCCAGCTAGCGTGAATCAGGGCCGCCTGCATGTCTTTGCCATTGCTACCAAGTCGGCGGAGTCTACGGCCTATAACAACGCCGGAACCAGCGACGACGCCAATCCGGCAGCCGCCAACTTCGATGGCAGCGGCTACAGTTACTCCGCGCAGGCCCTGGCCAGCGCGGGTGTGGCTCCTTGGCAGTTGGTGACCTACAACAGCGTGATCTTCTCCTGGCCGAACATCGGCTCCGGCGGGAACAACAACTACCTGGCCAATGGCCAGACCATCTCCATCAAGAATGGCTCGGGGGTCACCACTCTGGCCTTCCTGGGCGCGGCCGATCATAGCTCATCTCAGGGAGCGCACGGACAGGTGATCATCAACTATAGCGATGGGACCAGTCAGCCGGCGATACTCTGCTTCAGCGACTGGACGCTCGGCGCCGGCAAGTTCGGACCGAGTTGCGGCAACGGCATCGCCATCACGACGACCTATCGCAATCAGCCAGGCGGCCATCAGAACGTCAAGACCTACGTCTTCTACGCCGAGGTGACCTTACAGCCTGGCAAGACTATCACCAGCATCACGCTGCCGGCAACGGTGGCCGGCGGCCGGATGCACATCTTCGCGATTGGCACCAAATGAGACCGGGGTGCCCGGCACATGACTGGTAGAGAGAGCAAGAGGAGGGAGTCAGATGACTCCCTCCTCTTGCTTCAGTGCCCGGCGTCTTCAGAGCTCGTCGTCTTCGCTGCGTGGACGCTCAGCAAGCACCTTCAGGGTGGCCGCACGCACACGTTCGAGGGTGACCTGGAAGTCGGCCAGCACCTGGGCTGCCATATTTGACCCCTCGCGTAGCAGACCCAGCAGCAGGTGCTCGCTGCCAATATAGTGATGGCTGTGACTGCGTGCCTCCTCAACAGCCAGCTCAATCACGCGCTTGGCCCGGGGAGTCAGGCCGATATCGGTGATGACTTGCTGGTCGCGTCTGCCCATGCGCGCCTCCAGGGCGGCACGCACCTGCTGCGCATCCACTTCGAGACGCACCAGGACGGCGGCAGTCGTGGTGTCGGCCGAGCGCAGCAGGCCCAGCAAGAGGTGCTCTGGCCCGATAAAGTTCTGGTTGAAGTTCAGGGCCTCCTCCTGGGCATACTGAAAAACCTTGCGCGCGCTCTGCGTGAAGCGATCAAAGCGCTCTTGATTGACCACTAATTATCACTGCCTTTCTTGCGATCGGGCCGGTCTGGCCCGGGCTGTTCAGCATGTCTGTGAGCAGCCACTACGTTGTGCCATCGTTGACCAGGGGTCCTCAGGCATTATACAACATCACACGAGAGAAGAAAACGCGCCATATTGCTCAAAGAGAGGAGGGCGACCCCGAGCTGAAGGAGGCTGTACACCTGTGTTATAATAGAGAGCAATCTTGTTCAATTTCGGGACAGCAAGAAAGGGGTGGAGGGGCCTATGAAGCCACTTGTTGCCATCGTAGGCCGACCGAATGTCGGCAAATCCACGTTTTTTAATCGCATGATCGGAGAGCGGCGCGCGATCGTCGAGGATCTGCCTGGCACCACGCGCGACCGCCTGTACGGAGACACGGACTGGAATGGCCGCGACTTTACACTGATCGACACTGGCGGCATCGAGCTGGGCAAAGATATCCCGCCAGGCCAGGTGGGACTGAGCGGCACCAGCGGCGATCTGATGGACCAGGTGCGTGTGCAGGTGCGCCTCGCGATCGAAGAGGCAGACGTGATCATCTTTATGGTCGATGCTCAGGCTGGCGTCACGGCCGCCGATGAGGAGGTCGCTGACCTGCTGCGCCGCACAAGAAAGCCGGTGCTGCTGGCGGTGAACAAGGCCGATAACGCCAGGCTGCGCCAGAACGCCGTGGAGTTCTATGAGCTGGGGCTGGGCGATCCCATTGAGATCTCCTCGATTCAGGGTACCGGCACGGGCGACCTGCTTGATAAAATCGTCGAGGCCCTGCCTCCAGAGAGCACGTTGGAGGCTCAGGAGGAGGAGGACGATGAGACGGATCGCGTGCGCATCGCGATCGTCGGGCGACCGAACGTCGGCAAATCGTCGCTACTGAATCGCATCCTGGGCTACGAGCGCGCGATTGTGAGCGCCGTTCCGGGCACGACGCGCGATATGATCGATACAGAACTGACCTTCGAGGGCCGTAAGATCGTCCTGATCGACACCGCTGGCATCCGCCGACGGGGCCGCATCGGTCCGGGCATCGAGAAATATAGTGTGCTGCGCTCGACGCGGGCGATCGACCGCTGTGATGTGGCCCTTCTGCTCATCGACGCGGCCGAGGGGCTGGCAGCCCAGGATACGCATATCGCCGGGTACGTGCATGAGCAGGCCAAAGGGGCGATCGTGGTGGTCAATAAATGGGACCTGGCCCAGGAGCAGCGCCGCGCGGCGCGCGCCGGACGGCTCCCCGATCCCGATCAGGAGATCGCCGAGGCCGAGGAGTACCGCAAGATTGTGAGCGAGGGTCTGAAGTTCATTCCCTACGCGCCGATTCTCTTTGCCTCTGCGAAAACTGGCTATCACGTGCAGTCCGTGCTGGAAAAGGCCCTGCAGATCGCCGATAGGCGCTTCCTGCGTATTCCGACCGCACGCCTGAATGAGGTGGTCCAGGAGTCGATCCGCCGCCACCACCCGACAGCGGTTCACGGTAGGCAAATGAAGATCTTCTATGCCACTCAGGTACGGGTCAACCCACCGACCTTTGTCTTTTTCGTGAATAACCCTGAGTATCTCCATTTTACCTACGAGCGCTACCTGGAGAACCGCCTGCGTGAAGCCTTCGGCTTCGAGGGCACGGCCATCCGCCTCTTCTTCCGCGAGCGCACGAAGGTCGAGCTGCCCAGGTTGCCCTGAGTCGGGTGTGGCTCTCTCCTGTGCAGCGCAGCGCAGCTCGCTGCGACGTCGCCACAGGCTACACCCGCTGCGCAGCGGCCTGGCTCTGGCTGAGTCTCCCTCCAGCGGGGATCGTGCGTATACCTCTCTGTGGTACGCCACGCATCTGTCGTGCTTAGACCTTGAGAGGAGGTTGCGATGCAAGGGCACAACCTGAACGGATTACGTGTTGCCATTCTGGCAACCGATTATGTTGAGCAGACGGAGTTGAGTGAGCCGAAGCGGGCCCTGGAGCAAGCTGGGGCGACAACGCGCATCATTGCGCCGAAGGCTGGCCAGATTCAAAGCCTGCAGCATGTTGAGAAGGGCGAGCGCTTCCAGGTCGATATGACTCTGGAGCAGGCCACCCCAGCGATTTTGACGCCCTGCTGCTACCAGGTGGTGCTCTCAACGCCGATATGTTGCGTGTAGAGCCGAAGGCCCAGGAGTTTGTTCGTCAGATGGACAGGGCAGGGAAACCGATTGCTGTGATCTGCCACGGTCCCTGGCTGCTGGTCTCCGCTGGCCTGGTGAAGGGGCGCACTCTGACCAGCTATCACACCATTCAGGACGATATCCGCAACGCTGGCGGTCAGTGGGTCGACCAGGAGGTCGTACGTGACCGCAACTGGGTGAGCAGCCGCAGTCCCCAGGATCTGCCAGCCTTCAACCGGGCGATGATCGACCTCTTGCTCGGCAGCCAGGTGCCCGCACGCGGTCAGACCTGACGCGCGCAGCATCTCAGACAGAGGGCCGCACGGCGGCCTAGTCCAGTTTCCTCAGTCCCTACACAGAGTGCAGCGCGCGGAGCGGACCCCCTCCGTTGCCACGCGCTGCGTGCTCTCCTCTCGCCTGCTCCTGGCCATCCGTCCACTCTCTGGAGAGCGTCCTCGCCATTTGACAGATGAGCGCCTTCAGGCTATTGTTATTCAGGCGCTTGTTCAGGCCACTGTAAGGTGTGAACCACTCCCTGCAAGCCGGCTATCAGGCGCAACCCTCATAATCTAGCCTGGTATTATCTATCGTGCGGGACGAGGCAAGTATGGGAACCGAAAGCCTGGAGCTTGAAGCAGACGCTCCCGACGCAAGCGAGATCGCCCTGGCGCGACGCAGACGGAAGCGCAGTATCACGATATTTATCGTTGTCAGTGTACTGAATGCCGGCCTGCTGGCCCTGCTCTGGTCGCAGTTGCTGACACCGGCAGCCAACCAGGGAGACCAGCCCTCTATCACGGCACAGGCCGCTTTCAATGGCCCGATGGTAGGCAAGGCGGCACCGAATTTCACGCTGCCGCTGCTGGCCGCCAACCCTGGTGGCACGCTGTCGCTCTCTGACTTTCGCGGGAAAGCCCTGGTGCTGAATGTCTGGCAATCGTCCTGTGATCCCTGCCAGCGTGAGGCGCCAGTGCTGCAGACAACCTGGCAGCGTGTAGAGGGCCAGGGCATCGTCTTCCTGGGTCTGGATTACCAGGATAGCCGCAGCGCTGCCCTGAGTTTCATCCAGACACACGGCATCACTTATACCAATGTAATCGACACCAGCGGCTCAACGGCAATCGATTACGGCGTGGCCAACCTGCCAACGACCATCTTCATCAACCGCCAGGGGAAGATCGTTGGCTGGCACGAGGGCGAGCTAACCCTCCAGATTCTGGCCCAGGGACTGCAACTGCTGAGCCGCTGAGGGTGTTACAACAACGAGAAGAGAAGCATGAACCTGCTCTGGCTGATCATGCGTGCGGCGCATATCCTGGCAGCGACCGCCTGGGTCGGCGGCAGCCTGATGTACTCCCTGGTGGTGCAACCGGCCCTGCGCAGCATTCCGGCGCCGACGCTGGCGGCCAGAATCGCCGCGCTCTTCAAACGTCTGGTCGAGGCCTGCATCGGCGTGCTTCTCGTGAGCGGCGCCTTTCTCACCGTCGATCGCCTGACTCGGACCAGCGTGGGCCTGCCCTATGTACTCGTGCTCGGCCTGAAGATCGCGCTGGCTCTCGGCCTGTTCGCTCTGGCGCTCTATCTTGGCCAGAGCCACATCCGCCGGCTGGCCAGACGCTCGACACGCTTCTCAAAGGCCGCACCGCAACTTATGCTGGCACTGGGCATCCTGGTTTTTCTGCTGGGGGCTGTGCTGAACAGTCTGTTTGAAGCGACAATCGCGTCTCACTGACGATCGGCCGAGCGGTCGCTCGCTCGCTCGCTCGGCGAAGCATCGAGGCGCGTGGAGGTGTTCTTCGTGCAATCGGTTGTGGTTTCTATCGAGAAGCCGGAGGCGGGGAGGCCGGAGCGTCGGCGCCGGCGGCTGCCTCTCGGCTTCATTGTGGCTGGCCTGGCCATCACGCTCGCCGTCGGCTACCTGATCTACGCCAACACGCGGACCAGCGCCGTGTACTATATGACTGTTGCCGAATTGAAGAACTGCACAACTTGCAGTGGCCAGGCGGTGCGCGTGGCAGGGGTGGTGCAGCCCGGCTCAATTCAGCGCCATGATCAGATGATTACATTTGTGATTACGGACAGTGGACAGAGCTTGCCGGTCGTCTACAGTGGAGTGGTACCCGATATTTTCCGCGCCGGTATCCAGGTGGTGGTCGAGGGCCACTATCACGGTCAGGGGGCCTTCCAGGCCGACACCTTGCTGGCCAAATGCCCGTCGAAGTTCCAGGCGGCCACGCCTACCCCGTAGATAGAGAGCGGCCGGAGGCAGGACCTCACCCTGTCCATGCAATGCAGGCCATGTCATCGGTGCCCGTCGGACGGAGCACGGACGGGTGCCGATCTTGATGGAGAGGATAAGCGGTGTATTTTTCAGATCTGGGAGTCATAGCGATTGTTCTGGCGCTGGCCTTTGCCGTGTATACGCCTATCGTCGCAGTGCTGGGGGCTGTGCGCGGCAGTGAGGCTCTGGTCACAAGCGCGCGGCGCGCAGTGCTGGTGGTGACGGCCTTCCTCCTGCTGGCCTCAGCAGCGCTGATTATCTCGTTCCTGCTGCACGACTTCGGCATCAGCTATGTTGCGCAGCATTCCAGTCTGAGCATGCCCTGGTATTACGTCACTGCGGCCTTCTACGGCGGGCAGGAGGGATCGCTGCTCTACTGGGCACTGATGCTCGCGCTCTTCTCCGCGATCTTTGTGCTCACCTCCCGGCGGGCTCCTGCCCCTCTGGTGCCCTATGTCCTGGCCACGCTGATGGGTATCGAGATCTTCTTCCTGCTGATGCTGGCGACCGTCTCCAGCCCCTTTGTACGCCTCTCCTCTCCTCCAGCGGATGGAGTGGGTCTCAATCCGCTGTTGATGGACCCCGGCATGCTGCTACACCCGCCACTGTTGCTGATGGGCTATATGAGCTTCTCGCTCCCCTTCGCCTTCGCCGTGGCGGCCATGATCAGCGGCCGGCTGGATAGCGAATGGCTGCGGGCGATCCGGCGCTGGACGCTGGCGGCCTGGACCATTCAGAGCGCTGGCCTGCTCTTGGGTGCCTGGTGGGCCTACCACGTGCTCGGCTGGGGGGGCTACTGGAGCTGGGACCCGGTGGAGAACGCGGCGCTGCTGCCCTGGCTGACGGCGACGGCCTTTCTTCACTCGACGATGGTGCAGGAACGACGCGGCATGCTGAAGGTCTGGAATCTGGGTCTGGTCATCGCCTCCTTCGCGCTCTCGATCTTCGGGACTTTCGAGGTGCGCAGCGGACTCATTAGCTCGGTGCACTCTTTCGCCTATTCGGACATCGGCTCCTACTTCCTTGTCTTCCTGGCTCTGGTGATCGCTTTCAGTCTGGGCCTCTTTGTCTACCGCCTGCCGCGCCTGCGCGCCGAGCAGGAGTTCGACTCGGTGGTGTCGCGCGAGGGGATCTTTCTGGTCAACAATCTCTTGCTGGTGGGCATCGCCTTCGCGACGCTCTGGGGAACGCTCTTCCCGCTGATCTCGGCCTTCGCACGCCATCAGGAGATGAGCGTGGGCGCCCCCTTCTACAACCAGGTGGTCGGCCCGCTCTTTCTGCTGCTGCTGCTGGCTATGGGGATCGGCCCGCTGCTGGCCTGGCGCCGCACCTCGCCGCGGGCCCTGTGGCGCAATCTGGGGCCGCCAGCGCTGGTGGCAGCCCTCTGCGCGGCGGTACTCCCTCTGCTGGGCGTTCCCTCGCTCTGGGCGAACGTAGCCTTTACGGTCTGCTCCTTCACGGCCTGCGCGATCTGTTATGAGCTGTGGCGCGGCATGCTGGTCCGCCACCGCCATGGCGAACCCTATCTGCTCGCACTCTACAGGCTCTTTGCACGCTACCGCAGGCGCTACGGCGGCTACCTGGTGCACCTGGGCCTCATTCTGCTTGCGGTCGGGGTGATCGGCTCGCACTTCTTTCAGCTCCAGAAGGACTCCACTCTTACGCCGGGTCAGCAGACGAGCATTGCCGGCTATCAGTTCGTCTACCTGGGCAACATCGACGATTCCTACCCTGAGAAGGAGGTCGTCTTCTCTCAGCTGCAGATCTGGCAGAACGGTACCCTGCTGCGCTACATCTATCCAGGCCGCCAGATCTACCGCAACTTTAGCGATCAACCGGCCAGCATGATCTCGATCACCACCTATGGCCTGACGGATGTCTACGTTTTTCTCGAAGACTGGCAGGGAGCAGCTCAGGCGACGATCCATATCTATATTAATCCGTTGACGGTTCTGGTCTGGTACGGCGGCGTCTTCCTGCTCTTTGGTGGCGTGGTCTGCTGGTGGCCAGAGCGAGCGCCTGTGCCCGCCCGCACGCGAACCATCCGCAGCCAGACAGAGTCTCCAGAGGAGTCGAGGCAGCCGACTGCAACGGCGGGGAGTACGGGAGCGGCGGCAGCGGAGAGCGTGGACAGTGCGGCCAGCGCCGTGGAGGAGCCAGAAGCGGCGGCTGAAACACCGGGGGAGGTGATTCGATGACTCCATCGCGGCGAACGCTGCTGATCGCGGCGGCAGCGCTGGTGCTGATCGCTGCCGTCTGGTCCTTTGTCTATCTGGCCAGTCCGCGTCCGCCAACGCTCGACCAGCGCGTGGCTGATGTGGCCAGCCGTCTGCGCTGCCCTATCTGCCAGGGCGAGTCGGTGCAGGATTCACCTTCGGCCCTGGCTCAGCAGATGCGAGCGATCATCCGGCAGCAGCTCCAGGAAGGCCGTTCGGAGCAGCAGGTGATCCAGTACTTCGTCGATCGCTACGGTGAGCAGATTGTCTGGGAGCCACCCATGCAGGGCTTCAGTCTGCTGGCCTGGACGGTCCCCTTCCTCTTGCTACTCGCCGGCGTCGTGGTGATCTTCTTTGTGCTGCGCGAATGGCAGGGCGCCCGCCCCCGCACAGGAGAGCAGACCTCGCTGGAGGAGACGGAGCGCGCCGCTGACGAGGCCAGGGTGCACGACTCCGATGAGGAGCTGGCCCTCTACCGTGCAGAGTTGGAGGCGGAACTGGCGGCCTCTGACCCGCTCTTTCGACCCCCACGAACTCAGATGGAGGCTCGCTGATGTCACCTCTTGCCCTGTTAGTGGCCCTGCTCCTGGGCCTGCTGGCGCTCCCCTTCGTGATCTACCCGCTGCTGCGCCACACAAACGTCATAGAACAGCAGTCTAGCAGGCTGGCACCTGCTGGAGCGTCAGCACTTACCGATCAGGAGGCCTCGGCGCGCGCCGCGCTGCACGAGGTTGAGCTGGACTATCAACTCGGCAATCTTGGTGAGGAGGAGTATCGCTCCTTGCGGGAGCGCTATATGCGCCGCGCCCTGCTGGCCATGAAACAGAGATATACACGTGAGCAAGCAATCGATGCCCTTATTGAAGAGCGATTGCGTATGTTGAGGGAAGAAGATGCCAGGAGAACGCTTGGAGAGTAGTCGCAGGCGGGAAGCCGGTCGTATAGCGCTGTTCGCTCTGATTCTTGCGATGATGGCCCCCGCCCTGCTGTTGAGCTTGCCCGCTGCTCAGGCCTCTGCAGCAGCACGTGGTACCAGCGGCACCATCAGCGGGCGTCTGCTGGATGGCACACGCAATAACGCTCCGGTTGCCGGCCAGAGCGTGACGCTGCAGATGGCACAGGACGGTACTGCGCGTGATCTGACTACCCTGAAGAGTCATGCCGACGGCAGCTTTCTCTTCGAGGATCTGAATCCAGCCAGCGGTATACAGTACGCCATCTATACGCGCTATCAGGGCGCTCAGTACTTCACGAACCCGATCGATCTGAGCAAGCACCCCCAGCAGCGGGTTGATCTGACGGTCTATGACGCCACGCAGAGCAGCGCCAACCTGGCTGTCGTCCAGGCCACCATCCTGATCCAGGAGCCGGACGCCAGCAAAGGCAGCTTCACGGTCTCCGAGATCTACTTCTTCCAGAACATCGGCAAAACGACCTACGTTGGCTCTCTGAATGGCAACCAGGGACGCCCCAACGCCCTGCTCTTCTCGCTGCCCCAGGGAGCCCGCAACGTGGCCCTCGACCAGGGCTTCAACAGCGTGGAGGCCATCCAGGTGAACGGCGGCTTCGCAACGGACGCGGCTGTGCCGCCGGGGGAGACGGAGTTCTCCTTCTCCTTCGAGGTGCCCTACCAGAGCACGAGCTTTGACTTCGGCTATACCTTCAACTACCCTACTGTGCAGCTCTCGATGCTGACTCCGCCGGTGCTGCACGCCAGCTCAGGGGCCCTGATCTCTAAAGGGCTGATGACCGCCAATGGCCATCCCTACCTGTTGCTGCAAAATCAGAACTTCCGCGGCGGCGACCAGGTGCATGTAGAGCTTGAGGGTCTGCCTCAGCCGAGCTCGCGGAGCACGGGCGTGGGATTGCAGGGGAACTGGCTCTGGCTGGTGATCGGCATCCTGGGAATGCTCCTGATCATCGTAGCCTCCTCGGTTCTTCACCAGGTCCTTCAGCGCCGCCGGAAACCTCGGGGAAAGACGGAGACAGGCGCGCACACACGCACCCGTACACACACACAACACACACAGGTACGCGAGCACGCTGCGGCCAGACCACGCACGGCCCCTCGACGGGCGACGTCGCCGGCCAGCCGCCATAAGGAGCAGGACGAATTGCTCCAGCAGTTGCTGGAACTGGATAAAGCCTTTGAGGCGGGCAGGTTGAAGCAGGCAGAGTACCGGAAGCAGCGGGCTGGCTTGAAAGCGCGCCTGCGCGAGCTGATGAGCGCTGAGGAGGTGCCGACTGACCATCAGGGAGAGCCGGAGACGACGGCCAGCGACGCACCAGCAAGCCAGGCCAGCGCGGACGGCCGTGGCAAGGCCGCACTTGCTGACTCCAGGAAGAGGGCGAGCAGAGAGCCGGCGGAGCGCAGGCGCGCTGCAGCGGACCTCGATACGTAGCGGAGAGTCTGAAGCGCTATGTATGAGCAACGAGAGAGAGAGCAGAACGCCGAACCGCTCGCCGATCCAGAGACGCAAGCTTCAGGGCTGGCAGCGCTGGAGCGAACCCCTTATGTGGAGATCTGGGGCCTGCGGAAGCGCTTCGGCCTGCGGCCGGTGCTGCGCGGCATCGATCTGACGCTGGAGGCGGGCGCACGCCTGGCAGTGCTGGGGACCAACGGCGCGGGAAAGACGACACTCCTGCGCATCCTGGCCTGCCTGACACGTCCGAATGCTGGCCGTGCGCTCGTTGCTGGCCGCGATTGCGTCCACCACGCGCAGGAGGTACGCCATCTGGTGGGTTTCGTGGGTCATCAGCCCTATCTCTACGATGAACTCACCGCCCAGGAGAATCTGCTCTTCTTCGCACGCCTGTATGGCATCCCTCAACCACGGGAACGCGCAGCATATCTGCTGGCCAGGGTGGGTCTGGAGCGGCGAGCGCGCGAACGGGTTGGCGTCCTCTCACATGGTCAACAACGCCGCCTCGCTCTGGCGCGCGCGCTCCTGCATGAGCCACCGCTGCTCCTGCTCGACGAGGCAGAAACGGGACTGGATGAGGCTGGTTCAGCGCTGCTGACGTCGCTTCTGAAGGAACACCGCGAGCGCGGCGGTACCTTGATCTTTACCACGCATCGACCAGATCACGCGCTGCAACACGCTGACCAGTTGCTCGTGCTCAACGCCGGACGTGTGGCCTGCCACGAGCGCACGGCCGCTCTGGATCTGGCCCAGCTACAGCACATCTCTCAGGAGGTCCTTCGATGAGCGGCCCGCGTCTCTTCATCGACCAGGTGCTGGCTATCCTCGGCAAAGATATTCGCTACGAGCTACGCAGTAAGGAGACCTGGCTCAGTATGGGTCTCTTCGCTCTGCTGGTCTTTGTGATCTTCAACTTCGCCTTCGACCTGCGCCTGGATAATCAGGCCGCAGTGGCTCCGGGGGTGCTCTGGGTCTCGCTGGTCTTCGCCAGTCTGCTCGGCCTGGGGCGCACACTCGCTGTGGAGCGCGAGGGAGGCTCGCTGGATCGGCTCTTGCTCTGCCCGGTGGACCGCCGCGCGATCTATCTTGCCAAGCTGCTGGGCAATATGCTATTTATCGGAGTGGTGGAACTGGTGGCGCTGCCTGTTTTTGCAGCGCTATTTGCGGTGCCGCTCTTCAGTGGGGCATTGATCCCCATTGTTTTGCTGGGCACGCTCGGCGTGGCTACCATTGGCACCCTCTTCTCGGCGCTGACGGCTGCGACGCGCGCACGCGAGCTGCTGCTGCCTCTGCTGGTCTTCCCGCTGATCGTGCCGGTGGTCATCGGAGCCGTACGCGCAACGGGGGCCTTGATGGCCCCAACGGGCAGCGAGCCGCCCTGGCCCGGATTGCTGGCGGCGTTCGATGTGATCTTTCTCAGCATCGCGTTGCTGACCTTTGGCTTTGTTCTTGAAGAGTAAAACGTCATACGACGGGCGGGCAGGCTGTCCGCCGGGAGAGGATATATGGCAGTGATTAAGCAGCTAGATGAGGCCACCAGCAAGCAGAGCGGCGGCACGCGCGGGCCAACACGCCCTCTGTTCTCGCTGCTGCTGGGCGCGCTGGCCTTTGTGGGCATGATGGTCTCGATCTGGGCGATTTTTCTCTACGCGCCGACCGATGCGATCGAAGGCCTCTCGCAGCGCATCTTTTACTTCCACGTGCCGGTGGCCTGGCTGGCTATGCTCTCATTTCTTATCGTGGCCCTGGGTGGCATTGTCTACCTCTGGCGCGACGATGAGCGCTGGGACTGGCTGGCGCTGGCAGCCGCGGAACTGGGCTCGGTCTGTACGACCCTGACCCTGATCACTGGCTCGCTGTGGGGGCGTGCAACCTGGGGAACGTGGTGGACCTGGGATGCTCGCCTGACCACCAGTCTGATCCTCTGGTTCCTCTACATCGGCTACCTGATGCTGCGCAGCTACCTGGGGAAAACGCGCACCGGGGCACGCGCTGGTGCAGTGTTGGCAATCGTTGGGGCGATCGACGTCCCTATCATCTATGAGTCGGTGAACTGGTGGCGCACCCTGCATCCATCGGCCGAGATCGGCACGCCCGGGGCCCTGCCTCCTTCGGTGGTGCTGGTCCTGATGCTCGCGCTGGCAAGTTTTACACTGTTCTACGTTGTCTTATTGATTCAGCTCTATCAGATGCAGCGCCTTCAGAGCCTGGCTCAGCGTCTGCGCGCCAGCCTGCTGGAGGCTGAGTAGGGGAGGAAGAACGTCCATGGTTTATCTCGTCGTGGCCTACGCCATTGTGTGGGCCGGTCTGTTCGCCTACCTGGCCTTTATCGGCATGCGTCTCCGCAGTGTCCACACCGAATTACTTGCAGTGGAGGAGCTGGTGAAGGAGCGCGAGGGACGCGATCACCAGTCGTTGTGAGGTGGCCTGGTGTGCGTCCGCACATCTCGTCCGCCATCCGTCAGAGGGAGGACTGAATCTGTATGCCAGCGACTGAGAAACCCCTGGAAGGTCAGACACCACAGCAATCGCCCGCTCCAGGGGGCTCGCTCTCTCCGGGCTATATCGCCAACCTGGCGCTGGGGGACCTGCTGGTCTTCTTGCTTTTTGCCTTCTTCGGCCTGACAAGCCATCGGGAATTGAACGGCGCCGCACTGCTGCCTCAGGTGGTATGGGTGGCTCTGCCGTTCATGCTCTCCTGGTTCATCGTAGGCCCACCGCTGGGAGTCTATCGGCGGAAGCTGGAGAGGAATACACGCGCTATGACGCTCTATACCTTGCGTGCCTGGGTGGTGGCCTGGCCACTGGCAATGGCTCTGCGCTGGCTGCTGGTGGAGCGTGTGCATCCAGTGGCTGCAGGGGACTTTCTGGCCTTCTCACTGGTGGCCTTCTTCATGGTGCTGACACTGCTGCTGGTCTGGCGCTGGCCTTACGCCTGGTACCGCGGCGCGCGAGCGCGCGGTGGTCACTGATCTCTGGTGCGGTCTGCTCTCCAGCGCGCTGGCAGGCTGCCGGGCGGGCATGCCGTCCTGTACCGCAGAGCTTATCCCCCAGATTTACCAGCCTGGCGGCTTTCCGGGCTGATCTATTGCAATCTGGTAATTGATACGCTATGCTCTGCGTAAGATCAGACCGTCCGGTTGACATCAATCTCAGCCAGTATCCCTTCATGTGCCGCAGCAAGAGAGGAGAGACGGGCGACGTGGCATTTCTGGGTCCGGGTGGGCAGGAAGCAACTCAGCACGTGCAGCACCGGCGAAGGGCGTTCATATGCCTGATCAGGAAGGGTACAAAAGAGGAGAGAGCCATGACGCAGATGCCACCTGACCACGAGGCAGAGGATCGGCAGGCCCTGGCCGATCTCTCGAAGAAACTACGCAAGCGTGAGCGCCGCCTGCTCGATCGCTTGCAGAAGGCTCAGGAGGCGCGGGCCAGTGCCGTCGAGCGGCTCAACCGCGCCCAGGCCCGTCTGCAAAAGCGCACCGCTCGTCTTCAGCGTATCGAGGAGCGCCTCACGCTCGTACGGCAGCAGATCCACGCACTGGAAGCTCTGCCATCGCCAACGCCGGAGCCGCCGGCAAAGCCCGACGTGATGGAGCCGCCAGCAGCTCCGCCTCCTGAGCTGGAGGAACTGAGCAGGGTGACGAATCTCCTGGTCGAAGAGGCACGCCTTGAGGAGCAACTGCGTGCCACGCCCTGGTTTCTTCCTGACAGAGATGCCCAGGAGGATATCCAGAGTCAGGCCAATCGCGAAACTGAACCTCCCTGGGTCAGCCATCTCTTTGCTGAGGCTCCGGAGAGCAAGCCTCTCTCCGAGCCCCGGACACCAGACGCGCCACCAGCCTCTGCTTTGCCAGCGCCTGACATGCCAGAGCCGTCTGAGTCGACAGAGGAGCTGCTCCCGCCTCAGGTGACGCTCTATAGCTTCGATGAGCCTCCAGAGCTTGCGCAGGTCATCGCCGCACCGACCCCGGAAACCACCCCTGCAGCCTTGCGCTCGTTTCTGCTGCCTTCCAGCCCGGCCGAACTGGCCCGCGAGGCTCGGGCCGCGGCGGAGGCCGCTGAAGAGGCTGCACGACAGGCGGTTGAACGTGCGGCGCTGGCCACGGCCCGCCTCGAACAGCTCGCCGCCGGCCGTCATCTGACACAGGAGCTGGTTGAGGTGCAACAGGAGGCCGAGCAGGCCAGCCGCGCCGCTCAGGTGGCGGAAGAAACGGCGCGCCAGCTCGAACGCTGGGCCCGGGAGGTTGCTCCGAGCGCCCTCGAGGCCGCGCTCGCTGAGCCGCTGACTGACGACGATCTTGACCTCTCCAGCGAGGGCGACATCACTGAACCGCTCACCGACGACAACCTCGATCATGAGATCGAGCGCACGAGCGACCTCGAGACCGTGACGGAACGCGAGCCTGCCAGCGACATGGCTGAACCTCCCACTGAAGAGCGACCGAATAGTCTCTGGAGGACTGAGGAGGAGGGACTCCTCCCAGAGGCGCCTGCAGCACCGTCACTCTCTGTAGATGAGGAGAGCAACGGTGCCACTGCGGAGGTGGTCCTGCAGGATGCGCGCCCGCTGCGTGTAGAGATCCCGATGGAGACGGCGGCGGACTCCTCTCCATCAGCGCGTGAGACTGCAGAGGGACCTGTCTCCGCAATGGTCGACGCCCCGCCAGCGGCGGAGACCTCGACGGGCCGGGCGCCGGACGAAAGCGAGACGCAGGAGATCGTCGCCTCCAGCGACTCTTTGGCGATCGCGAAGGCTCCACCCGCCGAGGAGATGGTCATGGAGGCCAGCGTGGTCGACGAAGCTGCGCCCCCGCCTCCGCATGAGATCGACGCTACTCCTGCGTCCCCTAGCGACCTTGCGCCAACTGCGGCCGAATCTCCCGCTGTGGATGAGCAGACCCCACCTCAGGAGGCGCTTGCAGTCGCCAGCGACTCCTCGACGACAGCAGAGACGCCTGCTGAAGAGAGTCTCGTCGCGTCTGAAAGACCAACGCTCCCGGAGCCTGCGGTCAGCGTGCCCGATGAGACCCTCCTCTCCGACGAAAGGCCTCCAGAGGTGGCGATCAGCGCTCCCGAGAGCGCTGCCAGCAGCGCAGACCTCGCTGAAACGGCCGTTGCTGCTCCTGCTGAAAGTGGCGAGGCCGAAGACGGCTCCACGTCGGCTGAGCCTGCATCCTCCCCAGCGCTCTCCAGCACGCCGCCCGCCGCTTCCGATGCTGAGCCGCGCGATTCCACCGGCGAGCCTGAGGTTGATGCTTCTGACAGGGCCGCCCTGGCTGCCTCCACTTCCGCGGCAGCGGAGGCTCTCGCAGAGGCCAGCGGTCAGCAGACGGCAGCGGCCCGCCAGGCTGAGGAGCACCTTGCTGAGGTGCAGATGGCGATTGAGAGCGGCGCCCTGAGTGGCGAGGAGGCGGCGCAGATGTTACAGCAGGCCGAACAGGCGGCAACCGCGGCTCAGTCCACGCTGGCCGATGCGGAGGCCGTGGAGGCCGTGGCACGCGAGCATGCGGCCCGCGCCGAGCGTGAAGCAGTGGCCATCGAGAGCACGACCACTGCTGCCGAGGATGACCTCGCAGCGCCCACAATCATCGTCGAGGAGGCAGAAACAACGGCAGAGGCGGCCGCTGACGTCGAGGCGAGCGAGACAGCGCTAACCCACGAGGCTCCCTCCGACCCCGTCAGCAGTGCCTCCGAGGAGCAGACATCTGCAGAGAGTCATGCTCAGTTGTCAGATGAGACGTAAGCCCGGCAGGCCGCGTACCGGAAGGTACGCTGACCTGCCGCCAGGAGATCCTTCGAGGAAGATGGAAAGGGTCAGCCATGTATGTGTCTGTGCGGCGGTAGTGGAAGCATTGATGAGCGTAGCAGTGCAATCTCCCCAGCGCGACTTCGGCAGAAGGAGCAGCGCCCCAATCCATTGAGGGGAATGCTCCGTGAACATGGGCTTTCAACGCACCGCGTGAGCGAGGCGGAAGTGGTGCGGCGCTGGTGGACCCTGCAGCCTGGGGTCCAGCTGCCTCTGAGCAGCGGGACATTCTATTATCTGCTCTTCGCCGGCCGACCCGGCGGAGGAGCCGGACCCGACGTGCGCGATGTGGTGCTGCTCGGCCCAGAGGGTCAGCAGGTTGGCGATGTTGAACTGCATGTACGAGCCAGCGACTGGTATGCGCATCGCCACCAGAGCGACGCCCGCTACAACCAGGTGATCCTGCACGTTGTGCTGGTCGTAGATCACAGCAGGCCTCCCCAACGCCAGGACGGCGTGACTATCCCCGTCTGCTCGCTCGCTGACGTGTCCGCGCCAAACGCAGAGGGGAACAGTAGCCTGGCGGGTCCCGCCAGCCTCGAGGAGCGCTGGCCCTGCCATCGCCTCTGGCCGAGCGCGACAGAGCACGATCGCAGCCGGCTGCTACAGATCGCTGGTCAACTGCGCTTCGAGGCCCATGCGGAGGCCTTCGTCGAGATCTTGCGCAGGGCGGAGGCCCACGGGGCCTTCAGTGCGTACGATGTCTGCCTCATTCCCGCCCTGGCAGAGGCCCTGGGCTATGGCAGGAACCGTGCTTTCTTCCGCGCCTGCGGTCTGCAGCTGCTTGGCCTGCCAGCAGCGATACCTGAGCCGCCGGGGCGGGCAGCAGAGCCAGCCGCGCTCGATGTTACACGGCTCCATATCCTCCAGGCCCTCGTCGAGCGCTGGCGAAAGGTAGGCGCCTGGACCGCTCTACAGTACCTGCTCACCAGATTGGACGCCAGGCCCACAGCCCTGCGCGCCCTCTTCGCCCCACTCAGCCAGGCTCGCAGCGACATCCTTATCTGCAACGTCGCGCTGCCCTTCGCTCGCGCTGTCGGGCTGATTGAAGGGAACGCAGCCCTGGTCGAGCGCGCGCAGTATCTGTATTGCCACTACCCTGCTCTGCCCTCAAACCAGGTCACACGGGCGATGTGCGCACAACTGCAACTGCCCACAGAGCCACATCTGGCCTGTCAGCAGCAGGGACTGCACTATATCTATCGGGAGAGCTGCCGTGAGAAGCGTTGTGCCCTATGTCTAGCCGGGAAGAAACTGCCATGACGGTACCTGAGGGAAAAGAACGCCTGGCACGCTTTCTGGCTCATGCCGGTGTGGCTTCGCGCCGGCACGCCGAGGCCCTGATCGCCGCCGGACGTGTCCAGGTGAACGGTCAAACAGTCACCCTGCAGGGAGCCCATATCGACCCCGCTCGCGATGTCGTGACCGTCGACGGCCAGGTCGTCAGGCCCCTCGAACAGCGCGTATACCTGCTGCTGAACAAGCCTCCAGGCTACGTCAGCACGGTCTCCGATCCTCAGGGACGTCCGACGGTGCTCGATCTGCTTCCTGAGGAGCTGCGGCGTCTGCGCGTCTATCCGGTCGGACGCCTGGATATCGATACGGCCGGCCTGCTGCTGCTGACCAACGATGGCGAGCTGGCCTTGCACATCACGCATCCACGCTACGCGCGGCAGAAACGCTACCATGCCCTGGTACAGGGGACGCCCGCCCCAGCAACGCTGGCGCGTCTGCGGCGAGGGGTGGTGATCAGCGAGGACGATGGCGGCCAGCACCAGACCGCTCCTGCTCGCGTGCAGGTCCTGAGGCAGGAGGGGGAGCGCACCTGGCTGGAAATCAGCATCCACGAGGGACGCAAACGTCAGGTACGCCGCATGCTGGCTGCCGTCGGTCACCCGGTCAGCGCCCTCGTGCGCGTGGCCATCGGACCGCTGACCCTTGGTGATCTGCCAGTCGGACAGTGGCGCTATCTGACGGCTGCGGAGATTGGGCAGCTCAAAGGCTGAGAGTGGCCACAGGACGCGGCCGCTCCTATCTCTTGATCCTCACCGTGAGGCCATCATCTGATCCTGGCCTGCGGCTTCCACAGTGACCGCAGAAGAGTTCATCGGGCGCCAGTGGCGCTCCACACTGCCCACAGCGCAGCGAGGGCGCTACGGCGGCGGGTACGGCCGGACGGGAAGCTGCGGAGACCACTGCAGCACTCGAAAACGAGATGCCGGTCGCGCTCGGGAAATGCTGAGCTGGCGCGACCGCTGGCCGCTGCCGTGGCTCCGCAGGGGGTACCGCCTGACGTAAAGAGGCCGACGGCGCAGCTCCCGGGGGCCGGCCAGTCGGGTCGGCCGGCTGGTAGGGAACGGGCTGGTAGTAGCCAGGCAGACCAGGCATCGATGGCGGTAGCTGATACGGAAAGGCCTGCTCACCTCCTCCGACCGGACCCGAGGCAGGAACTGGTCCAGCAGCACCTCTCGTGGCTCGCCGCTGACGCAGGACATAGACCAGGAGAACAATCAGCGCGCCCAGGGCCACCATCAAGATGGCGATCAGGAGCACCAGCAACCAGCTTTCCAGGCCAGACACCTCGGCACCACCTGAGGAGGTGTTCGCCGCCGTCGCCGTCGCCGTGGGAGCCACCGGGACCGTCGCCGTCTCAGTCGCGGCAGGCGCACTGGCCGGGGCCACCGTGAGACTGCGGGCTCCGGTCGTATAGTACGCCTCCAGCAACCCGGTGTTGCTGACGGCATCCACCAGATAGTGACCAGGCTTTGTCTGCGCAGGAATGGGTATCGTCACGCTGAAGGTGCCCGTATTCAAGCCCTGCGAATCCACCGTCGTGCCAGCAACCTCAGTGCTGCCCGGCTCGCAGGCGGCACAGCCAGCGATATTGACCGTAATCGGCTGCGGGGGCACCCAGTTCTGGCCCGTTACCCTGATGCTCCCCCCAGGCGCCACGCTGCTCGCAGAGAGCATGATCAGCGGCTGCTGCGCCGAAAGCACTGTGAAGGGGGTCGTCGCGCCCAGCGGCGTGCCCGAAGCCGCAGCGTAGGCGCAGACGCTGTAGCTCTGATTCACCTGGCCGGCAACGGCGGGCCAGGTAAAGCTGGCATCAAAGCGGCCGTTGCTATCGGTGGCGACAGACTTGACCACCGTCACCAGCGGATGCAAACAGGCGCTGCTCGCACTGGCCGAGGCATCGCCGGCGACCAGCTTCAGAACCAGCCTCTGATTGGCCTGATACTGGCCGTGGAGAATGGCTCGCTCGCCTACCGGCCCTTCAGGATTGCCGTTATTCTGACCGGGGTAGAGCATGCCGCTGTCCCAACTGATGCTCACACCGTCTGCCTTTGCCACAGGGTTTCCGCCCACCAAGCTGACCAGCGCCACGATCACTAGAAGCAGCCCCGCCAGCGAAAAGAGCACCTTCCGCCTGCCTGGGCGCCAGGGTGCAGGTCTATATACCCGCTGCCTGCGTGCGGCAACTCGTAGATATGAACGCATAGTATTCCATCCCCCGGTATGCTAGGAACAAAGCACAACGTGACATATGGCTCAGCCTGACGGCGACCCCGCCAGACTGAAGAGCGGCTATCAGGGAGAGAGGCATGCTCACTCCAGAGAGGCTCTTACACGTCATCGCACGCCTGGAACACGCCTCCGAAGCGGAGGGACGGCGTTTGTTGCTCGACTACCTGCGCAAGAGCAGCGGTGCCAGACGCTGCCTGCTCTTTCTTGTGGAGGAGCAATCAGCGCTGTTGCTCCTACTGGCACGCAGCGGACGCCTCCCGGCGGGTCGCCGGCGGGCGCAGTCGCCCACTACCGGGAATGGACCCGCGCAGCCGCTCGATCCTGAGCATATCCCTCTCACCGGTATTTTCGGCTCTGTCGTGCAGAGTCGTGAGCCGCTGTACGCCCCAACTATACATGGAGATGCCCGCAGTCTGCAAGTCGAACAGTACTGGGCGACTGCGGCCGACCGCGCCCTCATCTGTCCCGTGGGACAACCCAGGCGCCGCCTGGGCGTCCTGGTGCTCTGCTTTCCCTCAGATATGGAAGCGGAGAGCCCCGAATCAATAGAAGAGCGCAGCAAGGCCCTCCTGAACGACAACGCCTTTCAGGTCTGCCTGGCCCTGCTGTCCGCCTATCTCTCAGCACCTTCACAGGCACAGGAGCAGAGAACCAGGCGCTCCCCAGTGCGCCAGCGTGGCGCACACACAACTGAACGGCGTATGGCTACCCCAGATCGCACGAGGAGCAAGAAGTTCTGGCACAACGAGGAGCAGAGGCTGCTGCTGGAAGAGGAGCGCGCGCGCATCGCACGCGATCTGCACGATGGTCCGGCGCAGGAGCTGACCCACGTTCTGCAACGCCTGGAACTGACAGGCCACCTGCTGGAGACAGCTCCAGAGCGGGCAGCACGTGAACTGGCCTATGCACACGAGGTGCTGGAGCAGAGCCTGGCCACGCTACGTGAGACTATCGCCACGCTGGCTCCGGCCTCGCCAGAGGAGCCAGACTTCGAGATGGCCCTGCGAGGATTGCTCTACGAGAGCAGAGGCAGCGCCCCGGAGTTGCAGATCGAGAGCGAGATTGAGGAGCCGCTGCCCGTGCCGCCAGCGCTGGAAACGACGGTCTTGCATATCCTGCAGGAGGGACTCAACAACGTTCGCAGGCACGCTCAGGCCAGCAAAGTCTCCCTGACGATCAGACGCCAGGAGGATGATCTGCTGATTCAAGTACGAGATAATGGGCGCGGCCTCACTCAGGAACGGGCCTCCGCCGGGAGCCAGAAACATCTGGGGCTGCGTCTGATGCGCGAGCGCGTGCGGCGCGCAGGCGGGAGCCTCAGCATAGAGAGCACCCTCGGCAGAGGCACCACCCTCGAGGCACGCTTCCCGCTGGCGCCTGCTGAGCGAAGGAGCGACCAATCGACGCATCGCCCAGGAACTCTCGCTCAGCGTCGAGACGGTTAAAACACATGTCCAGCAGAACATGCGTAAAATGCACGTCAGAGACCACAGGCAGGCCGCGGCCATCGCCACGCGGCTTCACTCGCTGGAGGAGGCCACCCCCTGCGCACGAGTCACTGACGCTTGCGGCCGCTCCTCAGGTCCCGCCCCACCTGCAGCACGTCGCGCAGCTTCTCCAGGCGCAGCAGAATACGCTGGAGCTGCTCCAGCCCATCGACCTCCAGCGTGGCGTTGATCAGAACCAGCTCCCGCGTGCTGTTCAGATGCGTCGAAACGGAGGTCATATTGACGCCGACCTCAGAAATGGCGCCAGCGATATCGCGCATCAACCCCGGACGGTCGCGGGCACTCACCATAATCGGCGCCAGATAGCGCGACTGCTCGACGCCGGCCCAGCTCACACTGATCAGCCGTTCGTGCTCGCGCTCGCGATAGCGGCCGATATTCTGACAGTCCACGCGGTGGACAATCACTCCTCTCCCGCGGCTGACGAAGCCCACGATGGGGTCGCCAGGCAGGGGACAGCAGCAGTTCGCCAGGCGCGTCAGCAGCCCGCTCACCCCGTCCACCTGCATGTTGACGGTCAGCGTCTCCTTACTGGCCACCGCCAGCGGCAAGCCACCCGACTCCTCATGGGAGCTATTCTCACGCCCATCGCGCGGCTGCAGATACTCGCTGAGCCTGACGGCCACCGCATGTTGACGAATCTTATCACTGCCAATGGCCGCCAGCAGGTCCTCAAAGGACAACAGCGCCGGCTCGTTATGCTCACGCTGGGCATTGTAATCCTGGAGCAGGCGATCCTGCAGCTCCTCGGTCACCGCCTCCAGACCACGTACGCCCAGCGCCTTCAGTTCACGATCAAGGCGTTCGCGCCCGATCTGCATATTGATCGCACGCTCGTGGGTCTTTAAATAGCGGCGAATATGGCTGCGCGCCGCGGCCGTGCGCGCAAAGTTGAGCCAGTCACGGCTTGGATGAGCGCTGCGGCTGGTGGTAATATCGACGATCTCGCCGTTCTTCAGCTCATAATCGAGGGGCACCATGCGCGCCACCAGACGCTCGTTCTCCCCATCACCGACATCGGTAATGATGCGCGCGCCCGCGCAGTGATTGCCAATATCGCTATGGATGCGATAGGCGAAATCAATGGGCGTCGAGCCGACGGGGAGATCCTTCACCTCGCCTTTAGGCGTGAAGACAAAGATCTGCTCCTGGAAAATGTCGTCCTTGACAGCCTCGACAAACTCGGCATCACTCGTTCCTGGCGCGCGCAGCTCGCGCTGCCACTCTGCTAGCTGGCGCAGCCAGGTCAGTAGCTCCTTGGCGGAAGCCGAGGCGCTATCTCCCACATCCTTGTAATGCCAGTGCATCGCCACCCCGTACTCAGCCATCTGGTGCATCTCAAAGGTCCGAATCTGGATCTCCACCAACTGCTCATCCAGACAGAAGACCGTCGTATGCAGCGCACGGTAGCCATTTGGCTTGGGGTTTGCGATGTAGTCCTTGATGCGTCCCTCCTTCGGCTTCCAGAGACTATGGATATGGCCGAGAGCCAGGTAGCAGTCCTGGGTCGTCTCGACCAGAATGCGAAAGGCGATGACATCGTGAATCTGGTTGAGATCCAGGCCGCGCTTGAGGTCCTCCAGGCGCTCGCTGCCCAGCAGACTGGGCTGCGTCGGCAGGCCGGCGCCACGTAGAATCTTCTTGTAGAAGCTGAAGAGGTGCTTGATACGCCCGGACACCTCCACACTTCTGAGGCCAAGCGCCTCCATCTCGCGGCGCAGAATGGCGCAGACGCGCTCGACATAGGCGCCCCACTGCTTCTTCTCGGCCTCCATCTGAGCACGCACCCAGGCATACTGCACGGGCTGGAGAATCTCGAAGGCCAGATCCTCAAGCTCGCACTCCACGCGCGACATCCCCAGGCGACCCGCCAGCGGTGCATAGATCTCGCGCGTCTCGCGTGCCATCGTCAGACGCTCCTGCGGATCATAGGGGAAGGCCGGATCGCGCAGCATGCGCATGGCATGGAGGCGATACGCCAGCTTGAGCAGCACCACGCGCGGATCGTCGGCCATCGCCAGAAACATCTTGCGCACCGTCTCGGCCTGCTGATGTTGCAGGGCATCGCGGTTACGCCGCTTGCGATTCTCGCGGCTCTGCTCCACCTCGGCTCTGCCCCCAGCGCCCGGCATGAGCTGCGCACCGACCTGCTTTTTGCGCTCCAGAATGTTGAGGCGCAGCATGCTGCTGACGACTCGCGTGACCGGCTGACCCAGCTCGGCTGCCAGCCGCTCAAGGGAGAGGAGGTCGGCATCCACCGCCTCAAAGACCAGCCCTGCCGCTACGCCGATCGCATCGATGCGCATCTCTGCCAGAATGAGCGTGACTGTCAGCGCATGTTCCAGAGGAGGAAGCAAGCGTTTCCCCCGCACACCGGCACAGGTCTCTCGCGCCAGATGCAGGGCACGCTCCACCTGCATGATCTCGGAGGGGGGCATATATTCGCGAATGCGGGCGAGCAATTGCTCTGCCGCTCTATCTTCTGATGAAGTCATAGAGCCTGCCTGACCCTTTCCAGCATCTCCCCCACCCTGTCCACCTGCGCTCAGCGCGGGTAGCTGCTCTGAGAGGTGTCGGCCCGACTCATGTTGTACAGCCATCTCGACCATGTGCACATTTCTATATTTCAAGAAGGAAATTTACACCTGTACTCCGTGCGTGTTCATCTGTCGTTTTCGTATGAGACACCCTGGGTAACCACAAGCAGCCCTGCCACACGCTTATTGTATCGGCATATTCCGTCGCAACAGTAGAGGAACATCCCAACCGTGCCATCTCACCGCTTGAATCACCGTATCCTTTTCAGATTATAGACCCTGTGGATAGTGTTGTCTAGCAGCCAGTTTGATGGTGCCATGATGCCATGGCGCCCGCTCCCGCCAGCGCGGACCGCAGGAGAGAGGAGCAGAGATAGTACCAGGGAGACCGCGATGATGAGGTACTGCAGGCAGGCGGACCCCTCTCTGGTTCTCCCCACCTGCCTGTACGGCCGCAGAGGCCCGGCCATCAGCTACCGGCCAGCGGAGCGGGATCAGCAGTCCTGGGATTCCGGCGCAGGAACTTCGTGGGTGGTGCGCGTCGTGCGCGCGCGTGGACCAGCGCCCTGACCCAGATTGCGGCGCACGCTCACCACACTCTTCACCTGGAGCAGGCGCTTAAAGATGCGCTCGATCTGATCGACGGACTGAATCTCCATCGTCGCCGTGATCACAGCTTTCTGAAGGGCCGGATTAGTCGTCGAGGAGACGGCCGTCATATTGATGCCCGCATCACTGACGACCGCCGCCACATCGCGCAGCAGACCAGCGCGGTCACGGGCCACGATGGTGATCGGGGCCAGATACGAACCTGTTTTCACCTGCGACCAGTCGAGGTCAAAGATCCGATCCCTGAGACGCTCACGAAAGCGCTGCAGCGTACGACAGTCCCGGCGATGGACGATCAGCCCCTTGTTAGGACTCAGGAAGCCGGCTATGGCATCGCCAGGCAGAGGACAGCAGCAATGAGCCAGCTTTGTCGGCACAGCGGTGAGCTGGCCTCTCTCCTCCGGCACCTGCTCGCCGTCGTCAGCAGGGAGCTGATGACCGTTCGCCCTGGCCAGCTCCAGAGGCCCCAGCGAGAGCCGACCGTCCGGCGGCTCTGCCTGGGCCTGAGGACAGACTCCGCGCTCGCGCAGCAGGGGTAGCAGGATCTCGACCACGCTCTCGACGCCCAGCTCGCCGCGACCGAGGGCCACCAGGAACGCCTCCAGAGAGAGCCCCTGTTGCTCGGCCAGCGGCAGCAGATCCTCGTCGCGCAGCGCCTCGAGGCCCGCAGTTCCCAGGGTCTTGAGAGCCAGATCCAGGCGCTCGCGTCCCAGCTGGAGGTTGATCTCGCGCTCATGGTTCCTCAGATAGCGCTTGATCTTCGTGCGCGCATTGGCTGTGCGCGCAAAGGTCAGCCAGTCGCGCGTCGGGTGGATGGCGTGACTGGTCACAATATCGACGATCTCGCCGCTCTTCAGCTCATAGTCGAGGGGCACCAGGCGCGTCACGAGGCGCTCGCTGTCCCCCATATTGGTGATGATGCGCGCGCCGGCGCAGTGGTCGCCGATATCGGTGTGGATACGATAGGCCATATCGAGCGGCGTCGAGCCCCGTGGGAGATCCTTAATCTCCCCTTTAGGCGTGAAGACAAAGATCTGCTCCTGAAAGATATCGCCCTTGACCGCCTCGATGAAGTCATCAGCGCTCTGCGGCAACTCACGCTGCCACTCGCGCAGTTGCTCAATCCAGGCGATCATCTCGCGATAGGAGAGCCGCGATCCACCACGCTCGCGCAGGTACCAGTAGCTGGCGATGCCATAGTCGGCGGTGCGCTGCATCTCATGGGTGCGAATCTGGATCTCGGCGAGATGGTCATCGAGGCAGAAGACTGTCGTGTGGAGGGACTGGTACCCGTTGACCTTGGGAGTGGCGATGTAGTCTTTGATCCGTCCATCCTTGGGACGCCAGAGGGCGTGGATGTGGCCGAGGGCGAGGTAACAGTCGTGGTCGCTGGGCACCAGGATACGGAAGGAGACCAGGTCATGGAGCTGACTGACGTCGCCTCCACTCTGGAGGAGCTTACGGTTGATGCTCGCAAGATGCTTCTGCCAGGCGAGCACCTGGGCGTTGATTTCGGCGCGCCGCATCTCGTCCTGGATCGCACCGCATACGGCGTCAACGTAGGGCTGGCGCTTGGCGCGCTCCTCCTCCACCTCACGCGCCACACGCGCGTAGCGCTCGGGTTCAAGATAATAAAAGGCCAGATCTTCCAGCTCGGCCTGGACCAGCCCCATCCCCAGGCGGCGCGCGAGCGGTGCGTAAATCTCGCTGGTCTCACGCGCGATGTTCTGCTGCTTCGCGGGAGGCATGGCGCTCAGGGTGCGCATGTTGTGCAGGCGATCCGCCAGCTTGATGACCACCACACGCGGGTCCTCGGCCATGGCCAGTAACATCTTGCGCACCGTCTCAGAGCGCAGGCGACTCTTGAGATCGCGCGCTAACTCCTCCGATGACAGGGGCGTGCGCGTGTCGGACTTGCCGGCCAGAGCCTCAAACTTGGTAACGCCGTCGACGATGACCGCTACCGCCGGACCGAAGCGGGCGCGCACCTCCTCCAGTGTGTAGTCGCTATCCTCAACGACATCATGCAAGAGCGCTGCCACGATCCCGTCGGCGTCGATGCGCATCCGGGTCAGGATCAACGCCACCGCCAGTGGATGTTGAATATATGGCTCTCCCGAGCGTCGCCGTACACCCATATGCGCACGGTTGGCCAGCTCGTAGGCGTGCTCTATCTTCTCTACGTCCTGTGGCGAGAGATAGGCGCGCGTCTCGGCCAGCAACTGCGCCAGCGCATCACCCTCTATCCGCCCATCAGATGGCTGATAGGGATAGAGCACGGTCCAGGTCGCCCGCCGCTGCTGCCGATCTGAAGAGGCCACCAAGGTCCTGCGCCGGTCGTCAGATCCCTCTGGCCCCATCAGGGTACCCGCGTCTTGCCGGCCTTTCGTGTGTTCAAGCGAATCCATGTCTGGGTACCCGATCCTGTACAGAAGAGAGTAACAGGTATCGAACGTCTCTGGTCTCCCTTGAGAAATGTCTGACACCTGCCGTTTATTACTTTGTAATTATAGAGTGCGAAACATTGCTGTCAAGCAGTCGGCATTGACCAGGGCGAAGAGAAAAAGAAAGAGACAAGGCCAAGAACACACCTTGGTCTTGTCCGAGAAGCTGATAATAACGTGCTGGCTACCTGAAGCCTTCCCAACACCTTCGAGGCAACAGCCGCCTCGATAGATAGAGCCAAAGGCCTCTCAGGGCTGCACCGTGACTGCGTTAACGGCGGGCGACGCGCACCTTGTCGAAGCAGGTACTGCAATAAACAGGGCGATCATTCTTGGGGAAGAACGGCACCTGCGTCTCGACACCACATTCGGCACAGATCACCGTATGCATCTCGCGAGGCGCACGCTCGCTGCGGCTTCCTCCGCTGGCGGCCTGACGCCTCTGTGCCCGACAGGCAGGACAACGACCAGGCTGGTTCATCAACCCCTTTTGCTGGAAAAACTCCTGCTCACCCGCTGTGAAGACGAATTCGTTTCCGCAGTCACGGCATTTGAGAGTTTTGTCAACGAAGCTCAACTAAGGACCTCCTTGTGATCTGTTGGTATCCTTCAGGTCCATTTCCTAGCAGTTGTCACCAGTCTGATTGTCACCCTTAGCAGCGTGGGACCCATGTCCTGACGGCACTGTATGCGAGACCGATATCGGATTACCGCCTGAAAGCATACACCAACTTTTGTTGTTTTTCAAGTGATTCCTGTCCCAATTTGTCCTGGTTTTGATATTTTTACGTATTTTTCACGTGTACAGAAGACACTAACATTTGTGTCACTATGTTCCAAAGTTTGTCATCAACAGAGATGAGGAGGCTGGCTTCTGCACGGTTTCCGCAGGTTTCTGCACGTTTCCGCAGAGGGGGGATCCTCTGGGGACCGCTGGGAGCTACGCATGCCTCTGGCCAGCACCTGCCCTCGCGGCCTGGTCTGGATCGGCCCGGCGCTGCCCTGTCTGCATCCCCATCAGTTGCGAAAACGGCCCCGATTCGCTATACTGTTCTCTGGTTGAGATGCTTCCCAGAGCGAGCCTTCCAGAAACAGCACGCTCGTCGAAGAGAGCCAGAGGGTGCGCGGCTGGCAGGGAGAGAGACAACACACAGGGCGATCCCCTCAGTCAGCAGGCCGGATCAGAGGGCCGCCACGTTTGAGCCAGGGAGTGCTCAGTGAACGAACACACACGCTATCAGTTTGCCTTTACCATCGATGCAGAGAACCCTCCGCTGGCTGCTGCGCCGACCTGGGCGCGGGCCTGCACCTTTGAGACGCCCCATGGCACGATTCGCACGCCGATCTTCATGCCAGTGGGCACCCAGGCGACGGTCAAGAGCCTCACGTCCGAGGAGCTGCGCGCGGCAGGAGCGCAGATCATTCTCGCCAACACCTATCACCTGATGCTGCGCCCCGGCGCTCCGCTCATCGATAGCTTCGGTGGTCTCCACGAGTTCATGCGCTGGGATGGGCCGATTCTCACTGATAGCGGCGGCTTCCAGGTCTTCAGTCTGGGGCACCTGCGCAAGCTCAGTGAGGAGGGGGTCAGCTTCAAATCGCACCTCGACGGCTCACTCCACCTGCTGACGCCGGAGCGTGGCATGGAGATCGAGGCCGAGCTGGGCGCCGATATTATTCTGCCACTGGATATCTGCGCTGCCTACCCCTGTGAGAGACAGGAGGCGCGCGCCGCCCTGGAGCGAACGCATCGCTGGGCCGTGCGCGCTCTGGAGGCCTTCAGCGAGCACCCCCACCGGCCGGAGCGCAGTCAGGCTCTCTTCGGCATCGTACAGGGCGCCTTTGACCCCGATCTGCGCCGCGAGAGTGCGCGCTTCATCGGCTCGCTGCCCTTTACAGGCCTCTCGATCGGTGGTCTCTCGGTCGGGGAGCCAAAAGCCTTGATGTGGGAGCTCCTGCGCGCAACCACCCCCGAACTGCCGCGCGAGAAGCCACGCCACTTGCTCGGCGTCGGCTCACCTGAGGACCTGATCACGGGGATCGACCTGGGCATGGATATGTTCGACTGCGTGCTGCCAACCCGCGTGGCGCGCCACGGCGGCCTTTTCACCCGCCACGGGCGCGTCAACATCAAGAGCGCGCGCTTCCGCACAGAGCGGGGACCGGTGGAGGAGAGCTGTGACTGCTACACCTGCCGCACCTATAGCGCTGCCTACCTGCACCACCTGGCACGTGCGGAGGAGCAGCTCTACTATCGCCTGGGCAGCATCCACAACGTGCGCTTCATGCTGCGCCTGGCCGAGGAGGCCCGCGCGGCCATCCTGGCGGGGACCTTCCCTGCCTTCCGCGACGCCTTCCTGGCTCAGTACGTGCCGGCTTCCGAGGCTGTGCGCGAGGCGCAGCGTGAGAAGTGGAAGGTGCGCGCGTCGCTGAAACGCGCGGCCTCGTCCTGAAGGGAAGAAGTTCATGGCTGAAACCTGGCGTTTTCTTGACACTGGCGTGCAGGACGCCGCGCTGAATATGGCGCTCGATGAGGCGATCCTGATCCACCATCTGCGCGGCGAGGTGCCGCCTACGCTGCGGGTCTTCCGCTGGTCGCAGCCCGCGATCTCGCTGGGCCGCTTCCAGCATGTGGAGCGCGAGATCCAGTGCGATCGCTGCCTGGAGCAGGGCGTGGCCCTGGTGCGCCGCCCCACAGGTGGACGCGCCGTCTACCACCGCGATGAGTTTACCTACAGCATCGTGACCAGTAAACGCTGCGGTGCTCCCTCTGGCGTGGTGGCCGCCTACGCCTACCTGGCGCGCGGGCTGCTGGCCGCTCTGGAGATCCTGGGAGTGCAGGCGGAGATCAGCGATGAGCGGGTCCATAAACAGCCTTCGGCTGCCTGCTTTGCCTCCTCTACGCAGGCCGATCTGACCAGCGGCGGCTACAAACTGGTGGGCAGCGCTCAGGTCTGGCGCGAGGAGGCGCTGCTCCAGCAGGGATCGCTTCCTCTCGACGACCGTTCCGCTGAGTTCTACGAGCTGCTGCGCTTCCCCGACGAGGTGGCTCGCGAGGAGGCCCTGGCTCTCTACCGCCAGAAAACGCAGCCGCTGCATGTCTTCGCTCCCACGGCCACCTGGCAGGAGGTCGCGCTGGCCTTCCGCCAGGGTTTCAGCCGCGCCCTGGCGCACGAGTTTGCCGTGGGTGAACCGCTTCCTACGGAACTGGCACTGGCCCAGCAACTCGTGACGGAGAAGTACAGCCGCCTGGAATGGCGCCGCGAGCGCGTCACCCTGCTGTGATCTCCGCTCGAACGCCCGGCACAGCCTCAGCCCGCAGTCGCTCTCTGGAAATGGCGCCAAAGCAGGCTGTCTGAAGAGCGCGGGGAGGTCCTGTGGCTATTCACATGGCCCTGTCCCCGCGCTCTTTGCTGTCTCCGAAAGGGTGTTGATCTCATAAAGATATTATATTATAATATTATGGACATAGACCGGGAGGAGCAACCCATGAACGCCGATTCGCCAGCCGGCGCACGCGAGCTACCATCAGAGCCTGATCAGCCAGCGGAGATCCCCCCCGTCAAACGGGCTGCGCCCACTCCGCTGCATCACCAGGTCCGCAGCTACCTGCTCACCTGCATCGAGCGCGGAGAGCTACAGCCCGGGCAGAAATTGCTGCAGGAACGCGAGTACGCCGCGCGTTTCGGTATCAGCCTCGCCCCTGTACGTCAGGGCATCCTCGATCTGGTGAAGGAGGGCTACCTCTACCGTGTTCCTGGTCGCGGCACCTTCGTACGCGAGCAGAAGGTTGAGGAGAAGATCAGCATTCTGGAGAGCTTTACAGAGAGTATGCGTGTCAAGGGACTGCAGGCCGACTTGCGCGTAATCGAGCAGCGCGTCACCACTCCATCGCCGGAGATGCGCGCGAAGCTCGGCACGGTGGACATCCCTTTCCTGCTCCTGCGGCGCGTGGCCGTCGTCGAGGGGAATCCCATCGCCCTGCTCACCTCCTACCTGCCGGAGCGCTTGGTGACGGGGCTGGTTCACCTCGACCTCAACGGGCGCTCGCTCTACCAGACGCTCGAAGAACGCTATGGCATCGTCCTGGCCCGGGCGGAAAATACCATCGAGGTGGTCCGCTGTCGTAGCGCCCATGCAGACCTCCTCGGCGTCCCTTCAGGTACCCCCCTCCTGCAGGTCGAGGGACGCACCTACGCACTCAACGGCGAGTTTGTGGAATACTCCCAGGTTCTCTATCGAGCCGACCGTTTCCGTTTCACTATTGAAAGCTTCCGGCGTGACAAGCGCGTCCTGCACCTGCTCGGCGCGCCGGAGGCCGAGGAGGGCCGAGAACCATGAAAAAGGCTTCTTCAGTCATCGAAGGACTGCAAGGCAAGATCTTTCTGCGCAACGCTACCGGCCTGCGCCGCGAAGTCTCCGCGCTGGACGCCTTCATTATGAACACCTTCGGCATGAACATTGCTGTCGGGGCTGTCTTCCTCTTCTTGCAGGCGCCTGCCTATTTCCCTGGAGGCAACATGCTGCTGGCCGTGATCATCGGCACGCTGCTGATGGCCTTCACCCTGCTCTGGGTCTACGCGACCTTTGCTGCCTCGATCCCTAGCTCCGGCGGCGACTACGTCTACGTGAGCCGTACCCTGCACCCTTTCCTCGGCTGGCTCCTCGGCTGGAGCCAGGGCATGTGGCTGATCTTCTTCTGGATCGGCTTCAACGCCTGGTTCGCCCTGACCTTTGCAGTGCCGGTGGCGCTCTCTACTATCGGGGCAGCGACTGGTCAGAGCTTCTGGCTGACATTGAGCAACAATCTGCTGGCCTCGTTCCCCATCCTGGGCATTACGACACAGTGGTGGGTGCTGCTCTTCGGCATCCTGATCAATATCGGCTTCGCGGCGCTCCTGATCCTGGGTGGTCGTGGCTTCTGGCGCTGGCAGAAAGCCTTCTTTTTGATTGCGGGCGGTAGCGTGCTGCTGGCCTTTCTCCTCCTGCTCTTCGATGGCAGCCAGATCTCCCACGCCTGGAACGCCTTTGCGGCGCAGCACAAGGGCCTGCGCTTTGAGCAGGTGATCCCTCTGGCCGCGCGTAACGGCTACCCGGCATCGGCGGGCTTTAACCTCGGCGATACCCTGCTGATGCTGCCCTGGGTCTTTTTTGTTGTCGGCTACGCTCAGGGCTCCGCGCAGATCGGCGGCGAGGTCCAGCGGGCCTCGCGGACACAGTACCTGGCCATGGTGGGCGGTGTGCTGGTCAACGGTGCGATGCTGGCTCTGCTGGTGCTGGCCTTCTCGGGCGCGGTGGGCACGCAGTGGATCGGCAGCCTGGGCTTCCTGGCAAACAACAATGCCAGCCTGCTCAACCTGCCGGGCAATCTGCCGCCAAGCTTTAACTTCATTGTCAGTCTCCTGACGGGCAATGTGCTGGTTCCGCTCTTTATCGGCATCGGTTTCGTGCTCTGGGCCTTGATGGGTACCCCGCTCTCGGAACTGCAGGCCACGCGCTATATGCTCTCCTGGGCGCTGGACCGCATGATTCCCGCCCCGCTCGGCGACGTCAGCGACCGCTTCCACACCCCGGTGAAGGCCATCATCTTCTGCACGATCACGGGTACGCTGGCCCTGATCGCTCTGGTCACGGTTCCCCAGGCCAGCCTGCTGGGCGCGCTCCTGGCGCAGGTGGCGGCCTTTATCCTGGTGGCGATCGCCGGCATCGTCTTCCCCTTCCGCCTGCGCCACGTCTGGGAGGCAGGTGGCGGCCACCGGCTGCTGGGCATTCCTTCGGTAACGCTGGCCGGCATCGGCGGCGTGATCGTCCTCGGCAGCCTGATGGTGATGTTCATCGCTAACAGCACCATCAACGCGACCTTTGGTGTGACCAAACAGCTCTCGCTGATGTTCATGATCGGCGTCGTCCTGGTCGGGGTGGTCTGGTATATCGTGGCCTATTTCCTCAACCGGGCGCAGGGCGTCGACCTGAGCCTGACCTATCGTGAGATTCCACCGGAGTAGGAATAAAGATATGTCCCTGGAGCAGACCGCAACGCGCCGGCCGGAGCAGGGAGCCGGCATGCCGCCACGCCTGATCGTGGTGGGGAATCTGACCGTCGACGACGTAGTGCTGCCCGATGGCAGCACCCGCATGGGCAGCCCCGGCGGGAACTGCCTCTACGCGGCCCTTAGCGCGCGCCTCTGGCAGCCACGGGTCGGCGTGGTGACACGCTGCGGCGAGGATTTTCCACGTGACCTGCACGCCCTGCTCTCCTCGCTCGATGTGGCCAGCGAGGGCGTGGTGGCGATCCCTGGTCCGACGGTGCGCAACTGGGTGCTCTACGAGCCGGACGGGCGGCGCCACTGGGTCTATCGCACGGCGCGCGAGCGCTCGCGCGAGGTGGCGGTGCAGCCGGAAGATCTGCCTGCAGCCTGGCTGGAGGGGGAGCCGGCCCCGGTCGTGCACGTGGCCGCCATGCCGCTCGCGGCGGCCGAGGCCATTGTGGAGACGGTGCGAGAGCGGGCGCCGCGGGCGCTGATCACCCTCGATACCCACGAGGATTATGTGAGCAACTACCGCGAGCGCCTGCGCAGCCTGGCCGCACGGGTGGATGCCTTTCTCCCCAGCCGCGCGGAACTGGCCGATCTGGTGGGCTACGACGATCCGCCGCGCGCTCTGGAGGAGCTGGCCAGGCTGCCTACTCCGCTGATCATCGTCAAGATGGGGGAGCAGGGGATCTTGCTCTGGGATCGGCGCCGGGAGACGCTGCTGGCGCTGGCGCCGGTCCGCGGGCCAGTGGTCGATGTGACCGGCGCGGGCGACGCCTTCTGTGGGGGATTCGCGGCTGGCCTCTCTCTGGGGGACGAGGCCCTGGAGGCGGCGCGGCGTGGCATGGTAAGCGCAGCCTACTGCATCAGCGGCTTCGGCTCACTGCACCTGGCCCATATCGCGACGAGCGAGGCCCAGAAACGGCTGCGCTTTGAGCCACCCACTCTGCGCCATCTGCCATCCCCCGCACGGCAGAGCACGGCCGTGCCCGGCGCGGATCGCGGGATCAGCAGTGACGTGGAGATCATGCGCCGCGAGATCGCGATGATCCCCTCCCTGCTCATGGAGCAGCTCGCAGATCTGCAGCGGCCAGTGCGCTCACTGGCGGAGCGGCTGCAGGCCGGCGGCTGTGAGCACGTCTATCTGGTCGGCTGCGGCGATTCGGCCTTCGCCGGCGCCGCGGCGGCCCTGGCCTTCCAGAGGCATGCTGCGCTCGACGCGGAGGGCGTGCATGCTCTGGATCTGGCCCGCTACCGCGTGCGCTACCTGCCGCCCGGCAGTGCGGTGATCTGCATCTCGTTCTCTGGTAAGGTCGGGCGCACGATCGAGGCGGCCCGCCAGGCGCGCCGCTTCGGCCACCACGTCGTTGCCCTGACCGGCAACGCCACGTCGCCTCTGGCTCAGGCGGCTCAGGAGGCGCTGATCCTGAAGGTGCCAACTCTGGGCTACTCTCCGGGCACCAGCACCTACCTGGCACTCCTGGCGGCTCTGCTGCAACTGGCCAGCGAGTGGGGAGCGCTGCGGAGACAGGAGCACGCTCCAGCCCTGGCAGCCCTGCAGCGGCTTCCTGCCCTGACGCTGCAGACGCTGGAACAGACAGAGGCGACGGCAGCGGCTCTGGCGGAGCGGTTGAGCAGACACTCGTGGATCACGTTTCTCGGTGGCGGCCCCAATCTGGCCACGGCCCACTTCGGTGCAGCCAAGCTCTTTGAGGGTCCTCAGCAGCTGGGCGTGGCAACCAGCATTGAGGAGTGGGCTCACGAGCAGTACTTTATCAGCGGCGCGGGTACCCCGGTGGTGCTCATCGCTCCCTCTGGCGCCTCCTTCGATCGCGCCTGCGAGATTCTGCGTGAGCTGCACTTCATCGGCGCTGAGAGCGTCCTGATCGGGGACCAGCGGCCGGATCTGCCGCTGCAGCACTTCCTCCCGCTGGCGGAGGCGGTGCCGGAGGAATTCTCGCCCCTGCTGACCGCCCTGCCTCTGAGTCTGCTGGCCTTCTACTTGACACGTGCGCGCGCTCAGAGACGCTTCGAGTTCGCCAGTCCCCAGGCAGCTCAGGAACACTACGAGACCATCCATCGCGTAACGGAGGGAGAACCGGCATGAATAGAGAGCAGGAAGAGGCGCCGCTGATCGCGGTGCTCGGCTCGGCTCGTCTGGGCGAGGACGACCCGCGCTGGTCGCAGGCCTACGACCTGGGACGGTTACTGGCAGGGGCCGGCTACACTGTGATGACGGGCGGCTACGGCGGCCTGATGGCGGCGGTGGCACGCGGCGCCTTCGAGGCGGGGGGCCGCGCGATCGGGCTGCCGATGCGCAACTGGCGCAGCCTGCAGCCTAACCCCTGGCAGAGCGAGCTGCGCTGGTCGCTCCACTATGGGGAGCGCCTGGCCCATATCTTGAACTGCCAGGCCGCCATCGCGCTCCCTGGGGGCGTGGGCACTCTCTCCGAGCTGACGCTCTGCTGGTCAGCAGCTCAAACGGAGGGCCGACCCGCACCGCTGATCCTGCTCGGCGAGCACTGGCCGGCGCTCATCTCCAGCATCGCCTCTCACCTGGTGGTGAATGCACTGGATCTGGCGCTGCTGCGCTTCGCAGGCGACGCCGCCGAGGCGCTCCGCCTGCTGGAGGCGGCCCGCCTGGCTAGCTGGCCTCCCGCCGGCGGCCTGGGTCCCTATGGCTGAGAGGCGTCTGGACGATCTCCCTGCACAGCCGCCGGATCAGGTCTGGAAGAGGCTGAGCTGCTGCAGCCCCGCTGCCATCGGTGTCCTGCTCGCGGGAGGATAGAAGACACCAACGATGATGAACGGGTTGGGGCTGCAGTTGTGAAAACGCAGAGTCGTGCTGAGAAAGAGGTAGAGGTCTCTGCGGTCGCGGAATTCTCCAAGATACTTCTGCCGCACCTTGCGGTTGGCCTCCTGCTCATCGCCCCCACTGTCCCGCAGACAACGCCAGTAGAGCGCCCCCAGCTCCCAGTCTTCGATCATCAGGCGGCGGGGCCGCCGATCGCCCTCGGATAGGAAGGTATAGAAGTACTTGTGACAACTCCCCCCGCCTAAAGGCGGGGGCTTCTCAGTTCGTCCGGTTCCCCATCGGGAACCGTCCCTGAGGGCCGTGCCCCGGCCCGTAAGATATTCTTGGCAGCGTTCACATCACGGTCTGCTACATAGCCACAGGAGGGGCAAATGTGTGT
>JBHOQN010000040.1:0-33601 GCA_042408965.1 Ktedonobacteraceae bacterium
TTCGAGAGAAGTACCTGGCTTCTCTTGCTCAGGATGGTATAGCTGTCCTGAGTGGGCCGACCTGTCAGGCGGCCTCTCGTGTCCACCCTTCGGGGTGAGATGCAAGCCCCCGCCTTCAGGCGTGGGGTCCACCTGACCCCCTGATGAACTGTGCAGTAGTAGTGAAAGGTGCCGGCAACGGTAAAGGGGCCAATGGTGGCACTCTGGCTGCCAGCGATGGTCAGGTTGTTCACGGTCGGCGCCCCGCTCTCCTGCATCGTTTTTGGCGTGCTTCCCTGCCAAGCGCCGTTCTGAATAATATGTGTCACTGAGGCATCATTGACCAGTTTGAGCGTATCTCCTTTCTGCAGGGTCACGCTGGCCTGGACAAAATTTGCCGCGTTCATATGCACCACCACGACGGTTCCCCCCCCAGCGCCACCACTGGCGCTTGTACCACCGCAGGCGCTGGCGAACACCAGGCTCATCAGGAGCAGTACTACGAATCCAACCAGCTTTCTCATGACAATTACTCCCTCTATGCATTGGGCAGACCCTTGATGCCTCCATCCAGCGAGCGGCCTGTAGATCGCAAACCGGACTGCGCTCTCAGGGACTCCAACAAGCCCAGCCCAACGGAGATCTTCTCCCTGTCATACTATAGAACGACTGATCCAGAGGAATCTCTGGCCTGCTTTTGATTGACGCCTGACGGTAGCCTGAGTGGGGACCGGACCGCGCTACGAGATTGGCCTGAACAGGGCCGAACTGGACCCAACGAGACGACACGCCACGACACGCCGCCTCACTCCTTTCCTTAGAGAAATCTTGATAAAAATCTGATGACTTCCCCACACTTTCTTGAGCTTCTCCAGCTATGCTCTTGACGTGACAGGAGAGGTCCGCAGACGACCAGTCAGGGGCGATACGGCCTCTCCAACCGGCGGATTGGCACAAGGTTTTCCTACTATCGAGAGCGAGGAGGTGAGAGCTGGCACCTGAGTTGATCTAGAGTTGTGTGTTCTGGCGTACCCATTCCGCTTGGACCATACCATCCGGAGGCGCCCGGGTCAGAGGAAGGATCTCTGATCCGGGTGTTCTTTTCGCTCCTTCAGCGGGAAAGAGACGGTGGACAGAGCCAGGAGCTGTGCTATAATAGCCGTGCCTGGACCACTTGAAGCAGAGAGGATATAGCTGTCCATGATTACCTACGAGGACTTTGAGAAGGTTGATATTCGTGTCGGCACCATTATCGCAGTCGACGAGTTCCCTCAGGCCCGTAAGCCGGCCTATAAGCTGACGATCGACTTCGGGCCGGCGATCGGTGTCAAAAAATCATCGGCCCAGATTACCAATTACGCTCGAGAGGCTTTGCTGGGGATGCAGGTCGTGGCGGTGGTGAATTTTCCTCCGAAGCAGATCGGCCCCTTTCTCTCTGAGGTGCTGACCCTGGGGGTTCCTGATACGAATGGCCGGGTGATCCTGCTCACGCCAACCCATGAGGTGCCTCCCGGCGGGCGCATGTTTTAGGCCTGCTTGACAGCAGCGAGCGGAAAGGTGTATGCTAGACGGGAGGAGCAGGGAAAACGCATCTGCGATCAGCAGACAATCGATCACGCAGAACGCGCTGATCAGGACCAGTAGACGCGGCGTCGTTCACCAGCGAGCCGGGAGGGTGGAAGCCGGCGAACCGGGCCACGTCGAACCCACCTGAGAGCGTCGACGAGGAGTCGACCGGCACTCCACCGTTAACGGAGCCTGCGGTTCTCTCCACCGCCGGCCTGCAGGCTGGCTCTGTGGTCAGGTGTCAACCGCGCAAGTGGGGTCGCATCGCGAGATGTGGCTCAAGCAAGGTGGTACCACGGGTGTTCAGACTCGTCCTTTGACAGGACGAGTTTTTTTATTGTACGCGCTGTCTGCAGAGAAAGGATGTCTTTTTATGACAGAGGTCGAGAAAGAGAAATATGTAGAGGAGATCGTCGACCAGAGTGACAATTTCTCTCTCTGGTACAACCAGGTCGTGCGTAAGGCCGAGCTGGCCGACTATGCGCCCGTGCGCGGCTGTATGATCATCCGCCCCTACGGCTACGCCGTCTGGGAGCATGTGCAGCGTTTGCTCGACGCACGCTTTAAGGAAACGGGCGTACTCAACGCCTACTTTCCTCTGCTGATCCCGCGCAGCTTCCTGGAGCGCGAGGCACAGCATGTCGAGGGCTTTGCGCCTGAGGTGGCCTGGGTCACGCGCGGGGGCGGCGAAGAGCGGGAGGAGCCGCTGGCGATACGTCCCACCAGCGAGACGATCATCGGCTACAGCTTCGCAAAATGGATTCAGAGCTACCGCGACCTGCCGCTGCTGCTCAACCAGTGGAACAATGTGCTGCGCTGGGAGAAGCGTACGGTGCTCTTCTTACGCACGGCGGAGTTCCTCTGGCAGGAGGGCCATACGGCCCACCGCACGGTTGAAGAGGCCGAGGAACGCACGCTGCTGATGCTCGACGTCTATCGCTCCTTTGTGGAGGAGGATCTGGCGATCCCCGTTATCCATGGCCGTAAAAGCGAGAACGAGAAGTTCGCCGGCGCATTGCACACCTACTCGATCGAGGCAATGATGCGCGATGGTAAGGCTCTCCAATCGGGCACCAGCCACAATCTGGGCACGAATTTCGCTCGTGGCTTCGACATCCAGTACCTGGACTCCGACGGCCAGCGCAAGTACTGCGCTACCACCAGCTGGGGCCTGAGCACGCGCATCATCGGCGCGATTATCATGGTGCATGGCGATGAGGCTGGCCTGATTCTCCCGCCGCGCGTGGCTCCCTATCAGGTGGTGATCGTGCCTATCTGGCGCAAAGACGCCGACCGCGCGGCCATTCTGGAGATGATCGCCCGCATCGAGCGCCTGCTCAAGGGCAAGGTGCGCCTGAAGGTCGACCTGAGCGAGAACACGCCGGGCTGGAAGTTCAACGAGTGGGAGCTGCGCGGGGTCCCTGTGCGCATGGAGATCGGGCCACGCGACGTGCAGAACAACAGCGTCATGCTGGTGCGTCGCGATAACCGCGTCAAAGAGGCCGTGCCGGTCGAGGGCCTGGAAACGCGCCTGCCGCAAGTACTGGAAGAGGTCCAGCGGGATCTGTTCCAGCGTGCTCTGACCTTCCGCGAGCAGAACACCTACTACGCGGACACGTACGAGGAACTGAAGGAGATCATCGCGCAGAAGCGGGGCTTTGTGCGCGTCAAATGGGCTGAGGACAGTGCCGCCGAGCTGGCGATTAAGGAGGAGACGAAAGCGACGCTGCGCGTGATTCCTTTTGATCAGCCAGAGGGCGGCGTTCAGGGCAAGGCGATCTATACGGGCAAGCCAGCAACCTGCGAGGCGATCTTCGCTCGCTCGTACTAGCCAGCCTCCGACTGCTGTTCTGCTCTGACTGATCGGACATCGCTATGCGTATCTCACAGCTCTTCAGTGCAACGCTACGGCAGGAGCCGCGCGAGAGCGAAGGTGCGGGTCATGCGCTGCTCCTGCGCGCCGGCGCTCTGCGCCAGCTCGCGACCGGCGTCTCCAGTCTGCTGCCACCGGGACTGCGCAGCCTCCAGAAGATCGCCGCTCTCGCTCGCAAGGAGATCGAGCGGCTCGGCGGTCAGGAAGTCCTGCTGCCCACGCTGCAGCCCGCTGAGACCTGGGAGCGGCTGGCCGATTCAGCACCAGTTCGGGCAGTGCTGGCGGACGAGAGACTCTTCTGGCTCACTGACCACCGCGGACGGCGCCTGACGCTGGCGCCGGCACAGATAGTGACCATCACACTGCTCGCTCAGGAGCTGGTGCGCAGCTACCGCGATCTGCCGCGGCGCATCTATCAGATCCAGACGACGTTCCGCGACGAGTCTCGCGGGGGCGGCGGACTGCTGCGCACGCGCGAGTCCCTCATGCTGGATCTCTACAGCCTTGAGGCTACGGAGCAGAACCTGGATGAGAGCTTCCGAGCGATCAGCCAGGCCTGCCAACGCATCATTGAAGGCGGCGATCTGCCCTGCGTCGTCGCTGAGACCGCCAGTCCGGCCGGCGCTGGTTCGCTCGCACAGGCATATATCGTCCTGGCCCCCGCCGGCGAGGAGACGGTCCTCCTCTGTTCAGGCTGCGGCTATGCGGCCACCCGCGAGCAGGCCACGTTCGTGCGCGAGCAGCTTCCTGCGGAGGCAGAGGAGCCGCTGACAGAGATCTATACGCCGGGCGTGACGAGCATCGCAGATCTGGCGAACTTTCTGCAGATCAGCCCGGCAAAGACGCTGAAGACGGTCTGCTACGTCGCTGCTAACCGCCTGCTGATGACGCTGGTGCGTGGTGATCTCGATATCAGCGAGGGCAAGCTGAGACGAGTCCTGGCACGCGCAGGTCTCCATCCCGGGGACCTGCACCTGGCCACGCCGGAGGAGCTGGCAGCAGCCGGGATCGTGGCGGGCTACACCTCACCACTGACACAGAGCGAGCAGACGCTGATCCTGGCGGACCACTCGCTGCGCACGGGCAGCAACTTTGTGGCGGGAGCCAACCGCCGTGACTTCCACATGTTGCATGTGAACTATCCGCGCGACTTTCGCGTGGATGGCTGGGAGGACCTGGCCCAGGCCTACACAGGCGCGACCTGTGTGCAGTGTGGCGGCCAGCTCCGCCTGGAACACGGCTGGGAGATTGGACACAGTTTGAAGCTGGGAGAGATCTTCAGCCAAGCCCTGGGGGTCCACTTCCTGAACGCACAGGGTGAGGAGCGCCCACTGCTGGCAAGCTGGTATGAGATCAACCTGCAACGCCTGCTGGCGGCGATCGTTGCGCAGCATCACGATGAGCGGGGGATCATCTGGCCACCTCAGGTGGCCCCCTACCAGGTGGCGCTGGTCGGACTGGATCTGGATAAGGAGGAGCCGCGGAGGCTGGCAGAGCGACTCTACGCGGAGCTAGACGCTGCAGGTGTGGAGGTGCTCTACGATGATCGCTTTGAGTCGGCGGGGGTCAAATTCAACGACGCCGATCTACTCGGTCTGCCGCTGCGCCTGGTGGTGAGCCGGCGCTCCCTCCAGAACGGTGGCGTCGAGATCCGCGCGCGCGGCGGCCGCCTGGCGGAGCGCTGTCCCACGCGCGTCCTGCCGCCAGCGGAGGCCGTGCGAGAGATCAGTCTCCTGTTGAAGGCTGCCCCTCCCTGAGGACGCGATCCCCGACCTGGAGAGGCGAGACGCCTGCCGCATCTCCTCAGAGGTGCTGGCAGGCTCTCCGGAGAAGCGCCCGCGACGGGTGCTGCTGAGCGGGTTCACCGGGGTAGCGTTCTTGACGATCAGCGCACATCGACCTCGTAATAATCAAAGGTGTGCGTTACCGCAAAGCCACAGGATTGATAGAGCGAGAGCGCCCCCTCATTGACGGTATCTACCTCGAGCGCAATACGGCGTGGACGCTGACGCAGGATCTCACCAACTGTCCAGGCCAGGGTCTGCCTGCCATAGCCGCGCCCCTGCCACTCTGGCAGCATGCAGAAACCGTAGATGAAGACCTCCTGCTCGCCATCGATATAGCGGATCACCCCTACTACCTGGCCAGCCACCTCCGTCACCAGGGCCACCCGCCGTGGATCAGTAATATCCCTGGTCGTATCGGCGAGGAGAGCGGCGTCCTCTTCCATATCAAAGGCCACCGCGGTGATGTGCGTCAGCCACTGCACCTCATCGGAGCGCGCCAGGCGAATACGCACCCCCTCGCTCAGAGTCACCTGCGGCGCTGCATCATCCGCTTCCCTGATCATGCGATGCTCTGAATGCCGATAGCGGGCACCCATTGCACGCGCAAAGCCCTGACCGCCAGACGACTGGCGATCAAAGAACATCAGGATCTGGGGCACCGCACGGTGCTTGAGTTCTTGATTCGCCAGGCGGAACAGCGCATAAAAGATGCCCTGGCGGCGTCTGGTTGGATGAACCATCCCGGTCATCTCAGCCTCCCGGGGGTTGAAGCTGTAGAGGGCCAGATAGCCAAGCAAGGTGCCTTCTTCATAGTAGAAAAAGTCGTTCGTGACCTGGCCCGACCGGGAGCGCAACATCTCCCAGTTCAAACGCACCATGATCGGCTCATGCTGGCCACAGGCCTCTGCGAGCGAGGCAATGTCTTGAAGATCTTCCGGGGATAAGGTCCGCTTTCTGATCAGCCCCTGTTTCTGCATATTCACTCGATCCAGTCTAGCCGCCAATGGCATTACTCAATAGAAGGAAGCGAGGGACGCCGTGATTCCTCTGCGTCCCTCGCGAGAGTCTTCCCTCTTCGACAGGTTCCTTTACACAGTGTCACAACCTGCGTCAGCCTGTCAATCTACCTCAATCTCCATTCTCAGCAGCGCGGAGGCCAGCGATTTGCCGAGGGCATCGCTGCGCAGCGAGCGCGATGCTCCGCCGTTGAGGGCGCCATACAGCACGAACTTCAGCGCCAGCAGGCCAGGCACCTCAAAACGCTCGACCCTGCCCTCAACCAGACCCGCAAAGTGTGCTCGCACCCGCTCGGCCGTCACCGCGCGCACACAGAGCTGATAGGTTGCCTCATCGGAGAAAAAGAGGCTGATATCGGCCCGGTCACCCTTATCGCCCGAACGGGCATGGGCCAGTTCTACCAGTCGCCGTTTCATGTCACGCATCCTCCACACTGACGCTGACGTACTCCTCGATCAGAGCGCGTGGGGCAAGAGTCGGCCAGATTCCCAGCAGCCCGCGCGGTTCGAGCATACCGCCAGCGCCACCGATAAAGGGAGGTCCGCTCAGAGCCAGTGGCGGGAAGAGGCGCCCCAGCTTCGCTGCCTCCTGGCGGCTGGCGCAGCGCACAGCGATGCGCAAGTAGACCTCGTTGAGATCCTCGGCGTGAGCAGGATCAGCGAGAGGACCGTGAATCGAGTTATATCCCAGGTACTCAACCAGGGTCTCCTCGGCCCGCAGCCCGATCTCGCGCATCTGCTGCAGGATGATGTCAGCGGCAGCGCGGGCCTTCGCCAGGGCATCTGGCCAGGCATAGCCAATGATCGCCTGGCCCATGACGCCATCCTCGTAGCCAGCCACAATCTTGAGCTGCTGCGGGGCTGGCCGCCCGCGTGCTCCTGTTACCCGCACCTCATCGGGTCCCGACTCCACCAGGCGCAGCGCGGTCATGTCAACTTCAACATCGGGGGTCAGATAGCGCGCCGGATCGTGCACCTCGTAGAGCAGTTGCTCACGCAGCGTATCGACGTTGACACGTCCACCCGTGCCTGGCGCCTTGGTAATCAGCGCATCGCCATTCTCCCAGACCTCAGCGATCGGATAGCCGATATGTGCCAGATCAGGGATCGCCCGCCAGTCACCGCCGAAGTTGCCCCCTGTGGCCTGTCCGCTACACTCAAGCAGGTGTCCGACAACGATGCCCTGGGCGAGACGGTCCCAGTCATCCCAGTGCCAGCCAAGCTCGTAGACCATGGGAGCCAGAAAGAGTGCCGCATCGGCCACCCGTCCAGTCAGGACGATATCAGCCCCCGCCTGCAGCGCCTCAACCAGGGGCTGGGCCCCCAGATAGGCGCTGGCAAAGAGCAGGCGATCACGCACTGTGGTGATCTCCGCGCCGGTGTCCATATGCGCCAGCGAGACCCCTGCTGCCAGCAGCTCATCGAGGCGATCCAGCACAGCGTCGCCCAGGACAACGCCCACCCTGAGATGGAGACCGAGCCTGCGCAGGGCATCCAGCAGCACCTTGCGCGCAGCCAGCGGATTCAGGCCTCCGGCGTTGAGGATGAATTTCACGCCGCGTGGCACAGCCAGGGGCAGGAGATCAGCCAGCATAGGAACGAGATCGCGCGTGTAGCCAAGTGAAGGATCGCGCAGACGATCCTTCTGCAGGATAGCCAGCGTCAGCTCAGCCAGGTGATCGGAGGCCACATAGTGCACCTGGCCACGCTCGATGCTGGCCCGGATGGGACGCCAGGAATCACCGTAGAACCCCAGGCCGCCGGCAATACGAATCGACTTCACGTCTGTCCATCCCCTTCCTTGATCAGCGCATACCCAGCAGTTCGCGGGCAATCAGTAGCTGGCGAATCTCGGTCGTGCCGGCCCCGATCTCAGCCAGGCGTGCATCGCGCCACATGCGCTCGACCTCGAAATCGGTCGTGTAGCCCCAGCCGCCGTGAATCTGCATGGCTTCGTGAGCGGCGCGCGTCTGGGCGCGAGCGGCGAACAGCAGGGCCGCTGCGGCCTCTTTGCTGACTCGCTGACCCTGCTGCGCCAGCCAGAGCGCGCGCTGTGCCATCAGGCGGGCTGCCTCCAGATCGGTGTACATGTCGGCCAGTTTGGCCTGAATCAGCTGGAACTGCGCAATCGGCTGGCCAAACTGCACGCGCTCCCTGGCGTACTTCAGCGAGATCTCCAGCGCGGCCTCAATGCCGCCGACAATGCTCGTCGCGAAGAAGGCGCGTTCAAGGTCAAGGCCACTCATCACCACCCGGTAGCCCTCGTTGACCCGTCCCAGCACAGCGCTCATGGGCACAAAGACATCCTCAAAGACCAGCTCCCCAGTTGGTGAGCCGTGCATGCCAACTTTGGGGATCTTACGAGCCACGCGATAGCCCGGCGTCTGCGTCTCCACAATGAAGGCGGTAATGCCCCGGCTGCCGGCTTCGGGCCTGGTTTTGGCGTAGACGATCAGCAGATCAGCGATCGGGCCATTGGTGATAAAGACCTTGGTCCCGTTGAGCCGGTAGCCCCCCTCCACCTCACGAGCCGTCGTGCGGATGCCCATCGCATCCGAGCCAGCGTCAGGTTCGGTCAGGGCCAGCCCTCCGACCATCTCGACAGCCGCCAGCTTCGGCAGATAGCGCTGCTTCTGCTCCTCTGTTCCGTTGCGCAGGATGTTGTGCGCACACAGATTGAGATGCGCACCAAACGACATGGCGATGGCACCGTTGGCGCGGCCAAGAGCGCGTGCGACGAGGGCGGCCATCAAGAAGTCGCCTCCGCTGCCTCCATAGGCTTCAGGGATACCGATCCCCGTGTAGCCCTGCTCGGCCAGCTTCTGCCACAGCCAGCGTGGGAAATCATCGCTCTGCTCTATCTCGGCGGTGTGTGGCCGGATCTCTCGCTGAGCAAAGCTCAAAGCGCTTTCGTAGGCAAGCCGATGTTCTTCAGGCAACTCAAAATCCATGCTCTGTCCTTTCCTGAAGCGAACGCGAATCGCGCGCGCCCTTTTCGGCAATACGTCGTGTATACTTAATTATATGCGATGACCGTGGGTAGAGCGATCACTCTGTTGCTCCTCCTGGAAAGCAGGCCAACCATGCTCAATGACGTCTCGGTGCACGCGGTCGAGCGTGCACGGTTCTCACAGACCTTCGTCAGACCCCTGTACGCCACCTACTGCTTTGCCAATCTGCCTCAGACAATCAAGTTTCTACTGACCGGCGCAGGCAGCAGCGCCCTCCCGCCAGATATCTTTGGCCATCTACCGGAGCGCTACCGACGAGTGATCTTCCTCTTCGTCGATGGCTTCGGCTGGCGCTTCCTGCAACGCTACGCCGAGCGCTCTCCGTTCCTGCAGAGCGTCTTGAGCCGTGGAGTCCTCTCCCGGCTGACCTCACAGTTCCCCTCTACGACAGCCGCCCATACCACTACGATCCACACAGGCCTCCCAGTCGGTGCGAGCGGCATCTACGAGTGGCACTTCTACGAACCTCTGGTCGACGAGATCATCGCTCCGCTCCTCTTCTCCTATGCAGGCGACAACACGCGCGATACACTGGTGCGCAGCGGCATCACTCCAGCGGACCTCTATCCACCGCGGACCTTCTACCAGGAGCTGCAGGCCTACGGCGTAGAGAGCCACATCTTTCAGCACCGCTCCTACAACTCGTCGACCTTCTCGCAGAGCGTCTTTCGCGGTGCAAACGTGCACTCCTTTGAGAGCCTGGCCCAGGCCTTCGACGAGATGCGCGAGCACCTGCTCACCTCACAGGCAGCGGAAGAGGGACCAGGTTACTACCTGCTCTACTTCGACCAGATCGACGCCGCCGGGCATCGCTTCGGAACGGAGTCCCCAGAGTTCGCCAGCGCCATCGACGACTTCTGGACAACACTGGAGAGGCTGCTCTATCGGCCGCTGCAGGGCCGGCTGTCTGCTACCCTGCTGATGCTGAGCGCCGATCACGGCATGGTCGCCGTCAATCCCGAAACGACCTGCTATCTCAATCTGCTACTCCCCGAGATCATCCCCTACTTGCGCACCAGTCAGCGGGGCAGACCGCTTGTCCCAGCAGGATCGGCGCGCGACATGTTCCTCCACGTACGCGAGGAGGCCGTAGAGGAAGTGATCGCCCTCCTGCAGCGCGCGCTCTCAGGGAAGGCAGAGATCTATCGCACCCAAGACCTGATCGCTGAGCATTTCTTCGGCCAGGCGCCTCCCTCCACGGCCTTCCTGCGGCGCGTCGGCAACGTGGTGATCCTGCCCTACCAGCAGGAGAGCGTCTGGTGGTTTGAAAAAGGCCGCTTTGAGATGCGCTTCCGTGGTCACCACGGCGGCCTGACTCCTGAAGAGATGGAGATTCCCTTGCTGCTCCTTCCTCTGGCATAAGCCAGACGTTCGCCAGAGAAGCCGAGCAGCCCAGAGATCATAGATAGAGAAAGCATCCCGGCCCGGCCAGCTTCTCTCTGGCCGGCCACGAGTGCAAGCCACAAAGGAGGTCCAGCACCATGCAAGAGGTGTCCCGTTCTCAGCAGAACGATCTGCTCTATCGCTCCCCCGAAGAGATTCGCGCACTCCAGGACCAGCGTTTCCGCCAGCAGATCAGGCTCTGTTTCAAGGCCCATCCCTACTACCAGGAGGTCTTTGAGAGGTTGCATCTGAAACCAGAGGACTTCCAGAGCCTGGCAGATCTCCACAAGCTGCCCGTCACCACCAAGTTAGACTATATGAAGAATCCCCAGGCCTTCCGCCTCACACCGCTGCCAGAGCTGACGGCACCCGAACGCATTCTCTGGGACGTCACCTACACCACTGGCACCACCGCCGGCGTGCCCACCCCCTTTTACAACACGACCCATGACTATTTCGCCATACTCGAACAGCTACGCCGCCTGTGCGACATCATGGGCATCACCGCACGCGACACCATCATCAACCTCTTCCCACTGACACCCGTACCCCACATCGGCTTTCTGCGCACACGCGACTACGCAACCGTCATCGGGGCACCAGTTGTCAACGCCCTCACCGGTACACCCTATCCAGCATATCCCGTCCATCGCCATCTCGACGACGCCGTGCGCATGGTCGAGGAACAACGCGGCACCGTCCTCAGCGGCATCGTCAGCTATGTACGTCGCGTGATCATGCGCGCCGAAGAACTGGGGGCCGACTTCTCACACGTGCGTCTGGTCATCGCCCTGGGCGAACCCTGCCCGCGCGGCATGCGAGAAGACATGCGACGACGGCTGAGACGCCTGGGAGCCAGCCAGGACCAGCTCATGATCGCCAACGCCCTGGGCTTCACCGAGATGCAGGGCAGCACCGGCGAGTGCGTCGAAGGAGGCGGGGGACACAATCCCGCACCAGACCAGTTCTATTTCGAGATCGTCGACGAAGTGAGCCACGAGCCCCTGCCCGACGGCCAGCGCGGTCTCTTCACCGTAACCCACCTCGATCGACGCGGCACCGTCCTCCTGCGCTACGTCGTCGGAGACCTCAACGCCATCAGCCACGAGGTCTGCCCGGCCTGTCAACGCCAGGGTCCGCGCGTGATTGGCAACACCGTCCGCACCGCCGAACTGGTCAAACTCAAGGGAACACTCATCAATCCGGATGTCATCAAAGAGGCCATCGCCACGGTTGATGGCATCGAAGAATACCAGATCGTCTTCACACGAGAGCAACCCGCCGATCCCTACTCACCCGATAGACTGCTCATCCGCGTGGCCGCACCAGCAGAGCAGCAGACAACCATCAGCGCACAACTGGCGGCCAGGGTCGCCGAGGCCGCCGAGATGCGCCCGACCATCGAGTTCGTCGCCGACAAGAGCGAGATCTTCGACCCGACGCGCACCCTCAAATCAACGCGCGTCGTCGACGAGCGTCCTCCACTCAGCGAGGATGCGGACCAGGGCCCCCAATGGAACCAACCGTAAGCAGCCCGGCGACAGAGGCGCCAGCCCCTCGCCAGGAGGACCAGCGCCTCTGTCGCCTTTACTCGTAGCGCAGCACCTCCAGAGGCCGGACCCGGACCGCTCCCCAGGCCACCAGCGCAGCCACAGCCATCGAGAGCAGAGCCGCCCCAATGATCAGCGTCAGCACCACCGGCTCACTAACCCCCAGGCCGGTCTTAAAGACCAGCAGGCTCAGGAGACTGGTGATAAACGTCACCAGCAGCATGGCCAGAAAGGCACCTGTCCCCCCAATGACCCCATTCTCGATGAGGACTTCACTGAGAATCGAGCGGCTGGTATAGCCAACGGCCTTGAGGATACCCAGCTCGCGCCGCCGCTCCAGCATCGCCAGCGCCACGGCATTGGCGATGATGATCACGCCAGCAAAGAGCGAGAGGGAAGCGATCGCTGTCAGCGTCAGGAGCATATAGCCCAGCACCTGATTGACATAATCGCCGATATTAGCCAGATTCAGGACCGAGATCGCACCAGCGATCTCACCCATGCGATCGATCGCCTTGCCGACCTGCTGCTGATCGATCTTCAGGTAGAAGATGTTCTCCTCCTGGCCACCCGGACTGAGGGCCTTGATCAGATCACTGGAAGCCAGCAGCGACCCGAAGCCACCCACACTATTTGTCTGGTAGACGCCCACCACCGTGACCGTTCTGGTCACCTTGCCATCAGCACTTGCCAGTGTGATTGTACCACCGACCCCCAGATGGCCCTTGAGAGGATCAAGGTGCACCAGCGGCCAGGGAACGAGCACATTGTTCGTCCCAGCGTCAGCGGGAGTCAGGTTACGGCCCTCTGTGATCTTCAGATCCTGTGAGGTAGGGACCTGGTTATGAGCCAGGTCGTAGCCCTCCATAGTGCTCAGGTAGTAGAGCGTGCCCTCGCGACCCAGGTTCGTAGCGCTGAAGGGGGCAGTGCGGGGAGGGAGCAGCGTCTGAATGGGGCTACCGTTCACCGCCAGCGGCACGCTGGAGACGACGACCGTATGTCGCTGGCTCTTCAAGCCAGGAATGCTGCCCATCTGGCTCTGCAGCTTTTGCGCCTGATCGTCGCTAGTAATCGCCAGCACATTGAAGCTCAAGCTGTTGGCAAGCGCAGAGTTAATGGCATCGCGCAGATCCTGGCCCAGGATCAGAATGAGGCCAATCGTAAAGATGCCCACAAAGAGCGCCAGCATCGTCGTTGTTGTCCGTGCACGCTGGCGGCCAATATTGCGCAGAGCCATCTTCAGATTGGCTTTCCAGGTACGGGGCAGGAAGACACTCAGCAGGCCAGCCAGCGAGGCCAGCACCAGCAGAATCCCAAAGGTCGGAAGCAGCAGGGCGATCAGACCTGAGACCACCAGCATAATCAGGATCAGCGCCAGAAAGCCAAGATTGAGATGCTCCGGCACTGGCAGAATGCTGATGATGAAGACCGTGAGTCCGAAGAAGATGCTCAGGAAGGCCAGGAAGAAGAACGTGCCATAGACAGCCCCTACGCCCAGCGAGACATCGTTATTGAGAATCACGATCGCCAGGATGCAGAAGAGTAGCGAGAGCAGCAGCAAGAGTACAGCCGTGAGCACATAGCTACTGGAGCGCGACCCTTCAGGCAGTTCGCGCAGCACACTCAGCGGACGGATATTCGCTCCCTGGACAATAGGCATCAGCCCGAAGATCAGAGCCGTGCAGAGACCGATCAGCAGCCCACCGCCAATAATCAGAGGATCGAAGGTCAGGGGGATATTCAATCCGAAGGTTTGCACCACCAGAGCGCGCACCAGCACACTCACCCCAATCCCTGCAGCAGCTCCCAGGGTGCCGCCGAGCAGCCCCAGCAGGCCGGCCTCCAGTCCAAAGAGCAGGTAGAGATCGCGGCGGCGATAGCCAGTGGTCTTGAGCATCGCAATCTCGGTGCGCCGGCGCGAGAGCAGGACCTGCATCGTATTGACAATGCCAACGCCACCGATCAGCAGCGCTAGCAGACCGGCGATCTCCAGAAACTTGCGGATCGAGTCGACCTGCTGCTGATTGGACTTGAGCGCATCAGAGGCGGTCTGTGTATTCGCATAGTAGAACTGGCTCTGGATCTCCTTGACCACGCGATCAGTGCGCGCCTGATCGTTGCCCGTTGAGACATAGATAGAGCCGTAGAGCAGCGGCAGGTTTGGCGCCAGAGCGTGGTAGGTCGCTACATCCATATACATCGTGCTGGCCGACTGAGCAGCCACACCCGCGTTGGCGATCACACCCGCTATGCGCACCTGCAGCGAGCGCCCGGTCGAGCTGGCAGAGCTGATATAGATCGTGAAGGTATCGCCAACCCTCTTATGATACTGATCGGCAAAGGCCTGCGTCACCACCACCTGGTTCCCGGTCACCAGACTGGCGATACTCCCACCGGAGGGCTGCACAAAGGTCGGCGGCGTCACCACAGGAAAAGTCTGCGGATCAATGACGTCTAGTACGAAGGTCTGGCTGAGCGAAGCCGAGAGGCTGGTCGAGGCACTCACACCGATCGTCGGTGTATAGGCCTCAATTTGACCCTGACGTTTGAGCTTATCGAAGAAGGCCAGATCGCCCTGCGTGAAGGATCGGACAAGGGAAGTGACAGCAATATCCCCCCCATTGGCATCACGCACATTGCTGGTGAAGGCCCCATTAATCATCTGCCCTACCAGCTGCAGGGCCACAATGGCCAGCACGCCCACGGCCACACAGAAGATCGCTAGCAGAGAGCGCTGTCCCCCCCGGACCAGCGAGCGTGAGGCATAGTTGAAGTACATGGAGGCCTTCATGAGTGTGCAGCCTCCCTCCTGAGAACATCGATCGAGGCAATCTGCCCATCAACGAGGCGAATGGCGCGATCGGCATGGCCAGCGACATTGGGATCGTGCGTGGCAATGATGAAGGTCTTACCAGTCTCATGGCGCAGATAGGCGATGAGCTGGAGAATGTTTTCGCCGTTCTTCAGATCGAGATTGCCAGTCGGCTCATCAGCAATGACGATCGCCGGATCGGTCGCCAGGGCGCGCGCAATCGCCACGCGCTGCTGCTCTCCACCAGAGAGCTGAGAGGGACGATGCCTGAGCCGGTGGGAGAGACCAACCAGTCCGAGCAGCTCCCGGGAGCGCTCAGCGGGCGAGCCGCTATGTCTGCCAACATAGAGAGGGACCTCGACGTTCTCCTGGGCGGTCAGCGTGGGGATCAGATTGAAGGCCTGGAACACCATGCCGATCTTCTGATTACGAACCGCTGCCAGCTTCCCCTCGCCCATGCGCGTGATATCGACGCCATCAATAATCACTCGTCCACTCGTTGGATTGTCCAGACCAGCAATAATACCGAGAAGGGTGCTCTTGCCTGAACCAGAGGGACCGACAATAGCGATGAACTCCCCTCTCTGGACCTCGAAGCTGATCCCGCGCAGGATTTCGATGCGCTCATGCCCCAGCGGCAGGCTGCGGGTGACCTCCTGCACTTCCATTACGAGGGTGCTGCGCGTGCTACCATCTGGCTGACTTGAAACATTCTCTGCTTTTGAAGCATCTTCCATTCAAACAGTCTCCTTCTGTCTGTATACGACGATCACTGCTCGACGGTATCCGGTCTCTCTCTCCCCTCATTGATAGAGAACGTGAACAGGGGAGACATCTCCAGAGAGAGCCAGTAGATGAAGCCGACCTCGGCCCTGCTTATAGCTTATCGCTATATTTCACGAGATAAATAACATATTGCTATGGCTGATGTCAAGGGGGCATTCAGGGACTCAGCCTCGCTGGTCTCCTCCGTCTCAGTGACGTTGCTCCTCTTCGCTCAGAGTAACAGAGCAACAGACTCCTTGCAAGCATATTCAGGTGAAAGGAGTAAGTCGCCGGATCGAAGGCGCAAGAGACAGGGTGAAAGGAGTCTTCTTGAAGATGGGATAGGCAATCAGAAACAACTATGCTATACTGCACAGGAACTCATCATGCGACGTAACAATAACAGTGGGGTATCCGATGCTGCCAGCACCTGGGTGAGGCAGGCGAGCGCCTGGCTGACGTCGTCAGACGCTGCCTCATGCCATGCACTGATGCATGCATCCTGTTATCACCAAGCAAAGAGCGAGGAGAACTTACACCTATGCGTCGAGGAACTGCCACACTCCTCCTGCTGATCATCATATTAGCAGCGTGCGCCGGCTATATCGACTGGCCCAGCACTCCTGGCATTCACATTCTGGGGATCAATCACGACTTCAGTGTGAACCTGGGGCTGGATCTGCAAGGAGGCGTGCGAGCCCTGCTGGTACCTGCCAGCCAGAACGAGCAGGTCACAGATGATACCATCCAGGCGGCTCGCAATTTGATCGAGCAGCGCGTCAATGGAGGTCTGGGCGTTGCCGAGCCAAACATCCGTGTGCAACAGAATGGCAACCAGTACAGCATCGCCGTCGAGCTCCCTGGCTTCAACACCGGCAACCAGAGCCAGGCCATTCAGACGTTGCTGCAGTCAGGCAATCTCGAGTTCTGGGACACCGGTTCGACCCCGGTAGCGGAGAACAGCACCTTCGATCCCAGCCAGTATACCAGCACCAATCCCGGCGGCAAGCCCTGGTTTACTGGTAAGGATCTCGATCCCAGTCAGATTGGTGTCAGCACCAACTCACAGTCCGGTCAGCTACAGATCAACTTTGCCATGAAGGGCGACGCCGTTTCGAAATTCGGCCAGTTCACGCAGCAGCATATCGGTGACTACCTGACCGTCACCCTTGATCGCAAGGTCATCAACTCAGCGGTCATCCAGAGCGCCATCAATGGTCCGGGGGTCATCACTGGCCACTTCACCCTGAACGAGGCCCAGTCGATCGCCACCGTGCTGCGTTACGGCGCGCTGCCGATCGCCCTCAAGATCGCCAGCATCGAAACGGTCGGCCCGACCCTGGGCGCTGACTCCATTCAGAAGAGCCTGCTGGCCGGTGCCATTGGTCTGAGCATGGTGATCCTCTTCATGCTGCTCTACTACCGCCTTCCTGGCCTGCTGGCCGACCTGGCCCTGATTCTCTACGCCGGCTTTACCTTCGCCGTCTTTAAGGTGATCGGCGTGACACTGACCCTGGCGGGCATCGCTGGCTTTATCCTCTCGATTGGCATGGCCGTTGATGCCAACGTCCTCATCTTTGAACGGGTGAAGGAGGAGCTTCGTGCCGGTCGGCTGCTCGCTTCGGCCATCGACATCGGCTGGAAGCGCGCCTGGCCATCGATTCGCGACTCGAATATCTCGACGATGATCACCTGTGCTGTGCTCTACTACTTCGGCAATACCTTCGGCGCTACCATCATCAGTGGCTTCGCCACGACGCTCTTCCTGGGCGTCGTCATCAGTATGTTCACGGCGATCATCGTGACACGCACCTTCCTGAACCTGCTGATACCAACAGGGGTGATCAACCACCCTGCACTCTTTGGCCTCCCCGCCGGCTCCATTGCCACGGCGACTGTGGGACGGCGCAGTTCGCTCTAAGAGGAGGTCGCCGTGTTCAAGCTTGTTGAGAAACGTTATCTCTTCCTGGCTATCTCGCTGCTGGTCATCCTGCCCGGCGTCCTTTCTCTCTGGTTGAAGGGTCTCAACGTCGGCATCGACTTCGCTGGAGGCTCCTCCCTGAGCCTGCGTCCCGAAAAGCAGTTCAACATCACTGCTGTACGCAACCTGCTGACGCCCTTCTCGCTGAAAGATGTCCAGGTCCAGCTCGGCACTGACCAGACCCTGGCTGGCAAAGGCACCATCTGGGTACGTCTGAATACGACGGTTGACAGCAACGTTCAGAATGCCATCAAAAAGGATATTCAGACGAAATATAACAATACCAGCCTGGGCATTACCTTCGATGATCTGATCTATAACGGGAAGAAGGTGACGATCGTCACGATCACCAACTTCCCTAAGGGCGTGACCCCGACGATACAACAGATCGAGAGCGCCCTGAGCAAGCTCCCCAATACCACGGACACCACAAAGCCCGCCTCGTCATCAACGGTAGCTTCGGCGACGCCCACTGCAACCAGCGGTCCCTCGGTCGCCGTCAGCCCGACGGCCAGCGTCCAGGCTACCGCCACGGCTGCTGCGAAAGCTACGGCCACCGCCACGGTCCACGCCACAGCTACAGCGGCTGCTCACGCCACAGCCACAGCCGCCGCGAAAGCTACGGCCACTGCCACGGCCCATCCTACAGCGACTGCGACCAGCACGGCTACCGCCACAGCTACTCCGACCACCAGCAGCTCGAACCCGGCGAATATCCCCGTTAAAGTGGAGGAGGTTCGCCAGGGATCTACCACTCAGACGATCAACATTCTGACGGCGACTCCGCTGGACGCCAACCTGCAGGCGAGCATTGAAAGCGCCTTTGTCAATAAGGGCGGGAGCTTTGTGCAGGTGCTTCAGACCTCCACGGTTCAGGGATCGGTCGCCGCTGACACGGAGCGTAACGCCATTCTGGCGGTGATCGCCGCCTCGGTGCTGATCTTGCTCTACATCTGGTTCGCCTTCCGCAAGGTGGCACGGGCCTGGCGTTACGGCGCCTGCGCGGTTATCGCGCTGGTCCATGATGTGCTGGTCGTGCTGGGCGTCTCCTCGATCCTGGGCTGGACGGTCGGCTTCCAGGTCGATGCACTCTTCATCACCGCCCTGCTGACGGTGGTGGGCTTCTCGGTCCACGATACGATCGTGGTCTTCGACCGTATCCGCGAGAACATGCAGCGGCGCACAGTGGAGACCTTCGAGGAGGTGGTGAACGCTAGCCTCGTCCAGACGCTGGCACGCTCGCTCAACACCTCGCTGACGGTGCTCTTCACCCTGGCGGCACTGACTCTGTTTGGCGGTGTCTCGATCCGGCCCTTCACTGGCACGCTCCTGCTGGGCATCTTCAGCGGCACCTATTCGTCGATCTTCAACGCCAGCATGCTGCTGGTGATCTGGGAGAAGGGTGAGCTTGGACTGAAGCGCTTTCGCCGCGGCGGCGACGAGCCTGGCGAACGGAGAACGCGCGAGCGCGAGCTGGCCCGCACGCGAGGGTAGGAAAGCATGCTGACTGGCATCGATCACGTCATCATCGGTGTGCGCGATCTGGACCAGGCTGCCACGTTGTTCACGCGGCAGTCTGGTCTGGCTGTCTCTGGAGGGGGCATCCACCCGAGTGGAGGCACGGCCAATCGTATCATCGTCATTGGCGAAAGCTACCTTGAACTGATCACGGTACACGTCCCGGAGGAGGCTCAGACCAGCATGCTGGAGCGCCTGGCGCGTGGTGAAGGCTACTTGAACTTCGTTCTTGCCTCGGATGCCATCGAGGCCGATTGCTGCGCCATGCGCGAGCGTGGCATAACGATCCTTGGCCCAGCGCGGGGCGAACTGCGCTCGCCCGACGGCCGCTCGCGGGCCTGGCTGCGCGCCGATGTTGAGCGGCCGGACATGGCCCAGCACTACCCGTTCCTGATTCAACATGACAGTAGCGGCGAGGAACGGCGCTTCCGTCTGGCAGGCTGGCAGCAGCCCCCAGAGCACGCGCTGGGCGCCGTGGCTGTGGTCAGCGTCACCCTTGCGGTGGCTGATCTGCAGGAGGCCACGCGGCGCTTCCAGCACATCTATGGCCTGGAGCCAGGCCCTTCCTTTACAGGGGAGGCCGAGGGGTGGGAGGCTCTGCTGACAACCTTCCCTCTGGGCAATGGTGGGCAGCGCTTTGAACTGGCAGCCCCGCTCTCCTCTGCCAGCAAGAGGGCGTCACCAGCGGCGCAGAGCGACGACGTGGTGTTCCTGCCAGAGCCGGGCAGCCTCGCCCGTCATCTGGAGAGATTCGGCGAGAGCCTCTGCCGCATGACACTCGCTGTGGCTGATCTGCCGGCAGCACGCCGCTACCTCGAAGCACAGGGGGTTGCCTGCAGCTACGGCTCAGATGGACAGCAGACGCTCTGGATTCACCCCCGTCACACCTGTGGCGCCTCGATTGTCCTCCAGCCGCTGCAGTAGCACCGGGGGTCCCGGGCTGAGTCCTTCCTCGGGCAGCTCCTACTCTTCAGGCGTAGAGACAAACCGTAGCTTGCGCTTGAAGACCTTCTCAAAGAGATCGGCCTTCTCATAAGCCTGGGCCAGCTCCTCGTCGAGATCGGCCAGTGGACGGGTCCAGAGGCGGATGGTCCAGCGCTCCCGGCCGCACTCCTCGGGCACGCTGGCCAGACGCAATACACGCGCATCATGATTGTAATCAAGGGCATCAGCAATGCGCAGAAGGGAGGCCAGGGCTGATACCCGTCGCCGGGCTGCGCGGTTCAGAATCGCAAATTCCTCATGGGCAGTACTGGGCAAGGCTCGCCGATGATAGCGCGCGATGCAGGCGATCTCGTGACGCTCTTCATCCGAGAAATCAGGCAGGGAGGCTTCCTTGATCAGGCGGAAGGAGTGCTTGTGATGACGCCGCGACTCGATGAGCATCCCCGTGTTGTGTAAGAGCGCCGCCCGATCGAGGAGCCGCAACGCTCTGGTATCCAGAGCATGCAGGGGCTGCGTCGCCGCAAATAGCTGGGAGGAGAGGCGAGCCACATGACGCGCGTGAGGCCAGTCTTCTACCTGCAATCCCCCGCTCAGATGCAATTCTTCTGGAGTGGGCTGGGGAACCTGCCACCACTCTAATTCTTCAATTGAATGCATGCTGCATACCCACCTTTGTAAACCACGCTCGTTCAAGAACTATGCTTCTCAGCATAGTTTTAACCACCCATTTACCTTCCTTTTACCTTCTCTTATTGTACACCAGACAGGGGGTATTTTCGCGGGATATTAGACGTTGAGAAGAGCGAGGAGGCGCGGCCGAAAGCCTTCTGCTTCGAGCGTCTCCCAGTGACGCCGAAAGGAGAGCCATTGCTCCTCACGTACCTGGCGTTGCCGCTGCAGCAGCTTCTGGAGGCCAGAGAGCACCTCTGCGGGCGGCTCACCCAGACTGGCGAGCTGAGCGGGATCGACGAGCACAGCCGTCTTCTCTGACTGGATCGGGGGCGCGTCCAGTCCCGCAGCGACTCCGCTCTCCCCTCTGCGCTCAAGCACGGCCTGTAGCAGGGCGAGCAGGACATCGCTGTCATGCAGAGCACCCAGCTCATCTTGAATCTGTTCAAGCTGGCCGATACATGCTACACAGGCGGCTGGAAGGACGTGTTCAAAAATCTCCAGCGTGTAGCGTAGGCGTTTAGCGGCGATGCGCAGATTGTGCAGACCGCGTTGATCCTGGGGCTGATCGAGCACGACGGCCCAGCTATACATCTCGTCGAGACGCTGAGCAGCGATGAGGCGTGCATTACGGCCAGCAGAGGCACAGGGATCAAGTCCGGTGATCGGTCTGGCTTTGGCCATCAGCAATCCTCCTTCTTGAGACAGGTTGTCAGGCGGCGACGCAGGGCCTCTTCGTCAAACTCTTCAAGATAGTCAGTTAAGATCGCCTGCTGGCGGCGGCGATAGTCTTCCAGGCCGGCGATCAGCCAGTCGAGGGCCAGACGCTCATCCTCCTGAGGTTCGACCTCAGCAAAGGTGGATTGCAGGCGAGCGAGGATCACATCCGTGTCGCGCACCGTTCCGAGGAGAGCTGCCGTTTTTTTGACGCGCCGGTAGACCTTCTTAAAGAGTTTTGGATCACACAGCTCCTGGTAGGCATCGAGCGCAGCCCGCAGACGGCGGGAAGCGACGCGCATCTTATGCACAGCCTCGGGATCGTTGTTCTTGAGCAGCGCACGATGCCAGCTTAGCATCTTTTCGAGGCGGCTTTTGAGCAAGCGCCGTCCAAAAGAGACGAAGGGGTCCTGCTCTCTCGTGGAGGGGGCTGCATCACTCTGACGCTCGATCTCGGCCAGCCACTCTGCGCCGTAGCGCTCATAGGCCAGCAGGACCCCCTCGCGAATGCCGTGGGGACTGACGCTGATCTCGTCGAGGCCGAGGCGTGCCATGAGAGCGCGCAGAAAGATGGCGCCGGCCGGCAGAATACGGGCGCGTTTGTAGGGCTGGTAATAGCGTTGCGCGATCTCCTCTGCAGGTAGGGCGGCGAGTAGTCCCTCGCAGCGGGCGAGATCGTCAGCGGTCAGACGGCGCTGCGGGCGCTCCAATCTGAAGGCGCGCTCGGCCAGCAGCCAGAGGGAATTGGCGCTGCCGCCAGTCGCCACCAGCGTCGCCGGGGCGCCTTTGATAGCGAGCGAGCGCAGCGTCTCCTCGAGAAAACGCCGCGCCTCCTCCAGCTCTTGATAGGCGGGTGGATCTGAGGATAGATAGCGGTCCAACAGCCAGCCGGAGCCAATGGGGAGCGACGTGCGCCAGGTGATGTGGCCGTCATGGGCGCTGACCAGTTCGGTGCTGCCTCCGCCCAGGTCGACGACCCCCAGATCAACGGGGGCGCGTCCCGCGGCGTAAAGTTCATAGGTGGCACCGTAGAAGGTCAGGGTGGCCTCAACCCCGCCGCTGAGCAGTAGTAGAGGTAGGCCAACGCGGGCGCGTACCTGCTCGCTGAAGGCTTCACGATTGCTGGCCCGGCGGATGGCCTCGGTGGCGACCAGCAGGATCGTCTGGGCCTCCAGACGGCGCGCCAGCTCCACATAGCTTGCGATGACCTCCAGCGCTGCGGCAGTCTTCTCCTCAGAGATGGCGCCGCTGGCGTTGACGCTCTCGCCGATACGTACCAGCTCCAGCTCATCGGCCAGGATCTCCAGGGTATCAGGGTGGCAGCGCGCTACGACGATATGAATGGTGTTGCTGCCAATGTCGATTGCGGCACGTATCGGCCGCGCTTCTTCCAGCATACAGGCGCTCTTTCTCAATACAGGACCCAGTATCGGTATACCTCTATCCCCTCCGGCTCTATAGGGAGAGCGCGGGCGAGGCGGATGGACGAAAAGCAAGCCAGCGTCTTCATTTCCATTATAGCACGCCCCAAAGGGAATGCCCGGAGCGGGCCTGAGGAGGGTGGGACGTGAGAAAATTGGCGCGAAAACCTCTTGACAGTCTGGGGAAGTTGCAGTAATATAGTGGCACGGAAGCGGCCCCCGCTCCGCCCACTCAGAGGGGCGAGGACGGGCTGCAAGCCGCACAGGCCGAAGTGGTGAAATTGGTAGACACGCAACGTTCAGGGCGTTGTGCCTCTTGCGGGCGTGTGGGTTCGAATCCCACCTTCGGCACCTCTGAGGTTGCCATAGGTGAGACGGTTGCAATAGCCTTCTCACCTATGGCAATCTCGCTTTCTCCCCTCTTCGATCTCCCACATTCCGGCACGCCACTCGCTTGAAAATTTGCTTGGGAGACTAGAGCCATCACCGCCCGCCGCTGCGCAGAAGAGGGCCAGGCCGTCTGCACATCAGGCGACAAGCCTGTTGTCCGCTTATTCTAATACCTTGAGGTGGTTCTTGAGCAAGGCCAGCAGATCCCCCTGTCCCCCTCCATCAAGCCATTGTTCCAGGGCGACGCGCAGAGCGGCGATATGGGTCGCCACCAGCAGGCGCAGTTGACTGGGGTTCTGAGGCTCATCCGCGCGCTCTTGCAGCAGATCACAGAAGGCTGTCTCGGCCTCTAAGAGCGCATAGAGGTAGAAAGCTGCTACAGAGGGGACCTGTCTGGCAATCTGATAGCGGAGCAGGAAGCCCCGTCGCTGCTGTTGATATAGGTCGGCAATGTAGAGGAGAGTACTCTGCAACGCCGCACGCGCTTCTTTGGCCTGGGTCAGCGGCAGCGCGCGCAGGTAGGCCAGTCCAGCTTGCATGACGGCACGCGTTGGCCCTAGTAGCACCTCTTCCTTAGAGGGAAAGTAGCGGAAGAAAGTGCGCGGCGAGATCATGACCGCCTCGGCGATGTCCTGAATCGCAGTCTGTTCGTAGCCGCGCTGACGAAAGAGGGTAAGGGCAGCCTGCTCGATGGCTTCCTGCAGGAGGCGTTTCTTGCGCTCGCGCAGGCTAGGCTGTGCGGCCTGGCTCTGCTCTGAAAGGGCTGTGTCACTCATCGTTTCTTTTCGCTCACTCATTGACTTTTGTCAGTTAGTGACATTATAATGCCAGCAAGCGGCGCTGACAACTGGCCCGCGCGTGCTCTGAAGGCGCTACTCCAGCAGTCAAGCGCCGCTTGGGTTGAGCGATGAGCAAGGATGGCTCAAAGTTTCACAGTCTGCCACTTCCTCTGACGATGTGTTTTAGCTTAGCAGAGAAGGAGTAAGCAAGAGATGAAGCGCTTTGAGCAACAGGTCGCCGTGGTGACAGGAGCCGCGTCAGGCATCGGTCGCGCACTGGTGCAGCGTCTTACCAGCGAGGGAGCTGCCGTTGTAGCTGTCGACATTGTTGAGGAGCCGCTACAGGCCCTAGTGATGGAGCTACAAGGCCAGGGTGCCAGCATTTGTGCTTGCCGTACTGACGTGGCCTCGGAGAGTGGAGTCGAGGCTATGCTGACAACAGCTACTTCGACGTATGGGCGGCTGGATATCCTCTGTAATAATGCGGGCATTATGGATCTGATGACGCCCGCGGCTGAAGTCCCTCTAGAGTTGTGGGAGCGTGTGCTAGCGGTCAACCTCTATGGTCCTTTTTTAGCCTGTCGCCGGGCTATTCCTATTTTTCTAGAGCAGGGTGGGGGCGTGATCGTCAATACGGCCTCTGAGGCTGGTTTGCGCGGCGGAGCAGCCGGCACCCCGTATACGGTCTCAAAGCACGGCCTGATCGGTCTGACTCGTAGCATCGCTTTTCACTACGGTGAACGCGGTATTCGTTGCAACGCTGTTTGTCCTGGGGCTGTGGCGACAGCTATCGGTCTGGGGCAGGGTGTTCCGCACCAGTCCGGTTTAGAGCGGGTAGGAGCTTTTATTCGCGCTAGTGCGCCTTCACGGGTAGCCTCTCCTGATGAGATCGCTGCGGCCATTGCTTTTCTGGCCTCGAAAGAGGCGAGCTATATCAATGGGGCCATTCTCCCTGTCGATGGAGGTTGGCTAGCGGCCTGAGTTACCCCTCTCCGAGGAGCTCTCGGAGCACGTCAAGTGAGCGGGCAGGCTGCGGCTGCTCCTTTTCACGCCTCTCCTCTTTCTTCTCCTGAGCTAAGCCGGGCTCAAGGGTGTTGTAGGCGCTTGTAGCTTGCTCACGCTTTGAGATGTCACCCTCAAGCGGCCAGAGAAGTGCATCGCGGGCCTTCAACGGCGACCAATCGGCAAGTACGATATGGTATGATTCTCCTCAGAAGAAGACTGAGCGCTTCTGATTGGACCTGGGGGAGCTCGGGCAACCGGGCTGAGAGGGCCTCTGTGAGCGAGGCCGACCCCTCGAACCTGACCCGGGTAATACCGGCGGAGGGAAGGGTCCGTCTGGCTGCCCAACCCGCTGCCGGTTCCCCTTCAGGTCAGTGATCAACAATGACCGGAGGTGGAACAGTGCCAACTCAGCTTGAGCAGGCTCGTCAGGGCCAGATTACTGAGGCGATGGCCTATGTGGCCCAAGCCGAAGGCCTCCCCGCCGAAGAGATCCGCGAGAAGGTCGCTGCTGGTCTGGCTGTTATTCCTGCCAACCCCAATCATCGCACGCTCTCCCACTTCACTGCCATCGGTCAAGGTCTCCTTGTTAAGGTTAACGCCAACCTTGGTACTTCGTATGACTATGTCCATCTGGAAGAGGAGCGCCAAAAGCTCGCTCTGGCCCAGCAGGCCGGCGCCGATGCTGTGATGGATCTCTCGACCGGCGGCGACATCCCCGCTATTCGTCAAGCGTTGCTGGAGTCGTGCGCGGTACCCTTGGGCACGGTGCCCATCTACGAGGCCGAGTTTCGAGCCGTGCGCGAGAAGGGTTCTTTTCTCAAGATGAGCGCGGATGAGCTGTTCGAGACAATCGAACAGCACGGGAAAGCCGGCGTCGATTTTATTACCGTGCACTGTGGGGTGACCCGCCAGAGTCTGGAACATTATCGGCAGGCGTCTCGTGTGACGGGAATTGTTTCACGCGGTGGGGGTCTGCTGGCTGCCTGGATGCTGGAGAACGGCGCTGAGAATCCGCTCTATGAGCACTTCGATTGGCTGCTGGAGATCGCTCGCCAGTATGATATGACTTTGAGCCTGGGGGATGGTCTGCGGCCTGGCTCGCTCGCGGATGATCTTGATGGTGCTCAGGTAGGTGAGTTGATCATTTTGGGTGAGCTGGTTGAGCGGGCCCGGCGCGCCGGTGTGCAGGTGATGGTCGAGGGGCCGGGCCATGTGCCTCTTAATGAGGTACAGAGCAATGTTCAGCTTCAAAAGAAGCTCTGTCGCGGCGCACCTTTCTATATCCTGGGCATGCTGCCTGTCGATACTGCGGCCGGTTTTGATCACATCGCCGGCGCCATCGGTGGGGCACTGGCCGGGATGTATGGCGCCGATATGCTCTGTTATTTAACGCCGGCGGAGCATCTGGGCCTGCCTAATCCGCGCCAGGTCTATGAGGGCGTGGTGGCCTTCAAGATTGCGGCTCACGCCGCTGATGTGGCTCGTGGTCATCCTCAAGCGCTGGCACGCAACCGCCAGATGTCTGAGGCTCGTTATCGACTCGACTGGGATACTCAATTCCAATTGGCGCTGTATCCCGAGGAGGCGCGGCGCATTTTCGCCGAGCGCGCTTCTAAGACGCGAGCCTGCTCGATGTGTGGGCCGTTCTGTCCCATGAACCTCGTTGAGCATGTGCTGCGTCGTCAGCAGCGGAATGGCAGCGCCAGCCCGTTGGCAGCAGCGGAGCAGGTAAGCCTCGGAGGCGTTTGAGGGTAGCTAATACCCTGCTCTGCTAGCGATGGCACCTTTTAGGGGTCTACGGTAAAGGCCCACTGGCATGGCGCGAGGGGTCCAAAGCAGGAGCGCAGGAAAGTGGCTTTCCCTCGCGCCACTGCTGTTGGCATTAATCGCGCCAGGTCCAGTCACGGACTTCGGGCATATCCTCCAGATGCTCACGGATATAGTCATGGTGCTGGCGAAGCAGCTCTTCACACTCGCGCACGAGGGGCGCGGTCAGGTGGCGCAGACGCGGCACGTGTTCCATCGCCAGGAGACAGAGGTGGTAGCGGCTGACCTCGTTGAGGACAACCATATCAAAGGGAGTGGTCGTCGTTCCCTGCTCGTTGTAGCCCCGGACATGGAAGCGGGCAGGATTGGGGCGCCCGTGCACAAGCTGGTGAACGGCGCGCTGATAGCCGTGGAAGGCGAAGATGACGGGCCTCTCTTCAGTAAAGTGAGCGATAAAGGCCGCCTGGTCGATGCCGTGCGGGTGTAGCTCAGGAGGATAAAGAGTCATCAGGTCGACGATATTGACAACGCGCACCTTGAGCTGAGGAAGCTTCCGGCGCAGCCACCAAGCGGCGGCCACGGTCTCCATTGTCATGACGTCGCCAGCACACGCAAGCACAACGTCCGGCTCACTATCGTCTTCGTTACCAGCCCAGGACCAGATCGAGAGGCCCTGTCGGCAGTGGTCAATGGCCTCGGCCATGCTGAGATATTGCAGGTGCGGCTGCTTGTCGACAACGATCAAGTTAATGTAGTTGCGACTGCGCAGGCAGTGATCAGCCACCGAGAGGAGACAGTTGGCGTCGGGTGGCAGGTAGATGCGCGCAATGCTACCGCGGCGCGAGAGCATGGTATCGATGAGGCCTGGGCCTTGATGGGAGAAGCCGTTATGATCGTTGCGCCAGCAGGTTGAGGTCAAGAGCAGGTTGAGCGAGGCCACTGGGGCCCGCCAGGAGAGGGCACGCGCGCCTTCAAGCCATTTGGAATATTGGATGATCATGGAGTCGGCGATCATGGCAAAGGCTTCGTAAGTGGCAAACAGGCCATGCCTGCCGGTCAAAAGGTAGCCTTCTAGCCAGCCTTCACAGAGATGCTCGCTGAGTACCTCCATGACACGCCCTTCTGGCGAGAGATGGTCATCGATGGGCATGATGCGCTCCAAAAAGGTGCGGTTCTGAGCGGCAAAGATGTCGCCGAGACGATTGGAGTTGGTTTCGTCAGGACAGAAGTAGCGAAAGTTGCACTGCTTTGCATTTTCTTTGAAGATGTCGCGCAGAAAGGCGCCTAGAGGACGGGTATTGCTGTAGTAGCTGGTGGCCGGTCTGGTGACTTCGACAGCGTAGGAGCGGAAATCTGGCAGACGGAGATCAACAAGCAGTTTGCCACCATTGGCGTGAGGATTGGCTCCCATGCGGCGTTCACCCTGGGGAGCCAGGGCTGCTAGTTCGGCCCGTAGGCGCCCTTGTTCGTCAAACAGCTCCTCGGGGTGGTAGCTGCGCATCCAGTTCTCTAGCAGCTTGAGATGGGCTTGATTAGTCCTCACCTCTTCCAGGGGAACCTGATGGGCGCGAAAGGTGCCTTCGATGGGGAGGCCATCAACTTCTTTGGGGCCTGTCCAGCCTTTGGGGGTCCTGAGAACGATCAGTGGCCAGCGTGGTATACCGCTGAAGCTCTGGGTACGTGCCTGCTGCTGGTAGGCGCGGATTTCGTGATAGCAGCGGTCAAGGGTTTCGGCAAAGGTGCGATGGACGGCTAGCGGCTCATGACCTTCCACAAAGTAGACGTGGTAGCCATGACCGCTAAAGAGCTGTTCGATCTGCTCGTTGCTGGTGCGGCCTAAGACGGTCGGCCCGGAGATTTTATATTCATTGAGGTGGAGAATAGGCAGGACAGCCCCATCACGAACGGGATTGAGGAATTTGATGCTTTTCCAGGAACCTTCCAGGGGACCAGTCTCAGCCTCGCCGTCGCCGACGACGGCTGCAACAATCAGGTCGGGATTGTCAAAGGCCGCTCCAAAGGCATGGGCCAGGACGTAGCCCAGCTCTCCCCCTTCGTGAATAGAGCCAGGGATCGGCACGCCGACATGGCTGGGCACTCCTCCCGGGGTGGAGAACTGACGAAAGAGCTGGCGCAGGCCTTGCTCGTCTCGGCTGACTTCGGGATAGATCTCCGAGTAGGTTCCTTCAAGGTAGACGTTCGCGATCACTGCCGGGCCACCATGCCCTGGCCCTGCCAGAAAGATCATATCAACGTCGTAGTCTTTGATAAGGCGATTGAGATGGACGTAGATGAGATTGAGCCCTGGTGAGGTGCCCCAGTGCCCCAGCAACCGCGGTTTGATGTGCTCGGGCCGTAGCGGTTCCTTGAGCAGGGGATTTTCCTGAAGGTAGATCTGTCCAACGGTCAGATAATTGGCGGCACACCAGTACTTATGCATCAGTTCTAGCTGCTGTTGGCTGAGTGTACGCGCACCGGCAGCAGTCGACATATTTCCCTCCTCTGTTGGGTGCTTCAGTAAGCGAAGGCACCTGCAGAATTTTCTCTTTCTATCATTAACTAGCCTATCTTTTTGCTGCTGCTTCCTCGCTGGCGATGACAGCTAGCGGCGATCAGCGGTCATTAAGAGCACGGTTCGATAGTAGCGCTCTCTCTCCCGAGCATAGCCACTAGAACTCACACCACGATCACAGTCCACCTGGTCGGTGCTCACAGGAGCCGCACGATTTTGAGTGCAGAGCTAAAAGAGCCATCACCCGCCTGTCCTGTGACAGGTACGACTGGGAGAGGCAAAAGGTGTCTCTGCTTTCTGTCAGGCTGACAGGCGATGCTCCGGCACCGGATGGAAAGGGCCAGACGGCGAAGGAGAAAGAGGGGGTTGCCAGTGCGACGGGCAGCAGATAGACCTGTCGATCAAGCTCCGAGGTGAGCGTGGCCAGGCTGAAGAGGAGTAGCCGGCAGAGCCTGACAAACGCCGCGAGCTTTGAGAGCAATCAGCAGGCTCCAGATCAGGACCGCAAGCAAGGCTAGCTCCAGAAGCAGCCTGCGTGTCAGGTGCTGCCGGCTCGGCTTATGGTCCCGTTCCCGTTCTCCAAGGAGACATAGGACCAGCGGAGCGGTGCAGTGCGGAGGCGCAACAATGGCGAGATCAGGTTAGATGCAGTGTGGTGCCAACACTGGTCTGGATGTAGGCCGCAGGCAAAGCACGCGCCAGTTCATGGGTGGCGCGCCAGCCGGTACAATGTCCGGGGACGATGATGCTGGGGCCAATGGCTTGCAGCTCGGCGATGGTGCGCGGAATGATCGGCTCGAAGATGGCCCCACTCAGGTGGAGGCCGCCAACAAAGGCGTAGATGGCCTTGATGCCGGTGAGCCGACGGGCATGTTGCAGGATGTTAATGACGCCCGCATGACTGCAGCTAGAGAGCACTACCAGGCCGCGATTCTTAAGGTGGCAGACGACGGCCTGATCATCCCAGACCCAGATGTCAGGCTCCCAGCCGTGGTCTGTGCGCGCTTGTTGCAGAGGAAAACCTTTTTCAAAATCGGTGACGCGTTCAACCTGGCCAGTAACCAGCACGGTTCCGTCGAGGAGCAGTGAGGGGCCGCGTTCTTCGATGATTGTGACGCCTTCGCGATCGAGGTCGGCGTGACTTGGCGGGGGCATGTGAATTTCGGTCCCGGTAGGGAAGACGATGCGCCGATAACGCCAGGCATCAGGATGGAGTAGGAGAGGCAGGCCACGTTTGCCGAGGCGGCGAACGATGCCTTCCAGCCCGCCGTGATGGTCGGCATGACCGTGCGAAAGAACAATGGCCCGCAGTTCGCTGGGGCGGACTTCCAGGACATCCATATTGTGGAGCAGCGTGTTGCGCCCAAGCCCGGCATCGTAGAGCAGAGAGGCCCGCCACCCATTGCGTACGACTGTGAGCAGCAGGGCATAGCCGTGCTCGGCAATGAGCTGCTCGCGCTCGGTCCAGTTGATGGCTAGCGGAGCGCGTTGAACCATCTCATTGCTGGGCAGCAGGACATCGACACTGTTATCGACCAGGATGGTGATATCGAGACTGTCAACGGGAGCCAAGGTGACTTGTTCGCCCATGATGCCGCACTCCTTTCCATACGTGCAAGAGTGGCGCTTTGGCTTACCTACTGATTGTCTTTACTCCACTCGTCTGTTTGATGGTTTGCTCACCTCACGCGCAGAAATCTGCAGGAATGGCTGTTTTCGTCAGATCAGCTTCCCACTACCCACTAGCAGGCTCTGTAGACTGGAGAAGAGATATTGTCAGGATACCGCAGGCAGACAGCTGGCTGCAAGCGAGAGATGCGAAGAGATACGGCCATCGAAGGTGAAGGCCTCCCCCTGGCTTTGAGTGCCTGTCTTCGTTGGCTGAGGTAACGGGCGAGAACTGGCACGGTGAGATAGATGGGCTGGGGGCTTGCTCGGGTAGACTTGACGGGGGACGGCAGGTGTGGTATGCTGCATATGGCACATGGAAGCGAAACTGTCGAAGCCGCTGCCCATGTTTGTGGGCGGCGGCTTTTTTTGGCGAGCGGTTCGCTGTCAGCGGTTCCGCGCCGACGCTGCCTCCCAGTTCCAGGCTCAGGTCGCACGTTCCCGCGCCTATGGCCTCTTTGCCGTCTGGCGCTGCGCAGATCAGCGCAGTCTGTGCCAGGCGAGCCCCATTGCATTGCAGGGCACTTCTCCACCGCAGGCGGGGAAATGCCCGTAAGGAGACTTTCTAGATGATTAATCCTGGACAGGACCAGATCCTGATCTGTCGCGATTGCGGTCAGGAATTCACTTTTACTGTTGGAGAGCAAGAGTTTTTTGCCAGCCGCGGCTTGACCAATACGCCCAGTCGCTGCCCTAGCTGCCGGGCGGCGCGCAAGGCGAGCGGTGGGCGTCGTGGGCGCGGTTACGGGCGCGAGGAGCGCCAGATGTACACGGTGACCTGCGCCAGTTGCGGCAACGAGGCCCGTGTCCCTTTCCTGCCTCGTGATGATCGCCCCGTCTATTGCAGCGATTGCTATCGTCCCCAGGAATCGTACGGGCGCGGCCAGGGCCGCCGCGCGCGTTGGTAAGGCGGGCTGTCATGAGTGAAGTTCGCCTGAATCCCGATGAGTCCTTCGAGGTCGCCCTCAAGCGCTTTAACCGCAAGGTCTTGAATGCCGGTATTCTGGCCGAGGTGCGCCGCCGCAAACATTACGAGAGCCGCAGCGACCGCCGCAAGCGTAAGGCTGCTGTAGCTCGCCGCCGCCGCCGTCGCCATACCCGCTCACGCCGCTAGTTCCATACACGGTCCACCGCGCCTGACTGGTCATCCATAGCAGGCTCAGCAATAGCAGCAGTAGAAGAGCCGTTCGTAACAAGCGCTCGCTCTTCTACTGCTTGTCACGGATGCAAGCGAGAGGCGCAGTCTTGCTGAAGGCTCCCCCTTCAAGCGAGTGCTCATCTAACAGATGCCTATCTGCAGGATCTCACTCCTACTCTTTTTGATTGAGTGTGTAGGCATAGCGATAGGCTGCAGAGAACTCGTATAAGGAAACTGGGCCGAAAACGCTAGCATTCAGTTGCTGGCCGATCAGGACCGCAAGCCCAGCAGGCAGCGATGAGAAGAGATGGATATGGGCAATGCCTTGGCTGCGCAGGCGGCGCAGGTCACGTCCAATCTGACGGGCAATGGCCAGGGCATGATTGCCATCCCTTACCCCTCGGGTGTGGTCTACTCCCTCCGGCAGCGAATAATGGATGAAGTGGCTATAGTCAATCTTATTCCCTGCTTGTTGCGTGTATACCTTCACACTATCCTCAATATTATTCGATATGGAAATAGCCACTACCGCTGTCTGGGGATCTCCCTTCTGAATGCTCTCATCACAGGTAAGAGGGGAAGAATCGCTCTGCGGTCCTTCATTATCCCAATACTGCTGTCTTGCTTCATCACGTACTTGCAACCTCATTCCCTGGAAAATGAAGCCGAACAGGTAGGTCAGCGAATAGACTGCTTTAATCGGAACTTTTAGACTTTCTCCAAAGCCTGGACCAATGGTCGTGAGCAGTCCTTTGATATCCTGCAGAGCTGGAACAATAAGATCCTGCCATTCAGCGACTGTAGGGACACGTCGCACATCCCTATTCTCGTCTTCAAGGAAAAGCCTCCTGGCATCAACCGACAGATCGAGCCGAGGGCTGCCCTCTCCAGCAACAAAGGTGCGTAACCCTATCCAGATTTCATGGTTCTCCCCAGCCCTCACGCGGCGCTGATGAAATGCCCGGCGCAAGATCGCGCGAGCCAGCAAACGCAGCTTGCCGTCTACTGCCTGCTGATCGCTCTCCTCCGGCTCAAGCTCGTCCGCAATAAAATTCGTCAGCTTCCCGAGACTGACCTTTGCCAGGGCGTTCTGCGCTCTTTTCCGGCTGACCCCCTGCAGGATCACAACTATAGGAAACTCCAGCTCGTTTTCGTGGCGCTTGAGGGCAGCGTGTGCCTCGGATAGCCAGAGCTGCGGCTTCCTGAGAGCTTCGGGTGTGAGATAGAGCAGGTAGGCATCGGCTAACTCGCTCACGGCCCGCTCTGCGGCTTTTTCACGGAGGCCGAGAAAGGGCAGGTCCTCGCTGTCGCGGTGCCAGAGCTTGAGGCCGCGCAGGCGCAGCATGAGT
>JBHOQN010000041.1:0-7135 GCA_042408965.1 Ktedonobacteraceae bacterium
ATTCGAGAGAAGTACCTGGCTTCTCTTGCTCAGGATGGTATAGCTGTCCTGAGTGGGCCGACCTGTCAGGCGGCCTCTCGTGTCCACCCTTCGGGGTGAGATGCAAGCCCCCGCCTTCAGGCGTGGGGTCCACCTGACTGAGGTAGACTTAGAGGTAAACCATGACTCAACCTTCTGACGTGTTGACCGTGAAGGAAGTTGCTGGGATACTTCGTGTGTCACAACCAACTGCCCTGAGAATGATTGACGCTGGCGAACTCCGTGCTATTCGCGTTCGTAACCAATAGCGGATTCGTGGACCAGATCTGGATGACGCCTGGAAGCAAGGGGTGAACAGGGGTAAGCGGAACAACCAGAACTTTGCATTCATCGCTCATGCTCGTTTTATTCAGATTATCACGTACAAAGCGGATTTAGGAGGCATTACCCTCAAGGTGCCGGAAGCGGCCTCCACCTTTAAGGCTTCGTTGCTGGACCCGGACTCGTTGCCAGTGCACACCAATGGGGATGAGCAGTACACCTTCAGCGGCAAGCGCGTCAAGCGTGGACTGTATCGTACCCAAGATGGGCGTATGATCAACGCCGATAGGAATGGCGCTGGTAACGTGATACGAACAGTAGCCCCTGATGCTTTCTCGAAAGTGGAGGGGGTAGAGGATGGTAAAGCGGTGCAGGCATCGCTGGTAGTCCATCTCGTGCAGATCGTTGTTCCCCGCCGAACCCAGAAGGCCAGCCATGGCGTCAGCACGCGGTCAAGAGATCGTGAGCAAACGCTTTGAAACGCTACGTTTTCTGGAACTATAATGTGAGATACAGCCACAGTCAGTCAAGACGAGGTGAAAGATTGGCAGAACTCTGGGTCGTCCTTCAAGAGCAGGCAGGCCTGGCACCTGAACACAACGAGGAAGTTGTGGCTGAGGTGCAAGACCTCGCCCGGCGTCATCCTGCTCAACCACAACTCTGCGCTATCCAGCTCGGCTCTGCGGCCACCCCACCATTCACGTTCAGCCACGTCGTACCGCAGCACCTCTATGTGCTGGAGCACGACAGATTGAAGCAGTACAGCACCGAGGCCTACGTCAGCGCGCTGGCCTGGCTGATACGTGAGCGCGCACCACTCTTAATCGCTACCAGCGCCAGCGCTAACGGCCAGGACTGGGCGGCACGTCTGGCAGCTCGCCTGCGACTGCCCTTCGTGCCGCGCTGCCTGGGTTTTGACCTGCAGGATGATGCCCTGCTGGCGCTGCGGGCACTCTATGGAGGACGAGCCTATGCACAGACGCGCACAACGCTTCACCATCGCACGGCCGTGCTCACCTTTGTTCCAGGGGTGCGCGGCATCCCGCCTGGCACCAGCCAGCTTGACGCCGCTCCTCCTTCGCTACTCCGTCTGACGCCCGCCATCCCGCCCGCGGACCCCCAAGACCTGCACCGTTCGGGTATTGCCGCCCCATCGGCAGAGGAGATTGAGCTGGAAGCGGCTGACAAAATCGTTGCGGGGGGACGTGGGATCGGCCGCGAGGGCTTCAGAGAGCTGGCAGCCTTTGCCCGCCAGCTCGGGGCTGCAGTGGGCGCCAGCCGCGTGGCGACTGACCGCGGCTGGGTTGAGCAGGAGCGGCAGATCGGCGCGACAGGCAAAAGTGTTCGCCCACGCCTCTATATCGCCTGTGGGATCTCCGGCGCCGTTCAGCATACCAGCGGCATCCGCGAGGCGCACACCATCGTCGCGATCAATCCCGATCGCAATGCGCCGATCTTCGCGCTGGCCGATCTGGGTCTGCTAGGAGATGCGAATCAGATCCTACCTCGAGCGGCGGAGCTGCTGCAGAAGCGCAAAGCATGAACGAGCATGAGAGACCTTTCCCTCAACTGGCAACATGCTCTGAGCTATGCCTACAATGAGAAGAGCAGGAATGGTCTCAGTTCATCATAAGATGAGGAGCGAACGCGCACAATGAAAGCCGTACAATTTGCCCGCTATGGCGGACCCGAAGTTCTGGAAATACGCGACGTACCTGATCCCATCCCAGGAGCGGAAGATGTCCTGATGGAAGTCAGGGCCACCACCGTCAACCGCCTCGATCTCTTTCAGCGAGCAGGCAGCAGGCCTGTCGCCACCCTGCCATACACCCCCGGTCTGGAGGCCGCCGGCGTCGTGATCGAGGAGAGCAATGGCTTCAAGGCGGGCGAGCGTGTGATGACAACGCGGGCTCCCGAGGCAAAGGGAGGTGGCGGTTATGCCAGCAAACTCGCCGTGCCAGCCACCCACCTGGTACGCATACCCGAGGGCGTCTCCTTCGAGGAAGCCGCCGCCGCTGGTCTGGCCGCCTCTACGGCCTGGGCCGCTCTCTTCGACCTGGGCAACCTGAAAGCCGGGGAACGTGTACTGATCTGGGCTGGAGCGAGCGGCGTCGGTAGCTGGGCGATCCAGTTCGCCAAACAAAGCGGCGCCTGGGTGATCACCACCGCCAGCAAGGCAGAAAAGGCCAGCGAGCTGCGCCGTCTGGGAGCAGATATGGTTGTCAACTACCGTGAAGAGAACGTCGGCCAGGTGGTGCGCAACGCCCATGGTGTCAATCTGGTCATTGAGCTGGTCAGCACTACGCTTCAGGCGAGCATCGACGCCTGTGTCAACGACGGGCGCATCGTCCTCATCGGCAACCTGGGGGGACAACAGGCCACCGTTGATACCCAGGCCTGGCGCCTCAAGCGCGTGAAGGTGATCGGCGGTGGGGTCTTGCGTACTACCCCGGCTCATGAGCAACGTATCCTGCAACTGCTCGCCGATAAGGCCGTCTCCCCAGTAATCGCCCAGGTGCTGCCAATTGAAGAGGTCGCTACAGCCCACCGGTTGCTCGACACGGGCGAGATCATGGGGAAGATCGTGCTGCGTTACACGTAGCCCGTCGATGGTCGAAGAGAGCGTATCCAGGGCTCAGCACTTCCCCGGCAGGTGCATGCACGACTTGATGCTTGCATGAGAGAGCAGATGGGCAGAAAGACTCCTGCCCATCTGGAGAAGACACCTATAGAGGTAGCATGGAACAGAAGCCTCGAGCCAGCATTGTTGTGATTGTCTCTGCCAGAACCGAGTGGGAGATCACGCGGGCCCTCCTGCCCGGCGTCTCATCCGAGCACTCCCCGCTTGGCGAGTGGCTCTCGGTTGCTCTGGAGATAGCCGGGCAGCGTGAAGCAGTGATCTTCTTTCACGGTGGCTGGGGGAAGATCGCCGCGGCAGCCTCGGCGCAGTACGTGATCGATCACTGGCAACCGCGTCTGCTCGTGAATCTGGGAACCTGTGGCGGCATTGCCGGCGAGATCGAGCGTGGGACGATTGTGCTCGTCGAGCGAACACTGGTCTACGACATCATCGAGCAGATGACCGATCCCATGGCCGCTATTGCCCATTACACAACCGAACTGGATCTCTCCTGGCTCGGCGAAGACTATCCACATCCCGTGCGACGCTGTTTGCTGGTCTCCGGCGATCGCGATCTGCTCGCCGAGGAAGTTCCGCTGCTGCAGGCCCGCTACGGGGCCGTCGCGGGCGACTGGGAATCAGCCGCCATCGCCTATGTCGCCGCACGAAATCAGACGCGCTGTCTGATCCTGCGAGGTGTCTCAGATCTGGTGGGGCCTGCAGGCGGCCAGGCCTACGACGGCCACTTTGCAGTCTTCGTTGAGGAAACGCAGCAGATCATGCGAGCATTGATCGAGGCCTTACCAGCCTGGCTCGCAAGGCTGCCGGCCTCCTCCTGATGGGCGCCACGCTCCCGTGGCAGAGCAAATCCCCGTGGCAGAGCAAAGAAAGGCGATCAGAGACTATGCAAACACAGCCGCAGTTTGATGTGATCATCGTAGGAGCCGGTCCAGCAGGCAGCAGCGCCGCTCTGGCCCTGGCGCAGAGTGGCCTGCAGGTCGCGCTGATTGAGCGGGGCGAGTATCCAGGAGCCAAAAACGTCTCGGGCGCCGTTTTCTACGCGCCCGGGCTGCTGACAGAGCTGATTCCTACTTTCTGGGAAGAGGCCCCTTTTGAACGCTACGTCACCAGACGAGTGCTGACCTTCCTGGGGAAGGAATCGGCGCTCTCCGTGGACTTTCGCACCCAGCACTTCGCCACGCCACCCTACAACGGCCTGACCGTCCTGCGGCCAAAGTTTGACCGCTGGCTGGCAAGCAAGGCCCAGGAGGCAGGCGCACTCCTCATCACATCGACAGTGGTCGACGATCTGCTTTACGATGGCGAGCGCGTCATTGGCGTGCGCTGCCGCCGCGAGGCGGGTGAACTCTATGCCCCCCTGGTGATTGCCGCCGATGGCGCCAACTCCTTCCTGGCCAAAAAGGCCGGCCTGCAGCACGAATTCTCCGCTGAGGAGATGAGCCTGGGCGTGAAAGAGGTCTTGCGCCTCGGCTCCCACACCATTGAGGAACGCTTCAATCTGACAGGCGATGAGGGCATGGCCAACGAATATGTTGGCTACGCCTCTGGCGAGGTCAAAGGAGGAGCTTTTCTTTACACTAACCGCGAGACGCTCTCGCTCGGCGTCATCACGCAGATTGCCTCGCTGGCACAACAGCGCGTGAAACCCTATGAGCTGCTCGACCGCTTCAAGCAGCATCCAGCGGTGGCTCCGCTGGTGCGCGATGCCATCACTCTGGAGTACTCGGCCCACATGATCCCTGAGGGAGGCTGGAAGATGATCCCACGTCTCTCGCGTGCGGGCCTGCTGGTGGTCGGAGATGCCGCCAGCTTCGTCTTTGCGGCAGGCCTCTTTCTGGAAGGAATGAACTTCGCGGTCGCTTCGGGCCTGGCCGCGGCCGAGAGCGCCCGAGAAGCGCATCGCCAGCAGGACTTTTCTGCCCGGCAACTTGAGAGCTATCGCCGGCGTCTGCAACAATCATTTGTACTACAGGATCTGCAGCGCTTCCAAGGTACTCCTGCTTTTGTGAACAATGAGCGCTTGCAGAATCTCTACCCCGAACTGCTCTGTCAGACGGCAGAGAATATCTTCCGCTCAGATGGACGCCCACGTCGCAAGCTTGGACGTACCATCATCAACAGTCTGCGCGGCAAGGTCTCGCTCTGGACCCTCCTGCGCGACGGCTGGCAGGCTGGACGAGCACTCTTTTTCTGAGACGGCGGCCGCGCCTCGGCCGTTGACCGGAGTCCACACATGGAGCAACGCATGCAACCAATCGAGGAGCGCCTGGAGCTGGTGCGCTTCAAGGTCGACAGAACACCACATATTCGCGTCAACACTGCCGCCTGTCAAGGCTGCGACCTCACACCCTGCGTTTATGTCTGTCCAGCCGGTCTCTTTGAGATCCTGGGAGGAGAGATGCACTTCTCCTATGAGAACTGTCTGGAATGCGGCACCTGCTATGTCGCCTGCAATCGTCAGGCAATCGAGTGGGAGTATCCGCGCGGCGGCTGGGGTGTGAGCTTTCGTGCCTCATAGGGAGAGAGACGACATGCAGATCTACGTATGCGTTAAGCAGACCCCCGATAGCAGTTCGGTCTACGTTGACCCGATCAGCGGAGCGATCGACGTCGAGCGCTTTGTGCAGATTCTCAACGCGGCCGATGCCTGTGCGCTCGAAGCGGCGGTGCGCCTGAAAGAGCAACTGGGCGGCAGCGTCATCGCCCTGACGGTTGGGCCAGCAGAGGCCGAGGGAGCGCTGCGAGCGGCTCTGGCCCTGGGTGCCGATGCAGTGGAGCGCCTCTGGCATGAGCAAGCACCTGACTGGGGGCCCTTCACGATTGCCAGGGCCCTGGCGGCCCGGATCAGGCAGGCCACTCCTCAAGCGGATCTGATCCTCTGCGGTGAGCAGAGCAGCGACTGGGCCTCAGGAACGGTCGGGCCAGCGCTGGCTGAGTATCTGACGCTTCCTCAGATCACTGCGGTGAGCGAGCTTGTTGCAAGAGAGGAGCATGGCACAGCAGTGCTGAGCATGGCCCGACGTCTGGAGGGCGGTTATCGCGAGCGCCTGATAGCGCGTCCTCCCCTTCTGCTGACCATCAGCGAGACGCTCAATGAACCGCGCTATCCCTCACTCCCTGCTCATCTGGCAGCGCTCAAGGCGCCCATCCCGGTGCTCGACCCCTGCACACTGCCAGGCTGTGAGAACGCAGAGGAGAGCGCCGAAACGGTGATTCTGGAAATGCGCACACCGCGCCCACGGCCACACCGCGTTGTGGCTCCCGATAGCCACCACAGTGCCTTTGAGCGCATTGGTGAGATCATCACTGGCGGCACTACAGGCCGCCAGACGCGCCTGGTCGAAGGCTCAGCTGAGGAGCTGGCTCAGGAGCTGGTCCGCTTCCTCCAGGAGCGCGGCTTCGTCTAGCCAGCCTGCGACTGAGGGCGTTGGGCGTCTCTCCTTAAGAGACGCCCAGGCCTTTGCGAATCAAGAGAGCCATCGGATAGTAGCCGGCATTCTCCCCAATGGGTTTGCGCTGCCACCACCAGGCCCAGATGCGCTGCGCTGCCAGCAGCGGGTTGAAGTGGGCATTGGGCGGCGGGTTGTCGCCATAACTGAGCCAGAGCAGCGGCCCGACGCCAACATAAGGAGCTGGTGGACCGCACTTCTGCGTCGCTGAGGGGTAACAGGGGGGTGGCATATACCCTTGATCCCACCAGGAGCGCATCTGATACTCATGGTAGAGATAGCTCCCATCCGGCCCGGCGTACTGCTGCTGAATGCCGTTCGCGATGCTATCTCCCCCTGCAATGATCACTGGTATACTCCTGGCAGTCGTGGGACATCCGCTGGGATATTCGAGACAGACATTGGGGTAGTCGCGCAGGTACCAGATGAGGGGCCAGGTAGCATCATCAGTCAGGCCAATAGGCAACTGATGGGTTCCGCCGTAGAGCTTGCGGTCGAGGGCCGTGATCCTGGCCATCACCGTGTTGACGTCCGTGGTCGTCTGCACATAGATCAGCATCTCATGGGGCGCATCCGCCGCATGCACATACGTCACCTCGTACATGTTCTGTAGCGTCGGTATCAGTAGCAGCAGCCCCGCCAGCACCGTCGCTCCCGCTCCTACCAGCCCCCCTCTCCCTGCCTTCCTCCCTCTTCCCACCACCCCCAGTGCCAGGCTCTCCTCCTGCTTCTCCTCCACCCGCTC
>JBHOQN010000042.1:0-18156 GCA_042408965.1 Ktedonobacteraceae bacterium
TCCGCCTCGGCGAGCGGGGGCAGTCGCAACAGGTCGGCCAGCCAGGCAAGCAGATTGCCTCCCTCGCTGAGCGCACCGCCGAGCAGCGCACGGCGTGTATCCAGCAGATAGAGCCAGAGTCCCGGCGGCGGCTCTACGCTCTCGGCAGGCACCATCACCCGCAACGCGCTCGACGTGCCGATCGTCAGGGCATGGCGCGCGCTGACCACACAGCCGGAGCCGATGTTGGCGGCGACGCCATCACCGACGGGGGGAAACCAGGGCAGATCCTTGAGCGCGGGCCAGCGCCGGGCGTACTCCGGCCGCAGTCCTCGGATAGCATCACGGACGTCGCCCAGCGCTGGAAGCTGCTCAGGGGGGAGCCGCAGATTCTCGAGCAGCTCTTCGTCCCAGGTCTGGGCGCGTGTGTGGAGCAGACCCGTTCCAGAGGCCATCGAGAGGCTGCAGACAGAGCGGCCCAGAAAGCAGCGCTGCAGGTACTCGCCAAAGGAGAGCCACTGCGCGGTCTCGGCGCAGAGCGCGGGCTGCGTCGCCGCCAGCCAGCGCAGCTTTGCCGGCCAGTAGCTGGCCTGGAGGGGCGCCCCCGTACGGCGATGGACAGCCTCAGCGGAGAGCTGCGCGCGTAGCTCAGCGGCCGCTGTCCGGGCACGGGTATCCTCCCAGGTGATCAGCGGGAGCAAGGGGCGCCCCGCGCGGTCCACGGCAAGCAGGCTATGCCAGAAGGTATCAATGGCCACCGCCCCCAGTTTCTCTGCCAGGGCGCCCGCCGCCGCCAGGGTCCCATCGATGCACTGCTCCACCAGCGCAACCAGCCGGTCCGCCTCCATGGAGGCCTCGCCGTCGGGCGAGGTCGTGAGCTGATAGGGCTGCTGCGCCAGCGTGCCGGCCACGGTCTCGCCGCGCGCGTCGACCAGCATGGCGCGCACGGAAGACGTTCCTACATCGATGGCCAGCACACACGGCTCAGCCATCGCACTGCTCTGCTCAGCGCTCATCGCATTCACTATGCTTCCTCTCTTCTCTACTCTACAGAGGTGCCAGGGGCCAGGCCGCCGGGTCACGCCAATCAGCATGGCCAGCGCACAGGCCTCTTGCTCAATCATAACACGTAACAGGCGCTGGCACAGCCTCCGGCTCCGGCCGCATCAGGCGCCTCCTCAACCCTGCTGCTACCAGCGCCATCCGTCCGTCCGGCGGCGCCATGGCTTATAATAGGAGAGGCCTGAAGCATCTCTGCTCACAGACACGAGGAAGAAGGATTTTCAGGATGAGCACAACGAAGCAGCCGGCAGAAATCAGGCGGCGCCTGGAAGACCGCGATCTGCTCACAGGAGCGGCGCGTTTCGTCGACGACATCAGGTTGAGCGGGCGTCCGCCGATTCTGCACGCCGTTTTTGTGCGCAGCCTCTACGCGCATGCCCTCATTCGCGCAATCGACCTCGAGGAGGCGCGTCGGCAGCCGGGCGTGGTGGCCGCCTTCAGCGGCGAGGAGCTTGCCGGCAGCCTGCCCCCCATCTTCTCGGTACCCATGCCGGGTCTCAAGCGGCCAGAGAAACGAGCGCTGGCCGTGGAGCGCGCACGCTACGTTGGCGATCCCCTGGCGGTGATCGTCGCCGAGAGCGCCGCCAGCGCTGCCGATGCGCTCGACCTCGTCGAGGTTGATTACGAGCCGCTGCCAGCCGTCAGCGATCCCGAAGCGGCGCTCGCTGCCGACGCGCCCCTGCTCTACCCAGAGTTTGGAACCAACGTGGCCTGCGAAGTGCCGCTCAAGGCCGGGAACGTCGAGGAGATCTTCGCCCACGCCAGCCACGTGACACGGCTGCGCCTGGAGAATCAGCGGCTCGCGCCCTCCTCGCTGGAGAACCGCGCCTGCCTCTTCGATTTCGACCCCACCACGGGCCAGCTCACGGCCTGGCTGTCGTCGCAAGCGGTCTATCAGGCGCACCAGGTGCTGGTCGAGGCTCTGGGACTGGAGCGCAGCCGTGTCCACGTCTACAACGCCATGAGTGGCGGTGGCTTCGGCGCCAAAACCCGCCTGGGCGGCGAAGAGCTGGTCTGCGCCTTGCTGGCGCTGAGGCTGGGCCGACCAGTGAAATGGATCGAGAGCCGGCGCGAGAATCTGCAGGCCCAGACGCACGGGCGCGGCCAGATCAACTACGTTGAGGCCGCCTACGAGGACGACGGCCGGCTGCGCGCGCTGCGCCTGCGCACCATCGCCGACTTCGGAGCTTTCCTGGTGGGCATCACCGCCCAGGTGCCAATCCGCACGCCGCGCATCGTCAGCGGCGCCTACCGCCTCGAGGCCGTGGAAAGTACAGTGATCGGCGTTTTCACCAACCGGGTCCCGACGATGGCCTACCGCGGCGCGGGCCGCCCCGAGGCGGCCTACATCGTGGAGCGCGTCATCGAGCGCATCGCTCGCGAGCTGGACCTGGACCCCGTGGAGGTACGGCGCCGCAACCTCATCACCCCCGAGGCCTTTCCCTATGAAACGGTCACCGGCCAGCGCTACGACAGCGGCAATTATCAGGCAGCCCTGGAGCGGCTGCTGCACCTGGGCGACTACGACGGCTGGCGCGCCCGGCAGCGCGAGCGCCGCGCCCGCGGGGATACGCGCCTGCTCGGCATCGGCCTGGCCACCGTGACCGAGATCTCGGGCGACGAAGGGGGCCAGCCGCGCGAGGCCGCGACGGTGCGGGTGCAGCGCGACGGCCACATCATCGTCGAGAGCGGCGTCTCCTCAACGGGACAGGGCCACGTCACCGCCTTCAGCCAGATCGCCGCGGAGGTCTTCAGGGTCCCGCCCGAGCGCATCACCGTACACCTCAACGATAGCCGGCTACCAGCCTTCAGCATCGGCACCTTCGCCAGTCGCGTCACCCAGACGGGCGGCTCCGTCGTCCTGCTGGCGGCGCAGGCTGTGCGCGAGAAGGCTCTCCTGCTGGCGGCACAGCGTCTGGAGGCTGCGCCGGCCGACCTTGAGCTAGCGGATGGGCGTGTGATGGTGCGGGGAGCGCCAGCGCGGGCCATCGAACTCGGTGAGCTGGCCCGCCTGGCCGAGGAGCAGCCAGACCTGAGCGAGCCAGAGGCGCCCGATCCCCTGAGCGGCACAGCCATCGAGGGGCTGGCCGCGCGCCGCGACTTCTCGGCGGGGCCTACCTTCTCCTTTGGCGCCCACATGGCGGTCGTCGAAATCGATAGCGAGACCGGCGAGGTGCACCCGCTGAGCTATGTGGCCGTCGATGACGCCGGGCGTATCCTCAACCACACGCTGGCCGAGGGCCAGCTCCATGGCGGCCTGGCCCAGGGCATCGGGCAGGCGCTCTATGAGCAGGTCTACTACGACGAGCAGGGCCAGTTGCTCACTGGCACGCTGCAGGATTACGCCCTGCCGCTGGCGACGATGCTGCCCACATTCACCAGCGACTTCGTGGAATCGCCTTCGCCCAACAATCCGCTGGGCGCCAAAGGTATCGGCGAGTCGGGCACCATCGGCGCGCCTCCAGCGATCGTCAACGCCGTCCTTGACGCCCTGGTCCCCCTGGGCATCAAGGAGATTGACATGCCGCTCACACCCGAGAAGGTCTGGCGCACACTGCAGGCCATGCAGGTGCGGGACGCTACGGCGTGATCGCCAGCACGCGCACGGGGCTGCCGGAGCCATTGACGATCTTGAGAGGAGCGGCGATGACCAGCGCACCGGTCGGGGGCAACTGATCCAGATTGATCAGGCTGGTGAGGCCAAATTTGCCCGCTCCGTGCATGGTGTGATGGTTCGGGAACGGCGGGTCAAATGTGCCCGCCTGCCCGGCGTCCGTGCCGACGGTCTCGACGCCCACGCCGAGGACATCGCGCTGATAGGCCAGAAACTCGGAGCACTCCCTGGCAAAGCCGGGCGTGTGGGCACCGTCGGGCCCCACATTGAGAAACTCCTCGCGGCTCGTGCGCTTGCTCCAGCCGGTGCGCAGCAGCACCCAGGCGCCGGCGGGAATACGTCCGTGCTCCTGCTCCCATTGCGTCACGCGCTCGACGGTCAGGAGAAAATCCGGGTTCTGGGCCACTTCGGCGCTGACGTCGATCACGCAGGCCGGGCCGATGAAGCGGCGCGGCGGGATGGTATCGGTGGCATTGCCGGGGAGGTCCTTGCCGGTGACCCAGTGGATCGGGGCATCAAAGTGCGTACCGGTATGCTCGCCCAGGTGCAGGATATTCCAGTACCAGGCCGGTCCTTTGCTATCGTAGCGCGAGATCTCGCTGATGGTCAGACCGGGCGACTGGGCGAATTGGGGCGGCAGATCGATGACCGGGGTCTCCGGTCCCAGAGGCGCCGTGAGGTCGACAACCCTGAGCTGACCGGCGTCGAGCGCAGCGAGGAGCTGCCTCAGCAGAGCGGCTGGCTGTTCCATGATGATCCCCCTGTTCTCGGACAGTACGTGATAGACAGAAAGAAGGTAACGTGCAAAGATAGCGAACCGGACTGGCCGGGCTGGCTCCCTCCAGTCAGACCGGTGCGCGCCGTAACGACTCAAAACAGCTCTTGAACTGGAAACGCTGCTCGAACAGCTTCAGATCCATCGAGCTGGTTCCCTCCGTCAGACCGGTGCGCGCCGTAACGACTCAAGGTAGCGCTTGAACTGGAAACGATTCTCGAGCAGCGTCAGATCCATATGGAACGTCGGCGGGCCGACGGCCTCGACTTTGGCGACGATCGTGGTCAGCGTTTTGCTCGCCAGCGCCTGATCCACTCCCTCCCTGAGGGCCTCTGGTGTGCGAACCTCCAGCACAGCGGGCACGCCGGCGGCGCGGGCGATGCCGGCGAGATCGGTTCCTGTGGCGGTGGCCGTCGGGAAGCCGCCGACCGAGAGCAAGCTCTCGTTATCAAAGACGATGTGCAGCAGATTGCCAGGGCGATAGCGAGCCATGGTACTCAGAGTGCCGAGATTCATGAGCAACGAGCCGTCGCCGTCGAGCACGACCACCTGGTGCTCCGGCAGCGACAGGGCGATCCCCAGGCCCAGAGAGGAGGCCAGGCCCATCGCATGTTCCAGATAGAAGAAGTTGGGCCGATGGCCGAGCATATACAGCTCGGCGGCCACCGCTCCCATAATGGTGACAACGATACGCGGCTCCAGTTCAGGGTAGATCGCCCGCAGGGCGTCCGCGCGCAACATGGGATCTTCCTCCTTCCTCCTCCGCACGCCCGTGTGCAGGGTAGAGCGTCACGAGCGCGCGAGCATTCACGGTCCAGGTGAGTCGGGTGGGATGAGCCGGGCAGAGCGAAGCGCTCAATCCTCCCACATCAACTCGCGCGGGAGCAGGACGGCCACAGGATGGAGCGCGGCCTGCGCCAGCGTCTGCGCCTCCTTGAGACGGCGCACGATGTCGTCCTCGCGCCGCAGATGCCAGGTGGGGATATTCAGGGCGCGCAGCACCGGCTCGGTAGCCAGGCCGCCCTGGGTCTGCCAGGGATCACGCTCACCCATATGGCCGCGATAGCTGATGAGCATGAGCACGGGAATCTTGTAGAGCAGGGCCAGCGAGACCAGCGGATTGATGGCTGCCAGGAAGCCGTGGTTCTGCATGAGATGGGCCGAATTGACGCCCGCCAGATGGGCACCTGCAGCGATGCCGATAGACTCCTCCTCTCTGGCCACGCGCACAAGGGTCATCTGCGGGTCCTCATCAGCCAGGCGGATCAGATGGACCAGCCAGGTTTCTGGCAGGGCGGAAATAAGTTTGACGTCGCAGGCTTTTAAGGCTTCATAGATAAGGCGTGAACTGGTGACGGAGACAGGCATATTCAGTGACCCTCATCCTGAAGTCAGCGAATAAACGCAGAGCCAGCACGATAGAAGCGTTGCGAGCGCCCGATAGTTCAAGTATAGCACAGCCCACAGCCTGCTCGAACGAGCGATCTCGTCTGTCGGGAGAGGCTGCCGCGGCCATCACACAGGGCCCAGCGGAGGAGGGACAGCCCTGGAAAAGCGCGCCACCCTGTGGCATACTCTTGTCATACGAGCGAGAGCAGCGACGTCAGAGCAGAGCGCAACGAAGGAGTTGCCAGCGCATGCAGATTGGTATCGGCCTGCCGACCATGCTCCCTGGAGCGTCGGCGGAACTTATCAGAGCATGGACGCGACAGGCAGAGGAGGGACCTTTCAGCAGCCTGGGCGTCTTCGATCGCCCGGTCTACGATGGCTACGATCCCTTGATCGCCCTGGCCGGGGCCGCGGCCCTGACACAGCGGCTCCGCCTGGCGACAACGATCGTCCTGGCCCCACTACGCAACACCGTCCTCTTCGCCAAGGAGGTCGCCACGCTGGCCGCCTTCGCCGGCGGCCGTCTCGTGCTCGGCCTGGCCGCTGGCATCCGCGAGGACGACTACCGCGCCGCCGGCGTCGATTATCATACGCGCGGCCAGCGCTTCAGCGCCCAGCTCGAGGAGCTGCGCAACCTGTGGGAGGCAGAGATCCTGGGTCCACCGGGGAGCCTGACGCTGCTGATCGGTGGCCAGAGTCCCCAGGCCTTCGCCCGCATGGCACGCCACGCCCACGGCTACGTCCACGGCGGCGGCCCACCGCGGGCCTTCGCCCGCGCCGCCGCGCAGGCCCGCGCCGCCTGGAGCGACAGCGGACGGCCCGGACGGCCCCTGCTCTGGGCTCACGCCTACTTCGCCCTTGGCGATGAAGCAACGCTCGACCGCGGCCGGCGCACGCTTGAGGACTACTACGCCTTCAGCGGCCCCTTCGCGCGGCGCGTGGTCGCTGAACTGCTCACCGATCCCCAGGCCATTGCCCGCTTCCTGCGCGGCTACGCCGAGGCCGGCTGCGACGAGCTGATCCTCTTTCCCACCGTCGCCGACCTCCGGCAGCTCGAGCGGCTGCGGACGGCGCTTGAGACGCTGTGAGCCTGGCTGGCACGAGGAGGAGGGGAGAGCCGTGAAGATTGTCATCCTCGGCGGCGGCCCGGCAGGCCTCTACTGCGGCCTGCTCATCAAAAAGGCCCGTCCGGAGCTGGAGATCAGCATCATCGAGCGCAATCCCGCCAACGTCACGTACGGCTGGGGCGTCGTCTTCTCCGATCGCACCCTGGCCTCCTTCCAGCGCGCCGATTATCGCTCCTACGAAGAGATCGCCGCTCACTTCGTGATCTGGGACGCCATCAACGTGGTCTACCGCGGCGAGACCGTGCGCTGCGGCGGACATGTGATCGCTAGCATCGCGCGCAAGGATCTCCTGCAGATCCTGCAGAGGCGCTGCCGCGAGCTGGGCATCACGCTTCATCTGCAGCGCGAGATCAGCGATCTCAACGAGCTGCCGCCCTACGACCTGCTGATCGCCGCCGACGGCGTCAACAGCCTGGTGCGGCGCCGCTACGCCGAGCACTTCCGCCCCCAGATTCACCAGGGGCGCGCGCCCTACATCTGGCTCGGCACGCGCCGCGCCCTCGATGCCTTCACCTTTCTCTTTCGCGAGAACGCCGACGGCCTCTTCCAGGTCCACGCCTACCCCTCAAGCGGCACCTTCAGCACCTTCATTGTGGAGTGCGACGAGGAGACCTGGCGACGTGCCGGCCTGGACCACGCCACGGAGGAGGAGAGCCTGGCCTATTGCGAGCGCCTCTTCGCCGAGGACCTGCGCGGCGCGCCGCTGCTCTCGAACAACTCGCGCTGGATCAGCTTCCCCACGCTGAAAACGGCGCGCTGGCACTACCAGAACATCGTCCTCCTCGGCGACGCGGCCCACACGGCGCACTTCTCCATCGGCTCCGGCACAAAGCTGGCGATGGAGGACGCCATCGCGCTGGCCGGCGCCCTGGAGGAGCACACCGACCTCGAAAGCGCCCTGACTGCCTACGAGCTGGAGCGCCGCCCGGTCGTTGAAACCTTCCAGCGCGCCGCCCGCGAGAGCCAGAGCTACTTCGAGACAGCACGGCGCTACCTGGACCTCGATCCCCTCCCGTTTGCCTTTCAACTGCTGACGCGCAGCGGCCGCATTACCTACGATGACCTGCGTCTGCGCGATGAGGGCTTTGTCGCGCGCATCGACCGCTGGTTCTGGACGCAGGCGCAGAGGCCCACGCCCGCCAGCTCCCCTCTGGTAGCGCCGCCGCCGCTCTTCGCACCGCTGCGACTGCGCTCGTTACAGCTCGCCAACCGCCTCGTCCTGAGGCTGCCATCCGTCGGCGCTGACGAGCCCGACGCAGAGGAGCTGGCCAGCAGCGGCGCGGGCCTGCTGATCACAGCGCCGCTGGCGGTCTCCGCCCAGGCCCGGCTGACTCCGCAGGACGAGACCCTCTACGAGCCTGCCCATCTCGCCCGATGGCGACGGCTGATCGCCCGTCTGCAGCAGACCGCCGCGCGCACGCCCATCGCCGCCCAGCTGGGGCATGCCGGACGGCGCGGCTCCACCCAGGACCGCCATCTGGGACTCGATCGTCCCCTGCGCACGGGGGCCTGGCCGCTGCTGGCCCCCTCGCCGCTGCCCTTCAGCACCGGCAGCCAGACCCCCCAGGCGATGACGCGCGCCGATATGCTGAGCGTCCGCGCCGACTTCGTGGAGGCCACCCACCAGGCGAGGACGGCAGGCTTCGCCATGCTGCTGGTCAACTGCGCCCACGGCTACCTGCTGGCCAGCTTTCTCTCACCACTCACGAACCAGCGCAGAGACGAGTACGGCGGCACGCTAGAGGATCGCCTACGCTTCCCCCTGGAGGTCATCGACGCCGTGCGCGCTGCCTGGCCGCAGGGGCTTCCCCTGGCGGTCGCTCTCAACGTCAGCGACTGCCTGTCCGGCGGCTTCACCATCGAGGAGGCCAGCGCCGTAGCGCGCATCCTCAAGGAGCACGGCGTCGACCTGATCAGCGTGGAGGCAGGCCAGACGACACCGCAGAGCATACCTGCCTACGGGCGCGGCTTCCTGACAGCCCTCAGCGAGCGCTTGCGCCACGAGGCGGGCATGCCGACCCTCGTTGGCGGCTACCTCACCAGCGCCGACGAGGCGAATACACTCCTGGCGGCAGGCCGCGCTGACCTCTGTCTGCTCGACCTTCCGCCCTTTCAGGACGAGCGGGCGCTCAGCCGCGAGGCAGCGTCCAGCCCGCCCTTCTCACTTTTCACGACAGAAGAGAGGAGCACTCGATGACCACGACAGGAAGAGAGAATCTGCCGCTCGCTGGCAAGCGGGCCGTTGTGACAGGTGCTAGCAAGGGGATCGGCCGCAGCATCGCCCTGGCGCTGGCCGCCGCAGGCGCCGATGTTGGCGTCTGTGCCCGCAGCGTCGGCGAGCTCGAGCAGCTCAGCGCGGACATCCAGCAGATGGGCCGGCGCAGCTGCTTCACGACCTGCGACGTGACCGATCCCGCGCAGGTCGAGCGCATGGCCGCCCACCTGCGCGAAGGCCTGGGAGGTGTCGAGATTCTGGTGAACAATGCCGGCATCGCCGACAGCCATAAATTTCTCAACCACCCCGATGAACTCTGGCACCGCCTGCTGGCTGTTAACCTGACCGGCGTCTACTACGTCTGTAAGGCCGTCGTGCCCACGCTCGTGGAGCAGCGCTACGGGCGCATCATCAACATCGCCTCCATCGCCTCGCGCGTCGGTGGACGCTACATCGCGGCCTACACAGCCTCCAAACATGGCGTCCTCGGCCTGACCCGCGCCCTGGCCGCCGAGCTGCTCTCCTACAATATCACCGTCAACGCGATCTGCCCCAGCTACGTCAACACGCCGATGACCGACGCCAGCGTCAGCAACATCATGGCGCGCACCGGCATGACGGAGGAGCAGGCTCGCCAGTATCTGGCGCGCAGCAGCCCGCAGAATCGCCTGATCGAGCCAGAAGAGATCGCCGCACTGACTGTCTTCCTGGCCCTCGATAGCAGCCGTGGCATCAACGGCCAGGCGATCAACATCGACGGCGGCGGTGTTATGTCGTAACACGGGAGCGCCGCGAGGGGCGCCATCGGCATGGCGCCCCTCTTCAGGAGAGAAGCCATGACCTACGATTTTCTCTACGACGTGCAGGAGGGCATTGCCACCATCACCCTCAACCGCCCCGAGGTGATGAACGCCCTCACCTTCGAGATCTACGCCCAGTTGCGCGATCTCTTCGCCGAGCTGCAGCACGAGAGCATGGTGAAGGCCGTCATTCTGACCGGAGCCGGCGAGCACTTCTGCTCCGGCGGCGACGTGCACCGCATCATCGGCGCCCTGCTGGAACGCGACATGCGCGCGCACCTGGAGTTCACGCGCATGACGGGCGCAGTGGTGCGCCATATGCGCGAGCTTGAGAAGCCAATCATCGCCGCCCTCAACGGCATGACGGCCGGCGCCGGCGCCGTCCTGGCGCTGGCCAGCGACCTGCGCCTCGCCTCGGAGCGGGCACGCCTCGCCTTCCTCTTCACGCGCGTCGGTCTGACGGGGGCTGATATGGGTGCAGGCTACCTGTTGCCGCGCGTGGTTGGAGCGGGACGCGCCTTCGAGCTGCTGCTGCTCGGCGATACCATCGACGCCGCCACCGCCGAGCGCTACGGCCTGGTCAACCGCGTCGTGCCTCACGCCGAGCTGCTGGAGACCGCACGCGAGTGGGCGCGGCGCCTGGCCCAGGGGCCGACGCTGGCGATTGGCATGACCAAGCGCATGCTCAACAACGAGCAGCATCTGGATCTGGCCTCAGCTATCGAGGCAGAGGCCCAGGCCCAGGCCCTGCTCCTCATGGGCGAGGACCACCGGCGCTTCTACGAAGCCTTCAAGGAGAAACGCCCCCCGACGTTCGAGGGGCGCTGACGGCGCGCGATTCCTTCAACGAGAGCGTCCGATCAGGCGAGGCTGCAGGGGGAGAGATGGACAGCACTCCGCCGGCAGGCACCTGAGGCCTTGAGGCACCTGCGAGCCGCCGCCCATGAGATAGAGGCCTGGCTCCTGGCCGATAGCGAGCAACTGGCGACATTCCTCGCCGTCAGCCAGGCTCAGATTCCCGAGCCACCAGACCTGCTGGCCGATCCTGAAGAGCAGCTGCTCAACCTGGCGCGCAAGAGCACTCACCCCAGGCAGGGGGAGGGTATGCTACCGTGCGAGAGAAGCGGCACCGCGGTCGGCCCGCTCCATGCCATCTGGCTGGCGGAGTTCGTTATACATCATTGGTAGCCTCAGGCCGCAGACGCTCCGAGAGTCTGCGGCAGCGCATCGCCGCTTGCGAGCGTCTGCCAGGGACCTCAACGTCAGCGCAGAAACGTCACAGTAGACAGCGAAGAGAAGCAAAGAGAGGAGAGAAAGATCCTTGGAGAAACGCCTCGTCAATCCCGCCACGCTGGCGGAGCCACGCGGCTACAATCACGGCATCCTCGTCAGCGGCGGACGCCTGCTCTTCCTGGCCGGGCAGGACGCCAGCGGCGCCGACGGCCGCATCAGCGCGCCCGGCAATCTGGTGGCCCAGTACGAGCAGGTGCTGCGCAATCTGAAGGCTGTCGTTGAAGAGGCTGGCGGCCAGATGCAGGATATCGTCAAGCTCAATCTCTTCGTACGCGATCGCGACGACTACCGCGCTCACCTGAAAGAGCTGGGGCACGTACATCGCCGCTATTTCGGCAGCTACTATCCAGCCATGGCCCTCTTCGAGATCAGCCGCCTCTTCCAGGACGAGGCCCTCATCGAGATGGAAGGCATCGCCGTGCTTCCCACAACCACCACCTGAGCGAACAGAAGCCAGAGCAGCACCGAAGCGAAGAGAGCGCAGAGCAACGCACCATAAGTCCTGAGCCGCCCACGCACAGCCGGCTCAGGCCAGACCAGAAAGGATGAGCCAGCGATGGATTTTGCATTGACAGCAGAGCAACAGCGTATCCAGGAGCGCACAAGGCGCTTCGCCGAGGAGGAGGTCGCCCCCCTGGCGCGCGCGGCCGACGAACACGGCGAGTTTCCCCAGCAGCTCGTCAGGCGCCTGGGAGCGCTGGGACTCCTGGCCGGCCCCCTCGAAGCCGAGTACGGCGGCTCTGGCATGGATTACCTGAGCTACGCCCTCGTCTGCGAAGAGCTGGGGCGCGTCGACGCCTCCGTGCGCGGCTTCCTGACCGTACACGCCGTGCTGGTCACCATGTGCATCCGCGAGTGGGGGAGCGAGGAGCAGCGCCGGCGCTACCTGCCCCGGCTGGCGACGGGCGAGTGGATCGGCTGCTACGCCCTCACCGAGCCAGAGGCCGGCTCAGACGCCGCCAGCATCACCACCAGCGCACGCGCGGAAGGCGAGAGCTACGTGCTCAACGGCGAGAAGATCTGGATCACCAACGGCCTCAGCGCCCGCCTGGCCATCGTCTTCGCCACCCGCGATCCCGGCGCCCGCCATCGCGGCATCTGCGCCTTCCTCGTGGAGAGCGACACCCCCGGCTTCGAGCGCAGCCCCATGCCAGGCAAGGAGCTGGGCCACCGCGCCTCCGAGCACGCCCACATCACCTTGCGCGACTGCCGTGTCCCCCGCAACGCCCTGCTCGGCGCCGCCGGTGAAGGCTTCAGGGTCGCCATGTCCGCGCTGGACCGCGGGCGGCTGGGAGTAGCCGCTGGGGCCGTCGGCCTGGGCCAGGCCTGTCTGGAAGCCTGTATAGACTATACGAAGAATCGCCGCCAGTTTGGCCAGCGCCTCGCTGATTTCCAGATGGTACAGGCCACCCTGGCCGACATGGCCGCCGACATCGACGCCGCGCGCCTGCTCACCTACCGCGCCGCCTGGCTCAAAGACCAGGGCCAGCCCGCCACGTACGCCACCTCGATCGCCAAGCTCTTCGCCTGCGAGGCTGCCGCCCGCGCCGCCTCACAAGCCGTTCTGCTGCACGGCAACCGCGGCTACTCCAACGAGTACCCTGTCGAGCGTTACTATCGCGACATCAAGGGCCTGCAGATCTACGAGGGCACCAGCCACATTCAGCGCATCATCATCGCACGCGAGCTGGTCGGGCGCGCGTAAGAGACCAGCAGCGCGTATAATGGAGTGAGGGCGCAGCGCCCGGCGCCTACCGTTTCGTTTCATTTCTTATCGTTCCATTCCGTCCAATTCAGTTCCAATGAGACGAGACGAGGCCAGACCAGATCGGTTCATCGAGTTCCAGCTCGTCTCGGCTCGCCCCGGCAGAGCACGCCGGGGTAGCGCGCGACCTATCCGGTTGCCTGTCAGGTAGATCTGGCAGCAACGCAGTTCAACGAAGAAAGGCAGGAAAGCGCCGATGGCAGACTCAACCTACTGGAATCCCAAAAACGAAACTCTCCCGCGCGAAGAGCTTCAGGCCCTCCAGCTCCACAAGCTGCGCCGCATGTGCGAGTGGGCCTACGCCACCACCCCCTTCCATCGCCGACGCTTCGATGCCGCCGGCTTCAAGCCAGAGCAGCTCAAGAGCCTCGACGATCTGCGCCGCATCCCCTTCATGACGCGCGAAGAGTGGATGGAGTCGCTCCAGCAGCGCCCCCTCTTCGGCGACCTGCTGGCGACCGACCCGCAGCACGCCATTCGCTACCACCTCACCTCAGGCACCACCGGCCGCACGCCCCTGCGCGTGCTCGACGGCACCCGCGACTGGGACTGGATCGCCGAGATGTGGTGCTACGGTTTCTGGGCCTTCGGCGTGCGCCCCGCCGATATCGTCTATTTCGCCTTCGGCTACGGCTCCTTCATCGGCTTCTGGGGCGCGCACTACTGCTGCGAGAAGATCGGCGCCCTCGTCATCCCCGGCGGCGCCCAGACCACCGAGGCACGCATCAAACAGATCATCGAGATGGGCGCCACCACCGTCTGCTCGACCCCGACCTACGCCCTGCACCTCTGGCAGAAGGCGCGCGAGATGGGCATCGATCTCGCAAAAGAGACAAAGGTCAATAAGGTGATCCTCTCCGGCGAGCCAGCCGGCTCGATCCCCGCCGTCAAACGCCAGCTTGAAGAGGCCTGGGGCGCAAAGTGCGGCGACACCGCCGGCATGACCGAGCTGGGCACGATCATGATCTTCGAGTGCTCTCACCAGCCGGGCGGCACGCACATCATCGAAGATAACTTCATTGAAGAGGTCCTCGACCCCTACGGAGACCAGCCCGTCGGCTACGGCGAGCTGGGTGAGCGCGTCGTCACCTCCTTTGGCCGCGGCTTCATTCCCGTCATTCGCTACCGCACACGTGACATGGTCATGAAGGTGCCAGCGCAGACCTGCACCTGCGGCCGCACCTGGGACCTCTACAGCGGCGGCATCCGCGGACGCTGGGACGACATGAAGCTGATTCGCGGCACGAATGTCTACCCGCGCGCCGTCGAGGACATCGTGCGCGAGTACAGCGCCATCGACGAGTTCCAGATCTACCTCTGGCGCAAAGATGACCTGCAGGACGAGATCGACGTGCGCGTCGAGCTGGTGCCCGGCCAGGAGCAGGCCTGGCCCGCCCTGCAGCAACAGTTGGCAAAGGACCTGGCAAACGCCCACGAGGGACTGCGCTTCAACGTCGTTCTGATGGAGCGCGGCCAGCTTCCGCGCTTCGAGCTGAAGGCCCGACGACTGGTCGATGCCCGCCCCGTCGCCCGCTACGAGCAATAACGAGCGTCCCGCTCCACTACAGTCGGCGAGGAGCGCACACAGTCGTCAGAGAAAGGAGCAGTCGCATGACCATCATCAGCACCGATCTACTGGGCAGGCCCCTGAGCGAACAGGAGCAGGAGCTGCTGCACATCTACCAGGCGCTCAAAGAGCTGGCCGCCCGCCAGGATCTGCCGCCCTGTGCGGCCCGCAACGTGCGCCGTGCCCTGGCCGCCATGTGGCAGGTCACCAACGATCTCGATCTGCAGTTTGAGCAGCTCTTCGAGCTGGGCGTCTGAGCAGCCTGCGCCTGGGACGATGTCCCAGGCGCAGGTGAGGAGAGCCGCTCATCCCCAGTCCACGTACCTCAGCATGGATCAGGCAGCCGCCAGCGCAAAGACATGCAACTGGCCCGCGCTGACCGACGAGGGGAGCTGAACGCTCGCCACCGTCTTACCGGGCGCGATCGGCACCTCCACGTAGAAGACATAAGTATCGCGAGTTTGACGTCCAGTGGGCGTGTTACGGTAGGGCAGCTTCACCAGGACCTGATTGCCCGGCGCCGGCTGCTGCGTATCGCCATGGAGCGTCCAGTCGCTGAAGGTCAGCTGAACAGCCTGCGTCGTGCCGTCCGTGTAGCCAATCGTGAAGGTGCCCGTCGAAGGGCCATTGGTGGCCGCTCCCAGGAACGCCAGCCTGGTGGCGGCACTGACCGGGCTGACCGGCACCAGCTGTCCGCTGGCCTGATAGTTATTCGGCTGGCCGGAGCCAGGAGCCGGCCAGGTGAAGGTCACTCCGTTGAAGCTCACGCTGCCGCCTGGCACGATGCTCGGACTGGCCGCCTGCAGGGCCTGGGCCGAATAGCTGTTGCTAGAGGTATCGAAGCTGGCCGTCTTCGTATTACTATCGTCGCTGGTGCCCGTGTTGTTGTAGGGCGGCGTTGGCAGCGTATTCTTCGTGCCGATGGCAAAGATGTGCAGCGTCCCCTGGTTGAGCAAGAGAGGCAGCGTCACGCTCTGCAGCGTTTTGCCCGGAGGCAGCGCCAGTTCAGCGTAGAAGATATACGTTTTGTGGGCCTGCCGGCCAGCCGGCGTATTGCGGTAGGGCATCGTCACAACGATCTTGTTCCCGAAGGAAGGCGAGGCCGTGCCACCATTGAGCGTCCAGTCGCTGAAGCCCAGCGTGTAGCTCTGCGAGGTACTGTCACTAAAATTGACGGTGATGGTACCACTGGAAGGCCCAACGCTGGCCGCGCCAAGGAAGGCCAGCGTGGCCGCAGCTGGTACCGGCGTCACCTCAACGGTCTGGCCACCCGCAGCGTAGTTATCGAGATCGCCAGCAGCGGCCGCAGGCCAGGTGAAGGTCACGCCATTGAAGGTCACAGAGCTGCCCGGCGCGATGCCCGCCTGCTGCAGGGCCTGTGCTGAGTAGCTGTTCCCCGAGCCATCAAAGTTTCCCTTCTGTGGAGCGCTGTCGTCGGTGATGCCCACGTTGTTGAAGCCGCTCAGCGGCTGGCCGCCGTTGAGCAGGCCATAGATCAACAGGCTTTCGTGGGTGCCCACAAAGACCTTGCCGTTCGCCACCGTCGGCACCGAGAATTTGCTATAGCTTGGCAGGACATCGCTGTACAGCTCATGATTGAGGTTGGTCGCATCGTAGGCCCTCAGCCAGGGCTGCAGCGAGCCATTGGAGAGCTGCTCCCTCTCCAGCATCCAGACAATCCCCGTACCGGGCACGCTTCCATTGCTGGAAATCACCGGCACTCCGCCGGGATACGAGAGTGCCTCCGGGGCCTGCGAGCCTGGATGAGTCGCCAGCAAGCCCTTGCTGAAAGCCCAGGCCTTCAGGTGGTCCTTGACGCCCGCCGTATAGACCATCTGGCCGGTAGGACCATTCCACCAGGACTCGGACCCCCAGACGCCGCCCACCACCGTGCCTGGAGGAAACTCCTGGAGAATCGTATCGACGTTTGTCAGCGCCTGATTGCTGCAGGCGTTGGCGATCGTGTGATACCTGCCCATGTTCGCGCGATTGACGACATAGAGCCGTCCCTCCTTGCCAACGCCGATGATGCTGTTTGTGCCGGGGACGAGCAAGGGTCCACCGGAGCCGAGATCGCGATCCGCCGCGCTCAGGCAGCTCTGATTGAAGGGCGTGAAGTAGTCCACGACCCTCAGGCTGCCGCCGGAGGGCTGTAGCTTCACGAAGCTATCGGAGGCATCCGCTCCGCCGCTACTCAGATCGAAGGAGCCGTTACCCGACACGTAGTAGATGAAATTGTTCTCATCGGCAGAGAGGCCCTCGCCGGCCTCCCAGATCCCTCCATCACTGCCATTAGGGGTATCGTTATAGACAGACACCAGGCTGAGCGAAGAGGCGCTATATCCCAGAATCCAGCCGTGATAGGGGGTATTGTCACAGTGTGAGCCAAAGGCCGCATAGACAACACCGTTGAGCAGGAGCAGACCCATGCGCTGGCCCTCGTGGCGCGAATCGAAGGAGACCACACCGTTCACGGAGCCAGCCCCGGAGCCACGGACCGTCGCCTGCACGACGACAGGAGCAAGCCTGTCCTGGCCAGTGGTGATGTCAAGGGCGTGCACGCGCGTGACGACCTGACCACTCTCACTGGTGACGGCCACCAGGTAGAGCGTGCCAGTGGCGGGATCGATGACAGGCGTCCCCGTAATACCGTACTCCGGGCTGATGTCCGAGCAACTGACGGCATTCGAGGAGACGCTGGTCACGCCCGAGGCGAGAAACGAGGTATGCCAGAGCGGCGGCGGGGCAGTGCCGCTAGAGTCAGGCCGCGCATCGGCATCAAACGCATAGACGCTATCATGTTCTGTCGCTACGATAACAACATTGTGAACAGTTCCACCTATGGAGACGCCAGGCACGTAGAGAGGCTGAGCATAGACCTGGCCGTCAACCGGATACGTAATCAAGCGACCAAACTGTGAGGCATTCACATTGCTCGTATTGAGCAGCGTTTCGTAGGGATTCCAGCCAGTACGCATGTTGTTATATTTCTGCGTCAGCACAGGAATGTTGGACGAGAGCGGGCTAACCAGCGCATGCGCACTCACAGGAGTGAGCGTGCCCGATCCGAGCACGTTCAGGAGAAGGATACACATGGCAGACAGGATCAGGAGCTTCCGTGCATTACGAGTACCTGGCCAGCGCAACCCTGCGCGACCTCCGCCAGCTGCTGGCAGAAGAGAGGCCCTGTCCATAGATGGCTCCTTTGCCAGGAATACCCAGGGAGATACAACTGACTCACTACACAACAACACCAGATACTGATTTCATAGCAGATGTCATACGGATTACAGGATCACAAGGGACCTATTCGAGCAGATACAAACATGGGGGCTGAACCCTCCTTTCCTCGCCACACCGATCCTCAGAGATACGCACTCACTCTGAGAAACACTCAGACGCCATTGTAGAGTACCGTGGGTACTTTAACTCGTCAGGTGGACCCCACGCCTGAAGGCGGGGGCTTGCATCTCACCCCGAAGGGTGGACACGAGAGGCCGCCTGACAGGTCGGCCCACTCAGGACAGCTATACCATCCTGAGCAAGAGAAGCCAGGTACTTCTCTCGAAT
>JBHOQN010000043.1:0-7433 GCA_042408965.1 Ktedonobacteraceae bacterium
AACATTCGAGAGAAGTACCTGGCTTCTCTTGCTCAGGATGGTATAGCTGTCCTGAGTGGGCCGACCTGTCAGGCGGCCTCTCGTGTCCACCCTTCGGGGTGAGATGCAAGCCCCCGCCTTCAGGCGTGGGGTCCACCTGACCCCTGGAAAGAGATACAGACATGCTGTACAGAAGACATATGTCGAGCATGCGCACTCATCCATAGTCCTGTTCGGTATCTCTTGCCAGGCGCATCAGGTGCGTCGTGATACCATTGCGCAGGTAGATGGTTGCCGCCTGCAGACGCTCGACAATCTCCGCCTGGTGGCTCGTGAAGAGCAGCCCGGCCCCCTGCTGGCGCGCCTCATGAAGGAGAGCCAGCGCCACCTCCGTCGAGGCCTGATCCATGGCGGTGAACGGCTCGTCGAGCAGAATCAGCGCGGGCCGGTGGAAGAGGGCCCCGATGAGCGCGAGCTTCTGGCGCATGCCGCGCGAGTAGGTGCGCACCAGGCCAGAGAGCGCAGGCGCCAGCTCAAGCCGCTCAGCCAGCTCGCGGCCGTAAGCGAGGGCCGCTCTGTCCAGCCTACGGAAGGCCGCCCACAGGCGCAGATGCTCCTCTCCAGTGAGATAGGGATAGAAAAAAGGCAGATCTGCAGCATAGCCGAGCCGCGCTCTGGCGCGCAGCGGCTCAAGATCCAGGTCCGCCCCACAGATGGTCACGACCCCCGTATCTTTGGGGATCTCCCCGACCAGACAGCGCAACGTCGTCGATTTCCCGGCCCCGTTGGCCCCAAGCAGCGCCAGCGCCTCCCCCGGCCAGACCTCCAGGTTGACCTCGCGCAAGACCACTGTCTCCCTGAAGCGCTTGCTCAGATTGTTCACACTCAACACCGGCAGATCCGGCAATGCATCGGGCTTCACGCGCGAAGACTCCTTCCTGCGTTCAGACTACGACACGGTGAGAAACAGCGTATGCTCGATCAGTCCCGCACAGACGAGCAAGGCCACAGCGCAGCCATTGAGGAGCAATGCCTTCCAGAGCACCCGGCGATGCTCATGCCAGTTCCGCCAGCTCCCGGTGCGCAGGAGATTCCAGAACAGGGGGACCAGCAGCAGATCGCCATAGGCGGCCAGCAGGAAGGCGCCGACCTCCAGAATGCCATGAGGAGCCAGCGCAAGCAGCACGGCGGTCAGCTTCCCCCGCCAGGCATAGGCCCCCACCACGGCGCCGAGCATGACGCCATTGATCAGCAGCACCAGCAAGGTCACAGCGCCGGCCGTGAGAACGCCCAGAAACATGATAACCAGCACCAGCAGATTATGCTGGATAATCGCCAGCGCCGGCAACTGACGAGGGTGCGCCACAAGCTGGTGCGCCACCCCCTCGGCTGCCAGCAGACCTAGGAGCAGCCCGCAGAGATAGGCCCCCAGCACGGCCAACCACTGCCTGGAATGAGCCATCAGAGATCCTCCTCCAGAAAACGCCTGTACTGGCGCACCATCAGCCCACGCCAGCAAAGCAGGCAGAGCAGCACATCGACGAGAACACCGCTCAGCAGCCCCAGGAGCAGTGGATCAACCCGTAGCAGCGCCACCCCCGCAGCCAGGGCGACGACCCGGACCAGCAGCACAAGTACCCAGCCGACCCCCCAGGCGAGCAATCTGATCCACGGCCGTCGTCCCAGCACCGTCGCCAGCAGGAGCGCCCCCCCTCCAGGCAGGGCCGAGAGCAGATAGGCGCCAAACCAGCACAGCAGCACGCTATGGCTGAGCAGACCTGCCAGCAGCGCCAGCGCAACGACCAGGGGGACCGCCAGTCCCAGAAAGGTCAGGTAGACAGCCGCGGCGTGCAGACGGGCTGCAATGGGATACGGCTGCTGTACGCGATGTTCCCGCGCCTCACCCAGCAGCGCGGTGAGCAGCGGCCCCAGGCAGACCACCAGCGCCACCACGCTTTGCAGGAGCAGAGAGAGGGCCGTGATCAGGGAGGTCAGGCGGGGACTGCCAAGCGTATGGGTCGGCAGCAGGCGCGGAGCGATGCCCAGCCAGAGCGCGAGGGCCAGCGTACACGTCGCCAGCAGGAACGCCGAGAGGCGCGCCAGCGCCAGGCCACTCAAGGAGAGCAGCGCGCCCCAGCGCCCGGTCGCCGGTCCAGTGGCGCTGAGCCAGGTCTGCAGCAGCGAGACGGCCAGCGATCTCCGTTCACGGACCTGCCTCTCACGACTCAAGCTCACCTGACGCATCAGGACCCATCCCGCGGCAGCCGCCAGCAGCGTCCAGGCGCCAGCGAAGAGCAGCGTCTCACCCGGCGCCGCCTGCGCCAGTACCCCACGTACCGGCAGACTGAGCACCGCCCCCAGCAGCGCAAGCGGTCCCGGCATCAGCGGAACCTGCTGAGAGAGGAAGAGTCCGACAGCCAGCGAGCTGGTCAAGGCGCTGAACCAGACGACAAGCCGCGGCCTCGTCTCGCGCAGATTGAGCGCCACCCCCAGCACTGCCGGCAACAGCGGAAAGGTGACCAGCATCGTCAGAGAGGCCAGAATCGACCAGGGCTCCCATCCAAGATGAACGATCGTCGCCAGACAGACAGGCAGAAAGAAGATCAGCGCGACCAGCTCCGAGCGCAGCAGACCCACTACCAGGCGAATCCAGACAACGTCGGCCACCGTCACTGGCAGATAGCAGAGCGCACGCACCTCCTCCAGCCCGGAGGTCTCACTGAGCGTGCCGACGGAGAGCGCGTTCACCACCAGCAGCAGGAACGCGCAGACGGTGAGCACCAGCGGCAGCGTGGCCGCCGCCACAAAGGGATGCGCCAGGGCTGCCGCCGCGCTGCGATAGAGCGTCACAAGGCAGATCAACCCTGCCAGGATACTCAGGCCGAGATGCCACCAGCGTCTCTGCTGCAGCAATCCCTGTGCGCGTAGATCCCCGAGAGAGTAGAGCAAGAGGATTGCTCTACTCGTCCGGGTTGGAGCGCAGTGCTGTCGCTTGCACTCCATAGCAGCCCTACCATCCGATCAATGCAGACGTGCCGAAGAGGAAGATCAGTCCCTCCACGGTTCCCACAAATGGCGCCAGGAAGGGATAGATCGCCACGGCCGCCCAGATGCCGTCCGTCGTGATAATGCTTACAATCAGCGCCGCCACCGCCTCAGAGAGGCCGAACTGACCAACGAGCCAGCCCAGGAGCAGACGGCCCTGCGTCAGCAGCAGCGCCGCGCTGGAGAGCAGCGAGACAGCGGTCGGAGCATACTTTGCAGATACACGAGCAAGTGTCTGTTGCATGGTTCACTCCTTCAGTAATAGGAATAACGAGTGAGAAACAGCAGACGTCCCTCTACCAGCCGGCAGCGGCCGAGACGCCGATGAACAGGATCAGCCCATCGAGGGTGCCCACAAACGGCAGCAGCCAGGGTGCCACAGCCGCAATACCGACTGACCCCTCGGTGAGCAAGATAGAGATGATCGCCAGAGCATCCTGCCAGGAGAGGCCAAACTGACTGACCAGAAAGCCCAGGCCACGGGGCAGAGCCATCGCGGAGACGACCATCGCCATGGTCAGGCTGGAGAGCAGGGTCACCTTCGTGGCGATCTGGGACCTGACGCGCGTAAGCGTATGCATCATGTCTGTTTCCTCCTTCAATGCGTGAGGTCTTTCTTGCGTAAAGATCTCATCATGGATCTGGCCTCTGATGGTTCGCGAGTCCACCCTCTGGCCAGCAGAAAGGTGCGCACGCACTATCAGCTGATAGATAAGGGCCTCACCGGAGCCCTCCAGAGAGGAAGGAGGGGATCTAGCGGCCATCCCGCAGGCCGCAGGGCCGCAGGAGGGCGCCCGCTGCCTGCTCCCTCCCTGGAGCGACTCGCTGTGCGCTATCCACAGGAAAGGATAGCGGCCTGGCCCCCCGCAGAGGAAGTGCCGCAGGTCATATCTTTTCGTATTACCGTTATATAATGCAGCCAGGCTCTCCGCAGTGAGTGGATGCGGAACGAGTGCGGAGTGGATCACAAGTATACTCTGCCTCGGAGCCTGAAGGAAAGAAAGGCAGGGACAACAATGAAACAGTCAACGGAGAATCGGATGCTGGTTGTTCGGCGCTACTGGGTGCGCAGCGGTGAGCCGCCTCTGGGCTACGCCACCCACCGATACTATCCCCTCATCGGGCTGATCGGCACCACGCTGCTGGCAGCGCTGGTCGTGGCCTTTCTGATCATGCGCGCAGAGACGCTCGTCGTGCTGAGCGTCGCAGTGCTGGTGCTCTTCTCTGTCGCCTCCATGCTCCTGATACGACGGTACAGCGGCTGGTACGAGGTGGACGCCGCCGGCAATCCCCTCACCCTCGTCTCGCGCTCGCCCCTGCCGGGGATCACCGTGCGCAACAGCATCAGCCGCAAGCAATTCCTGGAACAAGGAGGGATTCCTGGCGTATGAAACGTCAATGGGCTATTGTCTTTCTGCTGGTCATCTGCACCATAGTGATCGTGCTGCAGTTGAGCGGCGGCTTCGCAGAGTCCATGCAGGCCATCAAACACACGACGCCCGGCACGATCGCCGTGCCCGGTCCGCGCGCGCTGATCATCGACGTCCTCTCATTTGTGGCCTGGGTCTGGGGCCTCGCGCTGACAGCGCGCGCCCGGCGCTGGCGCTGGCTGGCGCTGATCCTCGTGACTGGCTACATCGGCGGATGCCTCTACTCGCTGGTCACCCTGTTCAGGAAAGTGCGTGGAGAGAGCGATGAGCATCAGCCCGCTCTGACGCTCCCCTGAGGCGGAGCGGGAGTGCGCAGCCTCTCCTTCGGCCAGCGCATCCCCTCCTCCGGCTACCGCCGGCCCCTCTCGCCCCTGCGGCCTCTGACGCGAGCGCGCCAGAGACGCAGGCCCCTTCTACAGCAGGCAGTCCTATCTAGCGACAAGGAATAGCTCTATGCAATACGTTGCTTCAACACCGTCTGGGGGAGACGCTCCCATCGTGCGCCTGGAGAGAGTGACCAGGCGATTTCAGCAGCAGATCGCCGTCGAGAACTTCAACCTGGAAATCGCTCAGCCCGGCGAGATCGTCGGACTGCTCGGCCCAAACGGCGCGGGCAAGACCACCGTGCTGCGCCTGCTGCTGGGCATGCTGACTCCCACCAGCGGCAGCGTGGAACTCTTTGGCGTGCCCATGACCTCCGCGACTCGGCGCAGAGAGGCCCTGCGACGTGTCGGAGCGCTCATCGAGGCCCCGACCTTCTATCCCTATCTCAGCGGCCGCGATAACCTGCGCGTGGTCTCGCTGCTCGCCGGCCTCCCGGAGAACCGCGAGGCAGAGCAGCGCATCGGTCAGCTTCTCGAGCGCCTCGCCCTGCCCGTGGAGGGTCCTCTGGTCTTCAAGCAGTACTCGCTGGGCATGAAACAGCGCCTGGGAATCGCCGCCGCGCTGCTGACGGAGCCGGAACTGCTGGTCCTCGATGAGCCAACCAACGGCCTGGACCCCATTGGCATGGTCCATCTGCGCGAGCTGCTGCGCTCCCTGGCACAGCAAGGCACGACGATCCTGCTCTCCAGCCACCTGCTTCACGAAGTGCAACAGCTCTGCACCAGGGTCGTTCTGCTGAAACGTGGACAGATAGTGATCCAGGGCGAGGTCGGCCGACTGCTCCAGACCCAGGGTGTGATTGAAATTGCCTACGAGACCCCGGAGGCGCTGGACGCCGCCGAGGCGCTCCTCCAGCGCACCGCTGAGGAGCAGCCCGCCTGGATACGCCAGGTCAGGCGCGCCGGAAACGCAGCGTCGGAGTTCAGAGTGGAGTCCAGGGCGGAGAGTCCCTGCGTGCTCCAGATCCAGGCTCCGATCACATCCTCTACAGAGATCTGTGCGCTGCTGGCCAGACATGCACTCTATCCCGCCGAGATCCGCAGGCGCTCCATGAGCCTTGAGCAATTGTTCCTGGATCAGGCGTCAGAGCCGGCTCCCACGCTGAGTCAGGCTCAGAGAGCGCTATGAATGCTGAGTTTGAGAGGAGAAGACGATGCAGTTGAGGCTCACTCCTTCACTGAGAGAAGGACCGCTCTACATGCGTAGAGAGTGGCATGCCATCACCACAGTGATGAAGGCTCAGCTCCTGCTGGTGCGCAGACGTGCCCTGACGCTGGTGGTGCTGGCGCTGCTGGGTGGCGGCTTTCTGCTGGCGACCGGGTTTCACCTCGTCCTCTATGTCTTTGCGACGCTGCCAGTGTCGGCGCAGACCTGTCCCACCGCCAGCGCCTCTTCTCAGCAGGTCAGCCAGGCGCCTCCCTGCGTGAGCGAAACACCTCAGCAGCAGGCAGAGCAGAAGCTGCTGCGTCAGGAGGTGCTGCGTGAGCAGGAGACGACGCTGACCTTTCCTATGTCGCTCAACCTGGGCGGCGACACGCTGCTCTCGCTGGGGGTGCTTCTGTTGTGCATCTTCGTCGCGGTCTTCGTCGGCAGTGACTACCAGGCGGGGACACAGCGCCTGGTCTTCTTGCGTGGTGTTCCACTCACCCGCTTTGTGTGTGCGCAATGTGTGATGTTGCTGCTGATCGTGGCGATCGTCAGTGCCGCGCTGCTCATGGCAGGGGCCCTGCTGGGCTGCGTGGTGGGTCCCCTGCTGGGAGGGAAGCTGAGTCTACCTTCGCTGCAGGGCTGGGGAGAGCTGGCTCTGTACTGGCTGGGGATCTGTGTGAGTCTGTGGCTCCATGCGCTGCTCAGCCTGCTCTTCACGACGCTGGGGCGCTCGATGGGGGGTGGCATCGCGGGATCGATCGGCTATCTGTTCATCCAGGGCATGCTGCTTCCTCCACTGACCTCCATGCTGAGCGCCCTGCCCGCCAGCGGGTTCACTGCCTTGCTGAGGTACCTTCCGGCGCTCTTCCTGGGTACGGCCTCCCGTACGCTGCTGGAGGCGCTGGCCTCTCGTCCGCTGGCCCTGGCTGCGAGTGCAGCGCCGTCGAGTGCCAGTACTGCGCTGGCTGGAGCTGTCCTGCTCTGCTACGGGCTGATCAGTGGAGGGGTGAGTCTGTGGCTGGTGCGGAAGCGGGATGTCGCGCTATAACGGGATATCGCGCCACAGGGAGCGCTCAGGCTCCTGCTCCCCTGTGGGTAGCCTCACGTGGATCGGCGTCCCTGCGGCGGCGGGGACGCCTCTTTGCTCATGGTCGCTTTCAGTATCCTCCTTTCAGTATCCTCTAGCGGATCGCGGTCCCTGCAACGTTTGCGGCGGAACACGCGGAGCTTCCGTTCAGCGAATTCTTTCAGTATCCTAGCGGATCGCGGTCCCTGCAACATCGTAGTCTGAATAGACCACCCACAATCAGTCAGGTGGACCCCACGCCTGAAGGCGGGGGCTTGCATCTCACCCCGAAGGGTGGACACGAGAGGCCGCCTGACAGGTCGGCCCACTCAGGACAGCTATACCATCCTGAGCAAGAGAAGCCAGGTACTTCTCTCGAA
>JBHOQN010000047.1:0-31566 GCA_042408965.1 Ktedonobacteraceae bacterium
AAACGAAGGAGGCTATCCTTATGCAGCAGCAACCGTCTTCGATACCGACACCTGAACCTAATAAGTTAATGACGATTAAGGAGACCATGCTAAAACTGCGTGTAGGGCGCTCGAAGCTCTACCGAATGATAAAAAATGAAGGTCTACCAGTCTTCCGCTCGGAACGCTACGTACGTATCCCATCTGATCTCCTTGACCAGTGGATACGTGAACGGGTGAAGCAAAACGGAGACGAAAGGAGAACTATGAATGCACGACGCTTTTTTCTCCATTCTCGAGGGGTGGAGGTGGAGATCTCCACCCCGGCGCTCTTTCCTGTTGCTTCCTTGATCACAGGCACCACGCCGCGCGGAGGTGGGATCTGGAAATGGGTGCTTCATGCTCATCCGCATGGGCTGCTGCGCCAGCAGAGGCCCATCATGACCCAGGCCCTCCACTTCCTGGATTTTTCCATTCGCCCCAAGTGGCTGGCTTTTTGCAGGATGGCTGGAAAGTGATCCCTGGGTGTTCCTCTATGATGTTGTTGTTCTTGCAGGCACTGAAAGGAGAGAACGGATGCGTCGGAGTCATTCAATACAACCTGTCCAGCAGCCAGCGCCTCCCCCGACTGTGGGACAGTTACTGTCTTTGAAAGAAGTGGCCGCCAGGCTAGGCGTGCACTCTGCCACCCTCTATCGCTACCGCGCCCAGGGTCTTCCGGTGATCTATGTCAGTCGCAAGAATGTGAAGGTCGATGAGCAGGATCTCAACCGCTGGCTTGCTGCGCGGAAAGATGCCCCCTGAGCCGCCTGCTCCGCCAGTGCTGGCGCAAATCCCTCTCAGCAGTGGGGAGAGACGCCCCCAGGAAGAGGCGTCTCTCCAGACAAGACGCGCGCAGCAGGCGCGCATCGTGGAACCGCGTGAGGCCACCACCTGGCCAGAGCACTGGACAGGTGCGGCACATTGTGGCGCCCTCCTCTTGCCCCAGGTGCCGGTTGATGGTGCGGTCCAGCTCCTGAAGGAAGACGGCGGGGATGACTCCCCCGCTTGTGGCCCTTCTGAAGAGAAGCGTGCTTGGGACAACCACGAACCAAAGAGGGGGTCTCCTCATGACTCATCAGGATCAGCAGCCACAGCAGCCACGCCGCCAGTCATCAGACCTGCCACAGGGGGGCAGAAAGAAACGCCGGGGACATGGGGAAGGGTCCATCTTTGAGCGCAAGAGCGACCGGAAGTCCCGGACGAAACCCTGGGTGGCCCAGGTGACGCTGGAGACAGGGAAGAAGAAAACCATTGGGTACTTTCGGACACGGCAGGAGGCCCAGGTGGCCCTGCGCAAGGCCCTCAACGAACTGGAGCAGGGAACCTTGCTGCTGGAACGCGATCAATCGGTACGAGATTATCTGGAGCACTGGCTGGAGTTTGTCCACAAGCCCTCCATCCGCCTGACGACCTATCTGCTCTATCAGCGCATCCTCCGCACCCATATCCTTCCCGCGCTTGGACACCTTCCCCTGCGGCGGCTCCAGCCGGAGCATATCGAGCGCCTCTACGCGGCCAAGCGCGAGGAGGGCCTGGCTCCCAAGACCCTCAGTAATATCCACAAGCTGCTGCACGTCGCCCTCCGAGACGCCGTGCGACGCAATAAGGTGGGGAGGAACGTCCTTGAGATGGTCAAGGCCCCCAGAGCCACCTCTCCTGAGCGGCCTACCCTCACGCCGGACCAGGCCACTCGCCTGGTCGAGGCGATCAAGCAGCACCCGTTGGAAGCGCTGTTTCTGCTGGCGCTCATGACAGGGATGCGAGAGGGCGAACTGTTAGCCCTGCGCTGGCAGGATGTCGATCTGGAGCAAGGCTGCCTCCAGGTGCGCCGTACCGTGAGCTACAAAGCGGGTCATGGCTTCGTGGAGACGGAGACCAAGACCCGCAAGGGCAAGCGCTCCATCTCGCTCCCCTCGCTCGCCATTGACGCCTTGAAAGCGCACCAGGAACGGCAACAGCAGGCTTGCCGCAAGGCGGGCGCCCGCTGGCAGCAGAAGGATCTGGTCTTCTGCACACGGCACGGCAATTTCCTGACCGATAGCTTCGTGCGCCGCACATATTACCAGCTCCTGGACCAGGCCGGCTTGCCGCGGATCCATTTTCACGATCTGAGGCATAGCACGGCCACCATCCTGCTCGCGATGGGAGTCAATATCAAAGTCGTACAGGAACTCCTCGGTCACAGCCAGGTGACGGTCACCCTGGGCATCTATGGACATGTGTTGCCAGGGATGCAAAGGGAGGCCCTGCGGAAAATGGAGGAGCTCTTGAGGGGAGAGCAGGAACAATGACTGTCACTCAAGCTGTCTTGAGGGGACTTGGCGGCTCCCCTGTGGTGGGGAGCCGGCCACGTGGCTTGGGAAGAGGGAGCGGGAGACGGGACTCGAACCCGCGACAGCCTGCTTGGAAGGCAGGTACTCTACCAACTGAGCTACTTCCGCCTGTCAGAGAGTGGGTGGGCAGGTGAATCGCACCGGGTCAGTCGACCAGCGCGAGCGACCATGGATCAAAAGAACCCACCCGATCAGATCAATCAAAGTCGGGTCGGGTCGGGGTGCGCGGACTTGAACCGCGGGCCTCATGGTCCCAAACCATGCGCGCTACCTGCTGCGCCACACCCCGCTGTATCCCTGTCCTGGTGACTGATAACCGACCCCGTCCAGGGTGATCTGCATCAGGAACTATAGCACGGCTGCGGCCTGCTGTCAAGTAGAGAAGAGATTCTGCTCTCAGCTACAGATCACGCCTGCGACGGTAGCGCAGCTTCAAAAGGAAAAGATGCCAGCGTGTAGCCAGGGAGCTCAACGGGTTGCGCGACAACGGAGTCACCTTAGCATAGCGCCCCCCCTGGGCCGAGTAGCGAGGTCGCCCCAGAAAAGGGATCACCAGCACCAGAATGAGGCAGAGCGTGCTGAAGGCCGCCATGACCCCTGTAAACACACTGGCCGTATCCTGGGTATAAGCCACGCCACCACCGATCAACGCCGCCGCGATGCTCAGGATCAGAAACCACTGAGCAGCATCAAGATCCACATTGAGCGAAGAGAGACGCGGCCGTGGCATAGAGATACGCCGCTCACGTCCCGCACGCGCGCGTCCGGAGCCAGCGGAACGCGACCCACGTGCACCCCGCGGCTCAGTCTGTTCTAAGTTACGTAAGATCTCCTCGATCTCGCGCTCGTATCTGTTTGGCATGGCTGCTCTGCTTCCTTGAACGAACTTGCCAGAAACGCCCCTATTCGTAATGATACCAATTTCTCGGCCTTCAGACAAGGGGCCATGCCCAGAAATCTGGCCATATCGAAGGAACCCTATGATGGCACCTGGAAGAGACCTTTGATCTTCTCAACCAGCTCCAGCGGATGGAACGGCTTGGTAATATGATCCGCTGCCCCCAGGTCGACGCTGATACGTTCATAGATGTGTTCAGCGTGGGCCGTCATAATCATCACCGGGACCTGGCGCGTCTGAGGATCGCGACGCAGCCGGTTGAAGATCTGATAGCCATCCTGACCAGGCATCATCACATCCAGGATGATCAAATCTGGTTTCTCCTCCGCCAGCAGCGCTGCGAGCTGCTTGCCATCCGAAGCCGTCACAACCTCAAAGCCATTGCGACTGAGCACGAAATGGATGATTTCGCGGATTTCCTTGTCGTCATCAACCACAATGATACGCTTCACCATGAATGAGCCACTCCCGGCCTTCCCCATCGTTGCGGCGCAAGCGCACGCTGATGCTTCTAGATATATCATAGCCGTAGACTTAATACCTCTCCCCACCTTACAGTATAGTCTTCGGTGGAAGAGCCGTGGCAGAGAAGCGCTTGAGAGCTACAGGAGCAATCCGGTGAACACAGGCGTACTATTCTTGATCGATAAGGCGTGCAACGTCTGCTTGATGAAAGGCAGAATCGAATTCAGCGTCTTCTGGTTGACTCTGCCTGTTCCCTCTGTTATCATATGCCAGAGAAACATCGATATAGTAGCAGTCTGAGGGGGCGATTATGAGCGTATCCCCGTCCTGGCAGTCGATCCTGCAGCGACTGATCAAGACAACGGCAGAGCGCCAGCGACTGGCAACAGCCCTGGGAGTGACCACGATGACCCTGTCGCGTTGGGCCAATGGGGAGTCCAATCCCCAGCGTCCTCATCTGATTCGCCTCATTCAGGCGGTTCACCCCCAGTATCGGCAGGAGTTGCTTGAGGCCCTCAAGCAAACCTATCCCGACATTGAGTCCTGGCTCAAGGAGAACGCTGTCGAGCAGGTCGCTGCAGAGTTTTTCGCCCAGGTGCTCAACACGCGCACCACTACCATCGAGTCCCTGCGTTTCTGGCAGATCGGCGACATGGTGCTCAGGCAGGCCCTGATCCAGCTCGATCCCAATCAGCTCGGCATGTCCATCACCCTGGTGCAATGTATGCCGCCCCGCCCCGATGGTAAGATCCGCAGCCTGCGCGAGCGCATGGGCAAAGGCACCCTCCCCTGGACCGCGGACCTGGAGCAAATGGCGCTTTTTCTGGGGATGGAGTCGCTGGCCGGGTACGTCGTCGAATCCGGCCGCGTACAAAGCATCGAGGATCTGCGCAAGCATCATCTCGTTCCCGGCTACCAGAGCGAGTTTGAGATCAGCGCCGCTGCCCATCCGATCTGGCTCGGAGGCCGCGTTGCTGGCTGTCTGCTGGCTTCGAGCACCCAGGTCGGCTATTTCTCTCAACAGCGTATGGCCCTGCTGGCGATTTTCAGCGACCTGGCCTCACTGGCGTTCGAGCCGGGCGACTTCTATTCCCCGTCACAGATCGAGTTGCGCCCGATGCCTCCACCCGAGGTTCAGCGTGATGTCCTGGCGACCTTCCGCCGACGTGTAGCTCAGCTGCAGTATCAGCGCCATCTCAGTAGCACGGAGGCCGAGCAGGAGGCCTGGCGCCAGATCGAAGAGGAGCTGTTGCGCCGTGGCGAGCAGGAGAACGACCTGCGCCTGTAGGCCCCTGACCTTCCTGGCCCTCTCGCTGAACTCGCTCTGGCCAGCGCTGATCTGGCGGGGGAAGCGCCTCCCGCAAGGTGAGCACAGAGAAGCCACAGGCTCACTCGATCCCGTACTTGCGCATCAGGTAGCGTAACTGGTCAACTTTGCTCATGCCCAGCAGTTCAGCAGCGCGCGTACGGTTGTGTCCTGATACCTCTAAAGCCTGTCTGATAAAGTATTGCTCGACACGCTCGACAATGTGCTCCAGGGCTACTGGATCGTTGGGATGCGCTTCCAGCCACTCATCCCAGGGATCACTCGCGCGGCGTTTGCGATACTCGCTGTAATTGACGATTTCCTGTGGCAGGTGCGCCGGCTGGATCTCGTCCTGCGTGCTCAGAATCATAGCGCGCTCGATGACGTTCTTCAGCTCGCGCACATTCCCCGGCCAGCTATAGGCCAGCAGGAGCCGTTGCGCCTCCGGTGAGATACGCCGCACGTTGCGACCTAGCGAACGGTTGAAGTCTTCGATAAAGCGCGAGGCGAACAGCGGAATGTCACCGGGCCGCTCGCGCAGCGGAGGGAGAGTGATCTGCATCACCGCCAGCCGATAAAACAGGTCGCGGCGGAAGGTCCCCTCCTCCATGGCTCTGTGCAGATCGCGATTCGTAGCCGCCAGCACACGCACGTTGATACGGACCTCTTTATTCCCCCCGAGACGAAAAAACGAGCGGGTCTCCAGAACGCGCAGGAGCTTGGCCTGCATATCGAGGGGCATCTCACCGATCTCGTCCAGAAAGAGCGTGCCCCCATCGGCCAGCTCCAGCAGGCCGCGCTTCTGCTTCTTGGCATCAGTGAAGGCGTACGGCTCGTAGCCAAACAACTCGCTTTCCAGCAGGTTGTGAGCAATGGCGGCGCAATTGAGTGGATGAAACGGGCCAGAGGCGCGCGGACTCTGCTCGTGAATAGCGTGGGCCACCACCTCCTTCCCAGTGCCGCTCTCGCCAGTGATGAGCACCGAAGCCGTATCGCTGCGGGCTACCCTGGCAACCATCTCGAAGACCTGGCGCATGCGCTCGCTATGCCCCACAATGTAGTTGAAGTGGTAGTTATCGCTGCGCTCCCGTCGCAGACGGCGCAGTTCACGGTACATGGCGCTGGTCTCCAGCGCTCGCTGCACCACCAGCAATAGCTCTTCCAGGTCGAATCCTTTGAGCAGATAGTCCGAGGCGCCCAGCTTCATCGCAGCAACTGCACTCTGCACGTCCCCATAGGCCGTCAGCATAATCACGGGAAGCTCTTGCTCCTGCGTCCGAATCCGCTTAAGCACCTCCAGTCCACTCATGCCGGGCAGGCGCAGATCCAGCAGCACCAGATCGACGGAGCACTTTTGAATCTCACGCAGACCAGCCTCTCCGTCGGCGACGGTTTCAACCTCATAGCCATGCTTCTTCAAATAGCGGGCGATCTGGTGTGGCAGATGCGGCTCGTCATCGATGATTAGAATCATCAGGCTCATGCGTGTCTTCCCCTTCTATCATCGCGCTCCTCTGTTCCCTCGTCACCTTCGTCAGCGCCACGCGCCAGCGGGAGACGCAGCGAAAAGGTGGCGCCATATCCCAGACGGCTCTCAACGCTGATCTGTCCCTGATGGCTCTCGATCAGGCGCTGAGTGATCGAGAGGCCGAGGCCGATACCGTGGGCTTTAGTGGTGAAGAACGGCTGGAAGATAAGCTCCAGTTGCTCTGGCGGAATGCCGATGCCGGTGTCGCTGATGGAAAGTTCCAGCCATCCCTGGTGCTGGCTCTCGCTCCGAGACTCCCCAGATTGTGCCGTTTCCGCGGCAGAGCACTCCCCGTGGTAGGGTAGTGGCTCACTCGGCGCCAGACGGGGAGTCCTGCCAGGCATGGAAGGGGAGACAAGCTGACAAGAGACGGTGAGAATCCCTCCTTCAGGCATGGCCTGAAGGGCATTCATATAGAGATTGAAGAGCACCTGCTCCATTTGCTCCATATCGGCGAGAACCAGCGCCTGCTCCCGTTGCTGCAGAATCTCGTGCTGGTAGACGCGATGGACGATGATGCTGCTCTCGCTCAAGCTGTGTTGCAGGGCCTGCAGCACATGCTCATTGAGAGCGATCAGGTCGCAGGGGACTCGATGGAGCTGGCGTGGCCTCGCGAAGAGCAGCAGATCACGGACAATATTATCCAGGCGCTTCACCTCTTTGAGCACCACAGCGATCGATTCCTGGGCCCCGCGGTGCCCCTCCAGAGAAGAGAGTCCCGCTCCCAGGTCCTCGCGAGACACCACCTTCTCGAGATCGTCCATTAGCATCTGCATCGTGATTTTGATCGAGGCCAGGGGATTGCGCACTTCATGGGCGACACTGGCCGCCATCTTACCGAGCGACGCCAGCTCATCCAGGCGGCGTTTCTCCTCCTGAAGACGGTGCACCGAAGTGACATCCGCGAACGTGATCAGCGTGCCGATCTGCTGGCCGCGATCGTTGCAGAGCGGCAGAAGCGTCATATCCAGCACGATATCCTGGCCCTGACGATCCTGGGCCACCAGCGTATCATGCTCGATCCGCGGTGTCAGGCCAGGCTCGAAGGCGACCTGGGAATGTTTGAGCGGCAGGATTTTCTGGGCCGGCTGGCCCAGAGCCTCGTACGGGTGGTATCCCAGAATCGTGGCGGCTGCGCGGTTAAAGGTCGTGATCTGGCCCTGGAGATCAATGGTTATCAATCCGCTGGGAATACTTTCCAGGATTAGCTCTTTCAAGCGCTGATCGTCGAGAACCTGGCGCAGGAGCTTACGCGCCTCATTGCGCGCCTCGATGACCTCGGTCATCAGGTGAATGTTCTCCAGAGCCGCGCTGGCCTGACTGGCCAGCACCTGGAGTAGCATCAGCTCAACATTGCGAATTTTCCAGGGGCGATAGGAGGCTCCCACAATGATCCCCAGCAGACGCGGCTCGCTCTCCTGAGTGCTGCTGATCCGCCCACGCCTGCTCAGTTCGCCGCCGCTGATCAATGGGAGGGCGATGAAGGTATTCACTGTCGCAGGCAGGTGGGCCAGGTAGTCCGCCGTCTGAGGGCGACCGGGGCGCTCGATCACCAGCGGGGCCGGACGGCTCCTCTGTCCACGCGCATAGTTAAAGAGCGTCGTGCTCAGGGCTGGTGTAATCCAGGGAGAGCTGCTGATCGCCGGGGGAGGCAGCAGCAGCTCGCAGAGATCAAGCGGGGCAATCTCGCGACTGCGCTGGATAATGATGGCCCGCAGCCGATCGAGGTCGTGAATGGCGCTGTTCATCTGGCTACCGATGCTGTTGAGCAGGGCCAGCTCCTGAATACGCTCGCGATCGCGCTCAAGCAGCAGGGTATTTTCCAGCAACATCGCAGTCACCCCGGCGACGGCCTCAAGCACCTGGATCTCCCCCGGACTCCAGTAGTTGCTATCATCACCCTGCACTGTCTCCTCGCTGCTGGCGCCAGGCTCGGCGGCGAACTGGTTGCCGCGAATAGCCACCAGCACCCCGACCGCCCGCTGCCGATAGATCAGTGGCACGGCCACCAGGTAGGGCGTTGCACTCTGCGGGGGCGCTGATGCCGCGCGCCGCAGACGCCAGGCCTGCGCCTCTGGCCGATCGCTGTTCAGGTCAATGGGATTGATCTGGGCCACGGCCAGCAGGGAGGCCGACCAGCCAGGCCTCTCATCGAACGTCCCGGAAACAAACTGAAGCGTTTCGCCAATGCGCTTGTAGAACAGGACATAGGGACTCTTCAGCAGGTGGGCCAGGCGACAGGGCAGGCGATCCTGGAGCGTGCGATAGTCGCTGATGGCGCTAAATTCCTCGAGAATCGCAGTCAGCACAACCGGCGCACTCAGGCGTTGATCTTGCTCCACTCTCATCATCACATGTTCCCCACACAGAAAAGCTTGATGGCTCTCCCTCTGTCTCATGCTGTCCTCTACTATATCAGATAGAGGGCTATTTTGCACCTGTCGGAGCTCATATGTGAAAATAGTGCCATCATCTCAGCGCTGCTTCTGGCTTGTCTCTCTAGTATTATGACAGGTTGTTCATAATACTAGGTAAGTTGATGAAAAGACGGTCAGAAATCTGCTTGCTGGTATAGCTGCATTGGGAGCGAGGGAAAGGAAGGGACTTGCACATGGGACGCTTCTGTACTACGCTAGAGAACGGGCCGTCTCTGTGGGTGAGCGTAGGCGAGCCCCTGGATTGCCGCAAAGAGACGCAGCGGAGGGCCGTACCCATGGGACAGAAGGAGCATCTGCATACAGGCGCTACTGGTGAGTTGAGCGAACAGAGAGAGGAGCATCACAGTGGGGTGGCGCCCCGCTGGCTGGCCTTCGCGGCGGCGCTGCTCTTTGGTCTCTTCTACGCCATTCTACCGCCCTGGTTGACCATTGGTCCGAACTGGTTGCCGCTGGCGCTTGAAGGAGGTGTCCTGCTGGTCGTGGCTGCGCATCTCGTGCTGGCGCGTATCAGGCAGCGTCGGCTCTCGCATGCTCTGCAGCGCCGCCTGGCCTTCCTGCTGCTGGCGATCGTCACCCTGGCGCTGGGCAGTGCCGTTGCTCTGCTGATTCTCAATCTTCCTCATACCAGGCAGGCCGGGGTCTTGCTGCGCTCGGCAGCGCTGCTCTGGGTCTGCAACCTGCTGGTCTTCGCCCTCTGGTACTGGGAGATCGACGGCGGTGGTCCCTTGAAACGTCATCTGAAGGGGCACCAGGCTGCCGATTTTATGTTTCCCCAGCAGGCTGGTGGCAATCGCAGCGGCTGGGCGCCCCATTTTATGGATTATCTCTTTCTGGCTTTCACAACTGCCACGGCCTTCAGTCCGACCGACACCATGCCGCTGACACGGTGAGCCAAGGCCCTGATGATGGTTGAGTCCTTACTCTCCCTGCTCGTGCTGGCAGTGCTGGCGGCACGGGCGGTCAACATCCTCTAGGCCTGTGGTGGGCAGTAGGTCACCGGGCTGCCTTCGACCTCGCCAGCGCGGCGCAGGATACTGCGGGCCGGAGCGGTCGTAGCGATCTCACGGCCACCTTTGAAGACGTGCAGGCGAGCCGGGAGGAGCCGCAGGGCTTCAAAGGCCGACGGTGCATCCAGGATCAGGAAATCGGCCGGTTTCCCCTCGGCGATTCCATAGCGGTCCGTGATACGCAGGGCGCGGGCCGCATTGGTGGTGATCAGCTCCAGTACAGTGTTGATCTCCTCGTAGCCGCTCATGTGGCAGAGGAAGAGCGCCAGTTGGGCGGCCGCCAGCATATCGCCGCGGCCCAGAGGAAACCAGGGGTCCATAATCGAATCATGGCCGAGTGCCACGTTCACACCGGCCGCCAGTAACTCTTTCACACGCGCGATTCCGCGCCGTTTCGGGTAGGTATCGAAGCGGCCCTGGAGCACGACGTTATCAAAGGGATTGGCGATCACATTGACCTGAGCACGAGCGAGCAGGCGCAGCAGTTTAAAGGCATAGGCATTGTCGTAGGAGTGCATCGCGGTACAGTGGCTGGCTGTCACTCGTCCCTGCCAGCCATGCTCAAGTGTATCGGCGGCCATCACCTCAGTGAAGCGCGAATAAGGATCGTCGGTCTCGTCACAGTGGCAGTCGATGTCGCAGTTGAACTCCCTGGCCAGGGCAAAGGCGTAGTGCACATCCTCCACACCCATGTCGCGCGTCCATTCGTAGTGTGGAATCCCACCCACGAGATCGCAACCCAGCTCCAGCGCGCGTCGCAGCAGTTCGCGGCCATTGGGAAAGGAGAGGATGCCATCCTGAGGGAAGGCGACCAGTTGGAGCTCGCAGATGTCGCGCACCTCCTCGCGGACCTCGAGCAGGGCACGCAGGGCTGTGAGCGAGGGATCACAGATGTCGACGTGACTGCGGATATAGAGGGTACCCTGGGCGACCTCCCAGCGGATCGCTTCCAGGGCGCGCTGCTTGACCTCCTCGTGAGTCAGGCCTGGCTTCCGTTCGCTCCAGATCTGAATGCCTTCCAGCAGGGTGCCGCTGCGGTTATAGCGCGGCTGGCCGACGGTCAGCACGGCGTCCAGATGGACATGGGCATCGATGAAGGGTGGCGAGAGCAGCCGACCACCGGCATCGATCTCACGGCGTGCGCTGGCATCTGCCAGGTCAGGGGCGATTCTGGCGAAGAGGCCGTCCTGAACGGCGAGGTCTACCAGGCCGTCACGGCCGTGGAGGTGTGCATGGCGAATAAGTAGATCGTAGTGCATGGCCTTCCTCGTAGGTGCGTTTTCAGCGCCTGCAACCCAGGCAGATCACTGGTGCTGATAGGGAGAGAGGAGGCAGGTGGTGGCTCCCACCTGCCTCGCCTGGTATGAGATGACGGCGGACCTCAGCGCCCACTGGTGCGCAGCTCAATACGGCGCAGGATCAAGTACGCGATGCCGGCCAGCACGATGCCCAGCTCGAAGCCGACATCCATGCCATAGGGTGGGTTGACCAACCTGGCGATCGGCCCGACATAGTAGACCTGGGCCGCGCCGAGGGCCACGCCGATCAGCCCGATAACCAGTGAGACAATGGCCGCCCAGCCCAGCGGGAGCCGCTGGGGGGTGTTCCAGTCATCTACATTATAGCGTCCCTGGCGAAAGACAAAGTGCTCCAGAATCAGGACAATTGACCAGGGACCCAGCCAGTAGGCAATGAGCAGCAGGAAGTTCTCCAGCGTCTCGTTGAAGTTCTGAGCTGTTGGCAGCGCAATGGCCACGTAGATCACCGCGCCGATCAGCGTCCAGACGGCTCGCGGAACACGCTGCAAAGATTTGCCGATCACCTGCATCGAGAGGCCGAGACTGTAATCATTGGGAATGTTATTGGCAATCACACTCAGGGCCAGCAGGACGAGCAGGAAGGTACCGAAGCCTCCAAGGGGAGCCAGCACACCTGCCAGCAGGTCACCGCCTCCCTTGGGAATCCAACTGGTGAAGAGCATGCCCAGGGTTTCCAGCAGCACGCAGGGGATAAAGACACCCAGGAAGGTGAGCCAGAAGACGCGCCTGGCTGGCGTCTCCTCTGGCTGCCTGACGTTGTAGTCGGCGGCGTAGGAGCTCCAGCCCGTCGCGAAGCCATAGATAGCGCCCCCATAGGAGATAAGGGAGGCGATCCAGATAGCGCTGAGGGCCGGGGTGGCGATCAGCTTCATGTGAGGAGCCGCCACGGCGGTCATGATGGCGAAGATGATCGCCATCGGAATCCAGGCGTAGCGCTCGTAGCGGTGCACATAGCGGTATCCATAGATGCTGACCAGGGTGGTCAGCAGGGCAATGACCAGAATGCCCACCCAGCGCGGAACCGCCCCGTTGCTGAGGGCGGCAACAAGCTGACCACCGACGATCACGTTGACGGCAGACCAGCCGATGCAGGCTGCGACGTTGAAGATCGCCATAATGATGGCCCCGATCCAGCCGAAGGAGAAGCGCGAAATGGTCATCTGGCGCAGGCCGAGTTTGGGACCAAGCGTCGAGAAGAAGGCAACGGGCAGCACACCCAGCGCGTTGAACAGAACGATTACCGCGAACCCATCCCAGAATCCCAGCCCGAAGACCGGGTTCGCCAGCGCACCCAGGGCGACGGTCGAGATGACCAGGTTGGCGGAGAGCCACATGGTGAAGTTGTCGAAAATACGCACATGGGTGCGGGCGGTGGGTGCAACCCGTTCGATGCCGTGGACTTCTATGCCACGCTCTTCAGGAATAGTAACGATGTCTGACATGCTGCCATCTCCTGGAGAAAACTAACAAAACGCTCCCCGTTCGCTCACGTATGAGTTTCTGCACGTGGAAAAAGGCCGTCGTCGGCGACCCTCCGCCGTTCCAGAGCGGGTCTCACCGGCTCGGAATGCGCTACAGATAAGAGGTGTATAGGAGAAGAAAGACGCTCGCACCTGGCCGTCTCTCCGGAGCGTACGAAGGATAATGTACAGCTTTCAGTATAACAGAAACCTCTCCACCTGTCACGGCTGAGTTTATCCTGAGCCGCCCTCAGACTCAGAGCGAGCCGGTGACCTCTGAACAGCCGTGTGCCAGGGGGCACGATTCCCAGCAGGGACGTGGCCGCAACGGATCGCCCAGGCGGCCCTTGCTGTGGATACTTCGTCCACAGTGGGAGCCGCGTACTGGTTGCCCTCTGGCAACCAGTACGCGGCTGCGGTGACCTGCAAGCCTCTCCTCCTGTCTGGTATACATAATTCATCGAGTACCATGGTTACTTTTTCTAGAAAAAAGGGTATACAACGCTGGACTTCCGGCCCAAAAATAGTTACAATGCACACATATAGACATCATACGTATGTGGTCTGACGACTGGAACGTGGAACTCTTGTGCGGGTGCCACACATGTGACAGAGGCATGTGCGGCGATGAGTATCTGGTTATCTTCAGGAGGTCGGCATGTCATCCAGAATGGTCCCGGCCAGAACCGGCATCAAGCGTCCCATTGAGCAAGAGCTGGCAGATCTGCGTCGCGAAAATGGGCAGCTACGCACGGCTCTGGCGACGAAGTCCCAGGAGTACGCCCTCCTCAACGAGATCATCTCGGCGGTTGGTTCAACGCTCAAACTCGATGAGATTTTGCGCCACCTTGTCGATGCGGTGGCGCGCGCTGTCTCCTGCCATGCGGCCTTCATCTATCTCTATGACAAGGAGAAGGAGCGTCTGGTGCTGGCCAGTACCAGTGCGCAGTATGAATGTTTCATCGGAAAGATCGAGCTGGCGCTTGGCGAAGGCATCACCGGCTGGGTAGGGATGACGCTGGAGCCGGTGATTCTCAAAGAAGATGCCATGAACGATCCGCGTTTCCGCTATATTCCTGAGCTAGAAGAGGATAAGTTTCAGTCCCTGATGACCGTGCCGATCGTCACCAAGGATCGGCATCTCATCGGTGTGATCTCGATGCATACGGTGGCGCCAGCCATCTTTACTGAGGAGCAGCAGCGCTTTGTGAGCAACACCGCTGCCCTGGTCGCCGGCGCCATCGAAAATGCCCAGCTCTATGAAAATACCCAGCGTAAGTTGAGCATCCTGACCAGCCTCTCGGTCCTCAGTCAGACCATCAGCTCGGGCCTCTATCTCGATGAGATGCTGCGCTCATTGGCGACCCTGACCGCCCAGATCATGGAGGCCGATCTCTGTGTCATCATGCTGATGGACCAGGCGCGTGGCCGCCTGACAGTGCGCGCAACCTCGCCTGGTATTAACGATCGCGCTCTGCAGCTCCAACATATCGACGTCGATCGCAGCGCGCTGGAGACGCTGCGCGATTACAGCGTTCGTGGCCAGGCCGGCGATATGAACAGCCTGGCTCTGGAGCGCTTCAATCCGCTCAAGGATGGCCAGCACAAGACCCTGCTCTCAGCTCCCCTGGTCTCAGGAACAGAGAACCTGGGGCTGATCAATTGCTATTTTCGCAAAACCCGTCGTCCCACACCCGAGGATCAGACGCTGTTGAGCACTATAGCCAACCAGGCTGCGATTGCCATTAAGAATAGCCATCTGGTAGATATGCTGGCTCAGAAAAACCTGGTCAAGGGCTTCTTCGACGATCTGCTGGAAGGGGCCTATGATTCTGAAGATACGCTGCGCCAACGAGCCCACTTCCTGGGCTGTGATCTGAGTCGGCCGCATGCTGTGGCGATGATCGAACTGGCGCCTGGAGAGAGTCGTGCCCTTGATGAGGTGCTGCTGACCGAGGAGGATCGCCTGGCAGCCCATAAGCGCATCTGCAGTCAGATCCGTCGTCGCGTGCAGGACAGCTATCCCGGTTCCCTGGTCTGTGAACAAGAGAACGTGCTCACCTGTTTAATCTGCCTGAGTAAGGACGCCAACGGGGCGCGCCTGAAGACCTGGCTGCGCGATCTGGTGCGTCAGTTGCGCAATGAGCATGACGTGCGCATCTCGGTCGGCGTGGGCAATCCCTGTCAGCATATCGCAGACTATCGGCGTGGGGCGGCCGAGGCCAGTGAGGCCCTGCATATGGGGCGCAATCTGAATCGTGAAGGAGGCGTGACACATTTCAACGATCTGGGCGTGTACCGCTATCTCTATAAGATTGCGCGCATGGACGATCTACGCGATATGTATCAGGATCAGATCGCTCGTATCGCCAGCTACGATCGGCGTAAGGGGACAGATCTGCTGGATACTCTGGAGATCTACCTGGAGTGCGCAGGAAACCTCACCAAGACCTCCGGCCGGCTCTTCGTTCATCGCAACACGCTGATTCAGCGCCTTGATCGCCTGCAGTCGCTCTGCGACATCGATCTCCAGGACCGCAGTAACTGGCTGACCCTACAGGTGGCGATCAAGGTCTATAAGCTGCGTAACAACGCGGTCTAGTGACGTGGCACTCTGCCTTGTCTGCGGGCCAGCCCCATGGATGCGTTCAGAGTATGCACTGGCAGTCGGATGGAGTGCCTTGACGCTGGAGGTGGCCTTCTGCGTGGCTCTCACTGAGGCGGCCACCAGAGAGCGGATGAGCGCAGGATTCATGATGCTGATCGTTATCCGACTCTATGGTTTCAGCCAGAGAGCGGTATGGACGGAGTGGCAGAGCTTCAAGCCAGCGAGAGACCTGCCGGGCCTCCGGAGTTCAGGTACACCCCCCGAGGCTTGCGGCAGGTCTCTTTCTATCAATGCTGGCTGCGATGGCCGTGATCCTCAGTTTAGACCAGGCCGATCAGTTCGCCCGTGGCTTCGGGAGCGCTCTCGGCCTCACCCTCCGCGGCCGCCATGCGCCGGCGATCGCGCAGGCGGATCTCTTTCAAGAAGAAGACCGCGACCAGAGCGATCACCATCAGGATCAGACTCAGCACAAAGACATTGTGGATGCCCTGCGCCAACCCCGTTTTCACCGCCTCCAGAATGGTGTTGAGGAGCTGCTGTCCCTGCGGGCCGAAGGCCGCTGCGGCGCGCTGCATCTGCTGCTGAGCGCTGTCTGAGAGGAGGATCTCAGGGTTGTTAAAGACCCTCAGGAAGCGAGCCGGCACCACCTCCTTGACCATGGCCGGCAGGGCACTGGTGAAGGCAGGCTGGTAGGCCGAGGTCATGATCGATCCCATTGCGGCCAGACCCACCGTGGCGCCGATCTGGCGGAAGAAGATCAGAGCCGAGGTGGCCTGCCCGATTTTGCTGAGCGGCATGGCGTTCTGTACGACCAGCGTATAGAGCGACATACCGAAGCCCAGACCCAGGCCCAGCACCAGCATGGCGATCAGAACATCACTGTTGGTCGAGTGCACATCGAGGCGCGTCAGCAGATAGGTGCCGACAACGCTGATGGCCATGCCGGCGATGGCAATAAATTTATAGCGGCCGATTCTTGAGACCAGCTGGCCGGAGAAGATGCTGCCCACAACCGAGGTCAGCATCAGCGGTGTCAGAATCAGTCCGCTGTTGGTGGCGTTGGTACCGACGACACCCTGCACAAAAAGCGGAATGAAGAAGACACTGCCAAAGAGGCCCATGCCGAATATAACGGTGACGATTGTCGATACAGTGAAGATGCTGTTTTTGAACAGGCCCGGCTCGATGATCGGCTGGCCGTTACGGCGCTCTAGAGTCGCTTCGTAGGTGATGAAGGCCGTCAGAAAGACAACGGCAGCAATCATCAGGCTAATGATCTGCGGCGAGAGCCAGTCGTACTGAGTCCCAGCCAGCGAGAAGCCGAGCAGCAGTGGCAAGGCACCCAGGACCAGCAGGAGCGCGCCCCAGTAGTCGATGGAGACCCGCGCCGCCTTGCCGCGCAGCGTTGGCATGAGGAAGATCAAGGCCAGCATGGCCACGATACCAATGGGCAGGTTGACGTAGAAGACCCAGCGCCAGCTCGTATTCTGCGTGATCCAGCCACCCAGCGTGGGACCGACGATAGAAGAGAGTCCCCAGATCGCACCCGTCAGGCCCTGCCACTTCCCGCGCTCACGCGGCGTGAAAAGGTCGCCTACAATGGCGATAGCGATCGGCAGCAGCGCACCAGCTCCCAGACCCTGGAAAGCACGGAAGGCAATCAGCTCGTTCATCGACTGTGCCGCGCCGGAGAGCGCTGAGCCGATTAAGAAGACGACCACCCCGAAGAGAAAGATCGGCTTACGGCCCAGCATATCGGAGAGTTTCCCGTAAATGGGCACCATGACGGTTGACGAGAGCAGATACGCTGTCGAGACCCAGGTGTAGCGGTCAAATCCCTGCAGATCGGCGATGATGCGCGGCAGTGCCGTTGAGACGATGGTCTGGTCCAGCGAGGCCAGCAGCATGACCAGCAGGACACCGATCATCGTCAGCGCGGTCTCGCGCGTCGAGTAATGCGGTTGCTCTATTTCCTGCGCCTGCTGGGACTGCTCTGCCGAGAGAGCAGCCGCGCCAGGTTGCAGCGATGTTTGTTCCATGAGAAAACGCTCCTCCTCTATCACAACGATGGTTCAGCAGCAATGCCCTTAAAGTAGATGCGCGTCAGATACTGCAAGACCTCATCGGGTGTGAGATGTTCCTGTCTCACTAACCGCTCGTATCCCCTGACTGAGATCAGGTTTAGAAAGAGGCTGAGCATGACGCTGGTTGGGATCGTCGAGTCAAAATCACCAGCCGCCTTGCCTTCGTCAAGCAAGCTCGTGATGTGTCTGGCGACCTCCTCCCACAGGCTGTGCATCGACGCCTTCTTCTCTGTGAGTAAGCGCATATCAGAGCTATTGTACATAGCATAGAACAGACGCATACGTTTGTTGAGGAGCTCTCCATACATCAGTCGAAGGATTGCTTCAAGCTTGGCGCGAGTGGTCTGTGTTGAGGCATTAATATCCTCCACCGCCTGCAGGAGATGCCGAGAGTCACGCTCAATCAGGGCTGCCACCAGGTCCTCCTTGCTGGGAAAATGCAGGTAGACCGTGCCCTTGGCAATCCCTACGCGCGCAGCGATCTCGTCGATGGAGCTTTCGTGATAGCCCTTTTCGCAGAAGACCTCTTCAGCGGTCTGCAGAATGAGAGCCTCGCGCTCCTGGCGCTGTTTCTCTTTCCATGAGCGTGGAGCCGTTGGAGAGGACATCATTGCACCTCCACCTGAACTATGACTCTCCATACATCATATGACTCCAGTACAAAAATTTGACCTCTGGCTAAAATCTGACTTTGTGGTCATGACTGACTGGTCAAAATTTTAGCACACAGTCATATGATTGTCAAGAGGGAGAGAAAGCCCTCTACGAGGCCGCTGGCCTCTCGGGATGCGCCGGACAGGCATTGGAGGGGAGGTAAGGATGGGAAGCCTGCACGACGAGTAGAGAGGTTCAGGCTTCCCGCTGAGAGCACCGACTATACTTGTATATATTAAGAGGAAGCGGTATCTTGCTCTGATTCGCTGCTGGCCTGAGCGCCCTGACGGGCCAGGCGCCGCGTGCGTTCGAGGCAGCAGTAGAGGCTCTCGCCCTGGCAACAGACGAAGTGGTCTTTCTCGGACTCAAACTGGATCGTCGCGTGATCGATCTGGTACTTTTCGGTCAACATTGCTGTCAGGGCGCGTCGGATAGCGGCGCTTTTGCCTGGGGGCGCATCCTCGATCGTGGCGTGGCAGGAGAGCGCGGGCATGCCGCTGGCGATGGTCCAGACATGCAGATCGTGGACATCCTGCACGCCCTCCACACGCAAGATGTCGGCAGCCAGTTCGGCCACAGAGAGGCCGCGCGGCGCAGCCTCCAGCAGGATATCGGTGGCCTCGCGCACAACCTGCCAGGCGCCGAAGGCGAGCAGCAGAGCGATGCCAACTGAGAGCAGCGGATCGATCGCTGTCCAGCCTGTCAGCAGGAGGATCAGGCCCCCGATGATCACAGCAGCCGAGGCACCCACATCACCGAAGACGTGCAACACGGCGGCGCGCGTATTGAGATTATGGCAGCCCTTCTGCAGGCGCAGGCCGATGAAGAGGTTGAGCGCTATCCCGATGAGCGGGGTGATGAACATGACCAGAGGCTCGACGCTGGCAGGCTGGCGCAGGCGCTGAACGGCCTCTATGAGGATGCCGAAAGCGATCACGATCAAGGTGACGGCATTGATCAGCGCAGCCAGGATGCCAACACGGTGATAGCCGAAGGTTTTACGCGCGTTGGCCGGCCGCTCCGCCTGGAAGGCAGCGAACCAGGCCAGACCCAGGGCAAAGAGGTCGGTGACGACATGCCCCGCTTCCGAGAGAAGGGCCAGCGAGTTGGCCAGGAAGCCCCCTGCGAGCTGACTGAGCAAAATGATACTCGTCAGTAAGAAGGCCAGGCGCAGGCTCCGTTTGGGTAGATCGTGCGTGTGCTCATGATGATGATGATAGTGATGGTGTGTGTGTCTGAGATCTTCGCTCCTCACGCCAGCACCTCCACTGCCTGCCTCTCTGGAGGCTGTTCTGTTGCAGGTTCATCGGCGTGGGCCAGGCCCAGCTCAAGGAGCTGGCGTATATGATCATCAACCAGCCGATAGTAGACAACACGCCCAACCTTGCGCATGCTGACGATCTGCTGCGTCCGTAGGACGCGCAACTGGTGGGAGATCGTTGTGTCATCCCGACCAAGGCCGGCAGCCAGATCGCAGACGCACAGCTCTCCTCCTGGCGCCTGCAGCAGGGCATAGAGCACCTGCAGGCGCGTGGGATCACTCAGGACGCCAAACAGCCCGGCTGTGCGTAGAGCGCGTCTCGCGGGCAGCAGATGCTCTCGTACGCTATGTACCTGCTCGGGATGCACGGCGCGTACCTGGCACATGTCCTCTGGAGTCAGGCTCCCTGACGTGCTGGCCTGTGTGGGGCGAGCAGCCATAGACGATGTTCATCCTTTCACAGAAAACCTGCACAGCTATGCAGCTATTCTCTATCTACTATAACACTTAGCTCGCTTGTTGGCAATCCATCGGCCCCGTTATAGCTCTTGCGTAGCGGCGGCGGGAATGCTAGACTAAAGCGTGGCAGTTGAAGTGCAGCAGACAACTGAGAAGCAGTGGCGGCAGCCAGCTCTCACCGGCGTCTCTTGCCTGGCGGCCCTGGCCCTGCTGATCCTGAGCGTGGCAGGGCAGTGGCGTCTGATGAGCGAGATCGGTCATCCCTTTGGGGGCTTCTTCTGGGGAGAGGACGCCAGTGGGCGCCCCATTGTCCTTGCCACCCTTGCCCAGTTCCCCCAGTTCAGCGCCGCGGTTGATCCCATCTGGCAGCGGCGCTATCTCAGCGCAGTAGAGGTCAGTGATCCCCGCCAGGTCGGCGGCCTGCGCGTCTATCGGGGACCGCAGGCATTGACGCAGGCCTTTGCACAGACGCGGCCGGGGATGACGCTGACCTATCTCTTTCGTGATGAGCGCGATGGCCGTACCGTTGTGGTCAGCGGCCCTGCGGTCCCTTTCACCTGGGAGATGTGGTGGCTGCAGTACGGCCTGGCGCTACTCGCCGGCCTGAGCTGGTTGCTGCTGGCCGTGCTTCTGCTGCTCAAGGCGACCGATTGGGGAGAAGCTGTCGAGGGATTGACGCTGTTGCCACCAGCCCTGCTCCTTCTGCTCGTCGCCTGTGGCGGCAACGTGCAGCGGCCCTCTGCCTTTGAGCCGCTGATCCTCGTCCTCTGGCTGCCAGGGCTGGCGCTCACCGGCTCCGCTCTCCTGCATCTGAGCCTCTCCTACCGCGCTGAAGTGGGCGCTGCCTCGGTCAGGAGGGCGCCAGCATTCACGGTCGATGGTCTCGCCTATCTGCCGCTGCTGGTGGTCTTCGCCTTTGAGATCAGTGCGCAATTGCTCTACGGCTCTGTGCCATTGACTCCGGCCTTGCTGCTCGCGCTGAGCATTGCGCTGCTGACCTGGCTGGTGGCTGTGGGGTGCGCGCTGCCGCTACTCCTGGCCGAGCGCCGTTGCGCAGGTTCGGGCCGCCAGCCGCTGACTGCGCGTACTCGTCCCCTCGCTGCCCTGCTGCTGGTGCGCCTTGGTGGTCCGGGTCTGGGACTGATCCTGGGACTGCTGCTGCTGAGTGGTCAGGCGCTGGTGCCCTGGCCGGCGCTGGCAGCGCTGGCGGCGCTCTATCCTCTGGTGATCTGGTTCGCCGGCCAGGCCTCGCAGGAGAGGGGACGGCTGCGGCATGCGCTCGCCCAGCACGAGGAGCAGCTGCAGCGGGGACGTGAGCGTGAGCATGAGCTGGAGGAGGCCAGCGAAGAGATGCGGCGCTCGCTGTCGCTCCTGCTGCGCGCCGATAGGCAGTTGCGCGCTACGCTGGCGCGGCACATCCACGACCGTCCGCAGCAGCAGGCCTTGCGTATTCGTTCGCTGCTGGGCTACTGGCACCATCGTCTGAAGGTGGAGGCCGAGGATGACCCACAGGGCAGGGTCGGCGCCAGCCCTTTCCTGGAGGCCCTGGAGCAAGTGCGCCGCATTGGAGACGAGCTGCAGCGCGATCTGCGGACCCTGCAGCTGCTGGTCGAGGATGTGTATCAGCGTCAAAGCCTGGGGCTGCGTCAGCATCTGGAGAAGGTGATACGCGAGGATGTACCAGCCATGTTCCCAGAGTCGCCGTTGAAGATAGAGACCGATCTGCGGGCGCTAGATCTACTCGAACGTCATCTGGAGCAGAGCGAGGCTGAGGAAAGGATGGCTGAGGCGATCGCGTACGCCGTGACTCAAGCTGTCTTGAATATCTACCAGCATGCGGGAGCCAGCTTTGCAACAGTGCGCTCCGTCAGAACGGACGGCCATCTGGAGATCTACGTCATCGATGATGGCCGCGGTTTTGATAGCGCGGCCATCCCCCCTGAGCGTACCAGCCTGCTCCAGGCGCGCCTCAAAGTGCGCGAGGCTGGCGGCGTTCTGAGCATTCATTCCATCACGCGGCCGCACTCGCAGCATGGTACCACCGTGGCGCTGCGTTTTCCGCTGATAGCCGACCAGCCGGAGACAACGCTCTAAAGGGGCTGTCTGCCTGCTGGCGGCGCTCCGTCTTTCAGGAGCGAAGGAGAGGAGGAGACCGACCCATGCTCTATCCAATCATGACCCCGACGCGCGCGCTCATTGATCTGAGCGGGATCTGGAACTTTCGCCTTGATCCGGGCAATGGCCTGGCAGACGTCTGGTTTGAGCAGCCGCTGCGAGATGCTCAACCAATGCCCGTGCCGGCTTCCTACAATGAGATCTATGAGGACCCTGCCTTGCGCGACCACGTCGGCCGGGTCTGGTACGAGCGTGAGGTGGTCATCCCGCCACAGCTCTCCGATCAGCGCGTCGTGCTGCGCTTTGGAGCAGTGACACATACGGCGCAGGTCTATCTCAATGGCCAGCCGCTGGTCGAGCACCGGGGTGGGTTTACGCCATTTGAGGCGGAGATCGGCCGGCTGCTCCTGCAGGGCAAGCCGAATCGCCTGACGGTCGCCGTCGATAACATGCTCGATACGACGACGCTGCCAGTGGGGCGGTATCGTGAGGAAATGCTGCCTGGGGGACGGCGGCTGGTGACCAATCCGCCGAACTTTGATTTTTTTAACTATGCGGGCATTCATCGACCCGTGAAGCTCTATACGACCCCCACGACCTGGATAGAGGAGATCGTGCTCACGACGGATCTTGCCGGAAGCGATGGGCTGGTTGCCTACCAGGTCGTGGTCAAAGGTGAGCATGCGGCGCAGGCCGAGGTGCGCGTCACCATCCGTGATGAGAACGCTGAAACTGTCGCGACGGGCAGCGGGGCGAACGGCCAGGTGCGGATCAAGGAGGCGCACCTCTGGGAGCCGCGCCGCGCCTACCTCTATCGCTGCCTGGTCGAGTTGTGGCAGGCGGGACGCTGTCTCGATAGCTACGAGGAGCCATTTGGCGTGCGCACAGTGGCCATTCGCGATGGGCGCTTCCTGATCAACGGGCGGCCCTTCTATTTCAAAGGCTGTGCCAGGCATGAGGATGCGGCCGTTCACGGTAGGGGCTTCGACGAGGCGCTCTACATGAAAGATCTGCTGCTGCTCACCTGGCTGGGGGCCAACTCCTTCCGTACCTCGCACTATCCCTACGCAGAGGAGCAGATGCGCCTGGCTGATCGCCTTGGCCTGGTGGTGATCGACGAGGTGCCAGCGGTGGGCCTGCATCTGAACTTCGGCTCCTATGCAGATGGCCAGCAACACCAGACCTGGCGGGAGCTGGAAACGGCTGCTCAGCATGCCCAGGTCATCCGTGAATTGATCGCTCGGGATAAGAATCATCCTTGCGTGGTCATGTGGTCACTGGCCAATGAGCCGGCCTCTGAGGAAGAAGGGGCCCACGAGTATTTCCAGCCACTGGTGCGCCTGGCGCGTGAGCTTGACCCTCAGAAGCGTCCGATCACCATAGCCTTGCAGGGCCTGGCCACCCCTGACACCGATCAGGTGGCCGATCTGCTGGACGTCATCGCCCTGAATCGCTACTATGGCTGGTATTCCTATGCTGGCCAGCTAGAGGCCGCCGCTGCGCTGCTGCAGGCCGAGCTGAGCGCCTGGAGCCGGTTGTGGCCGGAGAAGCCGCTGCTGTTGAGCGAGTATGGTGCCGACACCATTGCCGGCGCTCATGATGCCACGCCGGCCCTCTTCTCTGAGGAGTACCAGGTGGCGTTGCTGCGCACCTATCACGCTGTGCTCGATACCTTTCCCAATGTCATCGGGGAGCATGTCTGGAACTTTGCCGATTTTCAGACCAGTCAGAGCATCCTGCGTGTGCAGGGTAACAGGAAGGGCATCTTTACGCGCGATCGCCGGCCTAAGATGGCGGCTCACGAGCTGCGTCGGCGTTGGCTGGCGCTCCCCGATTCTGGCTATAAAGCGTGAGGTGAGTAACGCCCACCAGAGACTCCCTGCCATTTCAGATTGAAGCTCTCCAGAGGCTCAGTGGGCAGGTCAGCAAGTGCTTTCTGGCCGTGGACATCTGGGCATGGACTGAGAGATGCTGCCACTGTCAAAGGAGCGACACGTATGCAACTGATCATCGCTGCGCGCGATCTGGCCATCTGTCGTCTCCCTGCCGGGAGCGAGCTGCCTGGCTGGGTTCGGGAGAGGACCACGCTGGTCTCGGTGACCTGGACCACTGAGGAACTCTCGATCGTCTGTCCTGCGTATCTGGTACCGCCCGGGGTGCGCTGTGAACGGGGCTGGGCCGCTCTCAAGGTGGTGGGACCGCTCGATTTTGCTCTGACAGGCATCCTGGCCTCTCTGCTGGCTCCGCTGGCAGCGCAGGCCATTCCTGTCTTCGCGCTCTCGACGTTCGACACCGATTATATCCTGGTGCGCGAAGCACAGGTATCACAGGTGCAGGCCGTGCTGGTTCATCAGGGTCACGAATTCTTATAGCCACAAAGCGCCCGCCGTTCTATCCCCGCGGCAGCTCGGGCGTGCTCTGCCTGCAGGGAGTCACAGTATTTTAGTACACTGTTCCGCATCTCATTTCCATCTTCTCGTTTGACCCATCAGTTGTGCGCTCTATCTCTCAGGAGGAAAGGCGTGACGAGGCTTTTCGGAGGTCGCGTTGCTCTCGGCGAGGCTGGCGTGCAGTAACGAGCGCGCGGTCCAGCGTGAGACCTCCTCTGCTGCTGCCAGATCAAGCCCACGAATGTCGCGCAGCACCAGGAAGGCCTCGATCCCGATACACAGCGCCAACCCTGACACCAGGCGCTCAAAGCGGCTTTCATCCAACCGGCTACGTATTGGGGAGAGGGCCATTTCGATATAATCGATGCGCCGGTAACCTCGTCGTGGCGGCTCCGCTTCCGCTGGATCAGCCGTGCGCTCATCACGACTGCGATCCACCGTCAGACGGATCATGGTGCGCATGAGCAGCTCGGTTTTCTGAAGCTCCTCGTACATCACTCGCACGAGGGTATCCAGTCGCGCCTCGACATCGTGCGCCAGTTCCGGCGACTCGAGAGCGCGCTCGAAGACTGGTCGTAGTCCTTCGAGCTGGGCTTCAGTGAGCAATTGCTCCTGAGAGGGAAAATAGCGGTAGGCCGTGCGGCGAGAGACATCGGCGGCATCGGCGGCATCGGCGACCGATGGAATCTTGCCCTGTTGGATCAAGTCCCTGGCAGCCGCGAGAATGGCAGCGCGTGTCCGACGTTTTTGCCTGTATCTTCCATCGCGTGAAGGTTCCTGGTTCATCCAGCTTCCCCCTTGACTTTTGCATTCCTTTCAAGTAGTATACTCTCATGACATGGTGGCATTCAAGTAGCGTTATGGCATTAGAGTGTCAAAATTGAAAGGAGGTCCTGTGGTTCGGCACGGACGGAGAGCGTTGGTTACGGGAACCCAGCACGACTCGCGCTGATGGGTTCGCATGAAACAGAAAGGATGCACCCATGGCATCACATCCTACGTCGTTCCATCCCTACGTTTTGCAAGCCAATGAGGACGAGGCGATCTGGTATACGACCACGCGCATGACCCTCAAAGCAACCGGTGAATCAACCGGCGGGGCCCTGAGTCTGGTCGAGGTATTGGCGGCACCGGAGACCGCGCCACCGTGGCACATCCACCACCGCGATAGCGAGATGTTCTACATCCTTGACGGCTCGTTTCTCTTCAAATGCGGCGATGAGGAGTTTGAAGCAGGAACGGGCTCGTTCGTTTTCCTCCCCGGCGGCATCCCTCACAGTTTCAAGGTGGTCAGTCAGGCCCCCGCCAGGTTCCTGGTCCTGGGCATTCCCGCTGGCCTCGACCGCTACTTCGTGGAGTCTGGGACGCCTGCTCTGGAGGAGGGGCTACGTCCACAGCCCATTGATCCCCAACAGATGGCTACCATCGCGACCCGACACGGGATAGAGATCCTCGGACCCCCGCCTTTCTAGGAGGCCCGCAAAGAGAACGGGATCTCATGGCATCCAAGGCTATGCCCCATTGAGCTGAGGGAAGAGGAAGCATGTGGGGGGCGACATTGAAGGAGCCTGAGTGCACATCATGCTTGAGCGAAAAGCAGGATATTGAATCAGATGATCGGAAAACGCCGTAAAACCTCTCGCTTCAGCGAGAGGGGTAGAAGGTGCGTTACTTGCCTGGAGAATAGACAGGGTGGATGGCTTGACATGACCGTATGCAAGGTGGCGGTGGCGAATCTGGCGATGTGGGTGCGTGATCACTATGTTCCGCCCTCCTATGCACAGGTCCCCTGGAGGCGTCTGCTTCCCTCCCTATCCGATCCTCGCGTTGCACTCTAGCTGCGCAGGAAATAGCCAGAATACCGTGACCCCCTGGTCCGGTCCGGTTGAGAGACCCCTTGCGCGCTGACAGTCGCCCGTGGAGAAAAACAGGTCCGCTGACGCTGACTCCTTTGAGGCCAGCTCATGCGTGTTGTAGATAAGGGCATACATACAGGTCACGCAGACCTGCCACAAGGAGGTAGCATAGCCATGTCAATCAGCCTGCAAGAGCTGATCATATGGATCATCATCGCGGCGGTCGTGGGGGTTGTGGGTGAGTTGATCGCGCGTCGTCACGCGCCAGGAGGCATCATTGGAGCGATTCTGCTGGGATTGCTGGCCATCTTTCTCGTCGATGGAGTGCTGCACTGGCACATCAGCGGCGAACCTTTTCTCAACGGAGTGCCCCTGATTACCTCGATTCTGGCCGCAGCCGTCCTGGTCTTTCTCTGGAGCGCCTTTGCCTATCGGCGTGTCTCTCCCTACTACTATCGACGGGGCAGCTATGCCCGCCGGCCCCGGCGCTGGTGGCGCTGGTAAAGACAGCGTGCCGTCGGCATGGGGAACGCAGTGCGTCTGGCAGTCGGGCTCGCCATGCAGGGGGTGTCGGTGGACGCCCTCCTGACCCTGGCGGGCCCTGTCTGGCCACCATCCTCCCTCTTACTCCCTGGTGAAGCCGTGTCTGGAGAGCAGGAAGGCGCCAAAGCTGGCCACCGTCTCGATGTCCCCCTCATCGAGCATGTTGACGATCCGCCTGACCACCACCCGGCGCGGCTGATCCTTGCCGGGCAGCGTAAACCCGATGGCGCTCGTCGTCTGTGGCTCGCGCTGGCGGCGCAGCTCCTCGGCCACCAGCTCCAGCAGGTCGGCGACGTCCATTGCGAGAGCCGTCGCCAGGCTTTCCAGCACTCTGGCTGAAGGATATTTCTGCCCCCGCTCGATCTCGCCAACGTAGATCTCTGAGAGACCGGCCTTCTCTCCCAGCTCCTTGATGGTCATGCGGCGCTGCTGACGCTCGCGGCGAATCACGGTCCCGATCATCTCCTGGAGATCGGCCATGACGGTACCCCTTTCCTCTACTGCTAACTATGCTCATAGCATAGCTCCTGTGAGAAGCATGCTGAAAGCATACATTGTTGCTATCAATATACGCTCAGAGCGTGATATATTCAAGACATACCGCCGGAAGGGAAGGCGGGCAGCAAGATAAAGCGCAGCGCCTGCCCGCTAGCCACACGACACAAGGACAGGAGATTGATCGTGATCAACCACTTTCTGAATGGCAAAACATATATGACGACCGGACGGCAAGCTGTCCAGTCAACTCTGCATATTCCCATCGTCTATGACGAGGTTGTTCCGGAGCGTATGCGCTGGGAATATCATCTGCTCAGCGTCGACAGTCACGAGCAGGAGCTGCCCACCAGGGAGACGCTCAACGAGCTGGGTGAGTCCGGGTGGTTGCTGATTGGCCTGGTCGATGAACGCACCACTGGCAAAGGGTCACTGGTGCATTACTACTTTGTGCGTCAGCACATCGGATGAAAGGAGAAGATCAGCGATGGCGACAGCATTCTATGTCCCGACAGTCATCGAGTCCACGGCACGAGGTGAGCGCGCCTATGATCTCTATTCACGCCTGCTCAAGGAACGCATCGTCCTGGTGAATGGCCCGATCGAAGGGCAGATGGCCGCCCTTATTGTTGCGCAGCTCCTCTTCCTGGCTGCGGCCGATCCCGAGCGCGAGATCAACCTGTACATCAGCTCTCCAGGCGGTGAAATCACCGCCGGGCTGGGCATTTATGATACCATGCGCATGCTCTCCTGTCCCATCGCCACGACCTGCGTGGGCCTGGCAGCCAGCTTCGGCACCATCCTCCTCATGGCTGGCGACAAGGGGCGGCGACGTGCGCTGCCCCACGCTCGCATTCACATCCATCAGCCCTGGACCCAGAGCAGCCTTGGTGGACAGGCGAGTGATATAGAGATCTACGCCCGAGAGATGCTGCACACGCGCGATGTGCTGAACGACATCATCCACGAGCACACCGGGCAGCCGCTGGAGAGGATTAAACGCGACACCGATCGCGATTTCTACATGAGCGCGGCCGAGGCTGTCGAGTACGGTATCATCGACGAGGTGCTCGAGCCGTTCAAGAAGCCGCAGTCGTAGTGAAGGAGAGGCGCGCCCGCGGCCGATTAGAGTGCTTCGATGCGAACAGAATCCAGCTCGAGCCACTGACGAGTGGTGGAGATGGTTCCGAAGCCCAGCCTGCCGCGGGGCGTTGCGACCGCGTACTGGTTGTCGAGCCAGGCAACGAAGCCGAGCGGGCGCAGGGGGGGCGAAGAGGTGCGCAGCACCTCCTGCTCATCGACCAGAAAGCGAACCTGGGTGGGCAGCCACTCCAGAGTATAGGTATGCCACTGCGTCATCTCCACAGCGAGGACCTGCTCCTGTGCGCCGCTGAGCCGCTGCAACCAGCGGGCAGCGTAGCGCCACTCGTTGGTGAGGTGTCCCCAGAGGGAGGCCAGTGCCGTGGGAGCTACCGCTGCCAGAAAGCCAGCGCGCTGGGCGTGCACGACCTGGGCCTTCCAGCCCCAGCCAGGGAGACCCGGCACCAGCGCCATGTTGGAGGGGGGAGAGGCATAGAAGAACCAGACAGCCTCAGGCAACATCAGGACATCGCCCTGCAGGGAGAAAGGGTAGTTCCAGAACCCGAAGCCAGCTGTTCCCTGTAGAACCCCCTCGTCCGCCACAGAGCTGGCTGGAGATGCCGCCGGATGCGAGAAGCGCGCCCGCACCTGCATCAGCAGCGGTGGGCGCCAGGGAAAGTCGCGGCGCGCTCGCCCGTGATAATCGTCGATCTGCGCGTCAGCGTAGGTACCCTGCCGGGCTGCCAGCAGCTCCAGGCGCAGGCGTGACGGCTCAAACGAGAGCTGGCCACCGCCGAGGCAGGTGGCAGTCCAGTGCGGGTCCAGAGGACCGCTGAAGTCATCGAACATAGAGAAGATTCGATTCTATTCAGGAATATCGGCAGATGATCCCGACTGGTAATTCAAAGAGACGGCTAGCAATTCGTCCTCCAACTCCTGCCAGACCTGCTGCTCAGCCTGCAGATTATTGAGCGAGCGGCCGGTGCGGGTGGCTTCGAGCATCACATCTGCCACTCTTTTGCGAAACGTTGCGAAATATTCCTTCTGAATCTTCTGATCCGGCATCACACGTAATTCGATATCTCTGGGATCATAAAACTCGGAGGGTTCAAAAGCCAGAGCCAGCAGATCAGCGTAGTGCTGAATGAGCATCAGGCGCGCCTGAGACAAGAAATAGTAGGGCTGTGAGCTGGAGACCAGAAAGCAACCAGCGACGCGCCCGGCATAGAGAATCGGATGAGCGGCGGCGCTTTTTTCGTGAGGATCCCAGTGGGCTGGCACCAGAGACTGCTCCTCCTCGACGTTCTGCACAGCGTTCGGGCGGCAGGAGGTGACCACATAACCTGAGAGCGACTCGGCGCTCAGAAACATGGCTTTCTGCTCCAGCTCACCGGTCCAGGGAGGAGAGCCCAGGCCGATCCACTCGCGCAGACTGCGGATCTTGCCCCCCCTGGGGGGCATGCAGCGCACGACCCGCACCGCGATTCCCAGGTGATCGGGGTCGAGTTGCCCCAGCGCCTGCTGCAGAATCAGATTACTGATCGACCAGTAGCGCATGGCCTCAGTTGTGGTCGCGCGTGCTCGGAAGACCCGTGCGTAGAAGGTCGCTGGAATCTCCTTAGAAGAATCATCGGCGGGGGCGGCGGCGAAATCCTGGAACTCCGCCTGAATCAGTTCAAGCAACTGCTCGCGGTATTGAGGCAATGCCTTGAGCAGCAAGCGCAGATTCTGGGGGCGCGGGTCCGACTCCCCATTCACCCAGCGGGTCAGCGTAATCGGCGTGACGCCCAGTTCCTCAGCGAGGCGCTGTTTCTCGTGAGTGTCATTGATAATGCTTCCCAGTAATTCGCGCCAGGTCCGTGGTTCTTGCATAGCTTTTAGCCTTGCTGCTGAAGTGGCTCACAAACGCATCATCACGGTCATGATAACAGCTTAGCGCTCCAACGTCAACTCTTCGCGCTCGCCGTTGCAGGCCAGCCCTGCGCCAGGTGGAGAGGTAGTGAGTGCCGAGGGCACGCAGGAACGATCCTGGCGCGTCCATGTCATCCAATGCTCCAGCTTGCTCCTGAGCCGCGCCGGGATTACGATAAAGGCAGTCCACTGTCGGCATCGTACATGGAGAACGCAGAGGCACAAGCTGAATGGCAAGTAGAGATAGCTCTCAGGAGATCAGGGTATGGTCATCATGACAGATTCCTCGGTAGAAGCACTTGTAGCAGAGAAACTCACAGCCTTTAGGCAGATGTGCACAGAGTTCGAGGACTGCTTCAGGTACGTCCAGGATGTCCACGGACAGCGGCGCCTGAGCACCTTCTCCGTGGAGCAGGTGGTGCGCTACCTCCACGCCCTCTGGATATGCGAGTGTAAGGATCGTCTCTTAAGCGTCCCCCGAACCGTCGAGCGCTACGCAGGAGAGCGCTGCCTGCGTCTGCTGCGGGCCTGGCAGGAGGAGGGTGATACAGCCGGGGTTGTCGCCTTTCTGCAGCACCGGCTGGATGGAATGCCCTTCGCTGACCTGACGCGGCAGATCCAGCAGCTTCAGCAGCTTCACACAGCGGGCGAACAGGAGACGCTGCGCCTGCGCCTGCGCCATGGCCGCTCCCTGCTGTTGAATCGCGGCATCCATCTGTTGCAGGCCCTTGAGGCCATCTTTATCCCCACTGAGGATGCGCTGATGGAGCAGGTGCGCGCCTCCTGTGAGCGCTATGGACATACGTCTCCCCAGATTGAGGAGCAGCTGGCCGCTCTGCAGACCCCCCTCTATGCCTGCGTACCGCACCCCCTGCTGACACGCGAGAACATACTGCTGATGAATCGCCTGGGGGCGAGCAGTTGCGCGTCCGAAGAGAGGCGCACCTGGGGGGTCGTTCAACCACGGCGGAGTGCAGAACCCTGGGCGCTGCTGGTGATCGATGGCTACCGTGATCTGACCTCCATGCGCAATCCTGTGCGCATGAGCCGCCTGGTGAGCCAGCGGATCACTGCGAGCAGCAGCTAGCGCTCGTCCTGCCTGCCGGGGGCTGCTGAGACAATCAGCGTTCCGGCGCAGCCCCGGTCACTATCAGGTCACGATCAGTGTGGCGTCTGCGGGAGCCTGGCCTCTTTCTGCCGCTGCTCAGGAGCGGGGCTCTCTCTGGCTGGAGGCAGCTTCCAGCGGCATGATGACGATATCGGACTCCTCGCTCTCCTTCTCGGCGCTGCTCTCTCTGGAGGGTGGGGCCAGCAGCATACGGCCGGCGACGTAGA
>JBHOQN010000049.1:0-26584 GCA_042408965.1 Ktedonobacteraceae bacterium
CAATCCTTGTTCCATTGTCGCGCTTGTGGGTACCAGCTCCATGCGGATCTCAATGCTGCCTTCAATATTCGAGAGAAGTACCTGGCTTCTCTTGCTCAGGATGGTACATCTGTCCTGAGTGGGCCGACCTGTCAGGCGGCCTCTCGTGTCCACCCTTCGGGGTGAGATGCAAGCCCCCGCCTTCAGGCGTGGGGTCCACCTGACGAATACAGATCCTCTGGAGAACTATTACGCGATTCTGGGAGTACCGGGAAATGCCGATCAGGAGACCATCAAGCGGGCTTACCGCCAGCTCGCGCGCCGTTATCATCCAGACGTGGCTGGCCCGGACGGGGCCGTGCAGATGAAGCGGCTGAACCGCGCCTACGCGGTGCTCGGCGATCCTGAGAAGCGGCTGCAGTACGATACACTCCTGGGAGGGACCATCGATCTACGCAGCGGCCTGACACGTCCGCGCCGGCGCGCGCGGCGCGTGGAGGCCGGCGACGATCTGGAGTTCGCCGGGCTGAGCATCTTCAGCACACGCGGACCACTCCACGCCGCGGCCACCTTCCACAGCTCCTGGGGCCTGGTCTCTGCCCTGGGCAGCGTGCGAACCGCGGACGACCTCTATATCGCCGCCAGCTCACTCACTGGAGGCGGCGCCATCTGGAGCCTGCAGCGTCAGACGCTGATCGCCCACCTGCAGACCGATCCGGCACTCGCCGCGGAGTCACTGCGCGAACTACGTTTCTCACCGCAGGCGCAGCTTCTGGCTGGCTGGGGACGCCTGGGGCTCCACCTCTGGGACACGCAGAACGGCGCCCTCATCTGGAGCCACTCGCTGCAGGCGCGTGCGGTCTTCGATCATTACACACTGGATCTGACCTTCAGCCAGGAGCGCGGCGAAGAGCAGCCAGAGGTCTGGGTGGCCCTGCCCTATCTTGCCAGCGATCCACGGGTTCCGCGCAAAGTCGGCGCGCGCGCCACGGCGGTGATTCGCTACCGACCCGCTGGCCCTCATCACGGTGCGAGCCCGGAGCAGGAGCTGGTTTGCGTCGAGGCTGAGCTGGAGCAACGTCAGTTCTGGGCCATTCGCCTGCGTACCCTCTCTCGGGACGGGCGCTCCCTGCTGACGCTCTCCTGCGGGCACAGCCCTGGTCAGGCTGAGGAGGTCAGCATTGTGCGGCGCTGGGATCTCACGGCGCATACTCGCTTCGGCAATCGGTTGCGGCCACGCATCGACTCCTCGATCCTGGTTGGCCTCTGCGCCGACTGTGCTCCCCCCTACGCAGTCACGCCCGATCTGCAGAGCATCGCCTTTACCGCCAGAGCGGAGCGCGACAGGGTGCGCGTCCAGAATATGCGTGCCGCCACCTATCGCGATCTGCCAGTCGGCACGCTGGGGGGCACTTCGCGCCTGGCGCTCTCCGAGGACGCAAGCTGGCTGGCCGTTGCACGCGAGGACAGCGAGGTCAACGAGGGCGTGGTCGAGGTCTGGTCTCCCGCTGAGAATCGCCTTGTTCAGAGGCTGTACCATCCTTGGCAGATCAGCGCCCTGCACTTCGCCGGCCAGACCTTGATCGTCGCTCTGACCGATGGCACCATTCAGCTCTGGACCGAAGGGTCAGCATAAAGGTCCTGCCAATGTGGCTAACTGTCTGCTCATATCGTTCATAGAGGGGGTCGGACTTCCGGGGGCTGAGCACAGGGCCTGAGCGGTGGTCTCCTGCCCAATCGCTGTGGAAATGAGGTTCATGTGAGTATGCGTATTTCTGTGGTTGTGCCTGTGTATAACGAAGAAGAGACTGTTACTCGCGTCCTTGAAGCACTGGCGAATGTACCGCTCGACCTCGAGGTGATTGTCGTCGATGATGCATCGACCGATCGCACCTGGACGCTGCTGCAGGCACTGCGTGAGCAGCCACCGTTCAATACCTACCACTATCTACGCCACTCAAAGAATCAGGGGAAAGGCGTAGCGCTGCGCACCGGCTTCAGTCAGATCAGCGGTGATCTGGTGGTTGTGCAGGATGCTGATCTGGAGTATGATCCCCAGGACATTCCTCGCCTGGTGCAGCGCTGGCTGGAGGCTGGTAGCCCCAGGGTGGCGGTCTATGGCCGCCGCGATCTCTCACGCCAGAAAATATTGACACGCTGGGGCAACCGCTTTCTGACTGCCCTGACGAATCTGCTCTATGGCTGCCGCATCTCTGATATGGAGACCTGCTACAAGCTGATGCCGGCAGCCGTAGCCCATGCGCTGCCGATGGAGGGCCGCCGCTTCGAGATCGAGCCGGAAATCACGGCCTGCCTGATCCAGGCGGGCCTGGCCATCCTGGAGGTGCCGATCAACTACAGTCCGCGCAAGGCGAAAAAGCTCTCTCCCTGGCGAGATGGCTGGCCGGCGCTGGCCATGTTGCTGCGCTGCCGCTTCGCCCGGCCTTTTCGCCTGCCTGCCGACTCCTCCGCTGGCAGCCATTCCCAGCGTGAGGCCAAGTCTCCGTCAGAGATCACCCAGTAGAGCGCGGTCCTTCCAATCCCCGATCGGGCCTGTGCCGGGTTCTGACCTCCCCTTTGAGGAGAGCGCGGACTGTCAAGGGTGTGCGAGCGATCCAACGAGGCGATGCGGCCGCGGGCGGCTGCAGGAGACGCCCGCTCGGATCGGGTGGGAGGCGCTCTGAGCGACGAACGTCACCTGGCGACGGAGGTCGGGTCACCCCTGGGGAGGGATGGTCTCAGACGGAGGCCGCGGGCCGCGGTGACGACGCGCAGGTGTGGGGGAGCACCGGCCGGGGAGGGTCGCGCCTGGTAGGGGAGACGGAGCGGCCCTGGAGATGTTCCCGAGAGCGGAACCGACGATCACCAGCGCGCCTGCGATGATCCGCTCGATCACTGAGGCAGTCACGCAGTCATATATCCATCCAGACCATCACACAAGCAATGAAGCAGGAGATGCTTATGGCAGAGCGTCCAAAGATCCTTGTCACTCAGCGCGTTCCCGACGTTGCGTACCCGCCGCTGGAGGCCATCGGCGACGTCGAGGCCAACATGGAGGAAGGCATCATCTGGCCTTATGAAGAACTCTTGCGCCGTGGCCCGGGGCACGATTATCTCTACTGCCTGCTCACGGATACTATCGACGCGCGCTTTCTGGAAGCCTGCGCTGCCGCCACGCCACGCCTGAGAATGGTTGCCAACATGGCTGTGGGCTATAACAACATTGATGTTGAGGCAGCCACCCGCCTGGGCATTGCCGTCAGCAACACGCCTGGCGTCCTCTCAGACACCACCGCTGATCTGGCCTTTGGCCTGCTGATCGCAGTCGCGCGGCGCATTCCTGAAGCGGAGCGCTTTCTGCGCGCTGGCAAGTTCAGCGGCTGGGGTCCCCTGCTCTTCTGCGGCGTCGACGTCCACCATGCCACGCTCGGTCTGATTGGTGCCGGACGCATCGGGAAAATCGTCGCGCGGCGCGCCAGCGGCTTTGAGATGCGTGTGCTCTACTACAACGCCCACCGTCTCCCTTCCGAAGAGGAAGCCGCGTACCACCTGACCTACACTCCCCTGGACGAGCTTCTGCGCCAGTCGGACTTTGTGAGCATCCACACGCCCTACCTGCCCACAACGCACCACCTCATCGGGGCCCGCGAACTCTCGCTGATGAAGCCCGGTGCCTTCATCATCAACACCGCGCGCGGCCCCATCATCGATGAGAAAGCCCTGGTGCAGGCCCTCAAAGAACAGCGCATCGCCGGGGCAGGGCTAGATGTCTTTGAGCACGAGCCAGCCGTCGAGGCCGAGCTGCTCGCGATGGAGAACGTCGTCCTGCTGCCACACATCGGTAGTGCCTCTCACCAGACCCGCAACCAGATGGCCCTCAAGGCCAGCAGCAACATCGTCGCCTTTCACGAGGGGAAGCGCCCCCCCAACCTGGTCAATCCCGAGGTGCTGGCCTAGCCGATCCTCTCCATGCCGACCGCCGCCAGAGCGGGTCTGCCACCCGGCTCTCCGCGGCGGCAGCGCACTTCCTCTCCAGTCCCACGTCCCTGCCCGTCGCTCTGTCGACGCCTGTTCTGACGGCAGAGCAGGCTTTCTTCCCCGGCAGTTGACATTTCGCAGTAACTCACCTAATATTTCCGTAGCAGCCAGATGAGAGGGCAGAGCTGGGGGCAAGCTCAGCATGTCTGATCATCCGACATCGCTCCCCATCTGGAGATGGAGGAGGAAGCGCCGCCTCCCTGTTGACAACAGTGCTGTTCCAGGGCAGAAGCGCCGGGGCAGGCAGGCGTGTTCCTGGTCGATTGTCGTTCGCTCTGCGTCCGTTCCGGCAACGTCTGTGCTGGACAGAGCCCCGGTCAAGCGTCCCGTAGCGAACGGTGAGGTCAGAGGTGGGGCACTGCTGACGTGGAATCAGCTCAGCTCAGCTCAGCTCAGCTCAATTCAGATGCACATCTCCAGTCTCCGACCAGGACCTGGGGGCATCGGTAGCATGTACAGAGGAGATTACACAGGGTGAGACGCATAGGTACGTTGCTGGAGAAGGAGCCAGGCCTGACCACATTCTTTGGAGGCACCGAACATCCCTATGTGCGCTGCGTCATTGCTGACAGCAGCGACCCGGAGCGCCGCTTCGAGTGCCGCGTGCTCGAGGAGACTGATCTGCCGGTCTCTGTCGGAGAGCCTATCACACTTGAGGTATTGAAAGCTGTAACAGATCGACGTAGTGGAGTTATTCGCTTCGATTGCCGCCTGATCAGGTAGCAACGTGGCGTCATGGATGCTCAGGATGGAACCTGACCCCATTAATGACGGGGTGACGTCCTCTGAGAGAAGCAAACTGCACTGGTCCGTAGCACCCATCCAGCGAGAGATATCCGGTCCGGTCCGGTCCGGGCCGGAACGAACACAAAAGGGGAGCCACCATGACCTGCACACAATGCAAGGCCGATTTGCCTGAGTTCGCCACCAGCTGCCCCAACTGCGGTACAGCGGTTCCAGCGGTTGCGCGCTATGCCCATTCCTACCTTCCGGCGGGCACACCTTCGTGGCCAGGTGCCTCGCAGGACTTCCACGGCGCTGCCCTCCCTGCCGCCGCCCTCCAGGCCATTGTCATGCCCAGCGCTGCTGAATCTCCCCCTGCTAAGGAGCGGCCACGCAGAGCCGGTCGTATGCTGTCGATCATCGTGCTGCTGCTCCTGAGCTGTGTGCTGGGCGCTGGCGTGAGCCTGGCGATTCTCTGGAGCAATGGTGCTCTAGCCCCGAAAGCGACGTCGCGCAGTGTGCATCTGCCCAGTAACAGCAACAGCAGTAGCTCAGCCGTGACGCCCGTGGTCACTCAGACGAGCGGCAGCTCACTGCCCACGCCCTCCTCGTTCAAACCCATGAGCAGCGCCAATAGCCAGTCGCTTGGCCTGACGATGGACGTACCAGGAGACTGGCAGGAGGGCCAACTGAACACCAACTCTGTGGGCACAAAATCTCTGCAACTGCAACCACCCCAGAGTGTCTCGAGTCCCCTGGGGCTGGCCATCATTCAGCTCCCCACAGACGCCAACACCGTCTTCACCGGAGCCAGCGACGTCAATCAGACGCTCGTTCAGAACTTTGGTCAGGCCAACCAGCTCGGCACTCCCAAAGTGCTGACCAACACCCCCTCACAGCGCACCATCGGCGGGGTCTCATGGACTGAAGAGGACGCCACCTTTGCCCTCAACAACAATGGCAGCCTGCACGTGGTCACGATCACCGTCAACCATGACGATCACTACTATACGCTGCAGTTTTTTGCCAGCGGCGACGTCTTCGACGAAGCCATGCAAAAGTACTATAATCCCATGCTGGAGTCGCTGCAATTCAAGGCCTGAGCCCGGCTGAGCTGAGTTGAGCTGAGCGGATCGTCAGGAACAATGCGGTCCCGCCGCTCCGTCTCGCATGGAGTCAGCGGGACCGCACCTCAAGGCTATTCTCCAGAGCAAGAAAAGCGGGAAGCAATCACGTACGCAATCAGTACTCAGGCATCGCCGGGGCGGCGGCGGGCTTCTCCTTCTCTGGCACGTCCGTAATCAGGGCCTCCGTTGTCAGAATCATGGCCGCGATGCTAGTCGCGTTCTGCAGGGCCGAGCGCGTCACCTTGGCGGGATCGGTGATCCCGGCGGCGAACATATCCTCATAGCGATCGTGGAGGACGTTATAGCCGAAGTTCTGGTTCTGCTGCTCTCGCTGCGCGCGACGAATGCCTTCCACCACAACCGAGCCATCCTTGCCACCATTGATGGCGAGCTGGCGCACCGGCTCCTCCAGAGCGCGGCGCAGCAGGCGTACGCCGGTCGCGGCATCGCCGCTCAGCTCCAGCTTATCGAGCGCCTCGATGGCGTTCAGCAGGGCCACACCACCGCCGGGCACGATGCCTTCCTCAACGGCCGCCCGGGCCGCCGAGAGCGCATCCTCGACGCGCGTCTGGCGATATTTTTGCTCGACCTCGGAGCCAGCTCCGACCTTAATCAGCGCCACCCCACCGGCCAGCTTGGCCAGGCGCTCCTGCAGCTTCTCGCGATCGTAGTCGCTGGTCGTCTCCTCGATCTGGGCCTTGATCTGGCGAATGCGCGCCTGGATCTGCGCCTCGTTGCCATAGCCCTCGACGATCGTCGTCGTGTCCCTGGTAGCGACCACGCGGCGGGCCTGACCTAGATCAGCCAGGGTCACACTATCAAGGCGACGGCCCGTCTCCTCGCTGATGACCTGGCCACCGGTCAGGATCGCGATGTCCGTGAGCATCTCCTTGCGGCGATCGCCGAAGCCCGGGGCCTTCACGGCCAGCACGTTGAGCACGCCGCGCATCTTATTGACGACCAGCGTCGGCAGTGCATCGCCATCGACATCTTCGGCAATGATCACCAGTTCGCGGCGGCCCTGCTGCGTGATCTTCTCAAGCACGGGCAGAATGTCAGCGACCGCGCTGATCTTGCGATCAGTGATCAGCAGATAGGGATTCTCAATCGTGGCTTCCTGTTTCTCGGTGTTGGTCACGAAGTAGGCCGAGACATAGCCCTTATCGAGCTGCATACCCTCGACAAACTCGATCTCGAAGTTCGTGCCGCGTGAGGCCTCCACGGTGATGACGCCGTCCTTGCCAACCTTGTCCATCACGTCGGCGATCAGCTTGCCGATGGTCTCGTCGGCGGCCGAGTTGGTTGCGATGTGGGCGATATCCTCGCGCGTCTGCACGGGCACAGCCACGGAGCGAATATACTCCACCACCGCCTCGGTGCCGCGATCGATGCCGTACTTGAGCTGCATGGGGTTGGCGCCGGCGGCCAGGTTCTTGAGGCCCTCGGTCACGATGGCCTGCGCAAGCACGGTGGCCGTGGTCGTGCCATCGCCGGCAACATCATTGGTCCTGGTTGCTGCCTCCTTGAGCAGCTGTGCCCCCATGTTCTCGAAAGGATTCTCCAGCTCAATCTCTTTGGCTACCGTCACGCCATCATGGGTGATCGAGGGAGCACCGAATTTCTTGTCGAGCGCAACATTCCGTCCTTTGGGACCAAGGGTGACTTTGACGGCCGCTGCCAGCGTGTCAATGCCACGCTTGAGCGAACGACGAGCCTCACTATCAAATACGAGCTGCTTTGCCATGGATCGCTTATTCCTTCCCGTGGGTATTAGTTGATGACCGCCAGAATATCGCTCTCTTTGAGCACCAGGTACTCTTCACCGTCGAGCTTGAACTCGGTGCCGCTGTACTTAGCGAAGAGGACGCGCTCCCCTTCGCGCACCTCCAGCGCCGCTCGCTCGCCATTATCCAGCAGCCGGCCACTGCCAACGGCCACGACCGTACCCTCCTGCGGCTTCTCTTTGGCGGTATCCGGGATGACAATGCCAGACTTTGTCACTTCTTCTTTGACCGCAGGCTTCACCACCACGCGGTCACCAACAGGGCGAATCTTAGCCACGAACGTCGTCTTCCTTTCTCTTTCAGCGGATGGGATGTGGGATCAGTCGGCTGGCACAGAGAAACTGCCCCCAGACCTCTGAGCGGCTCTGCTGGCCCGGCCCGGACGCGACTGCGCCTCGCGAGGCTTGCCTTCCGCAGGGGAGAAAACGCTCATCGCTCCCTCCAGCCCTCCCTGATTACAGGCCACACGATCGGGAGGAGCCTGGCTCTTCCTGCTCGGGCATATAGTGGATCACGCCCGAGATCGTGACCGAGCGATACTGCGAATAGTCGCAACTGCAGGGGCCACCGGCCGCACAACCAGCACAGCAGTAGGCCTTCCCCTGAACGATCGTCGGGGACCAGCGAATCTCAATGTCGCAGGTTGCGCAGCGCAGCGGCTGCGGCCTGGGCCGAGCACTCTCACCTGTATTCCCTTGTGACCGATTGCTCGCTGCGTACATCTCTATTCCCAGAACAGGCTTCTTTGCGATCCCAGTATCCTCAATTCGGTTGCCTCACTTCAAGGGCCGCCAGCGAAAAGGCAGGCCTCGCCTCTCCTTGCCGTTCAAGAAACACCTGAGCCTGCCCTGAGTATGCCATAGCACTCGTTAGAGTAGCGTAGGAGGAGCGTTAGAGAACTATAGGAAAAGTGCTAGAGGACTGTTAGAATCTTGCATGGTATAATCTTGGAAGCAAAGCAGCTTCACCACTTCAATGAGTAGGAGGAAGAGCGAGGCATGCCCTACGTTGTTACGATCGGTGCCCAGACTTACCGAACGACCCTCGAGGCGAACAGTACCGAAGGACTGCAGAGTGATTCAGGTGACCGGCTGGTCGTCCAGCTAGAGGGCCAGCCCTACCAGCTTGATCTGCGGGCGATCGCTCCGCTCGCCAGCAGCGAGGGGGCGGGTGGCGCTGGCGGCCGCTACAGCCTGGTGATTGGCGGTCGCTCCTATGAGGTCTTCGCACACCGCCTGGCCACTCCCGACGGGCAGGGGGGACGCACCTACGAGATTGTGCTCGCAGGCAGACGTTTCACGGTCACCATCGAGGACGAGCGCGAGAAGGCTCTGGCCAGCACGTTGGGCGCCGCGCGTGAGAGTGGCGAGGCCGTCGTGCGTGCTCCTATGCCGGGCCTGGTGCTGGCACTTCCCTGCGAGGAGGGCGCCAGGGTGGCTCGCGGCGAGACGGTCGCCGTCCTGGAGGCGATGAAGATGGAGAATGATCTCACTTCACCGATGAGCGGCGTCATCAAGGAGATTCGTGTGACCTCTGGCCAGACGGTCAATCAGGGGGATATCCTGGTTGTCGTGGCTGGGGAATAACTCCTCAGCCAGAAGCAGCGGGAGAACGAGGCGATGGATCAGCATATCAGTAAGAATGTCGAAGAATGGCGCAATACGACCGCCCGTAGCGCGGCCGAACGAACCAGGCCGCGTCGCAGTGTCTTTGAGACGACGTCCCACATCGAGGTGCCAGATCTGCTGAGCGAGGAGGATCTGCACACGTTCGACCCCCACAGCAAGCTCGGCTACCCCGGAGAGTACCCCTATACGCGCGGTATCCATCCAGGCATGTACCGCAGCCGCCTGTGGACCATGCGCCAGTACGCTGGCTTTGGGACCGCAGAGGAGTCGAACAAACGCTACCATTTTCTGCTCTCCCAGGGCCAGACGGGCCTCTCCGTGGCCTTCGATCTGCCAACGCAGATGGGCTACGACGCCGACCATCCGCTGGCTACCGGCGAGGTGGGCAAGGTCGGGGTTTCAATCTCTAGCCTGGAAGATATGGAGACCCTGCTCGCCGGTTTGCCACTGGAGCGCGTCAGTACCTCCATGACGATTAATGCAACCGCCAGTATTCTGCTTGCTCTCTATATCGCTGTGGCTCGCAAACGCGCGATTCCCCTGGAACAGCTCTCTGGTACGGTGCAGAACGACATCTTGAAGGAGTACATCGCGCGCGGTACCTATATTTACCCGCCGCGTCCCTCAATGCGGATCATCACGGATTTGTTCAGCTACTGCTCCCAGTACCTGCCGCGCTGGAACGTCATCAGCATCAGCGGCTACCACATTCGTGAGGCGGGTGCAACGGCGGTGCAGGAGGTGGCTTTTACACTCGCAAATGCTATCGCCTATGTGCAGGCCGCGATCGATGCTGGTCTCAATGTCGATGCCTTCGCACGCCAGCTCTCCTTCTTCTTCAACAGCCACAATAACCTTTTTGAGGAGGTCGCCAAGTTCCGCGCAGCACGCCGTATGTGGGCCAGAATTATGCATGAGCGCTTCCATGCTCGTGATCCACGCTCGCTCATGCTGCGCTTTCACACCCAGACCGCCGGCTCGACACTGACCGCGCAGCAGCCGGATAACAACGTGGTGCGCACGGCCTATCAGGCACTGGCTGCTGTCCTGGGCGGCACTCAATCGCTGCACACGAATGCCAGAGATGAGGCTCTCTCTCTGCCAACGGAGGAATCGGCGCGCCTGGCGCTGCGCACACAGCAGATCCTGGCTTATGAGACAGGTGTCGCCGATGTGGTTGATCCCCTTGCCGGATCGTTCTATATAGAGTACCTGACCGATGCTATCGAAGCGCGCGCCTGGGCCTATCTCCAGAAGATCGATGAGCTGGGTGGGAGTGTGCGCGCCATTGAACTGGGCTATATGCAAACTGAAATAGAGCAGGCAGCCTACGAGTATCAGCGGGCGCTCGAAGAGGAAGAGCTGATCGTGGTCGGGGTCAATCGTTTCACCCAGGAGGAGGAGACCAGGCCCCCCCTGCTGCGCGTTGATCCAGAGGTGGGAAGGCGTCAGGCGGCCCGGCTCGCCGCCCTGCGCCTGCGCCGTGATAACGAGCGCGTTCAGGAGACGCTTGCTGCCCTGGAGGCTGGCGCCGCCAGCTCAACCAATCTAATGCCCCTCATCCTCGCCGCAGTGGAGGCCTACGCCACCCTCGGTGAGATCAGTGACGCACTCAGGCGCGTTTTCGGCGAGCAGCGCGAGTTCGGCACCGCCCAGCGCTAGCGGAGTGCATCGACGTGCAGTCACAGGCAGTGCTGGTTCCCCGGTCATCGCCAGCCCGAACGGTCCTGGGAACCGGCCGACCGGGTCAGAGACCCTGGCATCTTCTGCATGCCGGATGGGCGTTGCTGCCAACATAACTCAGGCGAATAGACTATGATCCTGTAACATCTGGAACTGAAGTTGCGATACAATGTATGATTCTGACTTGAATGCAGGTATACCCATACAGGCGCCATCCGCACCTGGCTATCGACAGGAGACGGCAGGGCCACAGGCCGCCCCTCCGCCACAGCAAGAGGCACCAGGAGCCGGGAAGGCTGCAGCTCCGATCGGAGTCTTTGATTCAGGGGCCGGCGGATTGACCATTCTCAAAATCCTTCGCCAGGAGTTGCCTGGCGAAGACTATCTCTACTTCGGGGACACGGCTCACTGTCCCTACGGACTACGCAGCGAAGAGGAGATCACGCGCCTGGTCACGGAGGCCAGTGGCTTTCTCGTCGAGCAGGGAGCCAAGCTGATCGTGGTCGCCTGCAATGCGGCCTCACAGGCCGCTCTGACCAGGTTGCGCGCAACTTTTCCTGTGCCGTTCATAGGAGTGGTGCCCGCTGTGAAGCCTGCGGCCAGCCTGACGCGCACTGGGCGCATCGGCATCATCGCCACCAACCAGGCTGCTCAATCGGCCTATCTGCGCCAGCTCATCAGCGAGTTCGCCAGTGGCCTCGAAGTGGCGACTCAGGGCTGCTCGCAGTTAGTGACGCTGGTGGAGCGCGGAGAGCTGGAGACGCCCGCCGCCGAGGAGGGTGTGCGAGCGGCGCTGGAACCGCTCCTGCAGAGGGATATCGATGTGCTGGTCCTGGGCTGCACGCATTTTCCCGCCCTGCGCAGCGTTATTGAGCGCGTGGTCGGCCCCGGCGTGCAGGTCATCGATAGCGGAGCGGCCATTGCGCGTCGAACCCATCACGTATTAGAGGCTGAGGCTCTGGCCAGAGGGCAGCCAATGCAGGCGCCGGGGCAACTGGCCATCTGGTGCAGCGGTGACCCCGTGGCCTTCAGCCAGGTTGCGAGCCAGATCCTGGGCCATCCTGTCCACGCCAGGCAGGCTCCTCTCTGGGAGCGAGGAGGAGCGCAATGAGCGGTGGTCGTCGGTTCGCCAACGCCTACAATCTGCTACGTGGTCAGAGTGCCGCTCCCCCTGATGAGCAGTTCAACGGAGACGAGAGCGAAGCTGTGCGGCTGCGCATCGCACGCCACATCTCCAATATTCTCGCGCCGGCCTGTATCTCGCTGCCCCTGGTGACCCTGGTCGCTCTCTACCACAGCCCGGACCCGCGCCAGGCCCTGGCCTACGCCGGCATCACCCTCCTCTTCTTGAGTCTGGGGCCGCTCCTCTACGTCATGATCAGCGTCCATCAGGGCCGGCTCTCAGATATCGAGATCACGCGGCGCTCGGAACGCATTGGACCTTTTCTCTTCGGCATTTTCTCCGCGACACTCGGCCTGCTCACCCTGCAGATGCTGCACGGACCGCGCAACCTGAGCACACTCCTGATCATCACGATCGTCAGCGGGATCATCATGCTCTTCATCACCCTCTGGTGGAAGATCAGCGTGCATGCCTCCTCTATGGCAGGAGCGGTGACCCTGCTGACCGCCATGTACGGAATGGGCATGCTCCCGCTCTTCCTGCTCCTGGTGCTGGTGAGCTGGTCGCGGGTCGTGCTGCGCCGGCACACCGTGGCCCAGGTGACCATCGGGGCGCTGCTGAGCATTCTGCTGACCATCCTCCTGCTCAAGGTGCGCGGCCTGTAGTCTTCCTTACCACTGAACGGCGCTCTGACCGGAAGCGGGAGCAGGGAAGAGGAGAGCGCGTCTTCGGAGACAGGGCAGAACAGAGTATGGGGGCATAACCCGCTGAGGTTATGCCCCCATACTCTTTGCTCAGGGCCAGGCTGCCTTTGACTCAGACCTGGCGCGCACTTCCAACGACGCCGGGGCGTTCCGGCTCTGGAAGGCGTGGCGCTGCGGCGGGCGCAGGAACGGCAGCCGCCTGACGGCGAGCGCGGATCGCTGGCGCGCTCGCACGACGTGTCGTGGCCGTCGTGGCCCGGCTGACCAACTGGATGAAGCCGAAGAGCATCAGCCAGTTGACCACTCCCAGCACGATGAGGAAGAGGAGATTCGAGGCCCCCAGGGCGTTCATCACTAGATAGATCGCCCCCGTCAGCACAATGTTCAGCAGCGTCGTGGGAATCAGAATCAGCCAGGCGAACTGCATCAACTGGTCGGCACGCAGACGCGGCAGTGTGGTGCGCACCCAGATGAAGACCGCACACAGCAGGTAGACCTTGAGAACAAAGTAGACCAGCGCCAGCAGGTTGCCAAGGACCTGCCAGCCGAAGGCCATGCCGGGTCCTGTCAGGAAGGCCACACCGGGGCCGGACCAGCCTCCCAGGAAGAGCATGGTGGTGATCGCCGAGACGATGGTCATATTGCCATACTCGCCCACGAAGAAGAAGGCCCAGCGCATGCCGCTGTATTCGGTCAGATAGCCGGCCACCAGCTCCGACTCCGCCTCGGGCAGGTCGAAAGGCGAGCGGTTCGTCTCGGCCAGACCACAGGTGTAGTAGGTCACCAGCAGTAACGGCTGCACCAGAATAAACCAGGCCCAGGGGGTAAAGCCCTCAAAGATAAAGTCCAGCACCGGATTGCCCTTACCAGGCCAGCTACTGGCCATCTGGAAGCTCATGATGTCCTTGATGGCGATACTGCCGATGCCATCGTTGCGCAGCACACTGGTGAGCATCACAATGCTCACCAGCGAGAGCACCAGTGGCAGCTCATAGGAAATCATCTGTGCCGCCGAGCGCAGCCCGCCAATCAGGGCGTACTTATTGTTGGACCCCCAGCCAGCCATGATCACGCCCACCACATCCAGCGAGCTGACAGCCACCAGATAGACGATACCTGTCGCCAGCGGGCCACCGGGCATGGTGATATAGGGAGAGAAAGGCAGTACAGCGAAGGCTGCGATCACCGGTGCCAGAAAGACGGAAGGCGCCAGAATGAAGACGGCCTTATCAGTTTTCACACCATGAATATCTTCTTTTAAGAGCAACTTAGCAGCATCAGCCACCGTCTGCAACAGTCCCCAGGGGCCGGTGTGCAGCGGTCCATAGCGATCCTGCATCCAGGCCATGATCTTACGCTCGGCCAGGATCAGAATGATCGCACTGGTCATGACAAAGCCTAAGGCGGAGAGGAACATCACCACGAACTGCAAAAACTCCCAGGAGAGAATGCCGTGGAGTAGCTGTTCCCACCACACATCGGCCATTACAGCTCCACCATATCCATACATAGGATCGCTCCATATGCGAAATCTGGGAGCCGCACGACACCGACGCTGACGCCGCACCTGCGTGGACACACGCCAGCCGGTCGCGCCGCGCGCTCCATGTCACTCCCTTCAGCTAACGATCAACCTCACCCAGGACGATATCCAGGCTGCCCAGGATCGCTACCACATCGCTCATCTTATGGCCACGCAGCAACTCGGGCAGGATCTGCAGGTTGACAAAGGATGGTCCGCGGATCTTGGCGCGCCAGGGATACTCGCCGCCGTTGCTGATAAAGTAGATCCCCAGCTCACCCTTGCTGCTCTCCACGGCGAAGTAGGTCTCTCCACGTGGAGGACGCAGGGCGATCGGCGTTCGCGTGCAGATCGGCCCGCCGGGCATCTGATCCATGGCGACGCGCACCAGGCGCAGGCTCTCGGCCATCTCCTGCATGCGCACGCGGTAGCGCGCATAACAATCACCCTCCTGGCGCACCTGCGGATTGACCTTGACCTCGCGATACGCCATATAGGGACGATTCACACGCAGGTCCCAGTTGATGCCACTGGCGCGCAGCATGGGACCGGTCAGCCCGTAAGCGAGCGCCTGCTGCGGGTCGACATAGCCCACCCCCTGGGTGCGTGCCTCGAAGATCTCATTGCCTGTTATCAGGACCTCTAGCTCCTGGAGATTCTTCTCAAACTGGTCACACCAGGCCTCACACTGTTTCAGCCAGCCGGGAGGAAAATCGTGCAGCACTCCGCCCACGCGCATATAGTTGACGTTGAAGCGGCTACCTCCCAGTGCTTCAAAGAGCGAGAGAATCCCTTCGCGATCGCGGAACGTCCACAGAATCGGTGTAAAGGCTCCCAGATCGAGGAGATAGGTCCCGACGGCCACCAGGTGGCTGGCAATGCGCTGCAGCTCATTGGTGAGCAGACGAATGTACTGCGCCCGCCGGGGAGGCTCAATGCCCATGAGCTGCTCGACGGCCCCAACGTAGGCCGTCTCGTTGAGCATGGGCGAGAGATAGTCCGCGTTGTCCATATAGCGGATGCCCCCCATCACCGGGCGGTTCTCCAGAATCTTCTCGATCCCTCGATGGAGATAGCCGATGACCGGTGTGCAATCTACCACCGTCTCGCCTTCCAGGGTCAGCACCAGACGCAATACTCCGTGGGTGCTGGGGTGCTGCGGCCCCATATTTAAGATCATCTCTTCGGAGCGCAGACCGTCAGAGGCCTCTCCTTCGAGCGGAGGTCTGTTGACAGGTTGATTGGTAACCATAGCATCCTCGTACCTATTGCACTCCTGCGCGCTTCACGGCCGGCACGGGAAGAACGGCTGACTGACACATGAGACGCCAGAACGTCAGCCACGACGTACCAGACCCGTCGGTCCCCTTCCTGCACCATCGAGGCTCTTGCCTTCAGGGCAGCGGATCACGCCCGCGACTTTTGCTGGAGCAAGCGGCGCAGGCGCACGCTAAAGCTAAACGACCAGAGCAGGGCCACCAGCACAGCCATGAACGCATACAGGATATGATCAGGATCGTTCAAGAAAAAATAGAAGGAGGCGGCCAGCGCCCAGAAGGCCAGGGCGGCGAAGAGCGGCCAGAGCAGGCTCTGCACGCCGCGCACCGGCGGTGCAATGAAGGGCCGGACCGGCGGCTGCGCCTGGCTGGAACGCGCAGAGGCTCCTCCCTCGCGGGCCAGAGTCTGCGTTGCTCCGCCGGCCGCACGGGCGCGTGTTGCTCGCTGCCTGCGCCTTCTGCTCGTGGACATTACTCGACCCCACCTTCCGGTCGGCCCGCCGACACGCCGGGCAGCTCGCCACCCTCCTGATGGGCATGAGAGGCATGGCCAAAGGTCGGCGTTCCAGGATGCAGCCGCTCCTGTTTACCCTGACCAAACTTCTTCTGTACAACGTGCTCAACGCCACGCTGCTGATAGCGACCAGAGACCGCCATGTTCGGATCGACCTGTGTGGTGGCTGGCGGCTTGACGGTCAGTGGCACCTGATGAAAGCTCTTCAGCAGGGGGTAACCTTCAAAATCGTCATCGAGCAGCATGCGTCGCAGATCCGGGTGACCGGTGAAGCGAATCCCGAAGAGGTCATAGGTCTCGCGTTCGAGCCAGTTAGCAGTCGGCCAGACAGAGACGACGCTATCCACTTCAGGCTGCTCGGCCTCCAGACGAACCTTTAGCTGCAGAAGCGAGCCGCGGGTGGTCGAGCGCAGGTGATAGACCGTCTCTAGATGGTCGAGCATATCCACGCCCGAGATACAGGCGAGCAGATCAAAACCCAGCTGATCGCGCAAGAAACGGCAGACCGCCACCAGGTTGGTGCGGTCTACCTCGATCCCCAGATAGTTCCCTTTCATCACGCTGGGCGCGACCGGCTGCCCGGTGATCTGGGCGATTGGTGCCAGATCACGCGCAAGCTCATCCAGCTCATCGCCCGCACCAGCTCCCTCTGGGATCAGCGGCGCACGCGGTACTATATCCATCGAATCACTCCCTTGCGCCAGGCATATGCCAGACCAAGCGCGAGCACAATGATAAAGAAGAGTATCTCAACAAAGCCAAAGATACTCAAGCGTTTAAAAATGACCGCCCAGCTGATGATAAAGACAATATCGACGTCAAAAGCGACAAAGAGGAGAGCAAAAATGTAAAACCCTAGAGGATACTGCACCCAGGCTGAGCCAATGGGCACCTCACCCGATTCGTAGGTCTGTAACTTCTCCCTGGTCCTGCGTCTGGGCGCCAGGATATTGGCCAGCGTCATGACCACTAAGACAAAACCGAAGCCGGCGGCCAGGAGAATCGCAGCATATAAATAACCAGTACTGGTAGATGGTGACACTCGCCTTCCTCCAGCTATCGGACCCTTCCTTTATAAGGAACAGAGGGTCTGAAGATGCTGCAAAGATTATAGCACAGGGTTGAATAGGCGACAAACTGGTCGGCCCTCCTGGCAGCCAGCGGGAAGGACACCAGCGCTCAGTTCAGGCACTCATGCTGAACTGAACAGCGAGTGCAGGCCAGAGCTTCGCACCAGACAGCCCTTTGCCCCATAGGCAGGCTGCCTCTTCGCCGACGATGGCAAAGGGGGGAGGAAGAGGGGCACGGGTGGAGTGAGATCGCCAGAGGGAGGAGTGCCTGCCTGCCAGCACAGCTTCCTCTGGCGAGTGAGCTTAAGGCTACGGTAGCTTCGGCAGGACCAGCTGGTCGGGCTGGGCGAGAATCTCCCACCCTGGTTTGAGGGCCCGCTTTGAGGTCTCGACTAGCTGTACGACAATCACGGAGACGTTGTCCTCGCCCCCACCGTCCAGAGCAAGCTGCACGAGATCACTCACCAGGTGCGCAGGCACTGCGGTCTTCTTCAACACCTCCTCAATATGTGGATCGCGCGTCATATCCCAGAGGCCATCAGAGCAGAGCAAGAGCTTATCGCCGGGGCGTAACTCTTCGCGGAAGGGATCAACCTCCACGAGCGGCTTTTCGCCGAGGTTGCGATAAATCTGATTGCGTTTGGGATGGGTATAGATATCCTCTGGCCGGATGATGCCAGCCTCCACCAGGCTGGCTACCACTGAATGGTCGAGGGTCACCTTTTTGAGGCCCTCACCGTCGCGATAGAGATAGGTGCGGCTATCGCCCACATTGGCTACATAGGCTGTTGAGCCAATGACCAGGGCTGCGGTCATGGTTGTCCCCATATCGGCGTGCTCGCGCTGATTCTGCTCATGCACGGCCTGATTGGCTGACTGGACGCCCTCCAGCAGGAGTTGCTCATACGCAGTGTTATCTGGCTCGTGCCTCCCCAGCAAGCGCGGCAGTACATAGTTGACGATGGTCTGAATCGCCAGCCGGCTGGCATCCTGCCCATTAGCGTGACCTCCCATCCCATCAGCTACCACAAAGAAGCCGTAGGGCTGCAACTGAGCGTTCACCAGACGCCGGCCCTGCAGGGCAAAGAGGCTATCCTCATTCGGCTTATGGCGGCGCTTGATCCCTGGATCAGTCTGACAGCCAACGAGGAGATTGAGCGCCCGACTGCGCTGGCGCGGAGCCACCTGAGTCTTCTCAGCCGACGGAGTCCCTCCCGGCGGCGGCATCATCGTGAGCGTAGGCTGCTCGCTGACGGGTGGCATGACCGCGGTTGGTTGCTCGACGCCGGTGGCCGGACCGGCGGTCATCGGGCGCGTTGGCGCGCTGGCCACATCGGGCGGGATGGCCCGCAGGCGCAGCCCCGAGGCCGAAGGAGAGAGCAGATAGCGGCAGTGGGGACAGTAGACCTCATCACGCGAGACAATCTGCTGGCAGTGGGGACAGCGTAAAGCAGTGGGGGCATTGGCCGCAGTGCTCTCCACGCTCACATGCGCCGGCGCCGGCGCCGGCGGGGGAGGGGGCACCGGTGGCAGTGGTGAGATGGGCTGGGACAGCGCCCGCTGACGTCGTACCTCTTCCTCCGCTCTGCGCGCAGCCTCCTCTTCTTCCGAGCGGAAACGCTCCAGCTCGCGCTGACGCTCGCGCCGCCGGCGCGCTCCGGCCTTTCCAATCGTCTGAGTCACCAGCAACAGGAGCAAGACCAGTCCAAGCAGCACAGCGACAGGCAGCCAGACGAGCAAGGGGAGGCCCAACAGGGTGCCTCCCGCGGCGGTCGGTGAGGCCTGGTGGGGCTGCGATTCGCCCGGTCCGGTTCTCAGACGCATGGTAATCAGCTGCAGAAATTCCTGTGCGCCCTTGAGCTGGCCGCTGCTTTCGCTCAAGACCTGCTGAAACTCGCTCCGAGCGGCAGTGTTCTGATTCTGATAGTAGTCCCTGACGCCGTTCTGCCAGTGAATGCGCAGCGGATTCAGAGAACCTGCTGGGAGCTTGAAGGTGGTGAAGAAACTGTTGATTTCGCCCGCGGTGCGTATGCCGTTCTCGCCAGAGAGATGCAGGCCAACCAGCCTGCCGCTGCTATCAACGACAGGCATGCCCGCCTCAGCTCCATTCGTGGAGGGGACCGGTGTTAGCGTATCGCGGCTGCTGTTGAGACCTGGTACAAGAAAACTATCCGCCTGAGCGATATCAGCGGTCGCTGGCAGGGCGCCCTGGCGATTCTCCAGCTCGATGGCAAAGGTCGTTCCCTGTGTGTCGACACTGGCCGGACCCAGGTCGAGATAGGGAAGAGCGTACGGCGTATGAAATGGCACCAGAGCCAGATTATGAGCACAACTGATCGCAGGAGGGCAGGTACTACCTGAGGTAAATGGCAGATTCGGGCGGGCGTTCGAGCAGGCGCCTGTAGCCGCATCGCAGTTGATCTGCGCTAGCGGTTGCGCAGTGGCGGTGGCACTCCCAAAAATCTCAATGCTGCTCAGACGTGTACTGCTGCTGGCCGCTCCAGGCGTGCCACAGACCTGGTGCTGGCTGAGAAGATCACCATCTGTGAGAATCCAGGAGTTCAGGTCCTGAACACTCAAGGGTTGCCAGCTTCTCACCAGGACCCCCAGACCAGTGCACTGCCCGCCAAGAGGAACCGCGGCGGCCACACCACCGCCTGGCGTGGTCGTTGATCCTGATATAACCGTGGTGGAGAGACGGTTGATGGCACTCTGCTCAGCGCTATAGGTCACCAGGAGGCGAACCACAGCCACGCCCGCCAGATCCAGTGTCTGATTGGCACCGACATCGGCATGACCCGCTCCGGCCGAGGCCAGAACAGCCGCAGGCAGCAGCGATTGTAAGGCAATGATGAGTGCCCCTGGCAAGCAGCCAAGGATCCATTTCAGCAGGCCGATGCCCTTCCCTTCAGTGGAACTCAAGCGATACGTACTCATCGGCACTTTCTCCCTTACATCCGAATCTTAACAAGTGGGCCGAAGTAGAGAACAGTTGCTCACCGCCCGGACCTGGCCTGCAAGCGCTGCAACATGGCCTGAGCTGCCTGATTTGTGGGCATAGCTCCCACCACATAGCGGCACTCACGCAGAGCATCGTCGAATTTGCCCTCCCGCTCATAGATCTGGCTGAGCAAGAAGCGCGTCTGGTGATCAGCAGGATTAATCGTCAATACCTGCACAAAGCTGCGCTCGGCCAGGGGCAATTGATTGAGCCTCCAGGCAAGCTGACCGATATCATAATGGAGGGCAGCCTGCAGATTTGGCGTTTTCGGGGCCAGCCGCAGGGCCTCCTGGAATTCACGCAGAGCAGGCTCGAGCTGATTCGTTTTCTGGTAGCACTGCGCAAGACGCTGATGGGCCTCAAAATCGTTAGGATTCAGCCGTAGGGACTGCGTATAGGCGGAGATTGCGTCCCCTGGCCGCAGCAGAATAAAGTAATAGACATCACCAACCAGCTTGTGCGTTTCAGGATCGTTGGGATTCAACTGCACTGAGACATTGTATGCCTGGATAGCACGCTGAGGATCAGGCGGTTGCCGGCGGGCGAAGACCTGACCAAAGATCTTATGGACAAGGGCGTTGTTCGGCTCCAGAGCAAAGGCCTGTTGGATCAGCCCGTAGGCAGGCTCAATCCGTCCTGCCAGCAGGTGGGACTGGGCAGCGGTGATCAGTTGTCCGGCAGGACCAGTGGTACCTCCAGTGCGCGCTGGCGTGACAGGATGCGAGGCATTCGAGGCCGGCTGAGCCACTGCCACGGTGGGTGCCAGGCTCCCAGCGGCTGGCGGTTGCACGCTGATGGGAGGTAGATTGAGAATGGCGCGTTCCATCTCTGCGGCATTTGGCCAGCGCTGATCAATGGCTGGTGCCAGGGCTTTCATAATAACCTGTTCAAACGCCGGTGAGATATCGGGCCGTAGTAGTCTGACAGGCGGGAACGAGAAGATCGTCGGCTTATTATTGGCCGCATCGTGATGCGTGAGCAGGCGATGCAGCGTAGCTCCCAGAGCATAGATATCGCTGCGCGGCTCAGGCATACCGTGCAGCTGCTCCGGCGGCGCATAGCCGATCGTCATAATAATCGTTGATTGGCGCTGCGACTGGAAGGTCCGGGCGATACCAAAGTCAATCAGTTTGATCTCATCGCGGTCGGTGACCATGACGTTCGACGGTTTGAGATCGCGGAAAATGATGGGAGGGGTCTGGCGGTGGAGATAGCCCAGCACGCTACAGATCTGCTGCGCCCAGCTGCGCGCCCGCGCCTCGGGTACCCCATGAGCTCCATTGAGGCCCGGGACAGTCCCCTCTTTCTCAAGGACGGTCGCCAGCGTGCGCCCTTCGATAAAATCCATGACCAGATAATGGCGTCCCTCTTCCACAAAAAAGTCGCGCACCCGTGGAATACAGGGATGATTGAGGTCGAGCAGCAAGGTCGCTTCCCGCTTGAACCACTCTACCGCCTGGCTGCGCTCCACGTCAGACTGAAAATCATCCAGCATCTCCTTGACAGCACAGGGCCGATCAAAGCGCAGATCAATCGCGCGATAGACGGCTCCCATACCACCAGCAGCCACCAGACGCTCGATTCTGTAGCGTCCTCCTGAAAGCATCACACCGGGACTGAGGCGTTGTAAGCCGGCCCCGGCCGGGGGCGCTACAACCTCCCCAGGTGTCGAGCCGCCGGCAATAGCCTCCCCCAGTGGTTGGGCTTCCGGCGGTGGCGGAACCCGTGGCCCGCTTCCACTGGCCCCGCTCTGTGGAGTTGCCGGCGTACCTGGCGTACTGGCAGACACGACTTCTTTGGGGTCAGAGTAATTGCTTGCCATCGCTTAACACACCGCTTCTTTATGCTACCCTGAACTCCACCGATTGTATCACACATTCGTACATGGCTATCCAGGCCTGCCTGCCCCGTTCTACCATCGTTGATCCCTGCACAGTGTCGGAGTTCAAGAAAAACACCTACTCGTTGCTTATGGTGCTGGGCGCATTATAGCACATTTTCGCTGGACGGACAGTAAGAGATTGCACGCTCTCATTGCGAACCTGGCCACAGCTTCCGCGCTGGCTTCTCGGACGAGTCCACGCAGCGGAAGCTGGTCAGCTACAGATCCGTTCCGCTCCGCCAGACACCTGGCTAACTGGGGCGCCCTGAAGGGCGCTCGCTCACCGCGGCAGCATGGGCGGGAAAGCCCTCAAATTCGGCCAGTCGGCGTGTTGCCTCACTCAGGGTGGCGTAGCCCTCGGCGGTGAGATAGGCCACACCGCTGCGCTTGAGAAAGTCATGCACAGAGGTGGCTGAGAACGTGTGCGCAAAGCCTCCAGTTGGTAAAATGGCGTTCGTGCCCAACGTATAATTTCCAATACAGATGGGCGTAAAAGCACCCAGCAGGATCTCTCCGGCGTTGCGCAGGCGTGGCAGCACGGCGAACGGTTCGCGAACCTGCACTTCGAGGTGCTCGGGTGCGTAGTCGTTGACGAAGGCCAGTGCCTCTTCCATATCGCTGGCCAGCACGATCCCGCCGGTCCCTGCAGGCTCCTCCAGGACGGCCCGGCAGAAGTTGCGCCGCCACTCGGGCAGGGCTTCCAGCTTCGCAGGCAGGCGCGCTGCCACTTCTTCGGCCAGAGCACGGTTGGTAGTGACCAGCAGGCTTGAGGAGTCAGGGCCGTGCTCAGCTTCGATCAGGAGATCGCGTGCTACCAGCTCTGGATCGGCGCTCTCATCGGCCAGAATAATGGCTTCGCTTGGGCCTGCAGGGAGGCCGACGTCAACAACTCCATAGAGTAAACGTTTGGCGGCGCTCACATAGCCGCTGCCAGGACCGGTAATTTTATGGACCCTGGCAATGCTCGCCGTTCCATAGGCCAGGGCTGCCATGGCCTGCGCGCCACCGACGCGATAGACCTCGTGAACGCCACAGAGATCGGCGGCTACCAGCGAGGCTGCATCGACCTCGCCTGCGGGACCTGGCGGAGTACAGACGACAATACGCGGCACCCCGGCGATGCTGGCGGGAGCAGCCAGCATGTACATCACGGAGGGGAACGCCCCCTTCCCGCGTGGCACATAGAGACCTACGCTGCTGATCGGCGTCACCATCTCTCCGGCTACCACTCCAGGAGCTATCTGCGTATACCACTGCTCCTGGGGCAACTGCCGGCGATGAAACGTGCGCACATTGTCCACGGCTTGCTCGATGGCGGCATGGACCGCGGGATCGAGCGTCTCATGCGCGTGTGCAATCTCCTCAGCGCTCACTCGCAGGCGCTCCGGCTCCAACGTGACCCCATCAAATCGTGCCGTGTACTCCAGCAGGGCGATATCGCCGCGCTCACGCACGTCGAGTACAATTGGACGTACACGTTCAATCAGGGCTTCAATGTGCTGCTCGGCGCGGCGCAAGAGACGCGCCCGCTGAGCAGCGTTCATTGTCGTCAGCTCATAGAAATGAACCATACAACACTCCAACCAGGTGTGATCTAGCCAGCCAGTTCGCCAGCTCTCCCTCTGCTCTGCTCTGCTCTCCTTTGCTGACCCCTCGCCCCTCGGTCTTCAGGATGCCCTCCGGGTGCGCAACAGGGCATCCGCGCGCTGGGCAGCGGCGACGTCGTCCTTCATCCAGCGCGCGCCGACGATCCCCACCAGACCGGCCAGCAGCAGCATGGGCACACAGGTCACTAGCAAGGCCAGACTCAGATCATGGCCAGCCATGTTCTGGGCGAAATGACTGCCATGGGTTGGATCGAAAGCGCGCGCCAGCACCCCGATCAGCGATGGGGCAAAAGCATCACCCAGCAAATGGGCCAGCAGTAGCGAGATCGCTACTGCCGAGGCTCGCAGCACCGATGGCACGGTATCCTGAATCGCCGCGGTGCTCGGCCCATTATACAGTAAGATCAGCAGCGCGGTGATAAAGAAAAAGACCATGAAGGCTGTCGTACTATGTAGGGTCATCGCCAGCGCGAAGCTGGGGGCACAGAGCAGAAAGCCGATCCCACAGACCAAAACGCGCGCACCGGGGTGAAATGCGTTAAGGATATCCGCCAGGTAGCCACCCACAATCATGCCTGCAATGCCAGCGATGACGATGACCACTCCCGCCAGCGTTGCTGCCTGGCCGGGCGTCAGTCCCAGTGCATCGTGCTGCTGCAAATAGATCGGGAGAAACGTAACACTGGCTCCCTGAGCGTAAAACGCGAAGATCTGCACGATGATCAGTACCACCAGGCTCCTGATACGCAGCAGCGACGCGAGGTCCTGCCAGAGCTGCCGGGCGAAGAAGGTCACCTGCTGTGGCGTTGCTGTTTCTTCCCTGGCCGAACTGGAAAAGACCTCTTCGGCGGCGGTGAACCCACCCGTGTCAGGAACTACAGCCGGGGCGGCGGTAACGCTCTCCTGTGCGACAGATAGGCCCTGGCGCCGCTTGAGCCGCCAGAGGATCAGGATTCCCAGTAGAGCCAGCAACACGACCAGGCCTACGCCAATCGCCATAAAGGCGAGCGCCACTTGCCAGTTCGCCAGGACAAAGCCTGTGACCAGCCCGCCAAGTAGAAAGCCTCCCAGCAGATAGATGAGGGCCATCAGCACTCCCTTGAAGTGAGAGCGCAGATCCAGCACACCGTGCTCGGCCGGGGCAATGCTCTCAGCGGCACCCACGGACTCCAGCTCTTCTTCGTCAGCCTGGTTGCGCCGCGGCTCGCGTAAACGCCAGGCGAGAAAGGCCAGAACCAGCCCGGGGAGGCCTGAAATCAGGAAGGCCAGACGCCACCTGCCCGGACCCAGACCGGCGATGAGGCCGCCCAGCGCAAACCCGACCATCAAGCCGACCAGTGAACCGGCAGACCAGCGACTCATGATGCCCGCACGCCGTCTGCGGCTGTAGTAATCGCTGAGCAAGGCGGTACCTGCAGGATAATAGCCCGCCTCGCCCACGCCCAGCACCATGCGTGAGAGGAAGAGCGTGATGAAATTGCCAGCGAGCGCCGTCAGGATCGTCGCCAAGCTCCAGATACTAACACAGAGCGCAATAATGTTCTTACGCCTGGTGCGATCGGCCCAGATCCCGAAGGGGAGAGTACCGATGGTATAGACGATCAGAAAGGCTGAGGCAATGTAGCCCAACTGATCGAGGCCGAGATTCAGCTCATGACCGATGGTGTTGGCCGCACCCGTCAAGACATAGCGATCCATGTAGTTCAGGAAGTTAATCGCGAACATCGTTATAAAGGCGGATGTCGCGTAGCCCGACGCGCGCCGTCTGGCGGCTCCCAGGTCTGCGCTGACGGAGGGAGCAAGCTCTTTCATGAGAACCTCCTCGTAGGGAGATAGGTGGACAACAACCGCTACGGGATCGACTAGAGCCACTCTATCACAGATTCTGCCGGGAGGAAAGAGCAGAGCCGTCAGGATTTCCCTCGAGACGCACCATCTCAAGGAAACTCCACGATCTCAAATCACGCTCCAGATGGAAACGCAGCAGATCATGCATCACCATCTCCACCTCACCCAGCACAGCGTCCTCCAGCCGCCAGCGGGGAACATCCTCCCAGGCGCTCCGTTGCAGCACTCGCAGCACATGCAGCGCCTTGATCGAGAGGGGCCGCGTCCAGAAGCGTGCACAGCGCGGGCAGAGCGCTCCTCCCAGCGCCGGTGAGAAGCCATTTTTCTCCGGGCGCAGCTCAGAAGAGCAATGCGCACAGGCGCGAAACGCCGGCTCATAGCCAACGTGGGCCAGCAGGTGAATCTCAAAGTAGCGCAGGAGCAACTGAGAGCAGGTGCTCCAGGGATCGGTCTGCGGCAGACCATCCTGGGGAGCTGCGTCACGATCGAGGGCCTGGAGCATCTCCAGCAGGAGGTAGTAGACTGCTGGATGGCGCGTCTGATTCTCGAGAAAGCGGTCGACAAGCTCAGCCAGATAGAAGCCGCAGGTCATGTGCCACTGGCTGGCACGCAGGTTGAGGAAGCTATCGCGGCCTTCGGCCTGCGTCACAATATCGAGATCGCGGCCCAGAGCCATCTGTAACTGGCTGTGGCAGAGCAGCTCCAGATGGCCTGCCAGCTTGCTGATGGGACGGCGTATACCCTTCGCCACAGCTTGAATCTTGCCACGCGCCGGCGTCAGAAGAGTCAGAATGCGATCAGCCTCGCCCAGGCTGGTTCGTTTGAGGACAATAGCTCTGGTGGAGTAGCTATGTTGTTGTCGCATGGGCTGGTGTCCTGCTGATAACAAAAAAGACGTGCCAGCCACTTACTGATCACGCCTTCAAGGAGATTGAGGAGGCGACGAGCGGATTCGAACCGCTGATCGGGCTTTTGCAGAGCCCTGCCTTACCACTTGGCCACGTCGCCACACCTGGAGCGGGAGACGGGATTCGAACCCGCGACATCTTCCTTGGCAAGGAAGCGCTCTACCAC
>JBHOQN010000050.1:0-41461 GCA_042408965.1 Ktedonobacteraceae bacterium
ATTCCTGCCCCCGGTGCCAGACGCCGGCTCTGCCCTTCCGATCCACCTGGCTGATGACCGTCCTCCACGGACCATCTCGCTCTGGCCGCTCTCTCCACGACGCTCCGGTTCGCAAGAGCCACCTACTGCCCTTGAGATGCAGGCGGATGATCTTGGGCCGGACGACTGACGATGGGCTGGTGGGGCGCGGTAGCACAGGAGCCAGCTTCTCCCCTTGCTAGCGGCTGGAGGCGATTGGCAAACAGGCCCTAGCCTTCCAGCAGCAGCTTCTCTGGATCCTCGAGCAGCTCTTTGACACGCACCAGGAACTGGACGGCCTCGCGACCATCGACCACGCGGTGATCGTATGAGAGAGCCACATACATCATCGGGCGGATGACGATCTGGCCGTTCACGACAATCGGTCGCTCTTCGACTTTGTGCATGCCCAGGATGCCTACCTGAGGACCGTTGAGGATCGGCGTTGAGAGGAGCGACCCGAAGACTCCGCCGTTGGTGATGGTGAAGGTGCCACCTTGCAGCTCGGGGAGCGTCAGCTCATTGGCCCGCGCGCGGCGCGCCAGTTCGGCAATCTCGCGCTCGATCTCCACGAAGCTCTTGCGATCCGCATCGCGCAGTACTGGCACGACCAGGCCCTCTTCCGTGCTGACGGCGATGCCGATATCGTAGTAGTACTTGACCAGTAACTCCTTGCCCTGCAGTTCGGAGTTGAGCTGCGGAAATGCCTTGAGCGCTCCGACAACAGCGCGAGTGAAGAAAGACATGAAGCCTAGCGAGATGCCGTACCGCTGCTTAAAGTCCTCCTTGCGCCGCGCTCGTACGGCCAGAATCGCGCTCATGTCGACCTCGTTAAAGGTCGTCAGCATGGCAGCGGTGTGCTGCGCCTCGACCAGCCGCTGGGCGATTGTCTGGCGACGCCGCGAGAGCCTGATGCGCTCCTCGCGCCGCGGCGTGGATACGAAGAGGGGCGCCAGCCCCGGCAGGGACGCACCGGCTTCCGCCTGAGCCGAAGGCCGGGCGACAGACGTGGCTGACTCCGCCTCGGGCTGAGCTTGAGCTGCGGAGGCAACGCCAGCCACCTGCGTCTGTTGTGGTTGTGACTGGCGCTGCTGCTGCAGATACTGCAGCACGTCATCCCGGGTGATACGGCCGTGGGGACCGGCACTGCGCACCTGGGACAGGTCGATCTGATGCTCCGCAGCGATCCGTCGGGCCAGCGGAGAGGGTGGCCGCTGCCCATCTGTGGGGGTAGACCGCGGCGCGCTGGCAGCCGCCGCGCTCGGCTCAGCGCTCCTGGCGGCGGTTGCCTCTTCGTCGAGCAGGGCCAGCACGTCGCCAACCGCTACCTCCTCTCCTTCCTGTTTGAGAATCTTTCGCAAGACGCCGTCTTGCTCGGCGCTCACCTCACTGTTCACTTTATCTGTCTCCAGTTCCACCAGGACCTCCCCACGGCGCACAGGCTCCCCTTCACGTTTCTTCCAGCTAACCACTGTTGCCTCGACCACCGATTCTCCCAGCGTTGGAACGCGAATTTCTAGCGACATCTTCTTCTGCCTTTCCTGCTAGTGCCTGAACCAGGTATCTACCTCTACAGCGGCGAGCCGCGACGTGGCGCCGGCATCGCCGCGCGTCTCTCGTCTTTTCTGGCCTATTATAGCACTGCAGGGCTACTTCTGGCAGTTCAGCGGACCTCGCGGCGGCCCACCGGCCTTGCCAGACCGGCTCTGCGTGCGGAGTGAGGGCGGAGGGAGAGAAGCGTCTTCATCTCACTGGACAGGTAACAGCCACACATCGGCGGCGCGCCAGGACTGGCCAGCGCCAGTTCGGCTCAGCTCAGCTCAGCTCAACTCAACTCGACTCAGGTCGTCGTCAGGACGGACCAGGCTCAGGCAGACCTTGAACACAACGTGGCAGCGCGACTGAGCGCTGCCCCACCCACGACTCACTTACCGCCGTTGCTGGCCTGCCGGCGCTTCGGTCCCGGCCGCCTCAACCCTGCTCTGCAGCGCCTCGTGGATAATGCGCTGCTGCTCAGCCTCGTAGCGATCCATAAAGCCTGTTGCCGGGCTGGCACTCTCCGGGCGCCCAACGACGCTCAGACGCACGGCGGCAGGTAGCAACGGCGTCAGTCGCGGAGCCATGTAGGACCAGGCTCCCATGTTCAGCGGCTCCTCCTGCACCCAGACCACCTCCTCCAGGGTTGGGTAAGTGGCCAGCACATGCTGGAGCCGCTCACCCGCCAGAGGGTACAATTGCTCGACGCGCACGATCGCCACCTCTTCAGCCCGTGTCCGCGCTTCACTGGCCAGCAGGTCGATGGCCATCTTTCCGCTGCAGAGGACCACCCGTCTGATCGCCCGCGCCCGCTGGCGCGCCTGGACATCGTCGAGAATGGGATGGAACTGGCCCTCCGTCAGCTCGTTCAGTCTGGCCGCCGCCAGAGGATGGCGCAGCAGGCTTTTGGGCGTCAGCGCCACCAGCGGCAGCGGGTGAGTTCGCAGGCTATGGGCCTGCTGACGCAGCAGGTGGTAGTACTGGGCAGCCGTCGAGCAGTTCGCCACGCGCCAGTTGTAGCCCGCCGAGAGCTGTAGGAAGCGCTCCAGGCGCGCGCTGGAGTGGTCAGGCCCCTGGCCCTCATAGCCGTGAGGCAGCAGGAGCACAAGCGCCGACTGCTGACGCCACTTGGCGCGCCCAGATGCGATGAATTGATCGATGATCACCTGCGCCACGTTTGCGAAATCCCCATACTGCGCCTCCCAGAGCACCAGAGCATCGGGAGCGTGCACACTGTAGCCGTACTCGAAGCCCAGCACAGCCGTCTCCGTCAGCGGGCTATTGTAGACCGAAAAGCTGGCTCTGGCCTGCGGGAGATGCTGGAGCGGGATGTAACGCTCGCCTGTCCTGCTGTCGTGGAGTACCGCATGACGATGGCTGAAGGTACCACGCTCCGAGTCCTGCCCGGTCAGGCGAATCGGGATGCCGTCAGCCAGAATCGAGGCAAAGGCCAGCGACTCCGCATGTCCCCAGTCGATCGCCCCCTGTTCCAGGGCTCCCGCGCGTCGCTGCAGCACCCGCTCCAGACGGCTGTGAGGAGTAAAGCTCTCCGGCCAGCGCAACAGCTCGCGGTTGAACTCCTTAAGCCGCTCCGCCGATACCGCGGGAGCCGGGTCCATTTCTACCAGGTGCCCATTGCTCCCATGCAGGTCAGCCGGCTCAAAGAGATGAGGATTCCTGGCGACCTCCTCTCTGGCATGTCGCAGGATCTCAAAGGCCTCCTCTACCATGCGCTCACACTCCTCCTGCGTCACGATTCCCTGCTCCTCAAGACGGCGCGCGTAGATCTCGCGCACAGTCGGATGGCTACGGATGACCTCATACATCTGCGGCTGAGTGAAGGCCGGCTCATCGCCCTCGTTGTGTCCCCAGCGCCGGTAGCCAACCAGCTCTACGAGAATGTCCTTGTGGAACTCATCGCGATAGGCGTGCGCCAGGCGAACAGCGGTCAGGGCCGCATCGGGATCATCAGCATTGACGTGGATGATCGGAATGCCAAAGCCTTTCGCCAGGTCGCTGGCAAAAGGCGTAGAGCGACTCTCCTGCGGCTCAGTCGTGAAGCCCAGCTGATTGTTCAGAATGATGTGGATGGTGCCACCGACCGAGAAGCCCTGCAGATGCCAGAGGTTGAGCGTCTCCGCCACCACCCCCTCGCCGGGAAAGGCCGCATCGCCATGGATCAGAATGGGGAGTGTGGCATCCATACGCTGCTCTGGCCGTCCTGGCCTGTCACGCAGCTCCTGAGCGGCGCGCGTCATGCCCTCCACGACTGGATTGACGAATTCGAGATGGCTCGGATTGGGCGCCAGCGTGATCTTGAGCGTCACCGCCTGTGCATCGCCCAGCAACTGCTCGGCTCCCAGATGATACTTCACATCGCCGCTCCAGCCGAAGCCGAAAGTATCGGTCAGCGGGACTCCCTCCTCATGCCTGGTATGAGCAAACTCAGCCAGAATCGCCTCGTAGGATTTCCCCAGAACATGGGCCAGCACGTTCAGACGGCCGCGATGGGCCATACCGATCAGCACCTCGCTCGTCTCCGAGTCCAGCGCACAGTGAATCAGCTCGTCGAGCATCGGAACCAGCACGTCGGTGCCTTCGATAGAGAAGCGCTTCTGGCCAGGATAGCTCTGATGGAGGAAGCGCTCAAACACCTCAACCTGCGTCAGACGCTGCAGCAGACGGCGGTTAGCCTCCGGGCTGAGGCGCTGCTGGTAGAGCTGCAGCCCCACTGCATCCCGCAGCCAGAGGCGCTCATGGGGACTTTTCACCTGATCGAATTCGTAGCTGATCGTGCCCGAGTACATGGCCCGCAACCGGTGGATCGCCTCCAGGGCGTTGCGCGCTCCCTCAGCGGCATGTCCCCCGATGATGCTGGCCGGCAGGCGCGCCAGGTCCTCCTCACGAAGACCATAGGTCTCCGGCAGCAGAGCCGGATCACCCAGCGGCGGACTCCCAAGCGGATCGAGGTGGGCCGCCAGATGGCCACGCTCGCGAATGGCGTGTGCCAGCGCGGCCGTTGCTACCACCTGCGCCACCGAGAAAGAAGCCGCCTCTGCGGCCTCGGCGGGCGTGGACGGCTCCAGAACGGGTATCCAGCGGGCAAAGATGGCTCGCGTGGCTTCGTCGACCGCGGCCGGGTTCTGACGATAGCGTTCATAGAGTTCTAAAACATACCCTGCATTTGGTCCATAAAATGCCTGTAGATTATCCATCGTTTTCCTTCATCTATCTTGACACAGCTTCCTGAATATGGCATACTCAACGCCGTAGCGTCTATCAAACAAACAGGCCCACATATGCTGAGAAGGAGCCAGTAGGCTGCGTCCCTGGCCACAGAGAGTCCGGGCAAAGGTGAGAGCCGGATGCTAAGGAGCAGGCTGAAGATCACTCCTGAGCAGCTAGCAGAACCAGTAAGTAGAGCTAGCCGGTACCTCTCCGTTATCACAGAGGACTGTCAGTCTGCGTTTGTTCCTGTGACGATCGCACCGTCTCCAGGATCAGCAAGGCCTTGCTCGCACTGCCTCTGAGCGGGGCAACCGTCGCTGATCCCCTTGAGGAGACTGATATGAGGCTCCGGGACGGAGATAGTATATCACATCTGACGCACTGATAGCATGGAGCGAGCCAGAAGGGATGCCTCCTGCCGCACGGCACGATCGTGCACTACACTGCGGCGCTTACGGCCATCTTTTCCGGCTAATGCGGGTGGTACCACGGGAAGTCCTCTCGTCCTGCGCGGATGAGAGGTTTTTTCATGGAAGCAGATCGGAGCTTGCAATGAAGACAAAGCTGATCTACCTCGACAATAGCTTTACCTACGAGTGCAGCGCCAGAGTGGTCGCTGCAGAGGGCGATGAGGTGGCTCTGGACGCCACGATCTTCTACCCCGGTGGAGGAGGCCAGATGGCCGACCGCGGCTCGATCTCCTGGGGCGATGGGCGGCAGGAGGCCCGCGTGATCGCCATGAATAAGCGCGGCGAGGTGCTCTGGCATGTCCTGGATTGCCCTCCGCCAGCGCTCGGTACCGAGGTGACGGCCCGCATCGATTGGGAGTTTCGCTATCGCATGATGCGCACGCATACCGCGCTCCATATCCTCTGTGGCGTCATCTGGAAGGAGTTCAACGTCCAGGTCACCGGAGGACAGATGTATCCTGATCGCGCCCGCATGGACTTTGCAATGGAGGACCTGAATAAGGAGCGCCTCGCCTCTATCGAGCAGCGCGTCAACGAGGTCGTCGCGGCGGATCTCCCTATCCGCGTCTATACCCTGCCACGCGAAAAGGCCTTTGCGATTCCTGACCTGATACGCACGCGAGTGAATCTCCTCCCTCCCGATATTGAGGAGGTGCGCATTGTGGAGATCGTGGGGCTGGACCTGCAGGCCGACGGCGGTACCCATGTGCGCCATACCAGCGAGGTCGGTGGCATCAAGATTACCAGGGCGGAGAACAAAGGGCGTATCAATAAACGCCTGGAGATCAGGCTGGTCGATCGTCAATGACCAGCGAGCGAGTGTTTGAGGAGGAAGACAACGTGTCGGTACAATCGAGCGTCTTTCAACCGGTGATCGCGGCTGACCGCGTGGACTACCCGGCGCTGGAACATGCCATCCAGCGTTGGTGGGATGAGCAAGGCGTGCTGCAGCGCTATCTGCACCGCAACGATGAGCGTGAGCAGCAGTATTCGTTCCTTGATGGCCCTATGACGGCCAATAACCCGATGGGGGTTCACCACGCCTGGGGCCGTACCTATAAGGATCTCTTCCAGCGCTTCAAAACAATGCAGGGCTATCGGCAGCGCTATCAGAATGGCTTTGACTGCCAGGGGCTGTGGGTGGAGGTCAACGTCGAGCAGGAGCTGGGCCTCAAGAATAAGCGCGAGATCGAGCAGTTTGGCATCGCTCGCTTTGTCGAACTCTGTAAGGAGCGCGTCTTCCGCTTCGCGCGGCGCATCACTGAGCAGTCGCTGCGCCTGGGGTACTGGATGGATTGGGGCAACGACTACTATACGCTCTCCGATGAAAATAATTATACCATCTGGCATTTTCTCAAACGCTGCTATGAGCGTGGCCTGATCTATAAGGGGCACGACGTGATGACCTGGTGCCCGCGCTGCGGCACGGGCATCTCCAATATGGAGACGCTCTCGGAGGACTGGCGCGAGGTCTCCCACCTGAGCCTCTATGTGCGCCTCCCGCTGGTCGAGCGGCCCGGCGAGTATCTGCTGGTATGGACGACCACCCCCTGGACGCTGGCGGCTAACGTGGCTGCGGCCGTTCACCCCGAATTGATGTACGTAAAGGTGGAGCAGGACGGAGCGTACTATTACCTGGCCGAGAATCTCCTGCCGGTTCTGAAGGCACTCAAGGGGCGCGACAAGGGTGACTATCGTGTCGTCGAGCAGCTCAGCGGTGCGCAGATGGTCGGTTGGACCTACCGCGGTCCCTTCGATGAGCTACCAGCGGCTCAGGGCCTCACCCACCGTGTGATCCCCTGGAAGGAGGTCAGCGCCAGTGAGGGCACTGGCATTGTGCATATCGCCCCGGGCTGCGGTCGCGAGGACTTCGCGCTCTCGAAAGAGTTCTCCCTGGCTGTCCTGGCCCCGGTCGATGAGTTCGGCAACTACGTCGAGGGCTATGACTGGCTGACCGGCCAGCAGGCCTCGAGCGTCGCTCAGGCCGTCGCCGAGCACCTGGCTCAGAAGGGGCTGCTCTATCGTCCACAGACCTACTCCCACCGCTACCCGGTCTGCTGGCGCTGCAAAACGGAGCTGATCTTCCGCCTGGTGGATGAGTGGTATATCTCCATGGAGAAGCTGCGCTATGAGATCATGGACGTGGCGCGTCAGGTCACCTGGATTCCTGCCTTCGGCCTGGAGCGCGAGCTGGACTGGCTGCGCAACATGGACGACTGGATGATCTCAAAGAAGCGCTACTGGGGCCTGGCGCTGCCGATCTACGAGTGTCAGCAGTGCGGCGCCTTTGAGGTGATCGGGGGCAAGGAGGAGCTGCGTGAACGCGCCGTGGAGGGCTGGGAGGAGTTCGACGGCCATTCGCCACATCGCCCCTGGGTCGATGCGGTCAAGATCCGCTGCCGCCAGTGTGGCGCCCTGGTCCCACGTATTAAGGATGTCGGCAACCCCTGGCTCGATGCGGGCATTGTCTCGTTCTCCACGCTGCATTATCGCCATGATCGCGACTACTGGCGGCGCTGGTTCCCGGCGGATTTCGTCACTGAGTCCTTCCCTGGCCAGTTTAAGAACTGGTTCTATGCCCTGCTGGTGATGAGCACGGTTCTGGAGGGAACCACTCCTTTCAGGACCTTGCTTGGCTATGCCACTGTGCTGGATGAGGATGGCGAGGAGATGCATAAATCGAAGGGCAACGCCATCGACTTTGACGAGGCTGCCGAGCGCGTGGGGGCTGACACGATGCGCTGGCTCTATACCAGCCATAATCCGGAGCAGGATCTCAATTTTCCGCGCATCCCAACAGCGCAGGAGATGGAGGAGGCCGCCCGCGCCGGCGTTCCAGTACGCCTGCGCGAGAAGTGGATGCCGGCGCGCCGCGTGCTGGATAAGGTCTGGAACATCTACTGGTTCTTCGTCACCTATGCGAATATCGACCACTTCGATCCGACCCGGCATCACCTGGCGGTCGAGCGGCGTAGCACTCTGGATCGCTGGATTCTCTCTGAACTGCATGAGACGATTCGCGAGGTGACGGCTGGCCTTGAGCGCTATGAGAGCGCCTACGCGACGGCGGCGCTGCAGGCGTTCATCGAGAATCTCTCGAACTGGTACCTGCGCCGAAGCCGCGAACGCATCTGGAAAGCGGAGCTCGACGACGATAAGCTGGGCGCCTACCTGACCCTCTATGAGTGTCTGACGACTCTGGTCACCCTGCTGGCGCCGTTCGTGCCGTTCCTGGCGGAGCATCTCTATCAGAATCTGGTCCGCAGTGTCAATGTGAACGCTCCCTTGAGCGTGCATCTGTGCGACTGGCCCGCTATGCGGCCTGAGCTGATTGACGAGCAACTCACGTATGAGACGCACCTCGTGATGCGCATCGTCGGGTTGGGTCGCGCGGCACGCGAAAAGGCTCAGATTCGTGTCCGCCAGCCTCTCAATGCTCTCTATGTGCGTGTGCCCGACCAGGCCGAGCAGGAAGCCCTGCTGCGCCAGAAAGAGCAGGTCCTTGAGGAGCTGAATATCAAGCGCCTGGAACTGCTCAGCGACGATAGCGCCATGCTCGCCTATACCCTCAAGGCCCAGGCGCGCGTTCTCGGCCCGAAGTATGGCCCGCTGGTCCAGAAGATTCTGGCCACGCTCAGGAGCTTTGATGCTCACGCCGCTAGCGAGGCGGCCGCCCGCCTGCGTACTGAGGGGAGGCTGCTCCTCACACTCGATGGCCGCGAGATCGCTCTCTCTCCAGACGAGGTCGAGGTGGTGGCCACGGCCCGCCCCGGCTACGTGACGGCTGAGGAGCATGGCTCTGTGGTTGTGCTGGAAACAACGATGACGCCCGAACTGCGCGAAGAGGGTCTGGTGCGTGATCTGACGCATTACATTCAGGACATGCGCAAACGGGCGGGACTCAACATTGAGGATCATATTCGCCTGGCACTCTTCACGGATGAGGAGCTGCAGGCGGTTCTGCAGCGCCATCGCGAGACGCTGCAGGCTGAGACGCTGGCCGATGACTTGCTCATCGCACCTGCGTCTCAGGCTCAACAGCACTTGACGGATGAGGTCTACCGCGAAACGGTTGCTCCAACTGCCTCGCGGAAGCTGGAGCACCACACTGTTGAGGTTGTGCTGGCAAGGTCTCAACAGCCCGGCGGGACGCCATAACTGCTCTGGAGTCAACGTTCTATGGGTACGCTTAAAGCGGCCTTGAAGGAGGCGGCCTGGGTCTTCGGACTCAGCCGCCTCATGATTGTGCTGGTGACCTATATGGGGGTCGTTCTGTTTCGCCCGAATGGCCTGAATTACATCCCCTGCCGGTCCAGAACTCCTGTGGATTGCTGGATGGCCTGGTATCACTGGGATGCTGTAGCCTTCGTGCGCATCGCCTACCAGGGTTATCACTACCAGCCCGATGTGGGCTTCTTCCCCCTCTGGCCTCTGCTCATCCATGCAGGTGGCTTCTTTCTGGGACACCAGTTTCCGCTCTCCTACTACATTGCAGCTCTGCTGCTGGCCAATCTCTTTTTCTATGGCGCATTAACTGCCTTCTATCTACTGCTCTGCCGCTATCTAGGGTTTGAACCAGTGCTGACTCGCAAGGCACTCTGGTATCTCGCCTTTTATGTCTACGCACCCTATTTCTTTGCGGGCTACAGTGAATCGCTCTTCCTGCTGCTGGCACTGACCATCTTCATCTTGCTACAGGATACAGCCCTCTGGCGCTGGGTCCTGGCAGGCCTGCTGGCAGGGGTTGCCACACTTACCCGCTCCAGCGGGGTCGTGTTGCTGGTTCCCTTTGCCCTGTTCTATCTGCAGCGCTTCTGGAGCCTGGAGGCCCGTCAGCAGATCGGCGTTGCGGTGCGCGTGACTGCCTTGCTCCCGGCGCTACTGGTGCCTCTCGCACTGAGCCTCTACATGCTCTACTTGAAGCAGCACTTCGGAGATCCCTTCATCTACAGTCGTATGGAGAGCCTGTTCTGGGGACGCCGGCTCTCGGCGCCGGGCGTGGCCTTCGGACCGGCGCTAGGGGCGCTCTTTACGAATTCCTTCACCTCCGAAGCTGCCCTGCGGAACCTCTTCGATATCGTCTTCACCCTCCTACCGCTGGGCATCTTGCTCGCTGGCTGGAGACTGCTGCCTCGCCCCTATCTTCTGTTCGCGTTGGCCCTGGCGGTCTTCTCGCTCTCATTCCCTCTGGTAGCGGGCGAGACACTTGCATCACAGCCACGGTATCTGATGCTGGCCTTTCCGATCTATATGGTACTGGCCCGCTGGAGCAAGCGCTTTCCACGTCTCGATCAGGTTTTTGCAGCGCTCTCAATTCCCCTGCTGGTGGTCAATTGCCTTCTCTTCATGCTGCACTACTGGCTGGCCTAGGCGGCGTCGTACCGCGCACGTCCTGGATCAGGGAAGGAGGAAGACCAGCGCAGTCGCTTCGCTCGGAGAGGAGAGCGACCACCCAGGATAGCGGTGCTCACCCTCTCTCCTCCGAGTCACTGTTGCCAGGACGGGGGCCAGCAGCCTGGAGCAATCTGCGACAGAGCGGGCCGGTGTGGAGCAGACGTGTCGCAGTGGTACGGGGCGGGGTCCTGTGCTCAGGGGAGCAGCCCCTTGCGCTGCATCTGCTCCCGGTCAGCCTCAGCAGGAGCCAGGGGACTGACCCCTGCGCGGGCACAGGCCCGCCCGATCAGGGTGAAGCCCAGTTCCAGCCCGCGCACGATGGTGCCCTGCTCCTGGGTCTCCAGCAGGCTGAGACAGGTCTGCTGGAGTTCGACCGCCTGCTCATCGCTCAACGAGGAGCGATAGCCGCTCAGCAGGGCGCTGTGCGGGGCGAAGTCGTCGTAGCGCAGCTGATGGGTGGCGGCCAGCAGCATCAGCCAGTAGCCGACCTGGCTTCCCTCCAGAATGGTGTCTGGCTGCACTCCCTGATGGAAATGTTCACCATTCTGCACGCCGGCCAGTTCCTGCAGCTCGTCTGCCAGTCGTCCCAGCAGATAGGGGGGATCGTGCTCCTGCAGCAGACGAGAGGTGTGTGACTCCTCGCTGAGATCGTGATCTCGCAGGTAGAGATAGGCGGTGTAGAGCTGTCTGAGCAGCGTCTCTAGCTGCCGCTCTTCTTCGGCTGCTTCGGTTGTGGAGGCATCCTCCACCAGCGGCTCCGTCCGGTAGACATCGGTCGGATCAAAGATGCGCTCGGCGACGATCTCGTAGCTGTCATCGGGGAGCAGCTGACGGTAGTAGCAGCTCCGGTATCCTTCATGACAGGCCGCCTTGCCATGCTGGTGAACGCGGATCAGCAGGCTGTTCTCCTCGCAATTGACGAAGAGGGCCCGTACCTGCTGCGCATGGCCTGACTGCTCTCCCTTACGCCAGATGGCCTGGCGCGAGCGGCTGTAGAAGTGGGTGTAGCCGGTCTCGCGCGTCAGGCGCAGAGCCTCCTCGTTCATGAAGGCAACCATCAGCACCTCGTTGGTGGTGTCGTCCTGGATGACTGCCGGAATAAGTCCCTGGCGATCAAATCTGAGAGGCATCTCCTTCCTCCTGAAAGCGTACTGCTACACCGCGCTCGTGCAGGTAGCGCCTGGCATCCCGAATGCGATAGCGTCCGAAGTGAAAGATGGAGGCTGCCAGCACGGCATCAGCCCCCCCGCTGGTCAGGCCCTCGAAGAGGTGTTCCAGGTTCCCCACGCCGCCTGAGGCGATCACCGGCACTGAGACCGAGCGTGCCACCAGCGCGGTCAGTGCCAGATCGTATCCCTGCTGAGTGCCGTCGCGATCCATGCTGGTGAGCAGAATCTCGCCAGCGCCCAGCTCCACGCCGCGGCAGGCCCACTCCACCACATCGAGCCCGGTGGGAGTGCGCCCGCCATGAATGTAGACCTCATAACCCGAGGGCATGGCGGGATTGCTGCGCGCGTCGATCGCCAGGACGATACACTGGGCCCCAAACAGCTCTGCCCCCGCCCGCAACAGATCGGGCTGCTCCACAGCGGCTGTGTTGAGAGAGGTCTTATCTGCGCCCGCTCCCAGCGTGGCGCGAATATCCTCGATGCTGCGAATGCCGCCTCCGACGGTGACTGGAATGAAGACCTGCTCTGCGGTGCGATAGACGACATCGAGCATGGTCGCGCGCTGCTCGTAGGAAGCGGTGATATCAAGGAAGACGAGTTCGTCGGCTCCTTCGGCATTGTAGTAGGCCGCCAGCTCTACCGGATCACCGGCGTCGCGCAGGTTGAGAAAGTTCACTCCCTTGACGACACGGCCAGCCGTCACATCCAGGCATGGGATGATGCGCTTGGTTAACATGGCTCCCCCATTGCTCTCCTCTTGTTGTTCATCGTACGTCCTCCCCATCAGGGCCGTCCTGAGGCTCACCCGCCGCAGCGAGGTGCTGCAGCGCGGCGGCCAGATCCAGGTCGCCTGTGTAGAGCGCTTTGCCAACAATGACCCCCTCGACGCCCAGGCGGCGCAGCGCCTCGAGGTCCGCCAGTGAGCGAACGCCGCCTGAGGCGATCAAGGCCCGCGGCGGATGCGCAGCGCTGACGACCCGTAACATCGCCGTCAGGGCCTCAAGGTTAGGACCCTGCAGGGCGCCATCGCGGGCAATATCGGTGTAGATGAAACGAGTCACGCCCAGCTCGCAGAGTCGCGCCGCCAGGTCCTGTGCCTCGATCCGGGCTGTCTCCAGCCAGCCCGCGATGGCGACCAGTCCATCACGGGCGTCCAGCCCCACGACGATGCGCTCGCCCCAGCGCTGCAGCGCCTCCGCCAGGAGTGCACGATGGCTCACTGCCGCCGTGCCAAGAATGACCCGCTCGATGCCCAGGTGCAGGACCTGCTCGATGGTGGCCAGATCGCGCAGTCCGCCACCCAGCTCGATTGACAGCCGCGTTGCGGCGCGGATACGCTCGATCGTGGCCAGGTTGACGGGGGTACCTCGGGCGGCGCCGTCCAGATCAACCAGATGTAGCCAGCGTGCGCCCAGCTCCTCCCAGCGTCGTGCGATGGTCACTGGATCGTCGCTGTAGACCGTGGCCTGTCGGTAATCGCCCTGGTAGAGGCGCACACAGCGACCATCCTGTAGATCAATAGCTGGTAGAATGATCATGCGCGCCCTGCCTCCACCCAGCGCACAAAGTTCGAGAGGAGGCGTAGTCCGACAGGCCCGCTCTTCTCCGGATGAAACTGGGTGCCCCAGACGCGCTCCGTCACGATCACGCTGCAGTAGGGGGAGCCGTACTCGGTGACGGCCGCGACTCCGGCGCGATCGCGCGGCTCCACGTAGTACGAGTGCGCGAAGTAGAAGAAGGAGCCGGCGGGAATACCCTTGAAGATGGCCAGATCGGAACGCAGCGGCTGCACCTGATTCCAGCCCATGTGTGGGATCTTGGGACCATGGGGAATGCGTCGCACCTCGCCAGGGAAGAGGCTCAATCCTTCAACCTCGCCCTCGGCGTGGTGCTCGGCCAGCAACTGCATGCCCAGACAGATCCCCAGGAAGGGTTTCCCCTGCTCGGTTGCCTCGCGAACAGCCTGGTCGAGACCTCGCAGGCGCATGCGTTCCATGGCGGCTCCCCCGGAGCCGACGCCTGGCAGTACAACGGCCGCTGCGTTCCTGACGCCGGCGGGATCATCGGTCACGACGACTCGGGCGCCGACGTGCTCCAGCGCCTTTTGAATGCTACGAATGTTGCCGGCACCATAATCGATAATAGCTATCATCGCTCACTTTGCCTCCTGACTGCCTTCAAACATTACGTTTCATCCTCTGCACCTTCCTCCAACGTCTCTTCAGACAGGCTGTGCCAGGGGATCAGTCCCTCGTTGCCCAGCTCCACTGCCTGCGTCAGCCCCAACCAGCAGATGGCTGGCGGTATGCGGCCCTGATCGAGCAGATTGATCGTCAGCAGCGGACAGCACAGCAGCGCCAGCGCAACCTGGCGTTTCCATTCGACGGGCAGGGCCTGCTCGGCGGCGAGCCAGGAGAGCAGTGGTCGGAGGAGATGGTGCACTTTGATCGCCAGAATCGCCTGCCGGATCGGAGCAGGCTGATAGGTATGGCGCACGCTGACGATTCTCTCCTGGACGGTCACCTCAAGCTGGAGATCGCTAGACACCTCGCCGGGGAAGTACATCCAGCTTGCAAACACGTTATGAAACAGCGGTTTGATGACGTCGAGCAACGCTGCGTGGCGCCCCGCAAAGGCCGGATCAAAATAGAGGTAATCACGCTCGTCTTCGAGAAACACATTGCCAAAATGGGCATCGCCGTGGCCAATGACTGTCAGCGCCGGCTGGTGCGGTGAGAGCCTCTGCTCTGCTTCCTCCAGTAGTTCCCCCAGGGTCCTTTCCTGAGCACGCCCGTTGATGATCCAGTGGCAGCCAGACAGGTGATCAAAGGCCAGCGTCTCGGCCGTCCCTGGCAGGGGGAGCGACTTGCCACGATAGAAGCTGGCCAGGCGCCCGCCGGTGATCCGGTGCCAGAAGAGCTGGTGCACGGGAGCGGTGGCGTGCTCCTCGGCGCTGCTCTGGCGAGCGCTCTGATGGTAGATCTCCAGCAGGCGCTCGCAGGCGCGGCGCTCAGCGGCGATCAGGGTCTCTGCGCTGATCGCCGGCCGGGTTCCCGTTTCAACGGCGCGTACCAGATCGAACATCACCGGCCAGTGCACCAGCGGATAGATTACCATCTGTCGTCCCTCCTGGTGGATCGTGCGCAGAGGCCTGACGATATGGTAGCCCGCCTGGTGTAGCAGTTCGGCATGGTAGTATTCGGCAAGGACTCCCTGTTCCTCCACGTGCGTCTTAAAAAAATAGGTTTCGTCGCGTTGCTGGTAGGTGCCATTGAACGAGTTGAGGGAGACAGCCCGCGGAGTGAGGGTCACCTGCTCGACGGCGAGGTCGAGGTGGCGTGTGAACCAGAGCCGTAGCAGGTACTCAGCCTTGCGGCGCTCGCTGAACTGCAGACGCTGGATGGTGGCCAGGCGATCGATCTCCTCGATCAGGGGAGGCAGGTGTGTGACATCGGGGATCACAAAATCCGGCTCGCAGGCCAGCAGGCGCGCGCGAGCCTCGGCGGTGCGTGCGCCACTGAGGGTTGCTACGGTCAGGGCGCCGGCGGCTCGCCCGCCAAGCATATCGCCCGAGGAGTCGCCCACCACAATGAAGGGGGGTCCCGCGGACGCTGTGGCCGTGGGAGCCTGAGCTGCTCGCTCGCGGTCGAGCGCATAGAGAAACTGGAACGGGTGGGGCTTGCTCAGCAGCGTCAGGTCACCCTGCCGACGTAGCTCGGCCTCGGCCTCCTCCACGGCGTCATAGGTGCAGCAGTGCTCCCTCTCGAAGAGATCAAACAGGCCGTAATGTTTTAAAGGAACGAGTGCCTCCTGGTAGACGCGCCCGGTAGCGAAGCCAGGCAGATAGCCAGCCTCCCTGAGCGCTAGCAGCGTCCGGCGAATCTCCTCTGGCGGCAGCAGTGGCTCCTCAAAGTGGATGCAGCCAGGTTTGCCCGCCTGGGCGGGGGCATGGCCGGCTGTCTGCGTGTACAGCGCCTCGCCCAGATACCACTCCTGGAAGATCTCGCGGCAGAAGTCCCAGAAGGGGCTCAGGCGCGAGAAGACACGCTGCACCTCGTGGCCAAGACGCTGGCTGGCGCAGGCGTCCAGGGCATTGAGAAGGTCCAGGCCGACGGCGCCCGCGAAGAGAGGATCGGAGAACGAGTCGAGCTGGAGCGAGGCCGCTGACAGGGGACGCAGCTCCGTCAGCGCGTTCCGGAGGCCTGCCAGCCAGTGCTGGTCCCAGGGACGCAGTGGAAACAGCGTCGAACGTGCCGGGGCCGGGAGATGGGCCAGGATGGCGATCAGGCGCAGGGAGACCGCGGCGTAGCAGGTGTCCCAGTTTGAGTTGAGGGCCAGCGACTTATAGCGCAGAATCTCTGCCTCTGGCAGGGTGGCGCGGCTGAGGCGGCGACTCTCCGCCGCCTCGGTAACCGGGTGGTAGCCGGCCTGACCCTCGAGGTTCCAGTAACGTGGGCTGTAGAGGAGCTCGTGCAGTGTCAGGCCGGCAGCGTCCCAGTAGGCGTCCTCGCTGGTAATCACGCCATCCAGATCGAAAAGAATCAGCGTTTTCACCGTCTCCGTTCCATCCTCTCGCGCAACAGGCGCAGGCTGCCCGGCTCCTCGCCGAAGCGGTAGGTCAAAGGCGTCACGTCGATGCGCTCGGCGCCCACGCTACGCAGCGCCGCGATGATTTCCAGAAAATCAGAGGCCGCCTCCCCGGTCCTGATGACCCCCGATACACGGCAGCGCTGCGCCAGGGGGTCGTCGGTCGATTCGGAGCTGCCGATGTGATACTCGAAGCCGGGTACCAGGCGTTTGAGCCCCTGGCTGAGCAGCGTACTGACCTCCTCGCCGCTGCCCGGCACGTAGGCGGTCAGCATGGCGCGGTTACGTGCCTGCAGGCGTGCGCTGATCAGCTCAAGGAGAATACGTGCCAGGTGGAACGCCTTGGAATGCTGGCTCAGCAGGTGGATATTGCCAATCAGACAGGCCTGGGAGCGCAGCACCACGCCGTCTTCCAGCAGCTTCAGGTGGTTCTCGCGCAGCGTCGTGCCGGTCTCTGTCAGATCGACAATCAGGTCTGCGGTTCCCGTGAGGGGGGTTGCCTCCAGCGCGCCGTGGGGCGTGACGATCCGACAGTGGCTGATCCCGTGACGGCGCAGAAAATGCCTGGTCAGGGCCGGGTATTTGGTCGCAATGCGCAGCCCGCGTCCCTTCTGGGCATGATAGTAGCCAGCCAGGTGCCACAGGTCCGCACAGGTGTTCACGTCAATCCACGTTTCGGGTACAGCGACGACCAGCCGACAGCTTCCATAGCCCAGATCGCGCTCCAGCACGATCAGGTCATCATCGCGCTCATCCTCGTCCCGTTGATCATCATCCTCGCCGCGGTACTCGGCGAAGAGATCGTAGCCCGTGATGCCCAGAATGGCATCGCCATCGTGCACCAGCGCCGGGATATCCGCGGCCCGCTGAAAGACCACCTCCAGCTCTGGCAGGCTGGCCATGCGCGCCAGGTACTGGCGGGGATTGCTGCGCTGGACCTTGAGACCGCACTCGGCCAGAAAGGCGAGTGTCGCTGACTCCAGCGTCCCTTTGCCCGGCAGGGCCAGACGCATTTCGACCATATGCTGCTCCCTCACACGATCCTCACTTTCCCGGCCAGCACCTCGGCCAGATCCTCTCGCCTCACCGTTTGCTCCTCGCCGGATTCCAGATCGTGCAGCGTGACGGTGTTGCTCTGCCACTCGGTCTCGCCGACGATCAGCGCAAACTGTGCGCCGCGCCTGGCGGCCTGCCGCAGGCCGATGCTGACCCCACGTCCATTGACATCGACCTCGGCCGCCAGACCCTCCTCTCTGAGGTGGCGGGCGACGGCGCTGGCGTAGACCAGATCATGCGTGCCAACCGGGATCACAATGACTGGTCTCTGCTCTACTATATGAAAATCATCTCGCGGTATCAACGGGATCAAGCGCTCCAGCCCGAAGGCGAAGCCACAGGCGCGCACATCGCTGGTGCCCCCGACAGCCCGCACCAGATGGTCGTAACGTCCACCGCCGCAGAGCTGCAGGTCAGCGCCCTCCTCGTCGGGGGCATGGATCTCAAAGAGCAGCCCGGTATAGTAGCTGACGCCGCGGCCCAGCGCCAGATTGAGAGTAATCTGGCGGCTGTCCACGCCGCTCGCCTCTACCAGCGCCACCAGGCGCTCAAGCTCCTTCAGAGGACTGTCGTCGAGCTGATAGCTGCTCAGAAGGGTCTGCAGCTCCGAGAAGACCTCGGGAGGCGAGCCAGCCAGCCCACGGAGCTGGCGCAAGAACTCCAGCGCAGCAAACACATGGCGACGCTGTTCGCTACGGCCGATCTTCCAGAGAAAGCGCTCCGCAATCTCGTGCCGGCTATCCTCATCGCTGAATGGCAGGCTGATGCCGCTCAAAAGCGAGGACACCAGATACGACTGCCCGTTGAGACTGAGCGGTCTCTCCTCGATCCGGTCTACGATCCGGGTCTCCGCAGATGTCTGTGGGTAGAGCGCCTCCAGTCGTGCTCGCGCTGCCTGTTCGCCGTCTGGGGAGCGACTGATCTGCTCCATCAAGGTCAGCAGGAGGTGAGCGGCCTGTCTATCCAGATGCAGCCGCTCCATGAGGGCGCTGGCGACTCCCACGTGACCCAGCTCCAGGCGATAGGTCGTGATATGGAGTGCCTGAAGGATCTCGCAGGCTAGCTGGACAATTTCGGCGTCTGCACAGCGGGGCTGCCCGCCAAAGAGTTCGATCCCCACCTGTGTATGCTGCCGGTAGCGGCCCCGCCCCGGCGTCTCATAGCGGAACACCGGGCCAGCGTACTGCAAGCGGACCGGCTGAGGGAGCCGCTGGTAGTGATCGAGATAGAGACGGCAGATAGAAGCTGTGTACTCTGGTCTCAAACAGAGGTCACGCTGGTGGAGCTGGAACGCATAGAGATTCTGCCAGGCATCCTGGGCGAAGCTCGCCAGAAAGAGATCACTGCGCTCGAGCATTGGGGTATCGACGGCCTGGTAACCGGCCCGTTCCAGCAATACCCGCACGCGCTCAGCCACTTGATACTGCTGCCGGAAGGCCTCCGGCAGCACGTCATGCATACCGCGCAGCCTCTCAACACGCTTCTTCATACGATGGCTCTTTTCACGTTTCTTCATTGTGATGCGCGCCCGACGCGGTACACCAGGAACCGCATCGGCGCGCAGAGCGGTTCTGATGGTCAGGCCGACTGCTGCTTGCTCTCACGCACAATCATTGTGCCCGCCCCCTTGTCAGTGAAGAGTTCGCGCAGCAGCACATGGGGCTCACGTCCATCGACGATGTGCACTCGGGGCACCGCCCGCAGAGCATCGAGGCAGGCCGCTACCTTGGGGATCATGCCCCCCTGGATCACGCCCTCATCAATCAGGCGCAGGGCCTCCTCCTCGCTCAGCTCTGAGATCAGGCTCCCATCGGTGCGGCAGATTCCCACGACGTTGCTGAGGAAGATGAGCTTCTCGGCGTTGAGCGCCCCCGCCAGGTGGGCTGCCACCAGATCGGCGTTGATGTTCAGACAGGTGCCCTCAGGCCCCTGTCCCAGTGGGGCCACGATCGGGATATAGCCCTGGTCGACGAGCACCTGCACTGGCGCCGGGTCAACCTCCTCCACCTCGCCGACAAAGCCCAGACGCTCGTCTGCAATACGGGCCCGCACCATCGAGGCGTCTGTGCCACTCAGGCCGATGGCCTTGCCACCCATCTGCGAGGCCATCAGGACCAGTCCCTGATTGACCAGGCCCAGGAGCACCATACGTACAACGTCCAGTGTCTGGGCATCGGTCACACGCAGACCGTTTTCAAAGCGTGTGGGAATATTGAGCTTTGTGAGCCATTCATTAATATAGGGGCCACCGCCGTGCACCAGCACGGGCCTGGCTCCTAGAGCGCTGAGCCAGATAATATCCTGCAGCACTACCTGCTGATGTTCCAGGGTGCTCCCCCCCAATTTTATCACCAGTATTTTCCCCTTGAGATAGTCAATGTAGGGCAGCGCTTCGCGCAGGACTTCGGCAATCAGATGATGATCATTGATAATGTCACCCTCCGGTGACGTTGAAAAGGTAATAGCCATCTACGCTAACTCCTCGCCAGACCTGTGTATGATCATGCATGAAAAAGAAGCAGTCCGAGCAGAGACCCCTGCTGCGGACTTCAGCCACACCGGCGCCATCGCACTCACGCTAGGGATAGACGGCTGCGCCCTGCAGGCCGATGCGCTCATCGAAGCCGCACATACAGTTGGCGTTCTGAATTGCCTGACCGGAGGCTCCCTTCACCAGGTTATCCAGGCAGGAGAGCACCAGCAGCCGCCCACTCCGATCGTCGACAAGAGGATAGAGAAAGCAATGATTGCTCCCGTAGGTCCATTTCGTATGGGGTGGCTGATCGATAACGTGGACGAACGGCTCCCCTGCGTAATACTCTTTGTAGAGAGCACGGATCTCATCGCTCGTAGGCAGATGCCCCATGGCCGTGGGGTGTAGCTCGGCGTAGCAGGTGGCCAGGATGCCGCGGGTCATGGGGGTCAGGTGGGGCACAAACGTCAGGCGTAGCCCCTGGTCGTAGGACTGTCCTGCGGCGCGCGCCGCCCCTTCCAGCTCCTGCAGGATCTCCGGCAGGTGGCGATGGCCGCCGAGGTTGTAGGCGCTGAGGTCCTCGTTGGCCTCGCTATAGTGTGTGCCCAGGGTCAGACCGCGACCGGCGCCGCTCACGCCCGACTTGGCATCGACGATCAGGCTGGCACTCACCACGCCAGCGGTCACGGCCGGCAGCAGAGCCAGGATGGCTGCGGTGGCGTAGCAGCCAGGATTGGCCACCAGCGTGGCCGTGCTGATGCGCTCCCGATAGCGCTCGCACAATCCATAGACGGCCTGCTCCAGCAAAGCCGGTGCTGGATGCGTGTGTCGGTACCACTCCTCGTAGAGCGCAGCGTCCCGGAGACGGAAATCAGCCGAGAGATCCACCACTTTGATCCCGCGTCCCAGCAGCTCCTGTACGGCCATCGCCGCTGCTGCGTGAGGGAGGCAGACGAAGGCCAGATCGGTCTGGGCCGGCTCCTCGCTGATCTCCAGATGGGCGAGGCGCTCTCCCACGCCTGGCTGGCCTCCAGGAGCGAGGGCATACAGATGAGGGAAGACCTGACCCAGACGCTGACCGGCAGCACTCCGCCCCGTGACCGAGGTGATCTGAAAGTACGGGTGCTCAGCCAGTAACCTCAGCAATTCCAGACCGGTATAGCTCGTCACATTGACAATCGAAACTGTTTGCATACGTAGCACGCTCCTGAACTCGTGGGGACGAAGGCGGGGTCTCAACAGGCAATAAAAAGGCCCTCGTCCCCACCTGTGTCATCTCAAAGGGACGAGAGCTAGCATTATCGCTCCCGCGGTACCACCCTGCTTGTCACTACCTGCCGCACTGCCTCTGCTCTGGCGAAGGGAACCCCGCCGTATGAAGAGGTTCTTCACCTCATTGTGAGGAACTGCGCTGTGACCACTCTTACCGGTTATCATGCTGCGTGGGTACCACCCACCCGACCTACTTGCCCGCAAGTAACCGGCCCCGGATCTGCTCCAGGGAAGGCTGACGGACTTTCTTCGGTCGGCCGCTCACGAATGGGTTCTGAGAGGGCTATCTCCTACCGAACTCTCACCGTGTTTCGGCTCGCTGTTGGCCGCCGCTCTCATACTGGTTCGCTCAACGCGGGTCAGACTTCTATTGCTTTACGATTGTCTTCGCTCTCATGCCTTCAGCGGACCGGGCAGATGCTTCACGGTCCCCGAAGGAGAGGCGTCTTCTTCCCCGTCTCAGGGAGAAGAGCGCTCAGGCCTGTTTTCTGTAAAGGATAGCAGCAGTCCATCTGATTGTCAACCATCGGTATCCAGCCCGTCGTGCGCTCTTCCCCACGCACTTGCGATCAGGTACTATTAGTGATGGTGCGTCAGCGGTGCGGGCTGGCACCCAGGCGACTCATCACGGATTCTTTCAGGAGAGGATGGAGAACAGAGAGCATGTTAGCAGCACAGGAGGCCCATCGTGAGAAGACGCTTGTGGCCCTCTCGTCGGTGGGAGCGGCAGTCGGGCTGACGATCATCAAGCTGGTGGTGGGCCTGCTCAGCGGCAGCCTGGGTATCCTGGCAGAGGCCGCGCACTCGGGCCTCGATCTGGTGGCGGCCCTGATGACCTTTCTGGCAGTGCGTGTTGCCGATCGCCCCGCCGATGCCACGCATAATTACGGGCATGCCAAGGTCGAGAACCTCTCGGCGCTCTTCGAGGCCGGGCTGCTTCTTCTGACAGCGCTCTGGATTATCTACGAAGCGCTGCGCCGCCTGCTTCTGCACGAGGGACACGTCGAGGCCAGCATACTGGCGCTGCTGGTGATGGGCATCTCGATCGTCGTTGATGTCTCCCGGTCGCGCGTGCTCCTGCGTGTTGCACGCAGGCTGGGCAGCCAGGCCCTGGAGGCTGATGCCCTCCACTTCAGCACAGATATCTGGAGCTCCACCATTGTCATCGTCGGTCTGCTCATTCTGAAACTGGCGGAGATGCTGCACCTGCCTGAGTGGGTGAGGCAGGCGGATGCTGTTGCTGCGCTGGGCGTCTCGCTGCTGGTCATCTGGGTCGGCCTGCGCCTGGCCAGGGAGACGATCGATGCCCTCCTCGATCGGGCTCCTGAGGAGCTGGTGCAGCAGATTGAGCAGGCCATCAAAGGCGTGGAGGGCGTCAGCGAGCTACGGCGTGTGCGTGTGCGGCGCTCCGGCAACAAACTGTTCGCCGATGTGGTCGTGGCGGCGCCGCGCACCTTCACCTTCGAGCAGACCCACGCGCTCAGCGAGCGGGTAGAGCAGGCCACCATCAGCGGTGTCCACGCGCGCGCCCCGCAGGCAGAGGTCGACGTGGTCGTTCATCTCGAGCCGGTCGCGACGCCCGAAGAGACCGTGCGGGAGCAGATTCACTACCTGGCGCAGCAGCAGGGCATTCGCGCTCACGACATCCGTGTGCGCGAGGTCGGAGGAAAGCTGGAAGCCGATTTCGATGTCGAGGTGCAGGACGACATGGATCTGGCAGCGGCCCATGCCGCGGCAACGCGCCTGGAGGAGGCGGTGCTCAGCGGCAATGCCCAGCTACACCGCGTCACAACGCACCTGGAGGCCCCAACGGCCACCATCGAGCGCCGCCTGGACGTCACCAGAGATCACCCCGATCTGCTCCAGCACATTCGTCAGATCGCCGACCGTCTGGCCGGTCCAGATAGCGCTCACGATATCCATCTCTATCGCTCGTTCACGCCGGAACAGAGCGATGAACTGGATCTTGTCCTGCACATCACCTGTGCCGCCGACACCCCCCTGAGCCAGGCCCACCTGCGCGCCGAGGAGATTCAGCGCGCGCTGCGTCAGGCATACCCCCGCCTCGGCTCTGTGGTGATCCATACTGAGCCACCGGAGTGAGAAGCGCAGAGACGAGACACGGGGCTGCTCCCCTCTGTCAGCAAGAGCGGGGGCCAGGCTCAAGCGCAGGCTCAGGCGGGGAAGGCCGCAGTGCGCTCGATCAGCTCGCTCAGCGGCATCTCGGCCAGCGAGTGAAGGCAGAGGCTGGCCTCGGCGAACGAGGCCTGGCGCGTCAGCGCGCTGGGCACCGCTACGCAGAAGATGCCGGCTCCTCGTGCTGCGCGGACGCCGTTGGGCGAATCCTCCAGGGCGATGGCCTCTTCTGGCGCCACCTCCAGACATTCGAGCACCCGCTGGTAGACTTCGGGGTCGGGCTTGGTCACGCGGACCTCGTCGCCGCAGCAGATGCAGGCAAAGTGCTGGCGCAGTCCGAGCCGCTCCAGATGGCCCACCACCCAGCGCCGCGGCGACGATGAGGCCACCCCCAGTTTCAGCCCGAGCTGCCGGGCCTCCTGGATGTACTCCTCCACCCCGGCGGCGATGGGCTGCGCCTCGGCCAGCTCGCGGTAGCGTCTCTGCAGCAGTTCCTCCAGGTGCTGACGGTCGAGCGGCTGACCAAGCTGCTTCTCCAGCTCTGCCAGGGGATCGAACGGGTTCGAGGTCGGTCCGATGCCGATGTACGGCAGCCAGGCCTCCAGAGGGAGCGTCTGCCCGTAGAGCTGATAGATCTCCTGAAGAGCCTGGAATTCGGGCAGCTCTGTCTCAAGTATGAGGCCGTCGAAATCGAAGATGAGCGCTTTAATCATATCCTTCCTTGAAGAGGCCAGAAGTAGTGTCGCCCGGCGTTCCATGAACGAGCTACGGGCCAGCGTTTCTGGAGATAAGCATATCACATATGGCTGAGTCTGTGAGAGGGGACGGGGCGCTCTGAGGCGCCCACAGCCGCCCCCTCTCCTGGTTTCCTGGAGGATTCAGGCGTGCCACGTCCGAGCTGCTAGCTGAGAAACTGGTTCGTGTACGCCTGCGTGAGGTTCTGAACTGAAGGGATCAGCTTGAGAGCTACCATGAAGGAGGCCATCGATTGCCAGGTCGCGCTCTCGTTATAGCCCAGGCGGCCGTCGCCCTGCCAGATCGGGATGGTGGCCTGCAGCACCTCCATCGCCCGCGCCGTATCCAGAGCCGGGACGTAGCTCTTGCTGATGTCCACAGCCTCAGCCGGATGCGCGATCACCTCGCGCAATCCCTTCAGGGTTGCCTGGACGAAGCTGCGCACCATCTGGGGCTGCGTGCGCAAGGTCTCCTGCAGGGTCACGATGCCGTTGGAGACCAGCGGCTGGTAGTCGGAGACATCAAAGGTGCGCACGGCAAAGCCCTGGCGCCGCAGTTGCAGCGGCTCATTGTTGGAGTAGCCCATCACGGCATCGACCTTATGACCGACCAGGGCCGCCACCTGGGTGAAGCCGATGGATTGCAGATGAATGTCAGAGACGGTCAGATGAACGTGATAGAGCAGCGCCAGCAGGCCCACATAGGTGGCTCCGTACGCGCCAGGCACGCCGACGCTGTGCCCCTTGAGGTCGGCCAGCGTCTGAATCGGAGAGTCGGCCGGCACGATCAGGCTGACGGGATAGCGCTGAAAGATGGTGGCGACGTTGACAGCCGGCACCTGCTTGCTGCGAGCAGTCAGCTCCTCATCGCCGCTGGCAAAGACGAACGTATTGCGCCCGGCGACCATTGAGCCGATGAGGTCAGGCACAATCCCATGGTTAAAGACCACGTTCAGCCCGGCGGCACTGTAATACCCCTTTGCTCTGGCCACATAGAAGGGCGCGAACTGAATATCGGGAATATAGCCCAGGCCGATCGTCACATTCGTGGTCGTCGGGCCTCCGCTTGTTGATGCGCTTTGTCCACAGGCCATGAGTCCCGGTAAAAATAGCACACAAAGCAGTACGTACAAGGAGGAGATCCTCCGTGTGAGATGCATCGATCGTTCTCTCCCTCTGCCTTAATCAGATCAGCTATGCAAGGTGCTTCGCGCCAGGCTGGAGCAGGCGCTCTCAGTCCTGGGACGGCTGGGTGTTTTGCTGCGCTTCGCTGGCCCCATGTGTCTCTGGCACTCTCCTCAGTAGACGGCCTCAGCCAGCTTGATGAGCAGCCAGGAGCAGGCATAGTACAGGGCCGCCAGGGCCGCCAGCAGTGCCAGCGTGGCGAACATGAAGGCCGTATCGTACTGGTGCTGTCCCTGCAGGATCAGGCCCCCCAGACCCTGGTTCCCGCCGGCGACGAACTCGCCGACCAGGGCTCCGGTGATGGAGAGCGTCAGACCGGTGCGCATCGCAGCCAGAATCGCTGGCAGCGCGAGGGGAAACTCGATATGGGCCAGCAGCGACCAGCCGGCAGCACCCTCGACACGCGCGGCGTCAAGAATGGCGCGATCGATGGTCTGCACCCCCAGGGCGGTGGTGATGACCATAGGAAAGAGGACCACCAGCATACAGAGAACGACCGTTGGCAGCAGCGTATAGCCCAGCCAGAGCACCAGGAACGGCGCAATCACGATGGCCGGGATCGCCTGACCGGCGGCCAGATATGGCTGAACGGTGGTGGCGATCAGACGAGATCTGGCAAGGCCGTAGCCCAGCGGCAGGGCGATGACCACAGCCAACAGGAAGCCGAGCAGGCTTTCCTGAATTGTCACCAGGGCGTTGCTCAGGAAGAGACCAGAGCTGAAGCCGCTGAGGAGATCCTGCCAGACCTCGGCCGGAGCTGGCAGGAATAAGGGATTGATGTGCCAGTAGGCCGTGCCCAGGTACCAGAACAGTAGCAGCACGACGGCCACCATCAGCGGTGGGAGCAGAGCCAGGCCGCGCGGCCTGGCCGTGTGCGTGCCAGAGAGATGCTGTCCATTGACGGCGTTGGGAGGCAGGCCCTGCTCGGCCTCGCCATCCCCAGGTGGAAGCTGCCGGCGAGTCTCGAAAGAGACATCGCTGCCAGTAGAAGTGCTGAGACTCATCATCGCCCTCGGTTCGCTGTTCATATGGTGGCGTCTCTGCGGGAGACAGAATGCGCCCCCAATCAACTGACCCGGGGAGCATGTGAGGGAGATGCGGAAGAGCGCTCCGGAAACGCAGCAGGGACGCGACGCCCGCCAGTCCGCCCTGCACGAGACGTGCTGTGCGAACTGGCCTCATCCGTTGCGCATGTACGCCAGGCCTTCTCCCATCCGGACTGTTACCGTCGGCTTCGGCCTCTCACCGAATCCATCGCAGCGGGATCGCCTGCTCGATCACCTGTCGAGCGATCCCTCCGCGAGTCGCGGGCTTGACAGCAGGAGCCAGTCGTCTGGCCGCAGGCTGTCATACCGCCGGTCGGGAATTGCACCCTGCCCCGAAGGTCTTGTTTCGTCTGTATCGATAGTATGGCACATGGAAGCTGATACATGCAAGGGGTGCAAGGTTCAGGCCCTGCAGCCATCCCCTCGGGGCCGGGCCGGGCGCAAGGCGGAGCGCAGCGCTGCCCTACGCTATGGTCTGAGGAGCGCCAGCACGACGGCCTGGGTCGGCGGCTGGCCAGTCAGCCTCAGGCGCGGGTACGTCTCTCCAGGAGAATCAGCAGCAGGCCGCCCATCAGGCCCAGATTCTTGGCGAATTGCGTCAGTTGAGCCTGACGCGCCTGGGAATCCTGCTCCTCCCAGAAAGGATGGCCGACGATGGTTGTTGGGACCAGCGAGCCAAGCAGCACCGCGGCGGCACCACGCGGGCAGAGGCCCAGCGCCAGGGCCGTGCCTGCCAGCACCATCACGGCGCCATTGAGGATCACCGCGCGCTCTGGCTCAGGAATGCCAGCCTTCGCCACACGCGCCGGTCGACCGCCCGGTGAGAGAAAGGCCTGCCCACCGCCTGTGATGAAAATGGCCGATAGCAACATTCTTGCAAGGGTACGCACCATAGCTTTCCAACGCTCCTGCGGTTCACTGGGGAATGAGATCTTTTTCTCTATTGTAGCCCCTGCGGCCAGCCTCTGCCAGCGCCACGAGATTTGCAGGGATCAATCTGGAGGGAATATAATACCATCCCAGGAGGTTCTATGAGTGCGGAGCTACGCATCATTCCTATTGGCGGCGTTGGCGAGATCACCCCAGGGAGCGACCTGGGGGTTGTCATCTCTGGCGCCCTGCAGGCGCAACAGCTCGCGCTGGAGACGGGAGATATTCTGGTCGTCACACAGAAGATTGTCTCGAAGGCCGAGGGCCGTCTAGTCGACCTGGCGAGGGTTCAGCCCTCCGCCTTTGCGCTGACGATCGCCCGTGAGAGCGGTAAGGACCCCCGTCAGGTGGAGGTCGTCCTGCGCGAGAGCCGTCGACTGGTGCGCATGGATCGCGGCGTTCTGATCTGTGAGACCCATCACGGCTTTGTCTGTGCCAATGCTGGCGTGGATGAATCGAATATCGACGGTGGCGAGCAGGTGAGCCTGCTGCCGCTCGATCCCGATCGCTCTGCACGGGAGTTGCGCGCGCGGCTCCTCCAACTGGCGAGCGACCGTACAGACAGACCGCTCGATCTGGCCGTCATTATCTCTGACACCTGGGGTCGGCCCTGGCGCAACGGCCAGGTCAACATGGCCATCGGTGTGGCCGGGATGGCCGCCATTCTCGATTACCGCGGACAGCACGACCCCTACGGCCGCGAGCTGCGTGTCAGCGCCATCGCCGTCGCCGATGAGCTGGCTGCCGCGGCCGAGCTGGTGATGGGAAAAACACAAGGCATCCCCGTGGCCCTGATCCGAGGCTATGCCTACGCACCAGCAGAGGAGGACGCGCGAACCCTGCTGCGCGAGGCCGCGAGCGACCTGTTCCGCTGATGGGAAGCACGACCAGGGAAGGGAGAGCAGTGACTATCTGTTCGAGCAAACGCATGACAACGATCTCACAACGGGCCGGTGACCTGCTGACCCTCATGAAAAGCCGACGCAGCGTACGTGCTCTGCAGGATCGTCCGGTGCCGGAGGCCCTGCTTGAGCAGGTGCTGGAGGCCGCGCGCTGGGCGCCTTCACCGCATGGCCGGCAGCCCTGGCGCTTTGCTGTCCTGAGCGACGCAGGCCTCAAAACGCGCCTCATTGAGCAGATGAGCGCCACCTGGGAGGAGCAACTCCGCCTGGACCAGCAGCCCGAGGAGATCATCCGCCTCCGTCTGCACAAGTCCCGCCTGCGCATCCTGCAGGCCCCGGTCCTCATCGTCGCCTGTCTCTACCTGGAGGATCTGGATCACTATCCCGACGCGCAGCGTCAGGAGAGCGAGAGGATCATGGCCATCCAGAGTCTGGGCGCGGCCATCCAGAATATGCTACTGATGGCCTACGAACTGGGACTGGACACCGGCTGGATGTGTGCGCCGCTCTTCTGTCCAGAGGTGGTCTGTGAGGCCCTCGGCCTGGACGATCGCCTGCATCCCCAGGCCTTGATCACCCTGGGCTACGCCGCCGCTGATCCGCAGCGACGTCCCCGCTTACCCCTGGAGCGGCTGGTGATTCGTCTTGACTGAGGAGGGAGCAGGAGAGGGTCTATGATTGCTGTTCTTGCCGGCGGTGTCGGTGGTGCGCGTTTCCTGCAGGGTGTTGTGCAGGTGGTCGCCCCCGATGAGGTCACTGCCATCGTCAATACCGGTGACGACCGGGAGTTTTACGGGCTGTACGTCTCGCCCGATGTTGATATTGTGATCTACACCCTCGCCGGAGTTGTTGATGAGGCGCATGGCTGGGGGCTGCGCGACGATACCTATCATGTCATGCAGCAACTGACCAGCTATGGCCATGACGACTGGTTTGTGCTGGGCGATCGCGATCTGGCAACGCACATTCACCGTACCCTGCGGCGGCGCCAGGGCCGCAGCGCCAGCGAGATCGCCGATGAGCTGCGCCGTCACTTCGGCCTGCGTCTGCGTGTGCTGCCCATGAGCGATGATCCGGTGGCCACCCATATCCAGACGCCCGCCGGATTGTTGCACTTTCAGGAGTACATGGTCAGACGGCGCTGTATGGATGAGGTACAGGGCGTCGTCTTTCTCGGCAGCGAGGAGGCCCGCCCGGCGCCCGGCGTGCTCCAGGCGCTGGCTGAGGCGGAGGCCGTGCTGCTCGCGCCCAGCAATCCGATCGTGAGTATTGGCAGTATTCTCGCGGTGCCCGGCGTGCTCCAGGCGCTCCAGGCGACCCGCGCTCCCATCGCGGCGGTCAGCCCGATCGTTGGTGGAGCCCCCTTGAAGGGGCCGGCGGATAAGCTGATGCGTGGCCTGGGAGCGGAGGTCTCGGCGCTGGGCGTTGCGCGCCACTATGCGGCCTTCCTCGATCTGATGGTCATCGATACCTGCGACGCTGCCCTGGCTCCGGCGATCGAGGCGCTCGGCCTGCGGGTCCTGGTCACCGATACCATCATGCGCGACAGCGCCGCCAAAGCTCGCCTGGCGCGCGAGGTGTTGCAGGCCTGTGGAGTCACCGTCTGATGAAGCGTACGCCCGGGGTGCAGCGCAGACCGCATTCCCAGATCCGTCAGCGAGCGTGATATGATGCTGCAAGGATACCATGCGCTGGTGCCCGTCAAAACGCTCACCGCCGCCAAGGGGCGTCTCGCCCCGTATCTGACTCCCCCACAGCGAGCCAGGCTGGTGCTCGCCATGTTGCAACACGTCGTGGAGACACTGCGCGACAGCCATCTGCTTGAGCAGATCACCGTCGTCAGCTCCGATGCGGCCGTACAGGCCTGCGCACTGCAGTGGGGAGTGCGGACCTGGCCCGAAGCGGTGGCGGGACACAATCCCGCACTGCAGGCCGCGGCGGAGCGCGCGCTGGCCGAGGGAGCCACGGCTCTCCTGACTATCTCCGCCGATCTGCCGCTGCTCACGATTGCCGACCTGCAGGCGCTGGTTGAGCACGCGCAGCGCTACGCGGTCGTGCTGGCGCCAGCCCACGATGGGCATGGTACCAACGCGCTGCTGCTCCGTCCGCCGCTGGCCCTGCCCTACCTGTTTGGCGAGGAGAGCCTGCAGCGCTACAGGGCGGCGGCTCGCCAGCGGGACCTGGCTTTCACCTGCTGCCAGCGCCGGGGACTGGCGCTGGATATCGATACCATTCATGACCTGCGGCAATCAGGATTCGCGTACGAGATTCTGGCCGCGGGCCCGCTCTAAGGGAGTAAAACGATGCCTGTTGTTGGTTACTCAGCTGCGCTCGAACAGTTTCATCCGAGCGATCTGCTTCGCTGGTGTGCGGAGGCAGAGCAGGCTGGCTTTGGCGGCGTGATGGCCGCCGACCACTTCCATCCCTGGACACCGACGCAGGGTCAGAGTCCCTTCGTCTGGTCCTGGATGGGCGCCCTCGGGCTGGCCACCAGCCGCCTGACCTTCGGGCCAGGCGTGACCTGCGCCTCCTATCGCTACCACCCGGCGATCATCGCCCAGGCTGCCGCAACGCTGGCCGCTATGTATCCGGGCCGCTTCTGGCTCGGCATCGGCACCGGCGAGGCTCTTAACGAGCACATCGTTGGCGGTGAGTGGCCCGAGGCCCCGGTACGCCTGGAGCGCATGATTGAGTCGATTGAGATCATCAAGCAGCTCTTCAGCGGCAAGAAGGTCCGCTACAGCGGCAAACACCTGCGCATGGAGAGCGCCCGTCTCTATACTCGTCCGGAGACCCCGCCGGCCATTCTGATTGCCGCCTCAGGCCCGAAGACCGCCGAGACTGCGGGACGCCTGGGTGATGGCCTGATCACGCCGGCTGCTCCTCCCGAGAAACTCAAAATGTTGCTGGAGCGCTTCGAGAAGGGGGCACGCGAGGCAGGCAAGGACCCGTCTACCATGCCACGCCTGTTGCAACTGCATGTCTCATGGGCGCCAACTTACGAGGAGGCTGTCACCAACGCAATGCGTGAGTGGCCCAACGGTGGCATCAAAGCCCCGAAGCAGGACATTCGCGCCCCCGAAGACTTTGAAGCCTTTGGCCAGCTCGTGCGGCCCGAAGACTTCAAGGGGCGCGTGCTGATCTCGACAGACCTGGAGGAGCATCGCCGCCACATCCAGAGCTTTTTTGACCTTGGCTTCCATGAGGTGCACGTTCATAACGTGGGGCGTGATCAAAGCAGCTTCATTCGGGCCTACGGTGAGGCCGTCATTCCCGCCTTGCACTAGGCCTGAGGCCCTATCCCTTTCGATCTATGCTGTAGAGAAGAGAAGAGGAGAGAAAGCGAATCGTGGCTCTACTATCCGAGCAAGCTCGCGCCTTCTTGCAGGAGCGCCGCTTTGCGGTGCTGGCCACCGTCAACCCTGACGGCTCTCCACAGTTGACCACGATGTGGTTCCTGCTCGATGGAGATGACATTCTGATGAATACCCGCGTGGGACGTCTCAAGGAACGCAACATGCGGCGCGATCCGCGGATCTCAATCTGCGTCGAGGATGGCTATCGCTATCTCACGGTCAGCGGCCGCGTGCGCCTGATTGAGGATCAGCGCATCGCTCAGGCTGACATCTATCGTCTGGCGGTGCGCTACAACGGCGAGGAGGAGGCTCGAAAGCAGATGGAGCGCTTTAGCAAGGAGCAGCGCATCTCGCTGCGCCTCCCCTGCGAGCGAGTCATCGAGTACTTTTAAAGGGAGCATGTGGTACCTGGCTAGCCTGGCTGGCTGAGCAACTCCGTTCGCGCTGCGAGGCCGTGAGCCAGCAACGTAGCAGTGAGGAACGTGTTCCAGGAACGGTGGGTGTCTGTGACAGACAGCCGTGGGAGGACGGGGAGCGAGGAAGCGGTCCCCGTCCTCCCACGGTGCAGCATCGAGTGGGCAACGCTTCTGCCCCTCAGGACCTGGCCTCTGCCATGGGGGCCTCGAGAGCAGGCGGGGCCTCAGGCCGCACGGCCACCTGCTCACCGCGCCTGCGCGGACGCCAGACGCGCACATACTCGGCCAGGAAGTAGGAGCCGATGACCAGAATGGCGGCCAGCGCCTGGGCCAGCAACCCCTCAAGATTGGGGAAGACCGCGAACCAGAGGCCCATCCAATCAGGGATTGGCAGAGGGAGCGCCGTTGTCCCTAGCCAGCCCGCTAGCTGCATCTCCTGAACATTCTCGCCTACCATGACGATCAGCACAGCGCCCAGCATGATCCCCGTGAGGACCAGCATCTTTTTGTAGGGCAGGTGCTGGTGGGCCACAAAGGTCAGGGCGCCGACCACGGCAGTGAAGGCCAGGCCGATCAGCACGCCTTCCAGCACTACCAGTGAGCCTACCTGCAGGCGCAGACTCTGTAGGAAGAGCACCACCTCGAAGCCTTCTCGGTAGACCGAGGTGAAGCCAAGCAGCGCCATACCAGTCAAGATGCGCGACCGGGCGTCCTGCCCAAGCTGCAGCAGGTTGCGCCGGCGGCGGTTATGCAACGAGATCCAGCCGGTCCAGTAGACGCGGTGGAAGAACCAGTTCATGATGACGAGTAAGACCACGATGGCCAGCAGGCCCGTGGCAGCCTGAATGTCCAGGGTAGGGGCATTGACAGTGCTGATAATCCCTACGACAACAAACCAGGTCACCAGCGTCGCCAATAGCGCCAGCCCGGCCCCAAAGGCCACCGGACGACGGTACGACTGATGGGACCCCATCATACTGGCGGTAATGGCAGCCAGCACCAGGATCGTCTCCAGTCCCTCGCGGAAGACCAGCAGACCGGTGTCTAAAATAGCGGCTCCCTGGCTCAGATGAGGCACCGTGGGATCGGGATTTCCAGAGGCGGTCACACCCTGCCAGACCAGCGCTGCCAGAACGGCAAGGCCCGCGGCGATCAATACACCACGCACAACCAGCCGCAACCACCCGGAGGAGAATTCAAGGCGCATCTGCTTCACTCTAGCACGTCCTTTCATCACCCTGATGGTATCGTATTGCTCAGCCCCTCTCGTCAGGGCGGGCGAATTTCTTAGTGATGTACTCGGATATTAGCATTCCCTAATATTCATTGTCAAGAGTCCTCCCGGCGCATCGGTGTCAATGCGGAGCGCCTCATTAAAAAGACGTGAAAAATCAGCGTATGTAGGTTCAGAGCGTCAGGGCGATTGACACGTCTCTTCCTCTTCCCTACACTCCATAGTAGATCAGCACCTGATCACAGCCGCAGCCCCATCGATTGTCGGAAAGGAAACGCCTGTATGCCCTGGCCATTTCTCAGGAAGAGCCGAGCCGAGCAGAGAAAACCGGCGCCGCACCAGAAGGGTGCAGGAAGTGGAGAGGCACAGGGAGGTGAGGGACAGCGCAGGTATCTCAGCGACGTACCCTATATGTTGCCCAAGGACCTGGGCGAAGTGAACCGCCTTGACTTTCAGCATTACGCTCTGCGAGCCGTGTTGCGCAGAAACTATCTGGCCCCCATCAGGGCCCCACACAGCCTGTTGGATGTCGGGTGTGGCACCGGCCGCTGGGCCTTTGATCTCTGCCAGGAGTTCCCCGAAGCCACAGTGATCGGCTTCGATCTGGAGCAGGTCAGGGCCAGTAGCGTGCCACTCAACTATCACTTCGTGCAGGGAAATCTGCTCGAAGGCCTGCCTTTCGCTGAGAACTCCTTCGATTTTGTACATCAGCGCTTTCTCTGGCTGGCTGTGCCCCTGAACGCCTGGGCCAGCCTCGTGCAGAGCCTGGCGCGTGTCACAGCGCCTGGAGGCTGGGTCGAGCTCGTCGAGTTCGGAACCGAAATGACCCCGGCCGGACCTGCCACCCAGCGCCATTTCCAGCTCGCCGGCCAGCTCGTCGGACTGCGCGGACTCGACGGTCAGGGGGTCGTTGCGCGCTCGCTGGACCACTATCTACGCCAGGCCGGGCTGGTGCATGTCGAGCGTCACGTCATCGACATCCCCATTGGCGACTGGGGAGGGCGAGCAGGAGCGCTGCTGGCTATCGATTGCCGTGAAGCCTCGCTGGCCCTGAGCGCCCCCATCGCAGCGCACCTCAACATCACGCCAGAGGCCTATGCCGCTCAGGTCGAGGCCATGCTTCGCGAGTTTAACGAGTACCACACCAGCTACCGCCTCAGCATCGCCTATGGTCAGAAGCCCTGAGCAGGCCGTCCGATGGCGGCGCCTCTCCTCTGCGCTGGTGGGAAGAGCAGCGCCTGGGTCCTGGCGCTGAACGTAATGAAGAGACCCTGGGTCTCCGTGTGCGTCTCGATGGCGCAGTACTGGAAGCCCGAAGGGAGACCTCCCGCCTGGCCAGCGAGCTGCTGGTTGATCCCGGTTTCAAAGCGCTGCGTAAAGCCGGTCACCGGAATGCCATTCATATCAGCGTGCAGGACGTGGATCTGGAAGCGGCAGGCGGAGACATACGGCTGGAGCTGAATGGTGAAGTGGCGCGTGATCGTCAGCCCCACGAAGCTAACGAACTGATCGTCGCCCTCGATCTGGATCTGCGCACCATGCTTGAGCTGGACGCTGACGTTGGTGATCGTTCCCGGCAGTCCACTCTGGCGCAGGTTCTTGCTCACAATCTGCGCCAGGTAGGCCGGGCCAAGCTGAACCACCAGATCGCCTCCATGCGGAGGTGGGGGCGTAATCAGCGCCCGTCCTTCGCCGGCAATGGTGAAGGCATAGAGCAACATCGCCAGCACGCCCACCAGCACCCCCCCGAGGAAGGTCAGGAGAGGGATCAACAGACGCTTCGCCGGCCAGGAAGGCCGGCCCTGGCGCCGCTGGCGATTGATGTCAGGGAGAGCCGGCACCTCCGGCTCCAGCTCCTCGATCAGGATCACTTCCTCCTCGGAGAGTCTCCTGGTGCTCCTGGCACGCCTCCGAGCCACAGGGCGCGTGATCTCAGCGAGAAACGGGTCCTCAGCATCACGGGTGGTCAGATACTCATTGGGATCGCCATCACTGGTGGGGTCATCATCACATGCGGCCATCGTCGTGACACACTCCTTTCAAGGCCTGAGAGTATGATAGCCGCTTTACGCTGCAGGCGCAAGGGAGGCGCTCCTTTTTTGGGCAGGCTGCACAAATTATGCCCCATCTCTTTCGGGTAAAGTGCCTGTAGCCTCAGCAAGCCGGGGGGCTTATCATAAAAGCAGACAGGTTAGCTTCTGTGCAGGTCGAAGCAGCTACTCCCGTCATTATGCAGATTCACTACATGACCTCAGTGGCGATGTATGCCGATAGCGTGTCCGGCGAAGAAGCTGGGGAGAGACCAGTTAAGAGGAGAGTTCTAAGGCATGACACCTGAAGAAGTACTTCAATTTGCCAGAGAGCGCGGCGCCAAGATGGTAGACTTCAAGTTTGTTGATCTGCCCGGCACCTGGCAGCACTTCAGCGTCCCTTTGCACGAGCTGGATGAGGAGACCTTTGTCGAGGGGAAGTATTTCGATGGATCGAGCATCCGCGGCTTCCAGACCATCGACGACAGCGATATGCTGGTTATCCCCGATCCGGATACGGCCATCATGGACCCCTTCACCAGCATTCCCACGCTTAGCCTCATCTGCACCATCGCCCATCCGGGACCCGGAGCCCATAAGAAGCCCTATAGCCGAGACCCGCGTACGATCGCCCGCAAGGCTGAGGAGTACCTGCGCGCCAGCGGCATCGCCGATGTCAGCTACTTTGGCCCGGAGGCCGAGTTCTTTGTCTTCGACAATGTGCGCTTCAACTCCACCCAGAACATCCAGTACGCCGAGGTCGACTCCGATGAGGCCCACTGGAACAACGGGCGTAACGGAAGCGTCAACCTGGGCCACCGCCTGCGCCCGAAGGAGGGCTACTTCCCGGTCGCACCCAGCGATACGCTGCAGGACCTGCGCAGCGAGATGGTGCTCCTGCTGGAGGAGCTGGGGGTTCCGGTGGAGGCCCAGCACCACGAGGTTGGTGGCGCCGGCCAGTGCGAGATCGATATCCGCTTCAATAGCCTGCTCAAAACGGCGGATAACATCATGCTCTATAAGTACGTCGTCAAGAACACGGCGCGCAAGCATGGGAAGACCGCGACCTTCATGCCGAAACCGATCTTCGGTGACAATGGCTCTGGCATGCACGTCCATCAGAGCCTCTGGAAGGGCGAGAAGCCGCTCTTCTACGATGCCGAGGGCTACGCCGGCCTCTCGCAACTGGCCCGCTACTATATCGGCGGTCTGCTGACGCATGCCCCAGCGCTGCTGGCGATCGCTGCCTCAACGACCAATAGCTATAAGCGCCTGGTTCCGGGCTTCGAGGCGCCGGTCAACCTGGTCTTCTCCAAGGCCAACCGCAGCGCCGCGATCCGCATTCCGAACACGGACTGCCCCTCGGCGAAGCGCATCGAGTTTCGCCCGCCCGATCCGACGGCCAATCCCTACCTGACCTTCGCCGCCCTCCTGATGGCTGGCCTGGATGGCATTCGCCGTCAGATTGAGCCGAGCGAGCATGGATTCGGCCCGGTCGATCGTGACCTCTATCACCTCTCGCCTGAGGAATTGCGCGAGATCGGCTCGGTCCCCGGCTCTCTCGACGAGGCCCTGGACGCTCTTGAGGCCGATCATGCCTTCCTGCTGGAAGGGGATGTCTTCACGACCGACGTGCTTGAACACTATGTCGAACTGAAGCGCTCTCAGGTCAATGAGGTGCGTATGCGCCCCGTGCCAATCGAATTCGCCCTCTACTACGACGCCTGATCCTTGTGAGGATGCGGGTACGCCTGGGCAGGGTGTGCCCGCATCTTTCTCTCCTTCCTCTGCTCTGCTTTTCCTCTGTCTGCGCTGCGTACCTCTGCGTACCTGCCCCTCGGCCCTCTCAGCCACGCCTCCGACACGGTCTCGCTCGCTGATCTGGGCTACCCCGCTGTACATCAGCTGTTCCGTCAGGCTACGTGACGAGGATGCGGATGTGATATAGTAATGGTGTACCATCCGGGGTACAATTCTGGCACGGTCTGGAGGCTCTCCCTATGGATCTGCTTGTTGATAGCTATGGTCGGCGCATCAAGAACCTGCGTATCTCGATCACCGATCGATGTAACTTCCGCTGTACCTACTGTATGCCTGCTGAGGGCCTCCCTTGGCTGCCAAAGGCCGAGATCCTCTCTTATGAGGAGATCGAACGCCTGGCGCGCCTGGCCGTTCGGCTGGGCATCGAACAGATCCGCCTGACCGGCGGTGAGCCGCTGGTGCGTCGCGACGTTCCTGAACTGGTGCGCCGCCTGCGCCAGATCGAGGGCCTGCAGAGCCTCAGCCTGACTACCAACGGCGTGCTGCTCAAACAGCTCGCTGGCCCTCTGGCGGAGGCCGGCCTGACCCGCATCAACGTCAGCCTGGACTCCCTGGTGCGCGAGAAATTCGCCCGCCTGACACGCCGCGACCAGCTTGAGCGCGTGCTCGCAGGCCTGGAGGCCCTGGAGCGCTACCCTTCGATCCGCCCGATTAAAATCAATGCCGTGGCCATACGCGGCTTCACTGAGGACGAGGTCCTCGACTTTGTGCGCCTCTCACGCCGTCAGGGCTATGTGGTGCGCTGGATCGAGTTTATGCCCCTGGATGCCGATCAGATCTGGCGCAAGGAGGATATCTTGACGGGCGCGGAGCTGAAGGCCATCATCGAGGCCGAGTACGGCCCGCTGGTTCCCATTAAGGGTGATCCGGCGGAGACGGCCCGCCGCTATACCTTCAGCGATGGAATCGGCGAAGTTGGATTCATTAATCCAGTGAGCGAGCCGTTCTGCTCGACCTGCGACCGCATCCGCCTGACCGCTGATGGCCAGTTGCGAACCTGCCTCTTTGCCACCGAGGAGACGGATCTGCGCACGCCCCTGCGCGCGGGTGCCAGCGATGAGGAACTGATGACTCTCATCCGTCAGGCTGTCTGGCACAAGGAATTGAAGCATTATATCGGTGATAAGCGCTTTAAGCGTGCAAGCCGTACCATGTCGATGATCGGTGGCTAAGCTGCAATGGTCAACTGCACGCCACCAGCGCAGGTCTCTTGACCTGTTACCAGGAACGGGACTATTCGTCTCTGTAGATGCATAGATATCGTATGCGTTCGTCTGTCGATCCTGGAGGAGCAGGCTGTTCCTGCGTCTTCGGGACGACCGTGCAGGAAAGGAGGCTATGTGGCAAACGAGCCTGTTGATCTGTTGACTGTACGTGAGGTTGCCAGGCAGCTCCGCGTGGATGATACAACGGTACGGCGCTGGATTAAAACAGGAGCGCTGGATGCGATTACGCTACCCCATCGTGGGTCCCGCCAGGCCTATCGCATCCGACGGGCAACGCTGGAGGCGATGCTGACTTCTGCCCCCGCTTCCGCTGACTGAGTCCCGTCCAGCGTGCTGCCCGGCCGGCCATTGCCCCCCTGACCGGCTGGACCCGGATCGCTCTCCTATGTTAGACTGTGGGCGGTTTCTGCATTTTTGCCAGGAAGGGGTCACCTCGCATGTCTGACATTTCGGCTGAGCAGCTATTCCTTGAGTTCCAGGGTGAAGAGCACGCGGGCTTCTTCTCCATCCATGTGCCTGTCCAGCATTCTCCCGCCGGTGTGCCCTACCTCACCGCGCCGGGCGTCGTCTTGCTGGCACGCCCTCAGACCCGTCTGGAAGGGCTGGCCGGGTTCCTGGAAGGGTTCGACGCTGCCTCTCGTTTCCCTGACTACCTGGAGGATCCTACGGTGCTGCCCGATGGCGCACAGCTGTGCAAGGTTGCCGGGCAGACCTGCTATATGAGTTTCGGGCCGAGGCGCACGCCCAACGCGCAGGCGCTGCGCTACTTTGAGAATCTCAAGTCCTCGCGCCACGGCTCGGTGCTGGAGCATGCCTGCTATAGCTTTCTGCTCTATGGCATCTCGCGCAGCCTGACGCACGAACTGATCCGCCACCGCGCTGGCTTCAGCTACTCCCAGACCAGCCAGCGCTTCGTCAATGGCCGCACTCTGCGCTTCGTCGAGCGGCCCGAATATCAGCAGGATGAGCGGCTGCATACGCTCTTCCTGCAGCGCATCGAGCGGGCCGCGGCGGAGTACGAGGAGCTGAGCGACTATCTGCTGGAGCGCCAGCAGGCAGGCGACCCACTGCTGGAGGCGGAGGCGCGCACCGATCTGCGCAAGAAGGTGCAGCAGTGCTCGCGCTCTTTGCTGCCGAACGAGACCGAGGCCCCTCTGGTGGTCACGGCCAATGTGCGCGCCTGGCGCCATGTGATCGAGGAGCGCACCGACCGTCACGCTGAGATCGAGATCCGCGCGCTGCTGGTGCGTATCTTCCTCTGCCTGCGCCTGGCTGATCCCGTGCTCTTTGGCGACTATGTGCTGGAGCGCCTGCCTGATGGCACCTGCACGGTCCGCACGGCCTATGAGAAGGTCTGAGCCTGGCTGAGCGGACCCGTGCGCGTCTGCGGACCTGCGTGGAGCGGTTTCTCCCTCGCTGGTCTGCAGGCGCGCGAGAGCCTGGCGGACGGAGGCTCTGGCGGTACTCTGGGGACTGGGAAGGCTTAGCGCGGCGTTGCGGGCCGCTCGCCAGCAGCGCGGAAGAGGACGCGCCGGTAGAGTTGCTGGCCATCCGCGCGCGGCTCGCCAACGGCCTCCAGCTCGCACTTTGCGGCCAGGCGCGCCGCCGCTGGCTCACCGCATGGGAATAGCGCCTCGAAGAAGATCGGCAGGCCCTCTTCCTCGGCCTCCAGCTCGATGTCTCCTCCCCAGAGCGAGGCGCGGTTGAGGGCGCAGATCAGCAAGGCCCGTCCACCGCCGCGGCGCCGCTCTGGCGGACGAATGGCCCCCTCGCAGCGAAAGTGGTAGCCCTCCTCATCGCGCAGGAGACGCAGTACGGTGTACCCGATGATCTCCCCCTCGAGTCCTTCCAGTGTTCCAGCCTGTCCCCAGGTGTTCTGCTCGTCATCGTCGTCCATGAGCACGAAGACGACGGAGCCGCTCATGGCTCCTTCGCTGAGCCATTCTGTCAAGGGGCCGGGAAGATCAGCCTGACCGCCGTCGTGCCTGGCTGCCTCATGCTGAATCTCTATCAGCGCGGGCAGATCACCTGCTCGCGCATCGCGAATACGCACGGTGTTTCCTCGCAAAACCGGATGTGAGAGAAGCGGTGCCCGGAGGCCGGACAGGAGGCCATGGTCACGGCCAGATGCCTCGGAGATGGGGCCTGCTCTGATAGAGTAGTATAGCAGAGGCTCCCGGCCGATGCCAGTGGGGGCGCCGTCTCTGGCGATGCGAGCGGGACACCTCTTGCTTTTCTCTGCGCCATTCTGTATACTGCTGAGTGGCTGGAACAGTAGATCGTGATCTTTCCTTCAAAGTATGACGAAACAGGCAAGCAATGATCAGGTGGTTGGCGATGGACACAGACAGGGATCTGATGGGGGCAGGGGCAGCTCCGCTCTTCCGGGTCTGGCTCTGCGGCCCACTGGTCATCGAACGTCGGCAGGAGGCAGGCTATCGCGTGCTGCCTGCCGCGATCTGGGGAGGCAGCGGCTATCCCCGACGGCTCCTCAAGGCGCTCCTCTGTAGTCCCGGAAGGCAAGCGCACCGCGAGCGCCTGCAGGCCTGGCTCTGGCCGGAAGCGGATGCTGAGCAAGCCGCCAGCGCGCTGCATACGGCCACGACGAAGCTGCGCAAAGTCCTGCAAGCTCCCGATGGAGGGGCCAGCCTTCCGGTCCATTCTTCAGTGTAGTGCGGTCTGGTCGCCTGGAATCTCTGACCTTTTTTCCTGGAGTTTCTCGCAGGGAGGAAGAAAGTAATGCAAATGGAACAAGATATTCCAGCCTCGGCACTGGTACGCGTCTATTTACTTGGACCCCTGGAAATCTACAAGCGGGATAGCGCTGGAACCTGGAAGCTCGTTTCAAAAGCCCAATGGAAAAACAGCAAGCCCGCCCGTGCTGTCTTCAAACGTTTGCTGGTGCAACCAGGGCGACGGCTGGCACGCAGCACCATTGAGGAGGATCTCTGGGCGGAATCGGACAACTTTGAACTGACCACGAAGAACGTGTACAACGCGATCTCGCTCATTCGTGGAATCATCGGGAAGCCGCTCGTCACCTGTTGGGATGCAGCTTATCAAACCGCGCCGTAAAACCCTGGGCTTGAGCCCCAGGGATATCATGAGTGCACTAACGTACAAATCGAATCGGAATGTGTACTACTCGTGCAAGTATCATGTGGTCTGGTGTCCAAAGTATCGGCGCAAGGTGCTCACAGAAGGGATTGCAGAACGCTTAAAGCAGATCATCTCTGAGGTCT
>JBHOQN010000052.1:0-40947 GCA_042408965.1 Ktedonobacteraceae bacterium
ATTCCTGCCCCCGGTGCCAGACGCCGGCTCTGCCCTTCCGATCCACCTGGCTGATGACCGTCCTCCACGGACCATCTCGCTCTGGCCGCTCTCTCCACGACGCTCCGGTTCGCAAGAGCCACCTACTGCCCTTGAGATGCAACTTCCCCAGCCAATTGACAGGGGCGTTCCCTTCAGCGATAATCAGTGCAGATGCAGGCATAACGTATAGCTGAATTGCACCCACACGGTATCAGATGGTCAGGGACCCCGCTCTTCATCGGGTATGAGGCAGGAGGGATCGCTATGCAGTTACGCAGATGGCAGGAACAGAGGAAATGATCCGACTATGCAACCATCAGAGAACGCCTACGGTCAGCAACAAAGCCATCCTGACCAGTTGAACTCGCTGGTTGGGAGATCGCTGGGCCAGTTTCGCATCGTCGAGCGTATTGGTGCCGGCGGGATGGCCACGGTATTCAAAGCCTATCAGCCGGCTCTGGATCGCTATGTGGCGATCAAGGTCCTGCCCGCCTATCATGCGCGCGACCCGGTCTTTGTCAAGCGCTTTGTGCAGGAAGCCCGTTCAGTTGCCAGGCTGGCACATCCAAATATTGTGCAGATTCACGATTTCGGTGAGCAGGATCAGGTCACCTATATTGTGATGGAGTACGTGGATGGGGGAACGCTCAAGGATCGTTTGAAGCGGCCGCTGCCAGCGACTGAGGCTGTGGATTACATGATTCAGGCTGCTGAGGGCCTGGATTGTGCACATCGCAACGGGATTGTCCACCGTGATGTCAAGCCTGCCAACATGCTTCTGCGCAGAGACGGTCATCTGCTGCTCTCGGATTTTGGCATCGCCAAGATTCTCGAGGGAACGACGAATCTGACACGCGCCGGGACGGGTATTGGTACGCCTCAGTACATGTCGCCAGAGCAGGGGACCGGCCAGCCGGTCGATCGACGCAGTGATATCTATTCACTGGGGATCGTCTTCTTCCACTGCCTGACGGGGCGGGTGCCGTTCACCGCTGATAACCCTCTGACCATCACGATGAAGCACCTCAATGAGCCGCTGCCTGTTGATCTGCTCCGCGCAGTGGGGGTTCCCGCTCCGATTGAGCAGGTTGTGGTCAGGATGACGGCCAAAGCGCCCCAGGATCGCTACCAGACGACGGAAGCGCTCATTCAAGCGCTGACCGCCGCCCTGATGGCAGCCAATCTGGTGGTGCCTCATCCCTGGCGGTCCAGCATTGGTAAGTCGTTGCTGTCGCAGATGGGAAGTGCGTTGCCAGCTCAGTCTCAGCCTCAACCTCAGCCGCTCCTCCAGCCTCAGCAGGCTGCTCCGCCGATGGTGGCTCTCAATCCGCGCGCGGGGAACCAGGCGCTCGAGGTGACGCTGACCTGTTTCCGCTGTGGTGATACGAGCTCGAGCACGCTGCTGTTCTGCAATACCTGTGGCTATGAACTGGCTGACCGTAAGGCAGCGAACGATCGCTACGTGGCTCCCAATGGACGGATCATGCTCGGTAGTATCACCATGCAGAGCGGGCCCATGGCGGGGCGGACCTTTCGCTTTCATCAGGATGTCACGACGATCGGGCGCATCAATGGCAACGACTTTGTCATTGACAGGCCCAGCGTTTCTCGGCGCCATGCCAGGCTCTGGTTCAACAATGGTCGCTGGTATCTCGAGGACCTGCAAAGCTCGAATGGTACAATGGTGAATGGTGAACGGATCACGCAAACCGTTCTCAACGATGGAGATGTCATTGATTTTGGCAAGGAGAGGGCTGTCTTTCGCGTGATCTATAAGTGACCTGAAGTGCACTGGTCCGTTGTAAGGAAGGATCGAGAAGAATGGCTTCCATCAATCCCCTCAATGCTGTCCTACAGCAGTTGTTGCTGGGCGGTGCCGTGCGGCAGAACCATGCGCTGGAGCATGCAACCATTGTCCTCTTGAGCCGGAAGCACCCGGAGGTCCGGCTGTCGGGGGTTTCTTCGGCGCTCGGCTTCTTCGTCTTTGGCGATATTCCCACTGAGGATGTCCTCCCGGCGGCGCAGGAGGCGCTGCATCTGCTGCGCACCACGCAGCCAGAGCTGGCGATTCACGAGCGCTGCGGCACCAATCTGGCCGTGGCAGGGCTGCTCACGGGCCTTTCGGCGATGACGGTGGCGCGCATGCGGCGTCCCTTCAATACCTTCAATAACGTGGTGCTGGCCTCGACGGCGGCGCTGGTGCTGGCGCGTCCTCTGGGGTTGACGGTCCAGCGCTACGTAACCACTCAGACCCCCAATGAGACGATGACGATCACCGGGGTCAAGCGCCTCGAGGTGCTGGGGACGCCTGCGCACTTTGTGAGGACAGATAACCCTGGAGCTGCCAACCTGTTCGGCCAATGATGAGCTGGGGCAAGGGAAGGCGGAAGAAGGATCTGCAAGCGCAGGAGGAAAGGGTACGACCCTGAACTGCCTTGGATGGATGACAACCTGCTCCACGAGGTGTATTCCGCCTGGACAGGGCGATCCAGGCCTTCTTTCGCTGTATCAAGAACGATGACCAGCCGGGGTTCCCTCGAGTGCGGCCATGACAGTGCTTTGATGTGAGGACGTTTGAACACATGGAAGAAAGGCAGAAGACGATCTATGAACCGTGAGCGGTTGCTGGCAGAGCCTGCCTGGCTGCAGGAGCATCTGCATGATCCGCAGCTGCGGATCGTAGACATGCGTGGCGTTGTGCGTACGATCGAGCGCGAGGGCCGGCAGGAGGCGCTCTACGAGGGAGCGCGTGATGAGTATCTACAGGGACACATCCCTGGTGCTCTCTATATCGACTGGACCACCGATATTGTCGATCCCTTCAGCGAGGTGAAGGCGCAGGTGGCCCCGCCGGAGCGCTTTGCCGAGGTACTGGGGCAGATGGGCATCGGCGATGGACATCTGGTGATCGCCTATGATGCGCATCCGGCCTCACAATTTGCGACACGCCTCTGGTGGGCGCTGACGTACTATGGCCATCGCGAGGTGCGTGTGTTAAATGGCGGCTTTCCACGCTGGCTGCGCGAGGGGCGGCCCGTTGATACAGGCCTTCCTGACTACGCGCCGGCGATCTTCACACCGCGCGTTCAGCCAGAGCTGCGCGCGACTGCTGAGGATGTGCTGGCTGCCCTGGGAACTGAGGGAGTGAGGTTGGTTGACGCGCGCGACGTGGGCCAGTACAGTGGCAGGCTGGTGAGCCATCCAGGCCGCGCGGGCCACATTCCAGGGGCCATCAATATCCCGCGCGAGGAGCTGGTTGACCCGCAGACAGGCGAGTTTCGTAGCGACGAGGAGCTGGCCCGGACCTTTGCCAGGGCTGGTGTTCGGCCAGAGGAGCGCGTCATCGCCTACTGCAATGGCGGCGTGGCTGCGACCGTGGTGCTCTTCAGCCTGGCGCTGCTGGGCCATCCCCATCTGACGAACTATGATGGGTCCTGGAATGAGTGGGGGGTACGTGCGGACCTGCCGACCGAGGTCTGAATGGTAGAGAGCTGTCAACCAGCCCCGCAGCCTCGTCGGCCCGATCTTCGGGGCTGGTTGACAGCAGCCCACTGCCCTGCAGGACAGGACAGCACTGTGGCCGGGTTGACCCGCTCCCCCCTGCACGGTGAGGCGAAGCCGTTGCTGACCTTCCGGTCAGTGCCTTTGGCCTCGGGAGAGGGATACCACAGGAGAGCCGAAGGTGTCAACCCCATCGTGAGAGAAGGGAGGGAGCCGCCTTCCTCCCCTGGATGAATCCAGGGGTCCCCGGCGGCACGTTTCTATGGAAGATGCACTGGAGCAGCAGAACGGGGGACTTGCTGCAGAGGACCTCGAGACCATCATGCACTCCTTCGGAGTGACGACATGGCGCTGGGAGGGGCTGCTGCCGGCGCGCCACAGCGCTGAGCCGCCGGGGTGGCTGGTGAACATCGATGGCGAAACCTATCTGCTGCACATCCGCCCGGAGGGTCCTGACGGCGAGGACCGTGGACACTCTTATCGCTTCCAGCGCTTTCTGGGTCTGGCGGGCCTGCCTGTTCCGGCCGTACGCCTGACCCCGGAGGGGGAGCCGCTGGTGACGCTGGGCGAGATGCAGTTTGAACTGCAGCGTTGGATCGGCGGCGAGGAGTTTTTGTCGCATGACAGGCGCGCTCTGCAGTGGGTGAGGGCGGCTGGTGCGACGCTGGGGCGCTTGCATCAGGCGTCGCAGCGCTTTCCTGGACCAGTGCATCGCTGGCCGCTGGAGTTGCAGGCCGGTGGGCTGGTCCAGGGCTGGCTCGACCTCGCGCGCCGAAAGGCGGCCTCTACGGATATGGGCGCGCTCGCGGTGGCGCTGGAGCACTGGGTGGAGCAGTGGGAGCTGGCTCTGCCGCCGGCGATGGTGGCGATCGGCGCTGTTCACGAGCTGCCGGAGTTTCACATTCACGGAGATTACCACGCCCTGCATCTGCGCTTCGACGATCGGGGGGTGTGCTCACTGTTCGGGTTGTACGCCTCCCGCTGGGAGAAGCGTATTCTGGAGGTGGCGACGGCTCTCTTCTCCTTCAGCGCGCTGGACTGGCGTTCCGAGGGGGGGCCGACACGCCCGCTGGTGACCCGCGGTCTGGAGCCACAGCGGGCGCGCGTCTTCCTGAGCGCATACGGGGCACTCGCGCCGCCTGTGCCACAGGAGGCCGCGCGTCTGGCCGACGCGCTGGCGCTGGTGGCTCCTATTCTGACCATCAATGGCCCGCTGGAGGACCTCTTTTTCGAGGTCGAGGAGCAGGCCGAGGAGACGCTGCCCATTGAGGACCTGCTTGAGCGGCTGGCGTGGGCGTCCTCGCTGCCAGGCTGGCTGCAGCGCGCCCGAGGAGCGCTGGCCGAGATGTGGGAGGAGGCCCGCCACTGAGGGCCAGGAGGCCGCGATGGAGTCAAGCCAGGGTGGGAGCAAGGCACTGCTCTCGGAGACTCCTGCGCCGCCTGGCTCCGCTCTACTCGGGACCGACCACACGATGCGGCAGATACGGCTCTTCCAGTGCGACAATGGCCTCCTGATCCAGGTGCACGTCGAGGGCACCGACAGCCTCCTCGAGCTGACGGACCCGGGTGGCGCCAACGATCGGGGCGGTGACGGGCTCTTTCTGGAGCAGCCAGGCCAGGGCGATCTGGGCACGAGGAACGCCGTGCTCGTCAGCTAGCTGCGCCACACGGTTGATGATCTCTTGATCGGCTGTGGCCGTGGCATCGTATTTGCGTCTGGCAATCTGGTCCGTTTCGGCGCGAAGGGTGCGCGCTGCTGCTTCACTGCGCGCCAGGCGTCCAGAGGCCAGTGGACTGTAGGGCAGCACGCCGATCTTCTCTTCGCGACAGAGAGGCAACATCTCTCGCTCCTCTTCGCGGTAAATTGGATTGAGATGGTTCTGCATCGAGACAAAGCGGGTCCACCCGTGTTGTTCGGCCACGTGGAGGGCCTTCTGGAATTGCCAGGCATACATGGAGGAGGCGCCGATATAGCGCACTTTGCCAGCCCTGACCAGATCGTTGAGTGCCTCCATTGTCTCTTCAATCGGGGTCTGGTAATCCCAGCGGTGAATCTGATAGAGGTCGATGTAGTCGGTTCCCAGGCGCCTGAGGCTGTGATCGATCTCGCTGAGGATGGCCTTGCGTGAGAGGCCGGCGCCGTTGGGATCTTCGCGCATCCTGAAGTAGACCTTGGTGGCAATGACGATCTCGTCGCGTCTGGCAAGGTCCTTGAGCGCTCGTCCGAGGATCTCCTCGCTGGTCTCGAGCGAGTAGACGTTAGCTGTATCAAAGAAGTTGATGCCCGGATCGAGCGCTTTCTTGATCACCTCTCGGCTGCGCTCTTCATCCAGAACCCACTGGTGAATCCAGCGGGAGGGATCACCGAAGCTCATACAGCCCAGACAGATCCGCGAGACCTTCAGCCCGGTATTGCCAAGTCTCACATATTGCATCCGACACCTCTCTGCTTCTTTTTTTATGGCTATTGCATGGTTGAATGAATGGGACGCGGCGCGAGGCAGACCTCCGCAACGTGACTGCGATCTGGTATGGCCGGCCGCGTCTGTAGAGAGTATAGCCGCAAGGGAGCCGTGGAGCGTAGAACAATCGCGCACGATCATTGGACGATTCTGCAACGTCGCTGCACTCCTCTCCTTTCCATCATGCCTGTCTCACTCATAGTGGAGAATCTCCCTCAGGGGTAGACGCGATGCAACAAGCGCTGGCCCAACGCTCGAGACGACGGAGACAGCCAGCACAAAGAGCAGCGTCATCAGGATGGTGAGGGGACAAAACACGAGATCGAACCGTTGAGCAAATTCGCTGGCTTTCTGCAAGATGATTGCCCCTCCGACCGGTCCGATGAGCAGCCCTGCGGCCCAGGCCATGAGTGAAAGGCCCAGCCCTTCGAGCCAGAAGACGATGCTGATCCGCCACCCGCTGGCGCCGAGTGAGCGCATAATGCCAATTTCAGCGCGCCGTTCAAGCACTGATGACATCAGAGTATTCATAAGGCTTAATAGACCAATCAGGGCGATAAGGATGGCGACTGTATCGAAGAGCACATACACAATGACGGTTGGATCAAACTGAGCCGCCTGATCCAGGGCCGGCGTGTTCATATTTACCGGTATCCCTGCCTGCTGCTGGACACGCAGCACCTATCTCCGCAACTGCTGTAGAGCCTTGGGAGAATGATCGTGCACGAAAATCCAGAGGCCCGCCCTATTCGATGGTGGAAGATAGGGCAGCGTATGAAAGGTGTCAAGCGTGGTGAAAGCCACCCCAAGTCGAACATCGCTGCTCGCTGTTCCAGACGTCGCTGCCAACTCGTGAACGATTCCCACAACCTTCCAGCGGACTACTGGCGTCTGTGGCGTTTCCAGACGGAAGGTGATCGTATCGCCCACAGAAAGATGGAGTTGTTGGCTCGCAACGTCGTTCAAAACCATCCCATCCGGCTCGTGTGCCTGGAGCCAGCGGCCAGCTACAAGCTGAGGTTGATAGACCTGGGGCGAGGCTGGCAGGCCAAAGATCTCGAGTTCGCCTCCAGAGACCATCACGAAAGTACGGTCGGCGGACGGCGCGGTTTGTTCGACATTGGGGAGTGCCTGGATTTGTGCCCGCAGTCGCTGAAAGAGAGCCGGGTTCTGCGAGAGATCAACCCACATGTCGTAGGTCAGGAGGTTGCTGTCGTGAGAAACGGCGGCCGCGATCGATTGGTTCGCGATCTGTACGGCCAGAAAGGTTGCACTGGCCACGCTCAGGGCCAGCAGCGTCAAGACGGCCCGCCCTGGCCGGCGCACCACTCCACGCAGCCCCAACCAGACTGTCTGCGGCACCCAATGCAGTCGGTGTCCCCAGGCACGGGCCTGCACGCGCTTTCCCCGATGCACCCCATAGGAGGCCATAGCTTCACGCACGGTAATCCCGGTGCCGATCCAGAGTGGTCCCAGCGCGGAGAGCGTGGGCACCAGCAGGCCCACTGCCACACTGGTGAGGATCACCCAGGGAGAGACCTGGAACGGCGGCAGGTCAAGCTGAGCCTGCCAGGCAACCATTGCTGTCACCTGTGCAGAGAGGAGCAGGCCCACTCCCAGGCCCAGCGCTGTGCCAACCAGGGCATACAACCCGATAGAGAGCAGATAGCTGCGTATGATCTGGCTGCGCGTGCCGCCCAGAGTCTTCAGTGTTCCAATAATCATCATTTGCTCGATCAATAAGGTGTTCACCGTATTGAGAATCAGCACGCAGACGAGCAGCACGCTCATACTGGCAAGGATCAGCAGGATAGTGAGCAGTCCGGAGATAGCGAGCCGTGTGTCCTGCTGGCCAGCTGTAGAGAAGAAGTGAGAGCTAAACACGTGCACATGGGACGTTTTCAACAGTTGAGCAAGCGTCGCAAAGGTAGCCTGGACACTGGCATAGCTCTGATTCTGTGTCTTGATCAGAATTTCTGTCGAGAACAGCGAGGGTGAGGTACCACGTGTCGGCGCAGGAATGTTCCCCCTTGCCGTAGACGCAATCTGCTGTAACGCATCGGCGCTCATATATCCGAGTGCCTGAGCGTTTGTTTGCTCGATAGTGTAGGCCAGTCCAACCACGCGCAGGGACACCGTCCCTCCGTTGGGGAAGGTAATCGTCACCGTATCCCCCAAGGCCACTGGTTGAACAAAATGGTCACGCGAGGCCATAACGACTTCGCCCCGTCCAGGCCAGCGTCCGCCAGTCAGTTGAAACGTGTTCAGAATCGTCGGTTGCCAGTTCAGATAGCCGTTGAGATCGATGCTGGCGGTCTCCCCATTAGCTAGCTTCCAGCCGGCCTGCAGCTGTGTACGCACCTCTACGGTTGCGACATTGGGAACGTGCCGCAACGCCGTGAGCGTTGCAGGGGAAGGAGGCGCGGTAAAAAATGTGGCGTTGGGCACGTCGTTGGGAGCTACAATGGAGAGAAACTGCCGACCAAAGGTGTCATTGGCGATGTTCACCGCCGTCAGACCCAGAACCCCGATGAAAATGCCCAGGATAATCAGCAGGCTTCGCCCTTTGCGCCGGGTCACGTCTGCGATGGATTTACGTGTGAGCGTGCTGATGATGCCCATGAAGATGTTCCTTTCTCAGCAACAGGAGAGACAATGCGACCGTCGAGGAGCTCGATCCGTGCCGTGGCTTGAGCAGCCAGAGCAGGGTCATGGGTGACATAAATGACCGTTTTCCCCCGATGGGTCAAGCTTGCCAGGAGATCGAAAACCTGGTGAGCCGTGCGCGAGTCCAGATTGCCAGTGGGCTCGTCGGCGACAAGAACAGGAGGATCATTGGCGAGCGCGCGCGCAATAGCCACCCGTTGCTGTTCGCCGCCGGACAGCTCGCCGGGCAGACGGTTGGCCTGCTCGTGAATGTGCGCTATTTCCAGGCAGGCCATGGCGCGCTCGCGCCACTCTCGCCGCTTAAATCTGCCTCCGCCTCCTAATTCGAGGGCAAGCAGGACATTTTCCAGGGCCGTGAGCGTGGGAATCAACTGGAAGAACTGGAAGACGATCCCAACGTGCTCGCCTCTCCAGTGCGCCAGGGCATCCTCGTTCAGTGCCTGGATCTCCTGGCCTGCGAAAAGCACACGACCACTGCTCGGACGATCGATACCTGTCAGCATATTGAGGATAGTCGATTTTCCGCTGCCAGATGGCCCATTGATGGCAAAGAGACTGTGCGCCGGGACGGTAAAGCTCAGATCATCCAGAATTTTCACCGTTCTGGCGCGTGTGGTGATGATGCGCGAGAGGTGCTCGACCTCGATCAGAGTCGCTGGCGTTCCAGAGCTTTTCTGCACGCCGGTGTTTTGCATATATGGCATGCCGGCTTCTCCCTATCTCTTGTTCCCCCGCCTTGTCCATTGCCAGGCGAGAGTGTTGTAGGGAGAGTATAGCCGCTCTCACGGCCCCTGGTTACGTCTTTCTCGCCACCTTTTGCCCTGTCTGTTCCGCCACTGGCGAAAGCGCCAATGGGCGAACGGCATACGGGATGGTATACTGAGAGCTGAGAAAAACGGTTCAGCTTGTCAGGAAAAGTTCAGGGAGATGGCGCGATGCCTGCAGGTGTCCAGAGAAGGAAGATGCAAACGATCCAGGGCTTGATCAGCAGTCTGCATCCGCTCTGCTGGCTGCTGCTGCTCTATCTCATCGGGAAGTGGGCCAGCGACCTGTATCGGCTCATCGTCTACGGGCCACCCAGAGGGGAACTCTCTGACACAGGAAGAATCATTACCAACCTGGTGATTCCCAGCCTCATCGGAGCGGTGCATATAGGGATCTATGAAACGGCGTTTCGCCACAAACTAAGCAGGCATACGCAGTGGTTGGTGTTCGCTCTTCAGGCCGCTCTCGCCGTCGTTCTCAGTCAGATCTCCCAGGAGCCACCAGCAATGGTTGCGCTCTCTCTGGCCTTCTTTGTAGCGCTGCTCGAAGTACTCAGGCGCCCCATCCCCGTGCTCCTGGGAAGCTGTGGCTATCTTGGCTTCCTGCTGTTGTACCTTCAGCTCCCTGCTGCGCACGCCATCCGGGTCTTTTTCTGGCAGGGCGAGAATGTAGTATATGAAATGCTCGAAATCTTCGTCCTGGCCGGGTTACTCCTGTATCTTCAGCAGCGGCACTCCCATAGACAGATACAGGCGCTCCTGACCGAATTGCAGACGGCCCATGCCCAGGTCTCTGCCTATGCGCTACGGGTGGAAGAGCTGACCATGCTCACCGAGCGCCAGCGGCTGGCTCGCGAATTACATGATACGCTGACTCAGGGCGTCGCGGGCCTGGTCATGCAGCTTGAAGCGGTCAACTCCTATCTTGGGAAGAAGCAGCCGGTACGAGCGCAAGAGGTGGTGCAGTCCGCGATTGCCCAGGCGCGCACGGTGCTCACCGAGACGCGCTACGTGCTCCAGGATCTCCGTGCCGACCATCCCCGCCCCGACGATCTGCCCGAAATGGTGCTGGAGGAGGTTGAACGCTTCACCACGTCCACCGGCATTCCCTGCGAAACGGAGCTAGAGGCGCTTGCTCAAACCCCTAACACGTGTTGTGGACAGGTGTTGCGTGCCATCACTGAGGGGTTGAGGAACATTGCCCACCATGCACACGCACACCATGCCAGCATACGCGCGACTGCGAACCAGAAAGAACTCTTGATTCAGATTGAGGACGACGGGATAGGCTTTGATCCTCAAAGAGCAACCACCTGCCCGGGACATTATGGCCTGGTTGGTCTGCGCGAGCGGGTCCATTTGATCGGAGGAGCGCTGGACATCAAAAGCGTGCCCGGCAGGGGTACACAGATCTCCATCTGCCTGCCGTTCCCAAAGATGAGGAGTTGTGCATGAGCAAGCCGATCCGTGTGATCGTTGTCGATGACCATCCGAGCGTGAGTGAGGGACTACGCTTGATGCTGGCGAGCAGCGACGACCTGCTGTTAGTGGGAGATGCTGCGAATGGGGAAGTAGCCCTCCAGCTCATTGCAGAGGTGCAGCCGGATGTGGTGCTGCTGGATATGCGCATGCCGGGGATGGACGGGCTGGAGGTTCTTGCACAGATTCGCGCCAACTGGCGACCAATCGCCGTCGTCATTCTGACGACCTACAACGAAGACGAACTCATCCTGCGAGGGCTCCAGATGGGCGCGTCTGGCTATCTGCTTAAAGAGAGCTCGCTGGAGACGCTCTTTCAGGCCATCAGAGCAGCTGCGCGTGGAGGGGTAATCATCCAGCCTGAGGCGCTGGAGCGTGTGCTTGCGCATACGACGGAGACGCCAGTGCGCGGCGTCTCCTCTGCCTCTCCTTCCAATTCCGTGGAGCTCACCAAGCGCGAACAGGAGGTGCTGGCCGGCGTGGTCCGCGGCGAGCGCAGTAAGGAGATTGCGAAACGTCTGGGGATTACGGAACGAACGGTCAGGGCCTATCTCACCGCCATTTACACGAAACTGAACGTTGATTCGCGCGCCTCCGCGGTTGCTGCCGCCCTGGAGCGTGGCCTTCTGCCTGAACTGTGATTCCAGCAATGGGACGTGGCTTGGTGGCACTCCCCCTGTCCATCCTGCGGCCGTTAAGCCGTGTGGAGTGGAGAAACGTGCTTCCCACGACTGGATGCGGGCGTTCCGTTGCATGCTGCTTCTTCCTTCTTACGCAGTGTTCTCCGACACGCCTGAGCACGATACCCCCATGAGGGGTTCACCGCCAGCTGCACCACGTACGTGCTACCCCCTGCATGCTCAGTATCCCGTGCTTGCCTGCCACCGGTTTGTCTGGCCGGGGTCAAGGCACCCGAAGCGGTCACCTCGGCCCTGACGTTTCCACGTCAGCGGGAGCAGGCCCACCGCAACCGGGTGGAACGTGCGTGGAACGTGCCAGCGAGCAAGGCCAGCCTGTCCCTCCGTTCAAGCCAGGGTGAGCAAGATCCAGGGACCCTGAAGAGAGGGGGACCGGGGTAAGGTCGGTTGCAGAGCCAGGGGAAGGGATCTGCTAAGGGGAGTGGATACAGCACAAGCGCGGCCCTGGCAATGATAGAGGGAGGCCCTCATGCAGTGCCGCACTGTGGTGCGTACGGCCTGGCACGACATGCGCAGCAGCCAGCGCAACCGGGTCGAGGTACGAGCGAGGGCAGAGCAGGGCGCGTGCAGGCGGAGATTCGTGGCGGGCGATAAATTTCGTATTAGTTGGAGAAATACGAAATTGAACCGGCGGGGTCTCTCATGATCCAGGTTTCTGACCGTCCTCCCACGGGAGGCTCTCGACTACCCGTGGACCCCTCACGCTCGCTCAGCTGGCCCGAACAGTGCCGTGAGGATGTGCTCATAGAGACAGCCTCGGCTTTTCTCGCTGGCGCCTTCGTCTCCTCAACCTGTCCAGACGGTTGTCCCTCACCCCTGCCGCGCCCTCTCCCTCTATCAGTACCAGCCGTCGGACGACCGTGTCCCCCTTGACACACGCTGAAGAGATGCTTTATAATTAGTAGCGCATATTGTAGTATTTAGAGAAAAAGAGGCCAGGAGATGACAGAAGCACATCGGCGGCGGGCCTTCACCGCTCCGGCGCTCCCCGCTCCTCAGTCCATGCTCACCCGGGTCGTCCGCGAAGGTGGCGACGGCGCCTATGCTGAGGCCATCTCACGCGAGGATCTGGATGTCCTCAGTCGCATCGCTGACCTGGCCGACCTCTACGCCCAGCATGAGGTCTTCGCCCGCTATCATAAGCGCCAGGCGCGCAACACGCGCATTCGTCAGCTCTGGGACCTGAAAGCCTTTGCCACGTTCTGCCTCGAAGCTGGCGCACGGGCCGTCGGCGCCACATTGACCGCCGACGTTTCCACCCTCACCCAGGCGCTCTTCCTTGAGGCCTCTACCTGGCGCTTCGTCAGCGCTGGCCTGGTCCAGCTCTTCGTCTCCTGGATGGAGCAACACGGCTATGCGATCCAGACGATGAACGTGCGTCTCTCAACGATCAAGCGCTATTGCCGCCTGGCCACCGACGCCGCGGTTCTTCCCCAGGAGGAGCTGTACCGTATCAGCCGCGTGCAGGGCTACCGCCACAAGGAGGGACGCCATATCGACCGCGAGCGACCAGTCACACGCCGCGGTCCCAAAAAGGCCGAACCCAACATGCTGACCGACGAGCAGGCCACCTGGCTCAAACGCTGCCACGATACCACCACACCCGAGGGGCGGCGCGCCAGCACCATCCTCTGTCTGCTCCTCGATCTCGGCCTGCGCGTTGGCGAACTGGTCGCCCTGCGCGTTCAAGACATCCAGTTGAGCCGCGGCACCTTGCGCTTTTATCGCGAGAAGGTCGATATGGAGCAGACGCACGTCCTCTCCAGCGATTGCCTGCAGGCTCTACGGGCCTATCTGCCCGATGTCCAGGGCGAGCGCTACCTCTTTCCAGGGTATAAGGGGAAGCATCTGAGCACCCGCCTGGTCGAGTACCTGCTCAAAGATCTGGGTGATCAACTGGGCATTGATCACCTCTCTCCCCACGACTGCCGTCACTACTGGATCACCTACCACTCTCGCCGGCAGAAAAATCTGGCCCAGCTCCAACGCGCCGGCGGCTGGAGCTCGCCGGCGATGGTGCTGAAATACTACGTTGCCTCAGAGGTCGCCAATGAGGGCCTGCTGCCCACTCCCGGCTCCGGTGAGTAACGCACAGGCCCAACCAACCCCACGGAGATGACGACGCCCGGCTGCTCTGCTCTACCCGGTCGACTCCGATCTGATCGGATCTGGCTCTAGATTGACGACGACCGATGGCATCATTCCCTGGTACAATAAGGAGGAGAACACGCCAGAGGGAGCTTCGACGATGCGTGCCGATCGTTTACTCTCGATTGTACTGCTGCTCCAGGTACATCAACGTCTGACCACGCACGAGCTGGCCCGACGGCTGGAGGTCTCTGAGCGCACCATTCACCGCGACATGCTGGCCCTCAGCTTCATCGGCGTGCCCGTCATCGCCATGCGCGGCAGTAAGGGGGGCTGGCAGTTGCTGGAGCATTACCAGACCAATCTGACCGGGCTGACCCTCCGGGAGGTCGAGGCCCTCTTCGTGAGCAGTCCTTCCCGGCTGTTACAGGACCTCGGACTGAGCAGCGCCGCCGAGGTCGCCCTGCTGAAGCTGCTGGCAGCCCTGCCCTCCGGCCAGCGTCGCAGCGCCGAGTTCGTCCAGCAGCGTATCTATATCGACATCGCGGGCTGGCATGACAGCGAAGAGGCCGTGCCCCATCTGCCCATACTCTACGCCGCCCTCTGGGAAGAGCGCCAGATCGTCTTTCGCTATCAACGGGGCCAGACCACTATCGAGCGAATCGCCTCACCACTGGGCCTGGTTGCCAGAGGCAGTGTCTGGTATCTGGTTGCCGCCGTCGACGACCAGATCCGTACCTACCGTGTCGCACGCATCAAGGCGGTCAGCATCCTCGATGCGCCGGCCTGGCGACCCGCAGCGTTCGACCTGCCCACCTTCTGGCGTACCTCATGGCGCGCATTTCAGGATAGCCTGCCGCCCCCGCTCGTCACCACAGTTCGTATCGACGCCAGCGCCCTGTCCCGCCTGCAGCGAGCCGGCCGCTTCATCGAGCTGACATGCTCCGAGGCAGCAGAGGCCAGCGGCTACCTGACGGTGCAGCTCTCCTTCTCTCTGGCCGAGGAGGCTCTCGGCTACCTCTTGAGCTTCGGCGATGCGCTCGAAATCCTCGACCCGCCAGAGCTGCGCTCCCAGGTGACTGACCTCGCATGCAGGGTACTCATGCGCTACACAGCAGAAAGGGCACCCCTCGCGGGTGAACCGGGCAGATGAGCCTCAGCAGGGGCAGGGTATATGTAGCTGCGGCCGACATGCCACCATCCAATCAGAGGGCTGTTTCCAGCAGGAGGAAGATCCTATGGCTCACAAGATCGGTATCTACGGATCAAGTGTCAATGAGGGAGAACAGGCCAGCGCGCTTGCGCAGACCCTGGGAGAAGCGCTGGCAGCAGCAGCGTGCATTGTCATCACCGGCGGCTGCAGTGGTATGCCCTACGCCGTCGCCCGGGCCGCGGCCCAACAAGGGGCAGAGGTCTGGGGCTTCACACCTGCCCTCGATATGGAGGAACATCGCCATGCCTATCCCCACGATGATCTCAGCATCTATCGCCGCCTGATTTTCGTGCCTGCTCATTACCATGAGCTGTTCGGTCGCACCCCAGAAACGCCAGAACTGGACTGGGCGGCTCGCCTCAAGTATCGCAACGTGATCTCCACCGTCAACTGCGACGCCGGTATCATCATCAGCGGAGGTTGGGGCACCCTCAACGAGTTCACCAATCTCATCTACGACGGCAAGCCCATTGGCGTCCTGATCGGCAGCGGAGGACTGGCGGATGAACTTCCCTCCTGGTACCCACGCCTGCGCAAAAAAACAGCCTCGCCCGTCCTCTTCGAGCAGGACCCGGCAAGGCTGCTCACCCTCGTGCTGCGGCAGATCGAGGCCTGAACGGAGGACGCCCTCACCCCTGATCCCGGCGCATCACGCGCAGGTGAAGCGGCTCACTGCAGCTCAACCAGCGTTCGTGATCCCATCACCACCAGGCGCTGCGTCCTGCAGCGCCTGGGCTAGCTCCGAGCGCGTCGGACCGGTCGCTGGACCGCTGCGCTCAACAGAGAGTGAAGCTGCCACGTTCGCCTTATAGGCTGCGAGCAGCAGCTCATCCCCGGCTGCCAGCGCCGCAAGCAGCGCCGCCACATGCGCATCGCCGGCGCCGGTCGTGTCGACCACCACCCGCGCCGGCCGTGGAGGCACAGCCACAGCCGGCAGCGTTGCACTCGCCAGCCAGCAGCCAGCCGCCCCGACGCGCGCCACCACCAGGCCCCCCGGCGCGATACGCTCGACCAGGGCCGTGGCGCCCGCCGCCGGATCTTCCAGACCCGTCAGCAGCCATAGCTCGCGCGCGTTCACACTGAGCAGATTCGTGCGCTGCAGCACACGTTGCAGCCGCGGCGCCGGGATCGAGGCCACCAGTGGACCAGGATCAACAACCAGCCAGACCTGCTCGTCCATCTCGTCCATCTGCGGCAACCAGGCCTCAAGTGCAGCACCCGAGATCGGATAACAGAGATCGTAGCCTGAGATGTAGAGCACATCTCCCTCTTGCAGCGGAATGGCCCGCAGATCATCCACACTCAACTCCGCCTCAATCCCCGGCGCTGTCACAAACGTGCGCTCGGCATCGGGCTCGACCAGGCCAATATCAAAGCCCGTGTCCCGCCCACGAACCTGTGGCAACAGCAGGGGAATACCTGCTGCCTGCAGATCCGTCAGCACTTGCCTACCCATCGGACCATCTCCCACACGCCCCGCATAGGCCACGCTCATACCCAGACGCGCCGCACCAGCCAGCACATTAAACCCGCCACCCGAGGTCAGCAGCGTGCGCCCGGCCAGGATATCGCCTCCACGCTCTGGCAGGTGATCCACATACATCAGTACATCCACCAGCACACTCCCCACCAGCACCAGACGGCGCGGTCTCCACACTCCCTGTCTCATGGCACCAGCCTCTCAGAGGCCTCAGGGAGCGCCTCACCACCTCTCACCGCCAGCGTCATCCCTGCCCACCTTCCCCCCACGCTCACCAGCAGCCAGTACGCCAGCGCACTGACCACAAAGCCGATCAGATAGCCCAGACTGCTGGTGGCAAAGATACCCTGGGCCAGCGGACCCTTGAACCAGGGAGAGACCGTGAAGGCCAGGCCCACGACGATACCGAGCAGCCAGGCCACCATCGCCACCCAGTTCACGCCAGCGCGATAATAGTAACGGCTCCGCGAACCCATCTCGGCCAGGCTCCGCGAATCGTAGCCTCGACGCAGCAGCATGTCCACCAGAAAGACAGCCGCCCAGGCCGTCAGACCATCAGAGAGCAGCTGCAGAAAGCTTTCAAAGGGCCCGAAGAAGTTCTGAGCAATCAGCATCACATAGATCGAGCCTGCGATCATCAGCACACCATCGATCAGAACCGTCTTGTAGCGCTCCATACGGACCCCCAGCGCCAGGAGGTTCAGGCCCGACGAGTAGATCGAAAGATCCGCTGCTGCAATCAGGCCACCTACAGCCGTGATCAGATAGGGACCTGCCATCCAGGACGGCAGCGCTTCCCCGATGGCCTCTACAGGATTGGCAGCACTCGCCAGATTATGCACCTGGCTCGACAGAAAGACCCCGGTCATCATCAGCACAACCAGCGGGATCGCCGACCCCAACACCGTCCAGCCCACAATCGCACCACCTCTCGTCGTGCGCGGCAGGTAGCGCGTATAATCGGCGCCAGCGTTGGCCCAGCCAATGCCCGTCCCAGCAACGATAATGCTCAAGGTCGCCAGGACACCACTATCCCAGGGACCCGCCGGAGCCGCCAGTACGCTCGCCCAGGGCGTCTTCGCTAGCAGAAAAACCACCACCAGCAGCGTCAGTACACCAAAGATCCAGGTCGCCGCGCGCTGAATCCAGACCAGCGTTGCATGACCCAGCAGACCAAACACCACCACCAGGAGCGCTACCACCACCAGACTGACCACCGTCCAGAACGTGTTCGCAGGCAGACCCAGCAACCCCAGCAGTCCCAGCAGCGCATAGGCGGCGGTAATCACACTGATCGTCTCCCAGCCCACCAAGCTGACCCAACTGACGAGCGTCGGACCCAGATTGCCCCGCGTTCCGAACGGGGCCCGCGAGAGTGTCAACATCGGCGCTCCGCCCCACGTCCCCGCCACGCTGAGCACCCCCACCAGGACAAACGAGCCGGCAGAGCCCGCCACGGCTACCAGAAGACTCTGCCACACGTTGAGGCCCGCAGCAGTCAGGATGCCACCATAGACAATCCCCAGAATACCAATATTGGCGGCAAACCAGACCCAGAACAGTTCAGTGGGCGCGCCGTGCCGCTCCTGATCCCCGATCGGCTCAATACCGTGCAACTCAATTGCCCAGGGACGGTCAGCTTCCGGCTGTAGCTGTTGCTTGCTCACGAGCTTACCTCCTGCTGATCACGACGCGAGCGCAGAGCCAGCAGCTCCCCGACCACGTCGCGCAACTCAAGATGATTGACACGAACAACAGTTGCACGCGCTTCGACGGGGAAAGCGACAGCCCCGGCACAGGCACCCAGAATCGCTCCGGCCAGCGCCCCAATAGTATCGCTATCTCCGCCAAGACGCGCCGCTATCAGACAGGCCCGCCAGGGATCGGCGGACCAGCGGGCGGCAATCGCAAAAGCGGCCGGCACCGCCTCCTGCGTGGCCACACCCGTCCCGATCAGTTCGGCAATGGCATCCTGCGCACTTGCCTCATCCAGGCTACCAACCAGCTCCAACGCCCACGCCAGCCGCTCGGCTACACTGGCACCAGCCACATAGGCTCCACGCTCCTGGCCCAGGCGCGCCGCCTGTCGCGCATAGCTGAGCGCCTCCTGCAACGAGGCTCCCCCCACACCAGCGCTGACCGCCGCCGCCACCGCCGCCGCCCCGGCGATGGCTAACCCCGTATGATGCGTCGGGAGACAGACCTCCTCTACACAGTCGAGCAGGCGCGAGAGCGGCTCAACCGGCACAGCAATTCCCACCGGCGCAATGCGCATCGCGGCCCCATTGGTATCGCCGCGGCGGCCCGCCTCCTCCGGCGGCAGACCACGCTGCACCGCCTCCAGCGCCCGCCGCGACGACGGCCCCAGCTGCTCACTCCCGTTCGCCTCGGCCTCCCGCGCCCAGGCGAGCAACTGCTCAACAAAACGCGCGCTCTCAACATGGCCGTGCCCCTCAACCAGCAGACGCGCCACGATCAGGGCCTGCTGCGTGTCATCCGTCACGCTTCCCGCTGGCTGGCCCGCGCTGATGGCGTTCTGAGGGGGGCCGGCCTCGAAGCCTGCCAGGACAGGGAAAAGCTGCGTCACCTGCCGGCGCGGCAACATCTGCGTTGGCATGCCAAGGGCGTCTCCGATCGCCAGCCCAAGCAAGGCCCCCTCTGCCCGTGCAACGATCTCCTGCATACTCACTCCCTCTGTCGCTCGCTCATATCAAACATGATGTGCAGGCGGAAATGCGCGGGGTCCAGCAGGCTCGTCACCTGCTCGATCAGCTCCCCATCACGGTCACGTGTCACTCGCCGGCTCAGCAGAAACGACTCACCAATGGCGCGTTCAAGAAGATGCGCCTCCTCCGTCGGCAAGCGCACCACTTCGATCCACTCCTCGCTTCGCGCAGGCAGCAAGCCGATGCGCTGCGTCAAAGCCTCCATGAGTGACTCATGGGCAAAGTCAATATCCAGCAGCACCTGCGTCCGCTCGGTCAGCGGAATGCGACTGCGCTCCAGCGAGATCGGATGCCGGCCATCAAGCAGGCGCAGACGATCAAGGGCGATAAAGCGCCCGGCAACGCAGAGGCGCTCGCTCAGCTCGGCATCATCGACAGCCCCAAAGTAGAGCACCCGCGACTCAACCTGAGCGCCCTGACGCATTAAGGCCCGCGACCAGCCCTGACTCCACTCCAGCGGCTTGTGATCAAAGGTGATGTAGCTGCCGGATCCGGCCCTGGTCGTGATGAGTTGCTTGCGAGCCAGCTCAGCCAGGGCCTGCCGCACCGTCATCCGGCTGACCCCGAAGCGCTGCGCAAGCTGGTACTCACCAGGAAGCCGCTGACCACGGGGCAGACGGCCGCTGCGTATCTCTTCCTCAATGGCTGAGCAAATGCGCAGATAAGCGCTATTCTGTCTAGACATCTTGTAGACAAGTGTAGCCGGACCCGTCCAGGTTGTCAAGGGATCGAGGAGAGCGGAGGGAAGCCTCTTCCTGCAGTATTTGGTGAGACTCTGTATAGTGGAAATGGATGGTAAGACCATTCCAACACACAATGCGACAGTGTGGTGAGTCGCCCAAGGCACAACGACCTTCATCAGAACCGGGAGCGTGTGTTACAGTAGTAGGACAGGTGAAGAGGAGCCGACCAGCGTGATGGCCCTTCACCATCCGTCTGTTTCATGAAGGAGAGTGATACCTATGACAACTGTCTCGTCAGAGAAACATCACAGCGTTATCGGCAAGGATGAGCTGATCCACCAGATTGCGGCCAGGGCTGGCTTGAGTCTCAAAGAGACTGGCAGAGTCATCGACGCCTTCACCGAGGTAGTGCGAGAGGAACTTGCCCAGGGCCACGAGGTGCGTCTGATGGGTTTTGGAACCTGGAGCATGCGCAGCGTCGCGCCGCGGAAAGTCAAGTCGATTCGTGGCGGTCAGCAGATCACCATTCCTGCGCGCAAGCGAGTTGGCTTCTCGGTAGGCGCCGTCCTCGCCCAGGCAGCCAGAAGCCAGCATGGACATGCCAGTCGTATCCAGAGCGAGCGGCACAGCGAAAAAAAACACTGAGTTGCTTGCGTTCCTTTCTATACGCTGCCCTGGACGGGCATATGCAGGCTGCCAGGATGAGAGTGGCACGCCGCCTCTGGCAGCCCGCATACGTCTCGACCCGCGCACCACACCCAGGGCCAGCCCGGCCCGCCTCCCACCGTCGTCCGGCACCCCGGCACCGGCTCACCAGCCCTGAGCAGACGGGGACTAGAGGTCGGGGTGGCGCTGCAGGAACTGCAGCACAGCCGGGCGTTCATCGGCGCGCAAGGGACGAAACGCCCCATCCTCGTTGAGAAAGACGATGCGCGTGTCCTGGAAATGGACAATCATGTCGGGCCGGTGATCGCCATTCACATCCGCGAAGTCCAACGTCACCGGGATCAGATCGGCATCGGGATCATAGAGCTGGGGACCGCTGTAGATGCGTGCGTGCGCGGCGTCACCACCGGGCAGCTCGATAATCTCAAGATGGCCATTCAGATTGAGCGCGATGAAGTGGCTTGGCACTCCGGCGCTCTCGTTATGCCCCACGAAGGCATCGACCTGAAAGGTACGTGGACGGCCGTAGCGGAGATCATCAAGTGTGGTGTGCATCCAGTTGATGGCTGGCAGCACCACGCACCACAGCGCCAGCATACACAGCATTCCCAGTCCAAGGTAGAGCAGTGGATGGACCCGCAGGCGGCCCCCACCTCCAGCTCTGGCTCCCAGGGCCTGGCGCTTCCCTCCAGCCGGACGAGAGAGACGCGCACCAGCCCCTGGCTCCGCCTGTCCTGCTGAACGCGCCGCACTACTCTTCGTCCTGGTCGCCGTGACCGTTCCAGTCACCCCCTGACGATGGCGGCCCCGCGCCGCAGAACGCTCCTCGCTCCGCCCTTCCTCCTGCACATCGGCGCGTTTCCACTCGACTACCTCCTCACTGGCCCGGTCTGGCGATGTCTGAGCAGTCCGCACACGCGAGGCCCGCTGCACACCGGACATGGCCGCAGTGATCCCCGCCAGCTCGTCGGGCGTGGGCGGTTCCTTCTGGAGAGGACGATGACGCAGGGCACTCCTGGGAGCAAGCCTGTCGGTTGCTTCAAGCACGGGCATGACCTGGTTTCTCCTTTCATGGCACATCAAGATAACACCGCAGAATGCAAGCACCAGAAATACCGACGGATGTCGGAGCACCCTCCAGTCCCTTCCATCTCTCCTGCCAGCGTAACATAGAACTTGTGTTCAAGCCAAGGGTGTACGTACGATAGTACTGCGAGGCCCGGGGAAGTAGCTCCTGTTGTTCTGGAAGGATAGGCACGCCATCGTAGGCGAGCGCGTTCAGTCAGACTGCCGTCGCCGCAGAGCCGTACGCGGAGGAGTGAAGCTGCCTCGCTGCTGGCCAACCGGCTGACCTTTTCCTGCGCTGAGCATAGTGTAGCATGGCGCTCTCAATTTTGCCAGGGGCCTATAAGCAAACCTCAAAAATTGGCCCTCGACTGGCCTCTGGAGGGCCTAGAGGAGGTCCTCCCGTTGCAGAACGCGCTCAAGGTCGGGCGGCAGAGGAGCCTCAAGATCGAGAGGCTGGCCACTGACCGGGTGGTGCAGCAGCAACTGGTAGGCGTGGAGAAACTGACGCTCCAGTCCTGGCAAACGACGCTGCGAGCCATGCCCATAGATGGGATCACCTGCCACCGGATGACCAATGGCCTGCAGGTGCACACGGATCTGATGGGTGCGGCCAGTCTCCAGCTCGACCAGCAGCAAGGTATGCCGCGCAAAGCGACGCAGGACGCGAAAGTGGCTGCGGGCCTCCCGGCTGCCACGTGTCGTGATGGTCATCTGATGACGATGGCGGGCATCGCGGCCGATCGGGGCCTCGATACTGCCCTGATCCAGAGCCACCTGCCCCTCCACCAGCGCCAGATAGCGCTTACGAATCTGGCGCAGCCGCATCTGTTCAGTCAGGGCCGCCAGCGCACGCGCATGCCTGGCAACCAGCAACAAGCCCGACGTGTCCTTGTCCAGACGATGGACAATGCCGGGCCGCTCCGCGCTGCCCACGCCACGCAGCTCGGGACGATAGGCCAGCAAGGCATTGACCAGTGTATCCTCCAGATGACCGGGAGCGGGATGCACAACGACCCCTGGCGCCTTGTTGACGACCAGCAGATCCTCATCTTCGTAGACAATATCCAGCGGGAGCGCTCGCGGCCGCGCAGCAACTGGCCGCTCCAGAGAAGTAGTCAGCACACGAACCAGGTCGCCTGCCCGCAGCGTGTAGCCAGGGCGCGCCTGTTTTCCGTTCACCAGGATGGCCCCCGCCTCGATCAGGCGCTGCACGGCTGTACGTGAGAGATCACCGAGCCGATGCTGCAGATAGCGATCCAGGCGCTGGCCTGCCTCCTCGCGCTGGACACATTGCTCCCTCACCGCTGCCTCCAGGAGCTCGCCATCGGCCGCGAATCCCTCAGGGGCGGACATCTCCCTCACCTCTCTGTCGACTGCTCCCGCGCTCCGCCAGCGGCGATGGGGAGGACACCAGGTCAGATGCCTTCCGCGCCGCCTCGCTCTGCTCGGACCCGGAGCGTGGAAATGAGCCGAGGAGCATCAACAACAGCAAGAGAACCACCCCAACACTGATGGAGGCATCTGCCAGGTTAAAGACAGCAAAACGAAAGCCGATCTGGGGAATGCGGAAGAGCACGAAATCCACCACAGAGCCACCATGACGCAGGCGATCGAGCAGGTTGCCCAGCGCCCCTCCAATGATCAGACCAAAGACGAGCTTATAGCTGAGCGGGCCGGAGTTCAGACCGCGCAGGTAGAGCGCGATCACCACCGCAACGGCGACCGCAATCAGCGCAGCCAGAACGATGCTATTCGCGAAGAGGCCAAAGGCTGCCCCACTGTTGCGCGTATAGTAGAGCGAGAGGTAGTCGCCAAGCAGAGGAATGGTCCGACCGCTATCGGGAGGACTCAGATAGGTGACCACCAGCGCTTTGCTCCACTGATCAAGGGCGACCACCAGCGCTATCGTCAGCAGTGCCAGCAGATCATACAGACGTGCACGTTGCACTCTCACAGATGATTGAACGTCCTTTCTCCGCACCAGACCATCTCTGGCCAGGCTATTGTACCCGATTGTGTGCCCCCTCGAACAGAGGTACCTGCAGCCCCCTCGCCGTCACCCTATCTGAAAGACGCCTCCCGACCAGCGCTGTGCTGCTCCTCACAGCGTACATCGCGCGCGGCCCAGGGAATGGTCTCCAGACGCTTCTCAGGGATCGGCTGCCCGCAGGTGACACAGAGCCCATACGTTCCATTCTCAATGCGCTCCAGCGCCGCTTCGACCTCTGCCAGCAGCACTTGCTCATTCTCCAGAATCGACTGCTCCTGCTGGTAGGCCTGGAGTTCAGTCGCCGAATCCTCACTGTCCTGCGGCACCAGCTCCAGCGGTCCCGAAGAGGCCGATAGCTGCGCAATATCTGTCCGTAGCTCATCGCGTTTGGCCTCGAGCAGGGCCTTCATCCGCGTCAGGTCGATAGCCATAAGCTCTGCCTCCTTTCCTCTCCTGAGGTGCTCTCCCATTGTACACCAATTCTCACGGAAGACAAGCTCCTGAAGGAGACGGCCTGGCGGGCGTGCACACTCGTTCCTCTTGCCCTCTGTGTTATGCTAGAATAGTCCTCGGTGGGAACCTATCTTGCACCAGGATCAGGAAAGGCTATGTCGACAGCACACGAGGAAGAAGATCGAGCGGATCAGAGGGCCGCGCCACAGGCCGCCGCGCCCTCGCTCTTCAGCGAGTTTGACCTCTATCTCTTCGGACAGGGAAGGGAATACTACATCTACGAGAAGCTGGGAGCGCATCCCCGTACGCTGAATGGCATCAGCGGCGTGCACTTTGCGGTCTGGGCCCCCAATGCGCGCGCGGTCTCCGTCGTTGGCGACTTCAACCAGTGGAACCGCCAGGCCCATCCCATGGAGCTGCGCCATCAGGAACTGGGCATCTGGGAGCGGTTCATACCGGGCGTCCAGGTAGGCGCGCTCTATAAATACGTCATCTTCTCACGCTTCAACGACTACGTCGTGGAGAAAGCTGATCCCTATGCCTTTGCCGCCGAACTGCGTCCGGCAACCGCCAGCATCGTCGCCGACATCCACGGTCACCACTGGCAGGATCATGCATGGATGCAGCAGCGACCCCGACGCCAGCAGTTGAACGTTCCGCTCTCCATCTACGAGGTCCATCTGGGATCCTGGCGCCACGTGCCCGAGCGCCACCGTCCCGACGCCGTCGAAGAGGACCGCTTCATGACCTACCGCGAGCTGGCCCACGCCCTGGGTGCCTACGTCAAGGAGATGGGGTTCACTCATGTGGAGTTGCTTCCCGTAGCCGAGCATCCCTACGATGGCTCCTGGGGCTACCAGGTCACAGGCTACTATGCACCAACCAGCCGCTACGGCTCCCCCCAGGATTTTCAATACTTCGTTGATTATCTCCATCAGCAGGGGATCGGGGTCATCCTCGACTGGGTGCCAGCCCACTTTCCTAAAGATAGCCATGGTCTCAGCTACTTCGATGGGACCCACCTCTACGAGTATGCTGACCCGCGCAAGGGTGAGCATCGGGAGTGGGGCACCCTCGTCTTCGACTATGGTCGCAACGAGGTGCGCAACTTCCTGGTCGCCAATGCCCTCTTCTGGCTGCGCGAATACCACATCGACGGCCTGCGCGTTGATGCGGTGGCCTCGATGCTCTATCTCGACTATATGCGCGGTCCAGGTGAGTGGGTTCCTAACCGCTACGGCGGCCGCGAGCATCTGGAGGCCATCGACTTTCTGCGCCAGCTCAACGAGGCTGTTTACGCTGAGGAAACGGGCGCCCTGACCATCGCCGAAGAATCAACTGCCTGGCCGCTGGTCTCGCGTCCGACCTACGTCGGCGGACTGGGCTTCAGCATGAAGTGGAATATGGGCTGGATGCACGACATGCTGGAATATATGCATCTGGACCCGGTTCATCGCCGCTACCATCAGAACAACCTCACCTTTTCCCTGATGTACGCCTTCTCGGAAAACTTCGTGCTACCGCTCTCCCACGACGAGGTCGTCCATATGAAAGGCTCGCTCATCACGAAAATGGCGGGCGACCTCTGGCAGCGCTTTGCAAACCTGCGCGCCTTCCTGGCCTATATGTTGGGACACCCTGGGAAGAAGTTGCTCTTCATGGGCGGCGAGTTCGGACAATGGCGCGAGTGGAACTACCGTGAGAGCCTCGACTGGCACCTGCTGGAACCACCCAGTGATCCGCATCACGCCCAGTTGCGCACCTTCGTGCGCGATCTCAACCAGCTCTACCATCGGGAGCCAGCCCTCAGCGCCCTGGACTGTGAAGCCGAAGGCTTTGCCTGGATCGACTGCCATGATGCTGAGCACAGCGTCATCTCGTTCCAGCGCCGCGGTCTCCGTGAGGAGGATACCCTGATCATCATCTGCAACTTCACTCCGGTCCCGCGCTTCGGCTATCGCGTTGGCGTCCCCATGGCTGGCGACTACTATGAGGTTCTCAACAGCGATGCCCTGCCCTATGGCGGCAGCGGACTGCTGAACGCAGGCCCGCTCCCCAGCGGCCCGCTCCCCTGGCAATCCTGCCCACATTCAATACTCCTGACACTGCCGCCTCTCGCCACGCTGATGCTCAAGCGACGCATCCCCGCGGAGGCAGCTCTGCCGAAGGATGAAGATAATGAGTCGTAATCATACACACCATCAGAAGAACAATGGGTATATGAATCGCAACAAAAAAATGGCCGAGCGCTACCGTCCCTTCGAGGGCCAGCGCCGTCCCATGACCGAAGACGAGCGGCTGCTCACGCGCCCGACACGCCCGCTGATCAGCCCATCGGAGCCACTGTCACGCGAGCAGATCCAGGCTGACGAGCACGCCCTGGAGCGCGCCCTGCACTTTGATTTCACCATCACCGACCCCTGGCGCGTCTTCCGCATCATGAGCGAGTTCGTCAACGGCTTCGACGAACTCGCTCACATCCCGCCAGCGGTGGCTATCTTCGGCTCAGCTCGCACCCACGCTGACGATCCCAGCTACGCCGCCGCCGTGGAAACTGCCCGCCTGCTGGCACGCGCCGGCTTTGCGATCATCACCGGTGGCGGCCCCGGCATTATGGAGGCTGCCAACAAAGGGGCGCAGGAGGGCGGCAACCTCTCAATTGGCTGCAATATCGAGCTGCCCTTCGAGCAAGCCACGAATGCTTATCAGGATATCTCAGTCGACTTCCGCTACTTCATGGTCCGCAAGACCATGTTCGTCAAGTACTCCAACGCCTTCGTGATCTTCCCAGGAGGCTTTGGCACGATGGACGAACTCTTTGAGGCCCTCACACTCATCCAGACACGCAAGGTAAGTCATTTCCCTATCATCCTCTACAATTCGCGTTACTGGGATGGCCTCCTCCAGTGGCTGCGCAGCACCATGCTCACCGAGGGCAAGATCTCCCCGGAGGACCTCGATCTGCTCTGCGTCTCTGACGATCCCCAGGAGATCTGCCGCCTGGTGCGTGAGTCCTATGAGAGCTACAGACGGGAGCGCGAGGACCCCAATCGCGAGAAGTCCATTCGCTAGGGAGAGGAAGGCTCGCCGAGTTGGCCCCGGCTCCTCCGGCGGGCCGACTCGTAGTGCAGCAGCGTCACCCCCGCCAGTACCAGCCCGCTGCCCACCACCTGCCAGCCGGTCAGTATCTGACCCAGCCAGCAATAGGCGATCACGCTGCCCGCCACCAGTTCTAGCATGGCTGTAATGCCGGCGCGTGCAGCATCCAGATAGCGCAGCGCCGCCAGCTCCAGAAGGAAGGGCAGCGCCATGCCCATGATGCCTACCGCCACGATCACCAGGAGGAGGATCGGCTGCCAGGTCGCTGCTGGAATCATCCAGGGCGGTTGGATGACCAGCCAGAAGAGCGCCGCAATCAAGGCGCTCCAGGTGGTCGAGGTCAGCGCTGGTAGCTCACGTCCAACGCGCTCCCCAAGCAGCAGATAGGCTGCAAACGTGAGAATCGAGAAAAAGGCGTAGAGCAGACCCGGCCCATCGAGACCGGCTAGCCGCTGCTGCCAGGCCCCTGTCACCAGCACGATCCCGCTAAAGGCCAGCGCCAGCGCACTCAGCATATAGCGAGAGGGCCAGCGACGACGCCAGAGGGCCTCACCCAGCACCAGCCAGGCCGGTGTACTGAACTGGATGACCAGCGCAATGGCAATGGGCAGGCGACTGATGGCCATGAAATAACTGTAGGTCACTGCCGCCATTGCCAGCCCCAATCCCAGGGTCCACCCCCACATATGGCGCGGCAGCTTCACCGCGCTGCTCTGCGTGAGCAACAGTAGCACCAGCAGACACCCACCACCGATCAACATCCGCAGCTCGACCAGGGTCACTGGCGTTATCCCTGCGTCAAAGAGTCTGCGCGCCAGATTGCCGTTGAAACCAAAAAGCAGCGATGCCAGCGCTACCATGAGATAGCCCGAGGAGCGCTGCCCACGCCGCCGTTCCTTGTGATTCACAGTCTCTCTCTCTTTGAGGCGTCCTCGCCGCAGTAGAACCATGTATGTTCAGTCCATACGCCTCACAGCCGCCACCGAGGCGTGAGTCGAAGCCAGGCGTTCACAGCGGCCACCACTGCCTGTGCCAGCGCCGCGCCCGCTCGATGGCGTGCCGCGTCTCGCGTGTGAAGATGGTCGCACTGCGCTCAAGCTCCCAGGCGGTCGCGTAGAGATCAACGATGCCCAGGTCGATGTCGAGCAGAGCTTCCACGACCGCTGCTGTACAGTATGGCACATAGGCCGCGCTGTAGCCCCCTTCATGGAGGGCAACCAGCCTTCCAGCACAGACCTCTGCCGCCAGTTGACAGACCAGGCCAGCCATGTGCCGATAGCCGGCCATCGTCATCATCATCTGCGCCAGTGGATCAAGCCAGCTAGCGTCCTGGCCCGCGGAGACCAGAATCAGTTGTGGCTGGTAGCGCAGTCCGATCGGCAGCACAATCTGCTCGAACGCCGCCCTGTAGCCGCGATCGCCAGTGCCCGCCGGCAGGGGAATATTGACGCTATAGCCGACGCCCGCCCCACTGCCGACCTGCTCCAGCTCGCCCGAGAGCTGCGGATACCAGTTCTGCTGATGCAGCGAGACAAAGAGCACGCCGGGATCATCGTAGAAGGCCGCCTGCGTTCCATTCCCATGATGGACGTCCCAGTCGATGATCATCACGCGCTCCAGGCCATAGACCCGTCGCGCATAATGGGCCGCGATGACCACGTTATTCAAGAGGCAGTAGCCCAGCGCGCGATTACGCTCCGCATGATGACCCGGCGGACGCAGCAGCGCATAAGCGTTGCGCACCTCTCCACGCATCACGGCTGCAACAGCGCTACAGGCACTTCCCGCCGCGCAGAAAGCCGCCTCCAGTGAGCCTGGACTGAGGACCGTATCCTCGTCGATCTCCCCCCACTCGCCACGGGGGGACCCACCCCGGGCATAGGCGCGCAGTCCCGCCAGATACTCCGGCGTGTGGTAGACCTGCACCTCCTCTTCCTGGGCCAGACGAGCCTCCAGCCTCTGCATGCGCGCCGTTAGCCCGGCTCCGTCAAGGAACTGCTTTGTGCGACGAATGATCGCCCGAGACGATGGGTGCGGCTCTGGCTCCAGCTCAAACGAGCCGTCGCGCAAGAGGACCCGTGTCTCTACGCCCGTATCATGCTCCAGGAAGCGCTCGTCAAAGAGAAATCCGCTCTGAGAGGGTGTTGCCATCACCATTGTCCCGATCCTACCAGGATGATTGCACCTGAGCAGCGAAGATGATACCATAATCATAGCATGGAACAGCACAACCATAAAAGTACAATTGACGAGATCGATCAGCGGATCATCGAGGCCCTGCAGCAGGATGGGAGACGCCCCTTCACCAAGATCGCCGCCGATCTGGGCATTTCCGAGGCCAGCGTTCGCCAGCGCGTTGCCAATCTCATCAATACGCAGGTCATTCAGATCGTGGCCGTCACCAACCCGATCAAGCTCGGCTACTCTCTGGCCAGCATGATCGGCATCCGCGTCGCCGGCGAGCGCCTGCTGGAGGTAGCCGAGGCCATTGCAACCTTCGATGAGGTCATCTACCTGATTATCTGTACTGGGAGCTTCGATCTGCTGGCAGAGGTGGTCTGCCGCGACAACGACCACCTGCTGCGGTTCCTGACCGAGAAACTCTACAAGGTTCAGGGGGTCCAGCAAGCCGAGACGTTCATGTATCTGCGCGTCTGCAAGCAGAATGACTGGGCCTTCCTCTCGCAGGCACGCCTCTCCCCATCTCCAACGAGTATCCAGCAGGGTCGCACCCCCCCGACCAGGAGCGAGGAGCAAGAGACGATCTCATCTGAGAAAAGCGGCCCCGCGCGACGTTCTGACTGAAGGGAACCGTCTGGCCCCTGGCAGCGTAGCCATTGTAGCGCCGTTCGGTGACACCTCCCCTCCAGTAATGTATAATGCGGCGGGGCCTCATGGGCGCCGTCTGTAACCGATCTGGTGAGCAATCAACGGAGGAGATCGCCCTCTATGATGATGGAAACCATCCCGCCGGGCACCATCATGCATGCCCACTACCGTATCGAACGCGCACTCGGCAGCGGCGGCTTTGGGCATGTCTACCTGGCTCTGGATCTGCGCACAAATCAGCCCTGCGCCATCAAAGAGTATCTGGTCACTGGTGCCAGCGGACAGGCGCAATTACAGCACGAGGCGCGCGTCCTCAGCCGCCTCCATCACCCGCATCTCCCCAGCTTCATTGATGCCTTCAGTGAGCGCGGCCGCTACTATGTCGTCCTGAGCTACATCGAGGGCCGCGATCTGACGGAGTACCTGCGCATCGCTCGCCAGCGCGACGAGGCTATCCCTTTGCGGCTGATCCTGAGCTGGCTGCTGGCCGTCTGCGACGCTGTACACTTCCTCCACAGCCAGCAGCCTCCGGTCATCCATCGCGATATCAAGCCCGATAACATTCGCATCACCTCCGACGGCACCGCCTACCTGGTCGACCTGGGGAACGCCAAGGCCGTCGCGGACGGCGCCCGTACGCTCTTCTTCGCCCGCCATCAGGGCACGCCTGGCTATGCGCCGCCTGAGCAATATCCTGGTGGCAGCGGGACCGATGCCCGCTCGGACGTCTACGCCCTCGGTGGCACGCTCTATTTCGCCCTGACGATGCAGGAACCCGCCAGCGTCTCCACACGCAACCAGGCCCAGCAGCAGGGACTTCCCGACCTGCCCTCGCTGCAGGAACAACTGAACCGGATGCTCTCAGGAGAGCGCGCTGCCAGGCAGTTCCGCTTCGACGCAGCTCAGCCTCAGCCCGCCAGAGCGCCGCGGATGGCACGCCACGTCGCTCAGCTTGCGACCCTCTCCCCCGAACTGCTGCAGCGCCTGAATATGATCATTCAGCGCGCAATGGCTCTCAAGCCCTTTGAGCGCTACCAATCGGTCGCTGAGTTCGGCCTGGAACTGCAGCAGGTGCTGGAGGCTCTGCAGTCGCGTCAGACGGCCGCGGCGCCGCCCGCCGAGCCTGCCCGGCCACGTGATCCTCACAAAACTCAGCCCGATCTTCCTCAACTCTACCAGGATCTGCAGGCCACCCGCATCTCAGGCCAGGGCCACCTCTGCCCACGCTGCAGTATACCTCTGCCCGCCCACGCGAACGTCTGCCCCAACTGTGGCACCCTCCTGGCCGGCGGCACCCCGGTCTCTTCGCCCACCAGCCGCGCGGAGCCGGAGAAAGGTGGCCCGGCACAGACACCTGGCCCTGCTCCTGCCTCTCGGGAGCACGCTCCTCGCGCTGTCGTACCCTCTGCTGTGAAGGCACGCCCGCAGCCAGACGCGATCCCTCAACGGCCATCCGTCTCCCAGACCCAGGCTGGAGAACGTGGCTCCCCTTTGAGAATCCGCCCGTCTATGCGCCAGCAACCGCTCTCCGCCAGCCGGGGCCAGCCGGCCGCGCCCTCCATCAGCCTACGCCTCGCGATCATGATCACGGCGATCGCCCTGGCTGTCCTTCTGCTGCTCTTTCTCTTCCTGCTGGCCATCACTACCCTGCACGGAGCCGGCAGTCTGAAGCCACCAGGTCTGCACCCGCTGGCAACCTCTCTCCTCTCCACCTTTCTGCCCGTACATCAGCTTCACCACTAGAGAAGCCTGACCTGCCGCTTCGCCCTTCTCCCTGGCCCATCTCTGTCCTTTCCTCCACCTTCCTCCACGCGTCTCCACCGCTTCGTGCCACTCTGGCTCTCCCAGGGCGAACCAGACCCGGAGACGGTCTCACGCTGCCAGGATCAAATTTTTTACTATAATTCAAATTCCATTCTTGTTTCGGTACCGGTACCGGGACAATCTGGAACAGAATAATAGTAAGAATTTCAGGTAGGTAATCGACCATTTGCTAATTTCAAGCATGCTTGTATTGTATACTTAGCTCAACATCGCTCACAGAGTTCAATGCAAGGACCGGGAGCCGAGCGCAGGAAGAGGAGCGAAGGCGCTGGCGCTCAAGAGAGGAGGGCAGGAGATGCTGAGACGAATCAGTAACACACCCATCTCCTTACGTGTCTTTTTCACATTCGCCTGGGCCACCATCATTCCCTTCGTGGTGATCATCATCCTGAGCAGCGTCTATTTCCAGGCACTGGATGCCGGCCGGCAGGCAGTACAGATCAGTAATCAAACCATCAAAATTACGACCAACGAACTGGCGCATTTACAAAGTATGCATGCCTTGCTCGTCGCCCTGCTCCCCAGCGTGACGACGAACAGCACCTCGGATGCCAGCATTACCCAGTCCGAGAAAAGCGTGATCTTTCAAGTGCTCAGTATAGAAGGCAGCTTCGATGTAGATACCGTGCGCTATCAAGCGCAGTACCAGCTGGCAACGGCGCCGGCCATGAGCGACATTCGACGTATCCTGCTGAGCAACGATCCGCATTCCACACTCATTGGAGAACAGCAGCGGCTGCTGGACAACATCCTGGAGCACCAGTGGCCGCAGTATAAAGCCGCCCAGGACGACGTTCTCATTGGCCTGGACAGCAGGATGCCCCTGGCGCAGGCAGCCAGCCTGCTGCAACGCGCCGATACGCTCTATGCTCCCCTCCTCACGAGCTGGCAGCGTATCGTCGAAATCGCCGAGCAGGTCAACACTGAGGTAGTCAGCGTCGGACCAGCCCAGAGCAACCCGATGCTGATCGGCACGATCATCGCTTTCCTCAGTTCGATGTGCATCGTCTTCAGCATCGGCTATCTGGTCAATGGCACCATCACCCGTCCCCTACGCCAGTTGATCGCCCTCACCCGCAGAATCAGCGCAGGGGATACCTCAGCGCGTGCCCATCTAAGCGGCCACGACGAAATCGCCCGGGTTGCCACCTCCATGAATACGATGCTCGATACGATCGTCCAGCTCATGGAGAGCACACGCCAGCAGCGTGACATGCTTCAAGAGCGCGTCGGCAAGCTCGCGGGCGAGGTGAAGGGCGTTGGTGAAGGCAATCTCGGCATTCGCGCCGACGTCACCGGGGATGTCCTGGGTATTCTGGCGTCCTCCTTCAACTACATGATCAGTGAACTGGAGAGCCTGGTGATCCGCGTCAAGCAGGTAGCACGTGAAGTTGAGTCCTCGACGCTGGTGGCCCTCGAGCAGATGACGCGCCTGGCCCAGATCGGCGACTTCCAGATTCAGCAGATCAATGAGGCGGCCGGCGGCGTCGAACAGATGGCCCTGGCCAGCCAGGACGTAGCTCAGCACGTGCAGATTCTCCAGGGGATCGCCGAGGACACCCAGCGCAGCGCCACCGGGGGGCATCAGGCCACCTGGGATGCCATCAATACGCTGGGGCACATCCATGCCCACGTGCAAACCACCACCCAGCGTGTGCGCAGCCTCGGTGAACGCTCACAGGAGATCAACGACATCGTCGAGGTGATCTTCAACCTGGCCTACCAGACCCATCGTCTCGCCCTGGACTCTGCCATCCAGGCGGCCATGGCGGGTGAGGGCCGCAAGGAGTTCGGCGCAGTCGCCATCAATATTCGCCGTCTGGCTGAGCAGGCCAAGCGTGAAGCCAACGGTATCGCCCGCATTGTGCGCAGCGCGCAGGAAGACATCGCCGAGGCCAGTGCCTCGATGGAACGTACCCAGCGTGAGACGACCCTGGAGAGCAAGGTTTCTCAGGATGTCGAGCGCACCCTGGAGAGCATTTTCTCCACCGTTGAGCGCCAGGCCAGAAACATTCGCGATATTACTGGCATGGTCACCAGGCAGCTAGAACTGGCCACTGCCGCCGTGCAGATCATGCAGTATGTCGCTGACCTGACGCAGAACAATAAGGCCAGAGTGAGCGAGGCCACCAGGCACATCCAGCGCCTGGCCACGCTTGTCGAGCAACTGCACATCTCTGTGGATGCCTTCACCGTCTCCCGCGAGCAATCGTTCCAGGGGGCTAGATCCGCCCCGTCCCAGTCCCGGAGCCGCGCTGGCAGCAGCACCAGCGGCATGCTCTCTCCACTGGGACCCGGTACCAGACCGGTCGGACCCCCCAGCCATCCCGGCCTGCTCCAGCAGACGCCGCTGCCTCCTGGGGTCACTCCGCTCCCATCCAGCCAGCTCGATCTGGGAGTCACTCCCAACACACCATTGCCGTCGTCCCCATTCTGGACCTCGCAGCAGGCCCCTGACACTGAGCCTTATCAGTAGGACTCCGGAGGAGGTAAGTCTATGTTCACACAAGCGACTTCTTCTGCTGCCAGGAGGCTGGTCCCTGTGCTGTGCCTGGCACTGGTGATTCTCTCTTCTGCCTGCGTGCCGGGTACTGGCCAGAGCGCCAGCACTCCCTCAACTGCACAGCCCGGCTATGGCGGGGCGTTGACGATCGTCCCTGGTCCCTACGGCCGCTTCAAGCCCTTCTTCAATCCCTTCGTCACCGACAACGCCTCCCTGAGCGGTACTCGCGGCATGATCTACGAGACCCTGATGTTCTTCAACCGCGAGACGGGGGCTATTAAACCCTGGCTGGCGGTCGGAATGAGCTGGTCGAGCGATCTGACCACTCTCTCGTTTGAACTGCGCCGCGGCGTCCAGTGGTCGGATGGCCAGCCTTTCACCAGCGACGATGTGGTCTTCACGCTGAACCTGATGCACCGCTATCCAGCACTCGACCTCAATAGCGTCTGGACCACCATCAAGCAGGTCAGCAATCCTGACCTCTATCGCGTGGTGATCACCTTCAAGCAGCCTTCCTTCCCCGAACAGTGGTACCTGGGCGGGCAGACCTACATCGTGCCACGCCATATCTGGGAGCATGTCAAAGACCCTGTTCACGAGGCTAACCCCGATCCGATCGGTACCGGTCCCTTTATGCTTAAATCCTTTGATCCGACCCTCTACATCCTGACACGCAACCCGCGTTACTGGCAGCCCGGCAAGCCCTCCATCAGCGAACTGCGCTACCCAGCCTATACGTCTAACGCCAGTGCCGACCTGCTGCTTGCTCAGGGATCGATCGATTGGACGGGCCTCTTCAGCTCTGACCTGCAGAGCTTTGTGGAGCGCGATGCGGCCCATAACCGCTACTGGCTGCCCCCCACCTCGGTGGTCATGCTCTATCTCAATATCGCCCACCCTCCGTTCAACCTGCTCCCCGTACGTCAGGCTATCAGCCTGGCCATCAATCGGCAGCGACTGGCACAACAGGGCGAGAACGGGTACGAGCCGCCCTCGCATCCTACGGCCATCGTCCTCCCAACGAACCAGAGTTACCTCGCCTCCCAGTACCGCAACCTCAGCTTTCAGGTGGACACGGCCCGGGCCATCCGGCTTCTCGAGGAGGCCGGCTTTACACGCGGTAACGACGGAATCTTCGTTGATAAAACAGGGAAGCGTCTGGCCTTTACGATGGACGTGGTCGACGGCTGGACCGACTGGCAGAAGGATTGTCAGTTGATGGCCTCTGATCTGCAGGCCATCGGCATCGCCGTGACTGTCACCCCTATCTCGCTGAGTGCCTACCTGAGCGCGCTCCAGATGGGCACTTTCGAGAGCGCGATCTCCTGGACGAGTAGTGGGCCGTCACCCTATTATCTCTACTATGCCCTGCTCGACAGCGCTAATACGGCTCCGGTCGGAAAGGACGCTCCCACCAACTGGGAGCGCTGGAATGACCCGACGACCGATGCCCTGCTCGCTCAGTATGCTCACTCGCCCAGTGCAACGGTTCAGCAGCAGGCCCTCAGCGGTCTGGAGCGTATCATGGTGGAGCAGCTTCCAGCTATCCCGCTGGTCTACAGCGTCAACTGGTATGAATACACCACTGCGCGCTTTGTGGGCTGGCCAGACCAGCAGAATCCCTATGCGGTGCCCTCTCCGTATGCCTACCCTGATAGTGAACAGGTCGCACTCACGCTCCATCAGGTCTAAGATGATCGGGCAGTGTCGGCCCCTTCAAGGATGAGAAGGGAATGTAACAACGATGGTTTCGATGAAATGGATCTCGAGCGCCCCCATCTTCCGGCGCCTCTTTCTGGCAGCCATTACGGTGGCGCTGATCCCCGGCATCATTATCTGGCTGCTGGGAAACGCTTACATCAGTGCCCTCAATGACCGTGGCCAGGCCGTTCGTGTCAGCACGGATGCGGTGCACATTGCCACGACGCAACTGGCCAATCTGCAGCATATGCACGCCGACCTCATTGCGCTGCAGGCCCAGACCTTTGTGACGACCAGCATCCGCGGTGCGCCGCCGACCGATATCACTGCTCTGCGGCAGCGCCTCTCGCAGGAGATCAATGGCTTGGCCACCAACTTTGGCCAGACGCTGCTGCTCTATCAGCAGCGCTATCAGATCGAGACCTCCAGCCAGATGGCCCCGATTCGCACGCTGCTCGCCAGCAACAGCAGCACACGCTCGCTGGCAGGAGACCAGCGAGCGACGCTGCAGCGCCTGGTCTCTCATGAATGGCAGACCTACCTGCAGGCTCAGAACCGTGAGCTGGCGGCCCTGCAGTCAAGTGCGACGGCCAGGCAGACCCTGACCCTCCTGCAGGGGGTTAACCAGGTCTACACGCCCCTGGAAAATGACTGGACGCATGTGGTCGATCTGGCTGAGACAGTCGGCGATAAGGTTGTCCAGGTCGACGCCGCTCAGGTCAATCTGACCATCATTGAAACGGCTCTGGCGATGCTGGCGATCATCACTGTGGTCCTGGTGGTGGGCTACCTGATCTACCTGACCATCGTGCGTCCCCTGCGCCAGCTCGTGCAACTGACGCGCCGCATCGCCAGAGGCGATACGAGCGCCCGTGCTCGCGTGACTGGCCACGATGAGATCTCCCTCGTCGCTCGCTCGATGAATAGCATGCTCGATCACATGGTGCAACTGATCCAGCACACCCAGGAGCAGCGTAATGCTCTGCAGCAACAGATCGAGGCGCTGGTCAATGATGTGGGCGGTGTCAGCCGCGGGAATCTGAGTGGACGCGCACGCATGACCGGTGGCACACTGCAGATCATCGGCAATGCCTTCAACTATATGCTGGCCGAGTTGAGCAGCCTGGTCATGCGCGTGAAGGCGGCTGCCCGTGAGGTGGCTGTCTCAACGACGGTGGTGGTCGACTCGCTCGCCCGCCTCGTGGAGACGGGTGATCAGCAGCTTCAGCAGATCGCGCGCGCTGCCAGAGAGATCGAGCACATCGCCACGTCCAGCCGTCATATAGCCGATCGGGCCAATACATTGCATGCCAGCACCTCAGAGGCGCTGCAGGGCGTGCTGCAGGGACGTCAGGCCGTTCAGCAGGTCCTCGAAGGCCTGGAGCGCATCTATGAAAATGTACAGGCCACTGCCACAAAGGTGCAGAAGCTAGACGAACACTCGCGCTCTATCAACAGCACGGTCGAGGTGATCGCTGCCATTGTCGAACAGACCAACCGCCTGGCCCGCGATGCTGCTACGCTGGCCACCTACGAGGGAGAGACGGTCAGAGGCTTCGGCGCGGTGGCCGCTGATATCCAGCGCCTGGCCGAGCGCGCCAACAGCCAGGCCCGCTCGATTGTGCAGATCGTCCAGGGCGTACGCCAGGACATCAGCGCCGTCACGGCCTCGATGCGCGAAACTGAGACAGAAAGCGCTGCCGGGGCCGAGCGCGCTCGTGAGGCGGGCATTGCTCTGGAGACAATCTCCCAGGCCGTCGAGCTGCAGGCTCAGGAGATCAAGCGCATCAATGACATGGCCGCGCGCCAGCTCCAATCGTTTACGGAGATCGTGCAGATCATGCAGCGCCTCTCCCAGGCAACACGTCAGATGAACCTGAGCACCCGCCAGACCTCACAGAACGTGGAGGCGCTGGCGCAGCGCGTGGACTTCTTGCGCCGCTCCGTCGATATCTTCCGTCTGCGGGAGGGCAGCATCGGCTAAACAGGCAGCGAGCGGGCGGAGACAGGACTCCCTCTTTGCTCGCTCGTTCACTTGCTGCAGGCAGGGGAGCAGAGCACGCGCGATCTCTGCGTCTCTCTATGGGCTATACCTCATCGTTGCGCTGGCGGGTCCCAAAGAGACGCTCCATCTGAGGGGCCAGTTCTTCCCACTCAATGCTGGTCTGGCGGCCCTCCTCAAACTCGGCGTGCACCCAGCCTGCAGCTCCTGCAGACGAGGTTCACGTTTCGCTATCTCCAGCCCCGGGTGCTGACGGATCAGAAAGATGAGACCTGCCTGTCCGCTCTCTCTGGTCAGTGAGACCTCCAGGGGCCTTCCCAGCAGGAGCGGTACGTTGAAAGGGGCATACATCCACCGGAACTTGTTCAGGCCATCTGCGGGGACCCCAGCGCGCGTCCGATGAGCATCACGGGCCGTAGAGGGGATAGTTCGCTGGCAGGGGCTTACCCATCTGGGCGTAGAGTTCCGCCAGCTCGTTGAGCATGGTGAAGTCTGGTGAGCGCTCGCGAAAGTAGCCCATTCCAAGCATGTGCCACAGCACTCCCTCCAGAGGAGCATTACCTGTCCGCTCTCCCTTCCCCAGCAATGTGCCGTTGATGAGGGCTACATCCTGCTCGCTCGCCCGAATCCAGGTCGTGGGATCGATGGGAGGGAGCCCCACCGCGATAGCGTTCGAGGGCCCCCTCGAACGCAGCACGATCAGCCAGCTATGAGCGCGTTCCTCCCTGCTCCCAAGGCGGTACTTCCTTCGGACCTACTAGGCAGCAAGACTGGTCTGACCTACAATAGGCAGCAGAAGATAGGCAGCTTGCCGTACCAGCCAGTCCGAGCTGCTGGAGCACTCAGACAAGCCGCCTGCTTCTGCCTGGGCACAAGAGACCGATCATTTGAGCAATGGAGGGACAACATATGCGGCGCTTGCAGGTGAGAGGTTTGAGCGTGCATGTTGCCGAAGTGGCTGCGGTTCTCTGCATCATCTTCATGGTGCTGATACGCCTCTGGTTCAGCCTCCTTGGCTGGCCAGGCACCGACAGCGAAGAAGGCACCATGGGCCTCATGGCCCTGCACATCGCCCAGGGACACGACTGGCCCATCTTCTACTACGGCCAGAACTACATGGGAGCTGCTGAGGCCTACGTTGCAGCACTCATGTTTCACATCACCGGCGTCTCCCTCATCTCCCTGCGCCTGGCTATGCTCTCGTTTGTGGCCCTCTTTGGAATCGCCGCCTACGCGCTGGCAGCGCTGCTCTATGGTCGCCGGGTGGCGCTGATCTCGCTGGTGGTCCTGAGTCTGGCTCCGCGCTATATTCTCACCCCCGAGATGCGTGCCGTCGGTGGCGCGGTCGAGACCCTGGCTTTCGGTACACTGGCAGTGCTACTGGCTAGCTGGCTGGTGCTCTCCTATCAGCGCGAGAACCTCAGCCCCTGGAAGCGCCGGCTGGCCTACCTGGCCTGGGGACTTGTCGTCGGCCTGGGGCTCTGGAGCCACTGGCTGGTTCTGCCCTTCGTCTTCGTCTCCGCGCTGCTGCTGCTCCTATTTTGCTGGCGCGAATGGAGCCGAGGCCTGCAGCTCCTTCTGCTTCTGGCAGGCCTCGGCCTGGGCGCACTGCCTCTGATCATCTACAACCTGCATGCGCCCGCCGGCCAGAATTCCCTCAGTGTCTTTCTGGCCCTCTATAGCGGACAGGGCAAATATCCTGGTGTGCCCCCTCATGGTCTGCTGCTGCTCCTCAAGAAGCTCGACGGCACCTTTCTCTACAGTCTGCCGCTGGCCACGGGGATGAGCTACGTCTGTCCGCTGGAGCGTCTGCCTCTCTATGGCTGGCAGCCTGGCCAGAGCCTCTCCTGCTCTCTGCTCTACGGCGGCTGGAGTCTGGGTTACATGACATTACTCACCATCTCCCTCCTGGTGAGCCTCTGGCCGCTCTGGAAACTCTGGCGCGCGCACGCCTTCTCCGGCTGGCACCCCTCCCGCTGGCCCGCTGAGGAGAGACAGGCCCTGGCGCTTCACTCTGCCCGGCTGCTTTTCCTGCTGGGAGGTGTTATCACACTGTTGGCCTACGCCCACAGTCTGGCGGCGGCGCAGCGCCCCCAGAGCATGCGTTATCTGGTGGGAATGGTCATCATTACGCCGGCACTGCTCTGGCCAGTGGTACACCTGCTTCCCCCCCTGTCCCGCCGCAACCAGCCTCCATCTTCGCCACCTGCGTCCACCTCGGGATTCTTCTCACGCCGCTCAGGCGGCCTGGCACTGCTGGCAGGCGGCACATTGCTGCTCATTCTGCTGGCCTTCATCGGTGGAACCCTCGACAACATCGGGCAGATCCCCACAGCAGTCGAACGCCAACAGCAGTACGAGGAGCTGGTGGGCACACTGACACGCATGCACATCCATGACGTCTACTCTGGCTACTGGGTCTGCGACCGCCTGACCTTTGCCAGCCAGGAACACATCATCTGTGGAACCATCGACCCGACGCTGGGACGGGGTACCGTGGTGCGCTACCCTCCCTACTATGAGGCGGTCCATGCTGACCCGATGGCGGCCTATCTCTTCAGCAACAATAGCGAGTTTCCCCTGCTCAGCAGCCAGGCCAGCGCGCTAGAAGTGCGCCACTATCGACGCATCACGCTCGACGGCTTCATCCTGTACGTACGGACGGTATGATGGCGTACCTCCATCCATCATACCGCCATCATGGCGCCCCGGCGAAGGGGGCGAGGAGCAGCGCCCAGGCCTGGTGGGTGGGCAGATGGTCCAGATGGGCCAGGGCGGTCTCCAGGGCCTCCCAGGCCTCGTATACCACCTCCTCGGCCTGATCCCCCTCCGGCGCAGGCAGCAGGGCCAGCGCTGCCTGCAGCAGGGCCTCCGCCGCCGCTTGCCGCTGGGGGGCCAGCCCCTGCCCCTCTCCGGGGCGCTCCTCCGGCCTGCTCAGACGGCGCGCTCCCGCACCTGCGCCCAGACGGCCAGCCCGCCACAGCGCGTGCCGCAGCGCGCCCACGCCTCGGGCAGCTGGATGAGCACCTC
>JBHOQN010000055.1:0-4244 GCA_042408965.1 Ktedonobacteraceae bacterium
CAGCATGGCGCGAGCCGCGGCCCGCTCGCGCCCATCGATCAAGACTCGACTGCGGTGCCGGGGATCAAAAGCCATAAGAACAGCCTCCCTTAGAGTACTGCCTGTATTATACTCCTGACGCAGCCCCTAGCTCAACGCAACAGCTCAACGCGCGAACAAACGGCGCCGATCATGATGACAGGCGAGCCACTGCAGGTGCTATCTCAAGCCTGCTCAGAGGAGACGAGCAAACGGCCGGAGGAGGCGGAGCCAACAAGAAGAGGGCAGGCCATCCTGGCCCGCCCTCTTCCCATCCGATACAGAAGAAGCAGGAGCAGGGTTAAGAAAAAGGATGGGGGAAGTCTTCCTTTGATCGCATGGCAGGGGAGGCAGCGATCAATCGCCAGCCACACGAGGAAGCGTATAGCGCTCCTGGCTGCCAGGCTGGGGGAGCACTCCCCAGCGCCCAGGCTCATAGCCCTGGCGGCCCAGGGTTACCAGCATAATCACCAGGGCAATGGCTATGAACAGGATGTTAAAGACCTGATAGATGCCCTCTCCTACATTGACCGGCAGGTCTGGCGCCAGTATTGTCTTTAGAACGGGAGTGAGTATGTTAACAGAAGTATGGCATAGCATAGTGATGAAGACGCTGCCTGTGCGATTGTAGAAGAAAGTGACATAAGTATTGAAGATAATAATATCGATAGCGAAAGAGGCCAGGTAGTCTGCTGGAGGGCTGTTATGAATATAGGTTGGGTAGAGGACGATGAGAGGAACGTGCCAGAGATACCAGAGCGCGGCGACGATAAGGCTGCCCAGGAAGGGCCCATGAACCTGCTCCATGCGTGGCAGAGCGAAGCCGCGCCAGCCAATCTCTTCACCCAGGGGGCCGCCGAAGAGAAAGACCAGCAGAGCATGCAGGAGCAAGGGACCGATCGCTCCGGGCAGACCGTTCCAGTTGAAGAGCGTGATCACCTCGGCGGGGGTCACAAGCTGGCCACGGGCGAGGGAGAGGCCGATGGGGGCCGCGATGAAGGCTAGAATCGCGCTTCCCAGGAGAGCCAAGACATACCATTGAAGGCCCACACGCCACTTGAGGACGCGGCTAAATAGCTCACGCAGGCCCGCACGTCCGCTGACCAGGGCTGTCACCAGAATGGAGGCCAGAGCTGGACCGAGGAAAGTACCTATACCGCTGAGCTGATAGAAAGTATGGTAAGGGAACACCTTCAGCCCCTCTTGAGAGAGGTACAAAGGAGCCCACGAGATCCAGGCGAGACCGAAGGCCAGAACATAGAAGCAGAGCAAGGGGTGACGCTGAACAAAAGAGCGATCGCGTGAGCCAGTGACATCCGCGCCGCTGAGCGGACTGGTGCCTGGAGTAGTGGCCATAGAAACGAACCTCCTTTGACCTACTGCTTGATGCTTCTTGCTTGCTTGCTAGCTCGCTCGTAGGAGCATACCTGTAGCAGCCGTACGAAGGAACTGGACTGGCAGCCACAGGTACGAACGCGCTAGCTCTGCGAAGAGTATGCGCCGTCGAGGTGGCTCGGACCAGCCAATGTGCTCATTATCTGCTTATCAGGTACTCATTATGAGCGTCTGCGCAGTCTCATATTCACGGATGGGTTTACTCAGCGCCAACCGAGAAGGGGCAGATTGTCCCAGGGAGGAAGTGATGCCAGACACCACCCGATTACCTCGCTACAGCAGTAGCATACGGAGCGAGCGCGAGTTGCGTGGCTGGTCGCAAGCGCGGCTTGCTGAAGAGTTGGGGACCACGCCAGGCACGGTCAGCAACTGGGAGCGGGGCCTCATCGTGCCCTCGGCCTATTTCCGCGAGCGGCTCTGTCAGGTCTTTGCTAAAGATGCTGCCCAGCTTGGCCTGATTGGAGAGGGTCAGGAAGCGCCCTCCTGCGCTCCCACGGGGATGGCTCGTGAGGCCGGCTTTCAGCCAGGCTGGTCGAACCGCATGCGCTTTATAGAGAAGCTAGCGGCCTGTTGGTTACGTGGAGTACTCGAACCCTCGCAGGCGGCTCTACCCGATCTCACCTTGCGCCTGGCCCTGGAGCCGGGAGCAGTCGCTAGCCTGGCCTCGGAGCTCCCTGTGCCGTCCCCAGTGCCCGCTGGCCTCCTGCCGAAAGGAGTATCATTGCTCGATTGCTATGATCAGGCTCTGGGCGAATTATTGCTTCTCGGAGAGGCGGGTGCTGGCAAGACTACCCTCTTGCTGAGCCTTCTGCGAGACCTGCTGGCGCGCGCCAAAGAGGACGATCGCCATCCATTACCGGTAGTCTTTCTGCTTGCTTCTTGGGGCAAGCAGCAGTTGCCACTTGAAGACTGGCTACTTCAGGAATTGCGCCGGCTCTACCAGGTACCAGCTCGCCTAGCGCGGGCCTGGCTGCGGACCGAACAGATTCTTCCCCTGCTAGATGGCCTTGACGAGCTACCAGCTTCGCAGCGCAGCGCCTGTATCAGGGCAATCAATGTCTATCGCAGCCAGCATGGTCTTTTGCCGTTGGTCGTCACCTGCCGCAGTCAGGTCTATTATGCCCAGCCAGAGCGTCTCTGCCTGCGTCAGGCTGTTGTCATTCAACCGCTGACCGTGGCCTATGTGCAAGCCTATCTGACTCAGGGTCCGGGGGCCGTCTGGCGAGGCGACTCACTGGCTCTCGCCCCGTCTTTGCTGGAAATGATTACCAGCCCGTTTCTACTCGCCATCGCCAGGAAGGCATTAGAAGAACGAGGAAGGGTAGCAGGCTCCTGTGAGAAAAGCGGGAAGCAGGAAAAGGAGCTGGTAGAGCGCTATGTAGAGCAGCTCATGGCGCACATCCGGCGACGGCATGCGCTGCCGCCCGTCCGGCTTCGGCGCTGGCTTGGTTGGATGGCGCAGCAGCTCCTGTTGCAGTGCCAGGCCGAGCTTGTTCTAGAGCAGATCCAGGCAAGCTGGCTGCCCGCGAGGTCCTGGCTGCGCCGTTGCTGGAAGCCAGTCACTGGGGCCCTGACTGGTTTAGTCTTTGGCCTGGTCAGCACCCTCTTCTTTGGGATGATCCTCATCGGGCCCCATTCGACCGTCGAGGCCTATCAGGCTTATTTGGGGCCGGGGCTGCTTGGTGGTCTTGCTACCGGTCTGGCCATCTCCTATCTCGGGGGAGAGAACTCGCGGCAGGTGAGGTGGAAGCGCGCCCTGCTGACAGGAGGGATCTTTGCCCTGCTCTATGGGATATTTTTGGGACCGATTGCTGGTTTGATCTTCGGGCAGCTGGCTGGCCTGTTGATGTGGGTGGGGATCGTTCGCTACTGGGGAGGCCAGATCCAGCTAGTCGAGGCCCCCTCCTGGTCCTGGCGCCTCCTCGGGCGGCGACTCAAACGTTGGGCACCCCTATTCCTCGGCTTACTGCTGCTGATAAGCTTCGCTACGGCGGCCATTACCCTTATCGTGGCAAGAAGCTCACTGTCTGTGGCCCTGAGTGTCGCTCTCCTGCTCCTGTTCTTCCTGGTCCTCTGTGGCGGCCTGCTCGGGAGCTTTTTGGGCGGCCTCTCCTGGGGCATACTGAACGTGCCGAAGTTTAAGCGCCCCACCGAAGGGATCTGGCGCGCGGGACGCTATGCTCTACTCACTGGGCTAAGCACCGGCTTGATCAGCACCCTCTTGCTGCTCGCAGCCCTGCACCTCGTTCTCTGGCCAGGCTCCCTCATTGTCGCAGCCCTTGGCAGCTCTTCACCACTTATCTCACTTCCTAATCCCCTACAGATCGTGCTGCCCGAGATAGTGGCCCTGCTCTTTCCTGGTGCCGGTATTGGCCTGGCCGTGGCCTGGAACTGTGGCGGGGCTAGCGTCCTTCAGCATCTCCTCTTGCGTCTTTTCCTGTCCTCCACGGGTTGTCTCCCTTTGCGGGCAGTGAACTATCTGGAAATCGCTGTCGCTGAAGGACTGCTTCGTCGTGTCGGTGGAGCCTATCTCTTCTCGCATCATCTTCTGCTGGAATATTTCGCTGCCGTTGCTAGATGATTGCAATCCTGTTCTCGTTATCAGCCGCTCAGCTCGGGACAAGGGGCATATCCCTCTCTGCCTGACTGGCTTTGCTGCCTGGCCGCGGAACCTGCCAGGAGCGATCGAGCCGCCGTAGAGCACCAGGCTCGGCACATTCAAGCGGATCAGCGCCATCGCCGTCCCGGGCAGCGTCTTATCGCAGGCCGCCAGCGCGATCACCGCATCAAACATCTGGCCCTGACTGACCAGCTCGATCGAATCGGCGATC
>JBHOQN010000034.1:0-68526 GCA_042408965.1 Ktedonobacteraceae bacterium
GTTTTCATCAGCCACACGACTGACGGCATCCAGGGTGCTCATGTGGTGAGCGATGTGGGGAGTATCGTACTCACGGTCATCAAAATACATGTTTCGCCCACTGCTAAAAGATTTCCGAAACGTCTCGTTGTCCAGGTGCAGGGTGATGGTTCCCCACTGGATGTGTTGCGGTGCCATGTGACAAGCTACTCCTTTCGCTTGATGACTGATAACGTATTATACTCTATTAAAGATACCATATCAGAATTATGTCGTCAAGTAGTTATCTCTCGATACAGCTCATTGACTAAGCATACCGAACACGCTATAATTGTGCTCATCCCCTTCCCATTTTGTGAGAAGAGGGGAAAAGAGAATTGTAGGAGTAGCATCGTGCCAGAAGAAGTATTGACAGCCGAGCAGGTTGCAGAAGAATTAAAAGTAAATATCAGGAGGGTCTATAGGTGGATACAAGATGGGGAACTTTTAGCTACAGATTTGGGAACTCCGTCACGGCATAATTATCGTATTCAACGCACTGACCTGGAAGACTTCAAACGGCGCAGGCGTACAGGTCAGAAGTGATTTATTCTTTTTCTGTCTTATTTCTCTTCAATCCTGACCTAATTCGATGTACTTGAGCACGGTATCTATGCTCATATCCCCGACACTGCCCACATAATACGAACGAGACCAGAACGCGCCGCCCCAAAGCTGTTTCTTGATTTCTGGAAAACACTGAAACACTTTTCGGGCGGTGGTGCCTTTAAGCGTGTGAGCAATCTGTGAAGGCGCAACTGACGGCGGTGCCGAAAGAAAAAGATGCACATGGTCGGGCTGGATGTTCACGGCTCCAATGGGCCAATTATTCTCAACACAGATGCGGCGAATCTCTTGTTCGAGAAACGTGGCAATCCTGCCAACCAGAATCTTTTTCCGATATTTGGGACACCAGACAAAGTGGTAAGCGAGCTTATACGTAACATGTTTGGTGTGCAGCGCATCCATACATCGTATTCTGACATGCGTTCTAGCTTCTCTCTACTCCCTCGTGGGGCCGCCTTACCCCTAGATGAATCGCAGGGGTATCCGGCGGCCCTTTCATGAAGCGCTGGAAATGATGCTTCCAGAAAGCCCCTTTTTGCATGTGGCTCCCTGCGGTGTTTTCCACCAGGACTGCAGCCGTATCAGCTGCTCCAGGTGAGTCGTCGCCATCTGAGGATCGCTGTCCCGTATGAAGAGCAGTCTACAGCAGGCTGTGGGCATCGTCAATGTTTCTCTCCAGAACGGGTGCCGGAGATAAGCCAGGGCTGTCTGGAGTAGCTGCTCGGGGGAGTAGGGGCGCGATGAATCACGCCCCTACTGTTCGCGGCCTGCTTCTCCCCCTTCGTCCTCTCCCCTCCGCTTCGTCCGTTCCGTCCGGGCGCGATTCATCGCGCCCCCCCTCCCGCCCCCCGTCGGGGTCACCGGCAGGGCATGCCATTGCCAGCGCAGAGCCTGAGACAGCCTGGCACTCAATCCCCCACACGGTATGCAGCAAGGTGCCAGGCCCTCACCCGGCGCACCATCCCCCATCAGGATAGACGAGCGCACCTCTGATCACCCCTCCACGCTCTACGCCGCAAAGGTTGATCAGTACGAATGTCCGTCCACTGGCAATCTCTGCACGAAGATGGTATAGTACTCGTGGCTGGCAGATTTCTCACCACACTTGATCGATCAACGGTTGCCTGATGTGACTGAATCATCACCTTCGCGTTGTATGGTAATGGACAACGGACGGCGGTGAGCGCACGGTCGGTAGCGCCTTCGCAACGTCTCGCAGGTCGATGGAGATCCTCCCTGTCTGAGTGCCGAAAGCAAGAGCATTGTCTGCGTGATCCACAGCAGCCAGAGGGCCAGGGCAGGGGAGACCTCCACCAGAGGATACCGTAACAGAAGAAGATGAACCACTGTTTGCGTTGCAACAAGCCCTGTGCAGCCAGCTCAAGCTTCTGCGAGGAATGCAAAGCGCTCCTGCGCATGCAGCTACACTCCGAGAAGTCCGAGGCCCAGATGGTCCCCACGGCCGCGGAAGGGCAGACTTCGCCCAGCGAGACCCGGACAGTCTCCCCCGAGGGCGAGCCACCAGAACCGGTCACCGATTCGCATGCCGCCATCGGCGGTCAGGGACCGGTGACCCCAGCGCCCGAGGTGCCCGCTGATCTGAATCTGGAGCAACTGGCCTCCCTGGCGCCGACCCCGACCGCTGCCATCCCCCCGGCTGCCTCCGACGCAGCCAGCACCAGCGATCCCGTGCTGGAGATGAGCGAGGCGGCTCAGTTCATCATCGAGAGCGAGTTGAGCACCCGCAAGCCACCACGCACCGCACGCCTCTCTCCCCTGCGCGATATCTCCGCCGACATCCGCCGCGATAGCACACCCATGCCCGAGACGCTGCGCAATCAGGAGTGGTCCCTGCGCGCAGAGACGCCACCCGGAGAGGTCGCTCAGCAGCACGCCATCAGCGAGCCAGCGCCTCCAGACGATCTGGAGCAGCGGCTGCCGGACCTCTGGCCCTGGATTCAAGATGCGGAGGTCGAAGAAGAGGGCGACGCCATCTGGATGCAGCGCACCGACCCGCTGATCGCCAGGCACATTCCGACGAGCGCCGAGGCCGCAGCCATCGAGGCCGAGGACATCAGACGCGCGCGGGCCGCCGGCATTCCCACCACGCCGCTTCCGGCGCAGGGCGCGCTGCCGCCGACAGGGCACTCCCTGGCAGGCTGGCTGACACGCTACCCACGGCCGTCGCGCACACTCTTTCTCATCATGCTCTGCCTGGCCCTGGCAGCGCTCATTGGCGACATCTTCCTGGCCTCGCTGGCCTTCACCCGCCCCCAGAGCCATAGCGCCACAGGCGGCGGTCCACCGATGCTGACGCTCTCCCCCAATGTGGCCAGCATCGGCCAGACGGTCACCCTCTCGCTGCAGCACTTCTCGCCCTCGACACAGGTGCTGCTGAGCCACGACATCCAGCAGGCCATCCCCGTCGGGCGAGACGGGGCGTCGCTGGTTCAGGTCAATGCAGCAGGTAGCCTGCGGGTTCCCTTCCAGATTGACAGTTCCTGGGGTCCGGGCTTCCACATGGTCGAGGCCGAGGACGTCGCCACACGCTACACAGCCAGCGCAACGCTGCAGATCGCCGGCCAGGGTCCCACCCAGCCCTCACACCTGGTGGTCGATGCCCAGAGTAGCATCAACATGGGCGAGGACTATCAGGGCACCAACACGATCCAGCCGCTGACCCTGCACAACTCTGGCGGAGGCACCATCAACTGGCAGGGCAGCAGCAACCAGCCCTGGCTGCTGCTCTCACCCTCACAGGGTCTCTTCAGCTCGAGCCAGACGATCTGCATCGCAGTCCAGCGGGCGCATCTCAAGCCTGGCCATTACAGGGGCACGCTGACCTTCACCTCCGACGTCGGCGGGGAACAACAGGTACAGGTGGAGATGAGCGTGCGTCCGCTGCCAGCCAATCCGGGAGCGGTACTGCAGATCACGCCGGCAGCGCTCTCCTTCCTCGCCAGCGACGGCGGCACCACACCGGCACCGCAGTCACTGACGATCAGCAATCCGGGGAACAGAACACTCTCCTGGGTGCTCAACAGCGACACCTCGCTGACCGAACCAGATCAGACCCCCTACGCCCGTACGCCTGGCTCAGCGGCAACCTGGCTCTCGATCGGGAGCGAACGGGGCGCGCTGACGAGCGGCAGCAGTGCGACCATCAGTGTCACCGTGCACAGCGCGAGCCTCCTGCCGGGGGTCTACACAGCGATGCTGGTCTTCTCCGCTCCCCAGGGCGCGCTGGACACCCCGCAAAGCGTGGTCGTCACGCTGACGATCCTGCCACGCTGCGGAGTGATCGTCAACGCCTCCAGCCTCTCGTTCACAGCAGTGGCAGGGCAGAGCAATCCGCCCAACCAGGCTGTGACGGTGAGCGAGCGGGCGGGCTGCGTCGACGCCATTGGCTGGCAGGCCAGCACGAACAGCGCCTGGCTGACGATCACACCCGCGAGCGGGCAGTTGCACGGCATGGCCAGCATGGTGACGGCGGTGGGTGTCAACGCCCTCGGCCTGGCGGCCGGCAGCTATAACGGAATCATCACCTTCACCGCGCGCCAGAGTTCGCAGACGCTGCCCGTGCACCTGGTGATACAGCCGCGGCCGGCGCCACAGGCGCCAGTGCTGGGGGCAAGTCCGCTCAGCCTGAACTTCAGCGCCATTCAGGGTCAGACCAACACACCACCACAGGTGGTGGTCATCACCAACAACGGCGGCAGCACTCTCTACTGGCACACAGCCGCCACGCCGCTCACCAGTAGCTGGCTGAGCACAGCCCCCAGCGGCGGCAGCATTCCGCCGGGCGGCAGCGCACAGCTCACGGTCAACGTCAGCGACGCCGGCCTGACCACCGGCACCTACAGTGGACAGATTGTCCTCAGCGGCAGCGACGCCGCTGGCAATAGCGCGGCCGGCTCGCCGCAGACCCTGCCAGTCACCTTCCAGGTGCTGCCCCCCTGCATGCTCGGCCAGCCCTCCTCGAGGGCCGTCGTCTTCAGCGCAGTTGCCGGGGGCAGCAATCCCGCCGAGCAAACGGTGACCGCCGAGGCCAGCGGCACCTGTAGCTGGCCCCTGAACTGGAGCACCAGCCTCAGCAGCACAGCTCCCTGGCTCAGCGTGAGCGACTCCAGCTCCACCCTGGTCAACGGCCAGACGGCCAGCATCACCCTGAAGGCAAACATTAGCGGCCTGGCCACGGGCAGCTACAGCACTCAGGTGGCAATCAGGGTCGTGGATAGCAACGGGCAGAGGGTTCCGGGCAGCCCCCAGAGCTTCAATGTGACCCTCAACGTGCTGCCCCCGTGCGTCTTCCAGGTGGGAACCTCCAGCCTGGTCTTCACCGTCGCGCAGGGACAGCCGGCTCCGCCCGCCCAGTTGATCACCTTCAGCAGCACCGGGACCTGCAGCTATCCAATCAGCGTCTCGGCCTCGACCGGCGGTACGAGCTGGCTCTCGGCCGGCTCCGGCAGCGACAGCGGCAGCGGTGGAAGCCTGCAGGTGAGTGTTAACCCAGGAGGACTGCAGCCTGGCACCTACAACGGGCAGGTTACGCTGAGCGCCAGCAATGGCGTGCAGAACAACGTCCAGGCCGTGCCGGTCAAGCTGGTGGTGAGTGGCTACACGATCAGCGGCAGCGTGCAGGCCTGCTCCGACAGCTCCTGCAGCAGCTCGACGCCGCTGGCCGGAGCGAGCGTGACCCTGCTCTCCGGTTCGACAGTGATCGCCAGCGCCACGGCGGATAGCAGCGGAAACTTCAGCTTCTCCAACATCTCCCTGGGAACCTACACGATCACTGTCGCCGGCAGCGACGGTCAGGGGAAACAATACAGCGGCTCAACCAGCGTCACGGTCTCCGGCAATCAGGCCGTGAGCATCAACGCCATACCTGGCTAAGCCAGGAGGGAAGAGCCTGAGAGACGGCGCTCTCAGCCCCGTCCCTCAGGTGCACCAGTGGTCTCGGCCGGCGCTGCGGGCAGGGCAGCCAACCAGTCGGCGATCTCCCCGGCCTCGCGATCGCCAAGTGCGGTGGCGAGCGCCAGGCTCTCGCTGCCATAGCGGCGGGCAGCCTCAAGGTCTTCGCAGAGGGCCGCAGTACGCCCAAGGCCGTAGAGAGCGGCATAGCAGAGGGCGCGGGCGCTGATGCGCTCAGCGATGCTGCAGGCCTCCTCAAAAGCGGCCCGAGCCTCGCGAGGGCAGCGCTCCTGCAGCGCCAGCTCCCCCCACTGCAGCAGGGTCTCCGCAATCAGCCAGGGATGTTCGATCTGGCGCGCCAGCTCCAGACCCTCACGCAGATAGCCGCCGGCCTGACGCAGGCGTCCCCGCGTGCGCTCCAGCATTCCCAGATTCTGCAGCACGGCCGCGATGCGCGGGCGATGGCCAATCTGACGCGCCAGCTCCAGGCTCTCGCCGTAGAGTTTCTCAGCCTCCTGGTAGCGGCGACGCTCAAAGGCCAGCATGCCCATATTCATGAGCAGGGCGCTGATGCGCTGGCGATGCCCCAGCGCACGCGCCAGCCTCAGACCCTCCTGGTAGAGCTGCGCGGCCCGCTCGTAGTCACCGCGCCCTTCGGCCTTGACGCCCAGATTCTGCAGCAGCGCGCTCATATTCTCACGGTCGTCGACCGCGCGCGCCAGGGCCAGGCCTTGCTCATAGAGGGCGCTGCCCTGGGCGAAGTCCCCGCGGCAATCGGCCACCTCGCCCAGATTCCTGTAGAGGAGGCCCAGAGTGCGGCGATCGTCAAGCTCCCGGGCCAGCTTCACACCCTCGCGCAGATAGTGCTCAGCGCGCGGATAGTCGCCGCTATTGACGATGAGCGACCCCCAGCGCGCCAGCAGGGCACACATGATGTCGCGCCGGCCAGCGCTGCGGGCAACGGCCAGCCCCTCCTCAAAGAGGCGCTCGGCCTCCTGCCGATCCTCGCGCAGCGCGGCTACCTGCCCCAGATGGAGCAGGATGGCCGCCAGAGAGGACTCATCGCCAATGGCTTGCGCGGCCTCTCTGGCACGCTGTAGATGCTCCTCAGCGGCCGCCAGCCCGGTCATCACCATGAAGGGCGCAAAGGCCAGCACGCCGCGAATCAGCTCGCCGGTCATGCCATAGCGGAAGGCCGCGTGCAGAGCAGCAAGCACGTTCTCACAGTCCAGGGCGAGGGTTGCGTAGTCATAGGTCTGCTGCTGCACCTCGACGTAGGTGATGAAATACTGCACCATGCGAGCAACGGCCTGGGGTGGGTCGTCTGCGGCCTGCAGCCGGGCATAATCGGCGATCACCTGATGGAGCATGTAGCGGTCAGGCAGGCTGCTCTCAAGCAGGCCGGCGCCGAAAAGCTCGTCCAGGGCCTCCGAGCCGGTGGCGGAGACCGCCAGGGCGGCCTCCTCCGAGAAGGTGTTGGGCTTGGCCGGAAAGACCGCCAGGGTCCGCAGCGTCTGGCGCGCCTGGGGGCTGAGCTGGCGATCGCTGACCTCGATCACGGCGCGCAGCGAGAGGGCGCTGCCGCTGGGCAGGGCGGGCGAGACGGCGGCCGGGGGCCGGGCCTCCTCCAGATGCAGGCGCGCATCAGCATCGCGCAGACGCTCAAGGGCGGCACGCAGGCGCCGCGGCTGCCCGCTGTGGAGCTGCACCTGCAGATAGCGCCCGATGAGCGAGAGGGCCAGCGGCAGGCCCCCGACGGCGCGCACGAGTTCCTGTAGCTCCTGCGGCTCGCCGGCGGAGAGGTCAGGCACGAGCTGCCGCAGCAGTTCGAGGCTGTCAGCGTCGGACAGCTCGTGGAGGGCCAGGGCGTGCTCGCGCGCGAAGAGATAGGCCAGTTCGGGGAAACGGGTGGTCAGTAGATAGGTACAGTTGGGACCGCCGACTTTACAGGCCAGGGCGTCCTCGATGCGCCAGGTGTCGTCGATCACCAGGAGCATGCGGCGCAGGCCGATGGCATCGCGAATGGCGCGGCCCCAGCTATCGAGACTGCTGAGACGGGTCATCTCAGACTGAGGGAGGCCAAGCAAGGCCCCCCAGCGGGCCAGCAGGCCTACCAGATGGGGATGGCTGCCGGGACCGGCCCAGAGCATGCCGTCACGAAAGTGCGACTGTAGCTGGTGATCATGAACCAGTGCGGTCACCAGGGCGGTCTTGCCTACGCCGGGGAGCCCGCTGAGCGCAAAGGCTCCGCGATTGGCAGAGAGCAGTAGCCGCAGGCGCGCGAGGAGCTCGTCACGTCCGACCAGCCCGGCCGGCGCCGTCGGGAGGTCGGGAATGGAGGGATCATACACCTCCACGATCTGGCTGACGACAGGATCAGCCTCAGACAGGTGGGCTACACCGGCCTCCTCGCGCAGCAGGCCAAGCTCGGCGGGGCTTTTCTCAAAGAGTTCACAGAGCTTTTGACGGAAGTAGGGACCGGGGAAGGTCAGTCCACGCTCCCAACGGCTGACGTTGATGGCCGTGGTCCCGATCTCCAGGGCGACCTTGTGCTGCGTCCAGTTACGCCATTCTCGTGCCTGCTTTAACAGTTTATTTGGGACCAAGTGGGTACCCTCACAGTAGTAGAGCAATATACGATGATCAATCTTGAGATGAAGATCTGCCATAAAAACCGGCCACAGCGGCAAACGCGCCTCTGCTCCTTCCGCGCTGGAGCCGGTGCCGGCGCCTCAGTGCATACGTTTGTACAAATTTGATGAGTGTTTGATTAGAAAATGTCTGGTCAGTGATAGCCTCATCGTTATTGTAACAGGTTATCATCTGTCTGGAAATGGCGAGCCAAACAAGAGCCAGCCAGATGGCTTCTGTGTTGAGCGCGACCTGCTTCGGGGAAAGCCCGACGCTGGTCGATAGGCAGAAAATGCTATAGCTACGCATTTCTAACAGCGTGTGATACCGGTTGCGGTGGAAGAAGGGAAGCCATGAGATGGGTCGTCGGAAGAGAAGAGGGAGGCAGAGCGGCAGGGAAGCGTGTGGAAGGGAATGCGCTGATCTTGTGGGGAGACACTACGTGGTCTATCGAGGAGAGGGAGGCAGAGGAAGGGAGGGAGGATCGGCCACCCTGGTGGCCCCTCTCTCCCTTCTTCGTTGGCCAGCTCCGTGCAGCCCGGCTCAGCCGCGCCCTGGAGGCGCTGCGGCGCAACTCACCGGCGCGGCAGATCGGCGGTGTCCAGCCAGATCGTCACCGGGCCATCGTTGCCAAGCTCGACGAGCATGTGGGCACCAAAGACGCCGGCGCGCACGCTGATGCCGTAGCTGCGCACGCGCTCCTGAAACTGGGCGATGAGGGGCTCAGCCAGAGCGGGCGGAGCTGCCTCGCTGAAGCCAGGGCGGCGCCCCTTACGGGCATCCGCGTAGAGCGTGAACTGTGAGACGACGAGCAGCTCGCCCCGGCAGTCCAGCAGGGAGCGATTCATCTTGCCCGCTTCGTCCTCAAAGAGCCGCAGATTGACGATTTTATCGGCGAGGGTCTGGACCTCGCGCTCGCCATCGTCCTGGCCGACGCCCAGCAAGACCAGCAGGCCAGGCCCGATGCTGGCCACGGGCTGCCCGCCGACGCTGACACGGGCATAGCTGACACGTTGCAACAAGGCTCTCATACAAACATGCTCCGAATGCTGAGTGGAGTCGTGTGAGACAGGACAGAGCAGTAGGAGGTCGCGAGGCCCGAGAGAAGCGCGCAGAAGCCTCCGCCCTCAGGATCAACCCTCCCTCGCAGCAGAGGCTCCCTGGGGTCCCGCGCCGGCCGGCGCTGGTCTCTGCCGGAGCAGCGGCCCACCTAGGGCAACTGCGCCGGGGCCGGATAGACAGCCACGCTGGTGATCGCTCCCGTGGCGCCCGACGAGGTCGTTCCGTTGCGCACAAAGAGGGCGATCATTCCGCTCGAATAGGAGCTATCCGTCACACCGGCGATGCGCTGGCCGTTGACCTGCAGCACGATCTGATCCCCCTTGATGGTCACCGTGATCTGATTCTGCCGGCCCAGCGGGCGGATGGCGCTGTTGGCCGAGATGCCGGAGAGGACCTTGACCTGCGTATTGCCATCGGCGCCAGTGACCTCTTTCGAGATGGCATAGGTGCCATCGCCGAAGATATCCACGCGATAGTCGTTATTCAACTGATCATCGCCGCGCATATAGATGCCCATACTATCATTGCCATCCCCGCTCTGGAGCATCATCGTGGCGGTGATCTGGAAGTCGCTAAAGCTGCGTTGCACGGGCAACGGCGCCACCAGAATGCGGTGGTTGCGATCGGTCATGGTCAGTGCATGGTTGGCGATGGTCTTGCTGAAGCCTGAGCCACCAGTGGTGTCCCAGCCCTTGCTGTTGTCCGCAAAATTGTCGCTGAAGAGCGGCACTGGCGTAGGAGCCGTCGGCGCCACCGAAGGTCCCGGTGTGGCATTGCCGTTCCCCCCATTGCCCGCGGTCCTGCCACCGCGCGCAACGTAGAAGATACCAGCGCCGACCACGACCAGCACCAGGACGAGCACGAGCACGATCAGCCCGACGGGCGCACCCTTTTTCGGCGGCTGCGGAACAACCGGCGGCAGTGGCGACACGCCGCCCCCGCCGTAAGGCGCGCCATAGCCTCCATACTGCGTGGCCGGAGGCGACCCATAGGGGGAGAGGCCCGGCATGGAGTACTGACCCGGGGCGGGCGTGGCGGAGGCTGGTGAGGCGTAGGGGTCCTGATAGGGAGCGGCCCGCTGCGTCGGATCATAGGGAGAGGGTGACCCTGCAGCGTACGGAGGGGTCAGGCCAGGTGATGAAGGGGGAGGGGCATAGGGCGACTCAATATACTGCGCGCCACAGTTACTACAGAAGGTCTCATAGGGGCCTAGCTGCCTGCCACAGGTGCGGCAGATGCGATCGGGGCTCGACATTCCCATAGGTGATCAAACCTTTCTAGCCCGCGGGGCTGCGTCACAAGATCAGCGGACGAACACACAGACGCACAGCCGGTCGCAGGCGTCCTGGCCCGCGGCCGCAACTGGCACTTATCCTTCATAGAACACGTTCAGAGACCCCCCGAAGACCACCTGTAGCAACACCGAGGGTGTATGCATCGACGTCAACGCATCCTGAGAGCAGAGAGAAGTGCCCCTCCATTTCGTCGTCCGTCTGGAGGTTAAACGCCCGTCAGAGGGCGTTTTAGGGCCTTGCCAGGCGAGCGGTGGCGGGGTGCACCTGCACAGCAACAGCAACAGCAACGGCCATGCCTCGCAGATCGGCGATGCTGACGTCGAAGGCGCTGATCCCCAGGTCCTCGGCTCGTCGACGTGCTCGCCCATAGAGGCGCACCGACGGCCGGCCGCTGCGTAGTTGCACAATCTCCATCTCGCGCCAGGCGACCCCGCGCAGGCCGGTGCCCAGCGCCTTGCTGATGGCCTCCTTGGCGGCAAAACGGCCTGCCAGACGCACAGCCTTCGGTGGCGGTAGTGGCAGCTCGCCACGCAGAGCGCGCCGGCCGCGGCACTGCAGGACCTCGTTCTCCGTGAAGACACGCCGCAGGAAGCGCTCCCCATGGCGAGCATAGGCCTGCTCGACACGGGCCACCTCAATGATATCGATGCCCACAGCGACGTTGATCCCCTGCGTACTCAGCAGGGAATCAGGGAGGCCCGCCAGCCCGGCTGGCCCGAAGAGCCAGTCCGGTGGCGGCGCCCCGGCGGCGCCCACCAGGGGCGTAAAGAGCAGGGGACGCTCAGCCTCCAGTGCGCCGGCAGGTTGATCCTGGCCAGCGTAGACTGCTGGTGGCAGCGCCGATCGCTCGAGGTCCCGCTCCTGCTCCTCGGCATGCTCACTCATAGCTGGGACTCATCTCCCTCACTGATCATGGCCTGCTGCAAAGTCGACGGCAGGCTCGTACTATCCTCGGCCGGCAGCACCGTCGCCGCCGGGCCTGTTCCCCGCCCGATGCCGCGATAGGTGAAGCCCAGATTCGCCATCTCGCGCGGCTCGTAGATGTTGCGTCCGTCGATCAAAACCGGGCGGCGCATCATGCTGCGAATCTGGAGCATATCCAGAGACTTGAACTCATTCCAGTCGGTGACGATCACCAGGGCGTCGGCGTTGTCGGCCACCTCGTAGGCGTCGGCGCAGAAGGTGAGCCTGTCCATTCTGACCCCCTCGCGCTCCAGCGCCTGGCGGGCTGTCTCCCTGGCCACGGGATCGTAGGCGCGCACCGCGGCCCCCTGGCTCGTGACCCAGCGAATGATATCGAGCGAGGGAGCCTCGCGCATATCGTCGGTGTTGGCTTTGAAGGCCAGACCTAGCATCCCCACGGTGGTGTTGCGCAGCGATCCCAGAATGGAGACGAGCTTATCCACCACCAGCCGGCGCTGATCATGGTTGATCTCCATGACGGCGTGCAGCAACTGTGGATGCAGCCCGGCCTCGTCCGCCATATGGGCCAGCGCACGCACATCCTTGGGGAAGCAACTGCCACCATAGCCCAGGCCGGCATCGAGAAAGGCCCGCCCGATGCGCTTATCATAACCCATTCCCACAGCCACCTCCTTCACGTCGGCCCCCAGCCGCTCACAGATCTGTGCAATCTCGTTGATGAAGGAGATCTTCGTCGCCAGAAATGCATTGGAGGCGTATTTGATCATCTCGGCAGTGTAGATATCAGTGGTGATGATGGGCGCACGCAGTGGCAGGTAGAGGGTGGCCACACGGTGCGCGGCCTCCATATCGGCGGAGCCGAGCACGATGCGATCGGGGTTGAGAAAGTCCTGGATGGCCGCGCCCTCGCGCAGGAATTCCGGGTTGGAGACCACCGCGAAGGGCACGTCGGGCCGCGCCAGATTCTGGCGCACGATGCGCGTGACCACATCGCCGCTGCCGACGGGGACGGTGCTCTTATTAATGATGATGGCGTAGTGGTCTAGCTCCTGAGCGATCATGCGCGCCGCCATCTCGACATAGCGCATGTCGGCGCTCCCCTGGGCTGTGCCGGTCGGCGTGTTGACGGCAATAAAAATAAACTCGCTGCCGTCGAGGCCCTCGCGATAGCTGGTGCTAAAATGCAAACGCCCGGCCCGCACGTTGCGTGCAATCATCTCAGCCAGGCCCGGCTCATAGATGGGAACGTCTCCACGTTTCAGCTTCGCAATCTTCTCTTCGACAATATCCACACAGGTCACATCGTTCCCCATATCGGCGAAACAGGTGCCAGTCACCAGGCCGACATATCCCGTGCCGATCACGCAGATCTTCGACATCGCTGTTCCTGCTCCTCTACTCTACGCTGACAAAGGGATTTTCTTCTTTCTCTTCACCAATTGTGGTTGGCAAACCGTGTCCGGGGAAGACGATCAGCTCATCGTCAAGCGTGTAGAGCTTCTCTCGAATGGAGCGCACAATCTGCTCATAGTTGCCACCAGGCAGGTCGGTGCGCCCGATGCCGCGCCGGAAGAGCGTGTCGCCGCTGAAGATGCAATAGGGGCGACTGACGAGACAGACCCCGCCGGGCGTGTGCCCTGGCGTATGCAGCACCTCCAGGGTGAGCGTACCAAAGGTGATGCGCTCTCCTTCCTGCAAGAGTATATCGGGCGTGCGGTGCACCAGCGGTGCCTGGCGCCCGATGCTCCTGGCAACGCGGTCATCGCTGTAGAGAGGCAGGTCCTCGGCATGAATGGCCAGAGGAACGGGATAGGCGGCGCTGACGGCATCGATGGCACAGATGTGATCGAAATGCCCGTGGGTGTTGATGATGTATCTGGGAATCAGCTCCAGCTCTGCGATGCGCTTGAGAATGCGCTCCGGCTCATCGCCGGGATCGATAATCACGGCCTCCCGCGTGCGGGGGCAGGCATAGAGATAGCAATTTTCTTGAAGCGGTCCGACAGTCAGGGTCGCCACGAGCGGCCTGGCCTGCGGGTCCTCGCTTTCGGGGGTATGCAGATCCGGCATATGGCCTCGCTTCCTTCCCGCCACAAATTGAGAAAAGATGTGCACTTTATTATAGCATAGGGCCGGCCCTGGTGGGCGGGCCTGGACACCCGGCCAGGGCGCGCAGGGCGATCAGCAAGCGTCTGCAACGAGAAGGACTATTGGTCCATCGGCCGCCAGGGGGTCTCTGACGCCCCTGGCGGCGCAGACGGTCACACAGCGAGGGCTAGCGAGCCTCCTGAGCTGACTCACCAGCAGTGCCGGCCTCGGCGCCCACCTCGGCAATCTCAGCCTCAGCAGTTCCCCCGGTCGCTGGAGGCGGCGCCGGAGGAGACGGCGCCGCGCTCTGCGCTGCAACTGCTGGCTCATCGTGGGTGACCAGCTCGTGGTCGTCGCGCGGCTCCCCCGCTGGCGGCATGGCGGCAGGGGAGGCGGTCGTCGCTCCCTGGCTCGCCTCCTCCTCTTCGTGCAGGGGCTGCTCGATCAAGACGCTGCGCACCTTCGGCTCCTGAGGGATGCCGTAGGTCGCCGCCGGCTCGCCGACGGGCACGGGCCGCGCATAGCGCGAGCGCAGCACCAGATAGCTCAGCGGCAGGAGGGCGAGAAAGACCACCAGCGAGGTCCACTGGGCCTGTTTGAGGCCCCAGTTGAGTCCCAGAAAGCTCACCACCAGGTTCGCGCGCCAGAAGAAGACCACAAACTGCGTGATGGCATACCCGTAGAGGTAGGTCAGCAGCAGGAGGCCGGGGCGCCTCAGGCGGCGCGAGAGGACAAGGAGGATGGCCAGCAGGGCGAAGTTGCAGAGCATCTCGTAGGCCGCCGCCGGCTGCACCGGCACGTTGCAGAGGCCCTGCTGGCAGGCAAAGCTGGCGGGATTGACATAGACGGTTGACCAGGGCAGGGTGCTGGGATAGCCGATAATATCGCCATTAATCAGGTTGCCGACGCGCCCGAAGATCTGGCCGATCGCCGCGAAGAGCACGGCCGCGTCGAGGGCCACCAGCGGGTTCACCCGCTCGACGCGCGCACGCCAGAAGAGCACGGGCACCACCAGGAAGATCGCCCCGTAGAAGGCCATGCCGCCCTCCCAGGTCGCCAGAATGCGCCAGGGCCGCAGCAGGTAGCCCTGCACCAGATCGGGCTGCTGAATGACGAAATAGAGGCGGCCACCGACCAGCCCGGCCACGATACACCACCAGAGGACGCGATAGACCACCTCTTCGCTCAGTCCCTTGCGCCGGATATAGCCCTGAACGCCCCATAATCCCACAAGGATGGCCACGACGTACATCAGGCCGTACCAGTGGAGGGCCAGCGGGCCGAGGTGCACAATCACCGGATCGATGTTGATATAGATATACGGAGGGCCGATGCGCAGCCAGCCCCAGTCAACCAGGGAGGCCAGCACCGGCAGCCAGGCGTTTCCCATCACTCTTCTGCCTTTCTAGATGTGCTCTCAAGCAGTCGACACATCTGCGCTCGTGGTGCACACGTCCGCCCAGGGCCTGGCCTGGATCGGGCAAGATCGCGCTCGAGGAGCGTGGACGCGCGTTCTCTGCACCTGGATCACAGCCCGCGCTGCCCGTCTCTCTGCCCAGCATACCACCAGGCGACGCTCAGCACCGCGATGGCCATCTCTTCTCCTCCAGAGCGGCACTCGTGCGCTCCCCAGCCGTCTCTCGCTCCTGGCCTCTCCATGTACCCCAGATCAGACAGCCGTCCCTTCTGTCCGCAACCGGCATCGGTGTGGCAGGGCCTGGCGGCACTCCTGGCAGAGATCAATGACACGCCTGGAAGAGCGCCACGCACCCCCTGTCAAGAGACCGTCGGGCGGCGCGGGCCTGCGTGCGTGCGCTGGATCGCTGGATCGCTGGATCGCGGCCGCTGGTCTCAGGATAACAGGAGCAGGCCGATCCTGCAAGCGGCACAACAGGCAGAGCGATCGCTCCGAGGGATCGTCACAGGAGGCAGGCCAGCCGGCTGGCGCCCGGCAAGATCCTCCGGAGCACCTGGTGGGCTTGCCCACCACAGACGGCAGAATACCCCCAGGTCCAGAGAGCAATGATCCCCGGCCCGGGAGCAAGCAGACCTGACGTGCACAGGGGCGATGTCATGACGAGTGCGAGGACGCGGCCGCCGGGCGCTGAGCAACTTCGCGCGGCTCAGGCTCGACGCGCAGGAGCGCCTTGAGGGCCTCGTCAGAGACAATCTTCCCCTGCTGGCCATCGAAGATGAGATCATCACGCTCGCAATAGTAGAGGTGGCGCCAGTTCTCCAGCGCACGATCCCAGGCTGGATAGCGCAGCGTTGTCTCGGCATCGCTTTTGACAACGCGCTGGAAGGCGATGAACGAGGCCACGAGCGCGGCCACAATCACCAGCAGCGTAATGATCACCTGGACCAGCAGCGCGAACCCGCCGATGCCCGTGACACTCTCGCCGAGCACGACGAAGATAAAAAAGACCCCCAGGCCGACCAGCACCACCGCCGGCCCGACCAGATTCATCATGTGAGCCTGCCGGGTGGGCATAGGGGGCGGAGCCAGCCGCGTGATACCGCTGCGATAGGCCTCGCGAGACGTCTTGACCAGATCCTCCTTATGACAGCGCGGACAGAGCGGCTTCTGCGCCTGCTCCTGTGGCCGCAGCCTGGTTTGATCGGATACCATTGGACCGATAACCTCCTCACGTTGGGTAGCGCCCAAGCATAAATAGGATAATGCTACAGAAAGCATAACACTTTCGAGTAGCCTGCGACAATCCCCGACATGGCAGAGTTCGCCATACCCCCGCGCCATCACCGACCCGCGCCGCGCGTCGACCTCGGTTTGACACCTGCGGAAGGAATCGCTACACTTGTCGGTGAACGCAAGAGAGAGGCGCGTGAGTCGTTTCGGAGAGAGAGGATAGACAGAAAAGAAGCATGCTGGAATCACAGCTCACTATTGTAGGCCTGGGACCTGGTCCCTGGGAGGCATTGACGCGCGAGGCCAGCGCCATGCTGGAGGCCGCCGCCGCGAGCGGGCAGCGCGTCTATTTCCGCACCCTGATTCACCCGATCAGCGAGGCGCTCAGAGAGGTGCTGCCCGACCTGAAGATCGAGTCCTTTGATCAGCTCTATGACGAGGCCAGCGACTGGGAGACGCTCTATCGGCGCATCGCCGACGCCGTCTGGGAGGCCGCCGCCGCGGCCGCGGGACCGCTCATCTATGCCGTTCCCGGCCATCCCCTGGTCGGCGACACGACGGTTCAGTTGCTGCTGCAGCGAGCCGAGGAGGAGGGACTCGCCGTCAGGATCGTGGCCGGCCTCTCCTTCGTCGAGCCAGTCTGCACGGCCCTGCGCCTCGATCCGCTCAACGCCGGCCTGCAGATCATCGAGGCCACGGCGCTCGCCGCCCTGCACAGCGACGAGGTGGCTGGCAAGCTGATCCCCACCACGCCGCTGCTGGTGGCTCAGCTCTATAACCGCCGTCTCGCCAGCGCTGTGAAGCTGAACCTGAGCGAGTGCTACCCCGACGAATGGCCGGTCTCCCTCGTGCGGCTCCCCACAGCGGCCGGCGCCAGCGCCCAGGCCGAGGTGCACCGGCTGGCGCTCTACGAGCTGGATCGCCAGCACCTGGCCAATCACCTGACGACGCTCTATGTGCCGCCAGTGGAGCCGCTCAGCCCCCTGCGCCATCCCGACACGCTGCGCTACATCACCATGCGCCTGCGCCGCGAGCCCGACGGCTGCCCCTGGGACCGCGAGCAGACGCATCAGAGCCTCATCCGCTACGTGCTCGAAGAGACCTACGAGGTCGTGGAGGCCCTGGAGGAGAACGATATGCAGAAGCTGGCGGAGGAACTGGGCGACCTGCTGCTGCAGGTCTACCTGCACGCCGAAATTGCGCGCCAGGAGGGGGACTTCTCCATCGGCGATGTCTTCGAGCAGGTCAACGCCAAGCTGATCCGTCGCCATCCCCACGTCTTCGGCAACGTCAGCGTGAGCAGCGCCGGCCAGGTGGTGCAGAACTGGGAAGCCATCAAGCGCGCCGAGCGCGAGGCCGCGGGTCAGGCAGTACAGGAGGAGAGCCTGCTCGATCGCGTCCCACAGGCCGCGCCAGCCCTGACCATCGCCCAGGAGTATCAGAAGCGGGCGGCGCGCACCGGCTTCGCCTACGCCGACCTGCAGGGCGTGCTCACCAAGCTGACGGAGGAGCTGCAGGAGCTGGACGCGGCGCGCACGCCAGAGGAGCGGCTCGAGGAGATGGGCGACGTGCTCTTTCTGGTCGCCCGCGCCGCCGGGGAGATGCAGATCGACGCCGAGGAGGCCTTGCGCCGCGCCAATCGCAAATTTCGCCGCCGCTTCCAGGCTATGGAGGCCCTGGCACGCCAGGAGGGCCGCCCCCTCGCCGCAGACGGGGCGGCGACTCGCAGCCGCGAGGAGCTGCGGGCGCTCTGGAAGCAGGCAAAGGCCTCCGTTGACGCCTCCCCTGAGGCATGATACAGTGATAGCAGCACCATGAGACAGGAATTGCTGGCCTGGTTCGCCCGCGAGGGACTCCTGCTGCAGAGCGTCACCACAGCGGCAGAGGATCCCGAGCATGACGAGATCAAAGTGACGCTACGCGCACCGATCGTGGCCCTCGGTCACGGCTACGACGACTTTCGCGAATGCCCCGATCCGGTGCTCTTCGGCTACCCGGAGGCAGCCCTGGAATTGATGACCCTGGAGGACTTCCACTGGTTCGTGCTGCGCTGGTTCGAGCAGGCCGTGGCGGCCGGACGGGCGCGCTGCTTCGTCTGCAGCCGCGTCCTGGAGCAGGAGGGCGGGCGACCCTGGGACGCTGTGTTCGTCTCGTCCGAGTGGCATTGCTGGCTCGTCGTGCACTTCGATTGCAAGAAGTATCTGCAGCGCGATCTGAAGGGCCGCAATCCCTTCGAGGTCCATCTGCGCGAGCCAGAGTTCTTCAATCTGCGCCTGAAGGGTGAGGAAAGCGATGGATAAGCACCAGGTGGCAGCGACACTGAGCGAGGTCGCCACCTTGCTCAGCCTGAAGAAAGACGCCAGTCCGTTCGAGGTGCGCGCCTACGAAAACGCCGCGCGAACGCTGAGTACGCTCGACGAGGATCTCGAGCAGCTCGTCAGAGAGGGCCGCCTCAAGGGGATCGCCGGCCTGGGGCCGACCATCACGCGCCGTATCGAGGAGCTGGTGACCACCGGGCAGATGGCATTTCTGGAGGAGCTGCGCGCGGCCACGCCGCCCATTAAGCTGGAACTGCTGCGCATTCAGGGTCTGGGACCCAAACGCATCAATGCCATCGTCGACCAGTTGCAGATCACTAGCCTCGCGGAGCTGGAGCAGGCCTGCAAGGATGACCGCATCGCCCACCTGCCCGGCTTCGGCAAAAAGACCCAGGACAACATTCTGCAGGGCCTGGCCTTTCTGGCCGAGCACGGCAACCGCTACCTCTATCCGCTGGCCGAGCAGGAGGGCCAGCGGATGTGTGAGGCGCTCGCCTCGCTGGAGGAGACCGTGCGCGTGCAGGTGGCGGGCAGCCTGCGCCGGCGCCGGGAGACCGTGAAGGACATCGACATCGTAGCCAGCGTGGCCGACGGAGCTGGCCCCGAGGTGCGCCAGCGCGTCATGAACCACTTCACCAGCCAGCCCGGCATCCGCCAGATCATCAGCAAGGGCGAGACGCGCTCCAGCATCGTTCTGCAGAACGGCATGCAGATGGACCTGCGTCTGGTGACCGAGCGTCAGTTCCCCTACGCGCTGCACCACTTCACAGGCGCCAGAGAGCACCACATTCCCCTGCGCCGGCGCGCTCTCAACCTGAACATGACCATCAATGAATACGGCCTCTTCAAGGGGAAGGAGCCAGACCTGGAGCTGATTCCCTGCCAGAACGAGGCCGAGATCTACGCCGCCCTGGGGCTGGCCTACATTGAGCCAGAGCTGCGCGAGGATATGGGCGAGATCGAGGCGGCGGAGCATGGGACCCTGCCCACCCTGATCGAGGAGCGCGACCTGTGCGGCGTGCTGCACGTCCATACCACCTGGAGCGATGGCAAAAACACGCTGCGTGAGATGGCCGAGGCCTGCATCGCGCGCGGTCTGCGCTACCTGGGGATCACGGACCATAGCCAGAGCGTGGCCTACGCCAACGGCCTGAGCGTGGCGCACCTGCAGCGCCAGTGGGAGGAGATCGCACGCCTCAATGAGGAATACGCCGGCCGCCTGCTGATCCTCAGGGGAAGCGAGTGTGACATCCTTAAGGATGGCTCGCTCGACTACCCCGACGAGGTGCTGGCGCAGCTCGACTTCGTGGTCGCCTCCATCCACAGCCACTTCAACCTCTCGGCGCGTGAGCAGACCGAGCGCATGCTGCGCGCTATCGCCAATCCCTACGTGACCATCATCGGCCATCCAACCGGCCGTCTGCTGCTTGAACGCGCGGGCTATACTCTGGATATAGAGGCCGTCATTGAGGCCGCGGCAGAGCACGGCGTCTGCATCGAGATCAACGCCAGCCCCCACCGGCTGGATCTCGACTGGCGCTACGTGCGCCGCGCCCGCGACAGGGGGATTCTGATCCCCATCGATCCCGATGCCCACTCCGTGGCCGGCCTCGACGATATGCACTATGGCGTGGGCATCGCTCGTAAAGGCTGGCTCAGCGCCGCCGACGTGCTCAACACACGTTCGCCGGAGGAGCTGCTGGCCTTTTTGAAACGCAGAACATCCTGATTGGAGGGCAGCACATACCAGCAGGATGTTCTCAGGTATGTAAAGGAGGAGGTACTCTGACATGGCAGAACTGGCAGAACTGGAGATTCAGCGCCGCCAGGTGCTGGGCAAGGCCACCCGGCGCTTACGCCGCCAGGGCATGATCCCCGGCAATATCTTCGGCCACAAGGAAGCTCCCCTGGCCATACAGATTGACGCCACCACCTTCGAGCGCTTTCGCCGTCACCATAGAGCCGGGAGCCTGGTCGCCCTGCGCATTCCCGGCGAGTCCTTCAGCGAAACCGCCCTCATCCACGGCATTCAGCGCGATCCCCGCAGCGGCAAGATCGTACACCTGGATTTCTATCGCGTCAGCCAGGAAGAAGAGGTCGAGGTGAAAGTGCCGCTGCACATCGTCGGCGAGTCGCCGGCCGTCAAGACCTCGGGGGGCACGCTGCTGCGTCTGGTTGATGCGCTCGAAGTGGCCTGTCGCGCCTCGGACATTCCAGAGGCCATCGAGGTCGACGCCGCGCTCCTGAGCGACGTCGACCAGATCCTGCACGCCGGCGAGGTGCCGCTGCCGCCAAACGTTCGCCTGCTGAGCGATCCGCACGAGCCGATCATTAAGATCGAGGCGCCGATGGCTGAGGCGGAGGAGGCCGAAGCGGCAACCCCGGCCACGGCTGCCACGCCGTCAGCGGCGCCGCAGCAGCCCGCTGAAAGCAGCGCCGAGGAGTGAGTGCGCCTCTGACGCGGTGAGCGGGCGGGCAGGCGGAGACGGCGGTCTCGCCCCGCCCGGCAGCAGCCAGAGAGCGCGCCCAGGGGAGACAGGAGAGACGGACTACGCGAGGTGAGCGAGGCAAGACTGATGCGCATTATGATCGTGACCGACCAGTATCCACCGATGGTGGGGGGCGTCCCCGTGGTTACACACAACCTGGCTGTCGGCCTGGCGGCACGCGGCCACCAGGTCTGGGTCGTCGCACCCAGCCAGGGCTCGCGCGACGTGCACCGCATCGAGGAGGGCGTGCACGTCTCTCGCTTCACCTCCTTCGAGTGGCCCACCTACCGCGACCTGCGCATCCCCTTTCTCCCGTTTCTCCCCGTGGGACGCCTGCTCAAACAGGCCAACCCCGAGGTCATTCACATCCACTCGCCGGTTGTGCTCGGCAACATCGCGCAGCTCCTCGCCGGCGGCCTGCGCAAGCCAGTCATCGCCACCAATCACTACCTGCCCATCAACATCAGCCGCACCCTGGCGAGCGATCAACTGATCGGCAAGCACTTCGACAACCTCAGCTACGGCTATCTCATCCACTTCTGTAACCGTTGCGAATATGTCACCACGCCCACGAAGACCGCGCTGAAGCTGCTCTACGAGCACGGCCTGCGTACTCCGGCGGGGGTCATCTCTAACGGCATCGACCTCAAGAAGTTCAGGCCTGGTCCGCCTGACGAGGAGGTGCGGCAGCGCTATCATCTGCCGGCCGACCGTCCGCTGCTGCTGCACGTCAACCGCCTGAGCGAGGAGAAGCGCGTCAACGTGCTGCTGGACGCGATCGCCAGGCTGGAGAGCGAGGCCTTTCTGGTGCTGGCGGGAAGCGGGCCAGCCGAGGCCGAACTGCGTGACCAGGCCGCGCGCCTGCGGATTGAGGAGCGGGTGGCCTTCCTGGGCTTTGTGGCCGAGAGCGACCTGCTGGCGATCCGCCGTATGGCGGATCTTTTCGTGATCCCTTCGGAGGCCGACCTGCAGAGCCTGGCCACCATGGAGGCGATGGCCTGCGGCCTGCCAGTGATCGCGGCCAATGCCTACGCCCTGCCGGAGCTGGTACATCACGGAGAGAACGGCCTGCTCTTCGAGCCGGGGCAGAGCACGGAGCTGGCCCGCGCCATCGACAGCTTGCTGGCAGAGCCGGAGCGGCGCAAGCGCATGGGGCAGAAAAGCCTGGAGATTATCGCACAGCACGACCACGAGCGCGTCCTCGACCAATGGGAGGCGCTCTACCAGCGTCTGGCCACCGAGTTTGCCACGGCCAGGGAGCTGCGGCGGCGCACACAGCGCTGACAGCTCCCTGCCTGCTTCACCCACCACCGCGCCAGTAGCAGAACGGGGCTGGCCTCCGCGGCGACACGCGCGAGATCGCGCCCCATGCTGTTCAGCACGCTATCTGCGGGGATTGATCCAGGGGCGACGCAACAGCCGGGCGAGGCGGCGTTCGATATCCCAGCGCATCTGGGTGGCGTGGTAGCGCAACCAGCCCAGCACCATCTCCCGACAGGACGCCTGCGGTAGCGGCGGCTCGCGACGGCGCTCATCTACCCTCACAGGAACTGGAGCCAGAAGAAAGAGGCGCGGGCGCTTTGCTGACGGTCGCTCATGCATGTAGCATAGTGCTCCTTGTGCTCTCCCACCTGCGAGTAGCGACTGCTTGAATCTCACAGCAGAGACTCTGAGGAAGAGTATAGTCTCACAACGGGTCATTTGTCCAGGGCCGCGGCAGGATGCTCCCCTGTTCTGCCTGGTCCTCCTGAGATGACCAGGGTCGCCCGTTTTGTTGACAAGAGTGGAGGTTTTCAGTATACTCTTCGCCACAGGCGGCAAGCCTGTCTATTTTATTTTGGCCTGGGTGGGTCCCACCCGGCCGGGAAAAAGGGAATGGTAATGGCAACCAGAGAAGAGGAGAAGCCGGCGCCTATGTCCACGGTAGAGGCCGGCCGTAAGGGGGGGAGTGTCGTCCGCGATAAATACGGAGGAGAGTACTATCGGCAGATCGGCAAGAAAGGGGGTACCGCCCTCAAAGAGAAGCGAGGCAGCGAGTACTACCGGCAGATCGCCCAGAAAGGTGGCCAGGCCAACGTCAGCAAGTACGGCCCGGCACACTTTTCTGAGATGGGGAAAAAGGGTGGCAACGCAACCAAGGCGCGACAGGACCCCGACTTTTACAGCCGGATCGGGAAGCTAGGAGGAGCGGCCAGGCGTCGGAAAAAAGCTGAAAAAGAGGAATAATTCTATCTCATTATGGACCTTGCTGCTCTTCTGGCACAACAGCAGCAGACCGGGGCGGCGGGCCTCAGCAACCCGTCGCTCCGGTCTTTTTTGCGGCGCCTGGCCTGCTAGAGAGGCCATTAATCATCGCCCAGAGCGCGTCGCAGGTAGGCGCGCAGGTCCGGGGCCAGGTCGGGACGTTTGAGAGCAAAGGCGATGGTGGTGGTCAACAGGCCCAGGCGCGTACCGGTATCGTAGAAGCTGCCGGTGAAGCGCAGGCCATAGCAGCGTCCGGCGCGCGCCTGCATGGCGATCGCATCGGTCACCTGGATCTCGCCCCCGGCGCCCGGCTGTGTCTGTTCCAGCAGGGGGAAGATATCGGGGGTGAGCAGGTAGCGGCCCAGGACCCCCAGGTTCGAGGGGGCCTCTGCCAGTGCGGGTTTCTCAACCAGATGCGTGATTTTAAGCGTATCCTGCCCCAGCTCCTCAACGGCGGCGATGCCATAGGAAGGAATGACCTCCGGCGGCACAGGCGTCAGCGCAATCACTGAGCCACCGTAGCGTTCATAGATCTCCATCAGACGTGGCAGACAGGGGGTCTCATCTGCAACCAGGATGTCGCCAAGCATCACCACAAACGGCTCCTCTCCCACCAGGGCCTTCGCGCAGAGAATCGCATGCCCCAGACCGAGTGGTTCGGGCTGACGCACAGCGCTATAGCTCGCCATCCGCTCCACCCGCCGCAGCTCCTCCAGCTCGGCCAGCTTCCCGCGACGTTCCAGAGCCTGCTCCAGCTCAGGGAAGACATCAAAGTGGTCTTCGATGCTGCGCTTGCTGCGGCTGGTCACCAGGATGATCTCCTCAATGCCCGCAGTGACAGCCTCCTCGACGATGTACTGCAGCGTCGGCTTGTCGACCAGCGGCAGCATCTCTTTTGGAATGACCTTGGTAGCTGGCAGGATGCGTGTGCCCAGTCCCGCCACCGGTAATACGGCTTTGCGAATACGCATTGACCCTCCTTGATCTCTTACAGGGAAGCATGTTGACATCTATCACCAGCCCTATTGTAACGATCCAACCACTCAACGGTCAATCTGAGTGCTGCTCTCAAGCAGCAGGTCCCGCCGGGAGAAGTAGACCAGCGAAAAATCCGCTGCCCCAGCGTTTATCCTGAGCGAGTCCCGAACCAGCGAGGACGAGAGACAGTACCTGGTGAGTCTCTCGTGTACAGGCATCCACCCTCTCAAGGATACTGGAAACAGCCTGTTCAGTGGAGCAGGTCGATTATCTCTGGCACAGCATTACAAATATAGAGAGTATCAGGTACACTAGAAGACGTAGAAAAACCTTTCATGTCTATGGAAGTGCGTCTACGGCGAGTCTCATGAGGCTTCCTTTTGTCCTCGTAGTGTGGTCATCCGTTTCACAGCCATTCAGGGAGAAGAAGTATGCAGGCAACCGTTTCTGGTATCCAATGGGGGAACACCCCCCTGGTCCTGGATCACCAGGCTTTTGAAGAAGGCTACGCTCATTAACAGAACACTTTGTAGGAGAGTGTAGATAGATCATGCTGTTTGAAGGCCTTCGGCTTGCAGATGGTCGCTATTGCCTGACAGCCCTGTTGAAAAAGGGCGGCATGGGCGAGATCTATCTCGCGAAAGATGACAGAATAGAGCGCAACGTAGCTATCAAGATCGTCCGCGTGGAAACAACCAGTTTCGCAGACGAAGGTAGCGCCATGAAAGCCAGGCGGCATTTCCAGCGTGAGCTGAAGGCGATTTCACAGCTCGACCACAAACACATTCTTCCCCTGTACGATTCTGGTGAGGAGGAGTACCACGGCATGACGCTGATCTATCTGGTCATGCCCTATCGCCCGGATGGTTCCCTGGCCGACTGGCTCTACCGGCGCAAGAGTTCTCCTCTCGAACCACCACAGGTCGTTCATCTGATACACCAGGCTGCTGAGGCCCTCCAGCACGCCCACGATCATCACATTATCCATCAGGATGTTAAACCAGCCAATTTTCTTATTCAGGTGGAGGACAGGCCAGCCGAGCGTCTGCACCTGCTGCTCAGTGACTTCGGCATCGCGCGTTTCGCCAACGCAACAGCCAGCAGCAGCCTGGCCATTCGCGGAACACCGCTCTACATGGCTCCCGAACAATGGGAAGATCGGCCTACCTATGCAACTGATCAGTACGCACTGGCTATTATGGCCTACGAACTCCTGGTCGGCCATCCACCTTTCCAGGGGAGACCAGAGGTAGTGATGCTACACCATCTGCAAAAGCTGCCAGCCGCTCCGAGCAGCCAGAATACGACGCTCACGCCAGCGCTCGATGCGGTGCTGCTGCGCGCCCTCGCCAAACGGCCGGAGGACCGCTTTCCCTCTGTTTCAGCCTTCGCTGACGCTCTGTGCGAGGCTGTGAAGACGATGACAACCAGCAGCGCTGGCGCAATCGCAGAGCACGTTACCCTGGCTATCAGCGATAGTGAGGCCCTTCACGGGACGCGCCGCACCCTGGAGATCGGTGGTGAGGCTGTGGACGTCGTTATTCCACCTCATGTGCAGCATGGACAGGTCATACACCTCGTCGGAGAGCGCAGAGCCTCCGCTGGCCAACAAACCGCCCTACCCTTGCAACTGAAGTTGGAGGTCTTGACGGACACTCCCACAGTACAGGCTCCAGAAGCTAGCTCCCCCACGCTCAACGCTGCCCCAACAGTGCTTGCTCTTCCAGAAAAGGAGATCCTCATACAGGAAAAGACCATCGCTACCCCTGAACCAGTCAGCTCCACCGCTCACGGCAAGCAGACTCTCTCGCCGCCTGCCAGCGACGGGAAGTCCAGGCCCGCTCGCCCGAGGACCCGCACCAGCACGATGGTCTTTCGAGTGATCACGCTGGCCCTCCTCCTACTGATGCTGACAGGCGGCTCAGGCTGGCTACTCTATCAGAGTGGACGGCTGCATTCACTGGACACATCGCAGCATGGTCACCAGAACGCCACCGCTACAGCTCAGGCCCGGCTCAGCAGCAACGCCACCGCTACAGCTCAGGCCCAGCTCAGCAGCAACGCCACCGCTACAGCCATCGCAAGCTTGCCTCAATTGAGCATCGATAAAGAGAAACTGGCGGCCAGTGCCGGCAACAGTAGTGATGACTGCAGCTACTCCAGTTCCGCTCTGGTGCTTAACGATCATACCTACGCTGGCTGGTCCTGCCCGCTGACGCTCAGCAACAGCGGCAGTCAGAACCTCAACTGGTCGTCTCAGACCGCCAGCGCCGTCGGCAGCAGGTCCTCAGGAGAATCGGGCTGGCTGAACATATGGTCAGGCTCGCTGGACGCAGGAGACGTTGCTGTCTTCCCGACAAATGGCACGATCCAGCCGAATGGAACGCAGTCGGTAACCGTGATCGTCATTGATTCTAGCGACGGCACGTCCTGCCCTGCTACAGGGTACGATATCACATTTAGCGGCCCAGCCAATGAGATCAGCGTTGAATGGGGATGCAGCTAGTGCGCCAGAGGAGACTGGAGCAATCCGAGAGCCAGGCTCGGCTGCTCCCAGCATCAGCGGCTAAAAATACTCTCCTCCCGCGTTTATCACAAAGCAGGCAAACTCGATCGCTTACACACAGGCTCCTCCTGACAGAGTCCAGAAGCGTTGTCCCGGCTATTTTCACCTAGGCAAGGATGTGCTATAGTAAGCGTTGCCATCATAGCACATTTTCGGAAGGCATAAGCAGCCCGATCGGAGAAAAACAACAATAGACCGGGCCTGGAGAAAGCGGGGAAGACAATGCCATTCGAGGGTTTACAACTGGCGTTTGGCCGCTACCATCTCATACGTCTGCTGGGCAGTGGTGGCATGGGTGAGGTCTACCTGGCTGAGGATACGCGCATTGCCCGCCAGGTAGCCATCAAGATCGTCCGCACGGAACTCACTCCCTATCCGAACGCCAGTACGATACAACACGCCAGGCAGCTCTTCGAGCGTGAGATGAAGGCCATCTCGATGCTCGACCATCCGCATATTCTGCCCCTCTATGATTATGGCGAAGAGGAATTTCAGGGGACGCCGCTCATCTATATGGTGATGCCCTACCGCCCGGAAGGCTCGCTGGCTGGCTGGCTGCGCCAGCATGAGGAGGAGGGCCTCCTGGCGCCGCCCGACGTCGCCGCTCTGATCAGCCAGGCTGCCGATGCCCTGCAACACGCGCATGACCACCAGCTCATCCACCAGGATGTGAAGCCCTCGAATTTCTTGATCCGCCTGCGCCCGGACCAGCCCCAGCGCCCGGACCTCTTCCTCACGGACTTCGGGATCGCGCGCTTCACTGGCTCAACCTCGAACACGAGTCAGACCATCCGCGGGACGCCAACCTATATGGCTCCTGAGCAGTGGGAGGGCCACCCTACCTATGCCACTGATCAGTACGCCCTGGCCATTATGGCCTACGAGCTGCTGGTCGGGCACCCGCCGTTCCAGGGTGGACCGGGGCCGATGATGTACCAGCACCTGCAGAAGGTGCCCGCGGCGCCCAGCAGCCAGAACCCGGCCCTTACGCCGGCGATCGACGTTGTGCTGCTGCGCGCCCTCGCCAAGCGGCCAGAGGATCGCTTTCCCTCGGTCTCGTCCTTTGCGCGTGCCCTGGAACAGGCCATTCTGAGCGAGGAGGCGACCATCTCGAGCACACGCCTGGGCACAGGCGCAGGGCCGACCGGCGGCCTGGGGCCGATCGAGGCTCCGCTGGCGATCAGCAGTAGCGAGGCCTTCAATGGTGCACGCCGCACGCTGAATGTGGCCGGGGAGGAGCTGGAGGTGACCATTCCTCCGGGCGTCGTGGATGGGCAGGTGATCTACGTCGAGGGCTGGCGGCGTGGCCGTCCCCACGAGGGACCGGTCAGTCTGCTCCTCAGGCTGGATGTGGTGCCGGATGAGCTGCTCGCCAGACGCGCCGGGAGTAGCGCCGATCTCTATCCGACGATGCTCAACAATACGCAAGTGCCGCCCGGCCTCGCCAGGCCGACACGGCCGATCGGACCCGCTGAGGCCGACCAGCGCATCGTGCTGGCCGCCCGGGGCGACCTGCAGACCCTCCCAGCCCAGAATATAACCACGGCCTCTCCCTGGACACCAGCCCCTCCTGGCAGCGGCACCTGGCAGCAACTGGGCGAGCCTCCGGGACGGCAGCAGAGCGGCGCCAGCGGCCTGAAGGTCATCTTCTTCGTGCTGCTCGCCCTGCTCATCATGAGCAGCGCCGGCCTGCTCTACTACTTCCTGGTGGCCAGCGGCCCCTCGTCGAATAACAACAATACGAACACAAATCTCAGCGCCAGCCTGACCGCCACGGCGGCGGCCAACAACGCCACGGCCCAGGCTCAGGCCAATAACAATGCCACAGCTACAGCCCAGACCCAGGCCAGCGCCACCGCTCAGGCCCAGGCCCAGGCCACGGCTACGGCGCAAACGCAGGCTCAGGCCCAGGCTACGGCCACCGCTCAGGCTCAAGCCACGGCCACCGCTCAGGCCCAGCAGACCGCCACGGCTCAGGCCACTCCGCCACAGCTGAGCGTCGATAAAACCAGCCTCCAGGCCCACGCTGGCAGCAGCACGGACGACTGTAGCTACACGACGGTCAGCGTTAAGAATATCTCCGCGCCGGCCTGGTCCTGCGCCCTGACGCTGAGTAATCAGGGCTTCCAGAACCTGAACTGGGCCTCCAGCGTCTCGGCAACGGCCACGCAGGGCCATACCTTCCTGGCCGACGCCGCCGGCCTGCTGACGCCGCTCCAGCCGAAGAAGCCGCAGGTCACCGGCGTCTACGTCTCGCCGGCGAGCGGCTCCATCGCCGCCCAGGGTACGCAGCAGGTGACGCTAATCATCCTCGATACCTCGCATGGCACCTCCTGCCCACTGACGGGCTATAGCGTGACCTTCACCGGCCCGGCCAACACCGTCATCGTCCACTGGAGCTGCGGATAAGCGCCAGCTCCCAGCGTCGAGCGCGGTGTGAGAGAGGTGTACCTCTCTCGCACCGCCACACGCTTTCTCATCCACCAGAAACGGTGGCCCGCGACGTTGAAATCTCGAGCAGGCATGGCACGGGCCAGCAGCAGCATCTGCACTGCCGGTCTTGCCAGGTAACAACCTGGATTCGATACTGAAGCAGACAGAGCCTTGTTCAGGCGCATCACTTGCATGCTGCCGGAGAGGTCGTGGCGGGTGGCTTCCACGAGCGAGTGAGCGAGTGCCGTGGCCAAACCGGCAGTGCGGAAGAGGACGGGCTGCCCGCTGAGCCAGGTCGCCCGCTTGCATGAGCAGCGTCCTCCCGGCGGCTCATAGCTCAGCGCTTCAGTGTCAATACCCTGTGCAGTTTTTTTGATGTGAGAGGAAGAAAAGGAGCGACTCAATGGCCACTGTGCAACCGTTCTCCTACAGCATGATTGAAGCCTTTCTCAGCAGCCGCGGCTATCGCTTCCTCAGGGATCAGGACAACGACTTTGTCCTCCAGTTCCGCTACGACGACGAGACCGACAGCGAACTGACGTTTTACCTGATGGTGCAGGGTCAGAGACGCGACATCTATTGCATTCTCTGCCACTCGACCAAACGCATCGCCAGCGAGGACTGGGCCCGGGTGATCATGCTCTGTAATACCTGGAACCTCGAGCGCCGCTGGCCCAAGGCCTACCTGCGCGTGAATGAGCAGCAGTCCCACGGCGAGGTCATTCTGGAGGAGAATCTGGATCTGGAGCAGGGCATCCACCAGGAGCTGCTCAATGACTTCTCCGCCACAGCCATCGCCGCTAGCTTCGCGTTCTGGAAGTGGATGCATCAGGATAATGGCGTCTGACGCGCCGCCGTCTGTCAGTCTCTACCTGATCTCCAGCAGCGCCGCCAGCGTCAGACCCCGGCGGCGAGCAGGAGCTGCAGATCTGCCCCGTCATCACAGTGGTGGCGAGCAGCCGCAGCGCCGTCCGGTTTTCTTCTCGTTTTCCCCCTTGACAATATACATATACATATATTATACTGACCTGCGTATACGTAGCACTATACGTAGTTCTGCGTCTCTGCGACAGCCTTCTGGCGCAGAACCCGGCTCCAGACCAGGGCCAGATATCGAAGGTACCAGAGATGCCCAATCGAACCATCTATGTAGCAGACGCCGACCTTCCCATCTTTGAGAAGGCTCAGCGTCTGGCAGGAGGGAATCTTTCGGCCACCATCGTAGCAGCGCTGCGGCGCTTTGTGGAGCGCGAAGAGGCGCGCCAGGCCGGTTTTGAAGAGGTGACCGTCAGGGTCGGCAGCACGGCGCGCCTGGAGAAGCGCTTCTGGGGACGTCTGCTGGTGCGGGGACGTATGCGCACGGCTCCCACCTCCAGAGCGGACGATGCCAGGATCATCACCTACCAGGTCTATCGAACTCGCAAGGGGAACCTCGCCGTCTATATTCGCGAGAGTCCCGACTGGAGCGTCTGGCAGGACCGCTCTGCCTGGAGGAGGCACCGGTCCTGGTGGCCCCAGGACTACGACCATCGGCTGGAGGTCTACAGCACCCTGGAGGAACTACAGGCGCACGTGCCCGAGGAGCTATACGAGGCGCTCACGCAGGTTATTCACAGCGAGGAGAGCGATGATGGAACGGAGTTTCTTGACATTTAGGGCGCGCCTCCGCTTTTCCACAGCGGCACAAGAAGAGATTACAACTGGTTGATTGATTCACTGGCCGACGATCACCCTCAGATCTCTCAGCAGCGGGCTGCTATCGCAGCCTTCTGGGGGCTGTTTGCGCCGTTTTGAGGGCTGACTCGAAAGGTGCCAGAAAGAAAGTGAGTACACGTGTATGACTGTCAATGCTCCCCAATCCTCGACCATCGCTGAAGAAGGGCAGCAGGCGCTGGCCATCGAGGTGCGCGATCTCGCCAAGCGCTACCCAAACAGCAACGTCAACGCCGTGGATGGGATCTCGTTCAGCGTGAGGCGCGGCGAGATCTTCGGTCTGCTGGGACCTAACGGGGCCGGGAAAACGACGACTATCGGCATTCTGACCACCAGCGTGGTTCCGACGGGCGGCACCGCGCGCATCATGGGCATCGACGTGGCACGCGATCCCATGAGCGTCAAGCAGCGGATCGCCGTGGTGCCGCAGCGTAGCAACCTGGACCAGAGCCTGCGCGCGCGCGAGATTCTGACCTTCCACGCCGCCTACCACGGGGTGCCCCGCGCCGAGCGCGAGGCGCGCGCCGATGCCCTGCTGGAGGAGCTGGGCCTTGGCGGACGCGGCAGGGAGAAGATCGGCTGGTACTCAGGCGGCATGGCGCAGCGCCTGATGCTGGCCCGCGCCCTGATGCACTCACCGGACGTGCTCTTCCTCGACGAGCCGACCAACAGCCTCGATCCGCAGGCGCGGCTCTTCTTGTGGGACCGCATCCGCGCGATGCACGAGCGCGGGGTCACCATCCTGCTGACCACCCACGACATGGATGAGGCCGAGCAGCTCTGCGAGCGGATCGCCATCATGGACCACGGCCACGTGCTGGTTCTCGACACGCCCGACAACCTCAAGAAGATCGTGCCCGGCGGCACACGCCTGGAGCTGCGCGTACGCGAGCGCCAGCGCACAGCCGGCGACGGCGATCCGCTGCGGGAGGCGCTGGCCCGCCTGCCCGGCTCGCCTCGGGTCGAGGAGATCTCCGGCGGAGAGAACGGCGACGGCGAAGACACGCGCACCTTCCGCCTCTACTGCGAGGAGGCCAGCGAACTGACGGTGGCGGCCACACAGCTTGTCATTGAGTCCGGCGCCGAGCTGCGCGACCTGCATGTGGCTCGCCCAAGCCTTGAAGATGTCTTCATCTACCTGACGGGGAGGAACCTACGCTCATGACTACCGAAACCTCGCTCCAGACGCCGAAACCAGAGACGCCCCTGAAGGGAACCGCGGCCAGAGCCGCGCAGCAGTCCCCTTTTGTCACGGCTACAAAGGCCTTCTTCGCGATCCTGCGCCGCGACCTCGTGGTGACCGGCCGCGAGTTCATCGCCTTCCTGCTTCAGGTGCTGCTGCAGCCGCTCTTCTTCCTGTTCATCTTCGGGAAAGTCCTGCCCTCCATTGGCGCCGCTCAGCAGGGCTACGCGGCTCTCCTGCTGCCAGGCATCGTCGGCCTGACTGTGGTGACGACGGCGCTACAGGGCGTGACGCTCCCGCTGGTGCTGGACCTGGGCTACGGGCGTGAGATCGACGACCGCCTGCTGGCGCCGCTTCCCATCAGCCTGGTGGCCGTGGAGAAGGTGCTCTTCGCCGCCCTGCGTGGCCTGATCGCCGGCAGCATCATCTTTCCGCTGGCCTACTGGATCCTCGGCAGCAGCTATAGCGTGCGCACCGATGCTATCGGGACGATCATCGGCATCATGGTGCTGACAGCCCTGGCTGGCGCCACGCTCGGCCTGACCATCGGGACGCTGGTGAAGCCAGAGCAGATCGGTCTGATGTTCTCTCTGATCTTTACGCCGCTGCTCTTCACGGGATGCACGTACTACCCCTGGGGCCAGCTCGACTCGATCCGCTGGTTCCAGGTGATCACGCTCTTTAATCCGCTGACCTACGCCTCTGAGGGCCTGCGCTACGCGATGGTGCCCGCCATCCATGGCCACACCCTGCCCACGCTGGCCATCGGCTGGGTCTTGCTCGGCCTGAGTGTGACCTTCATCGGCTTCCTGCTGATCGGCATGCGCACCTTCCGCCGCGCCGTGGTCAAATGAGAGCTGGCGCGACGCCGCGCTCTGCCGCCAGGCCGTGGCTTGGCCGGTGGGGCGCGGCACGGGCCGGATTGGGGCGGGTCGCGCTGCTCTCTCCCCTCTCTTGCGCTCGCTGAGGAAGCTACACTGACATAGCCTGCTACAGTCCGCACAACCTTGACGTCTGCCTCGCTCTCCGTTACACTGACAGCGCCATTGAAAAAAGATCCTGATGTATCGATGAACAGCAGCCTGCTCCTATGTGCACAGCGCTCTTCCTCATGGAGTGGAGCAGGCAGCGTCGATCTCTCTGGAGAGCAGCAGCGCTGCGCTGATAGCGTGCAGCAGAAGTAGAACAGGAGGGCCATGAGCCAATTCCCGGACGCCATGCCTCCGGCTCGCGCGGGCGCCATGCCAGCGCCCACCGCCAGCGAGATTGAGCAGAAGTTGCGCCGCAGCGAGGAGCGCTACCGTTCGCTGGTCGCGGCGACGGCCCAGATTGTCTGGGTCGCCAGCGCCAAGGGACTGGTCGAGGAAGATCTCCCCTCCTGGCGGGCCTACACCGGGCAGCGTCCCGAGGAGATCCTCGGCTGGGGCTGGCTGGAAGCGGTGCACCCCGACGATCGCCCTGGCACCGCCCACGTCTGGTCGCAGGCGCTGGCCACTGGCAGCCTCTATGAGATCGAATACCGCATCCGGCGCTACGACGGCGTCTATCGCACCTTCTGGGTACGCGGCATTCCCGTGCGCGAGGCCGATGGCAGCGTACGCGAGTGGGTCGGCACCTGCACCGATATTACGGAGCGCAAGCGGCTGGAGGATGAGCTGGTCGAGAGCGCCTACGAGGCGACCCTGCGGGCCAACCATCTAGAAGTCACCTTTGAGGCGATGGGTGACGCGGTCTTCATCTACGATCAGCAGGGAGCAATCCTCAGCCTCAACGCCGCCGCGCGCCACTTCCTCGGCCGCTTCGCCCCTCTGGCCGAGGGGGAGTGCAGCATCCACACCTATCTGGAGCGCCTGGAGCCGCGCGACGCCGCCGGGCAGCCCCTGCCGCGCGAGGCCTGGCCCACGCTGCGTCTGCTGCAGGGAGAGGTGCTTGATGGCGGACCCCACAGCGATCTGCTGCTGCGCACCCCCCGAGGAGGCGAGCGCCGCGTCAGCGTCAGCGGCTCGCCGATCCGCGACGAGGCCGGCGCGATCGTCGGCGCCGTGGCCATCGCGCGCGACGTCACCGAGCGCTATCTGCTGGAGCGCCGCACCCACGACGCTCTGGCCGCCCTGCTGGCGCTGGCCGAGGCCCTCGTCGAGATCCCGCGCGAACTGGCAGCGCCAGCACCAGGCGCAACACCGCTGCTCACGGCCTCCTCCATCACTGCCAGCGACCAGCGAGCGAGCCAGACCCACGAGATCACCCACCGTCTGGCGCTGCTCATCCGCCAGGTGCTCAACTGCCGTCACGTGATGATCATGGTGATTGAGCCGGGACGGGAGACCCTGGAGCTGCTGGCGGCTGCCGGCGAGGGCTGTCCCGCCTGGCAGGAGCGCCTGCGCTCGGGTCCGCTGCTGGTGCAGGCCTGCCTCTCGGAGGAGAGCCTGGCCTGTCTGCACCAGGATCAACCGATCGCTGAGGATGCCCAGGGCCTGCTCCACTGCTCCAACCTGACAACGGGCCGCTACACGGCCATCCTGGCCCCTCTGCTGCTCGATCAGGTCCTGATCGGCGTTGTCCGCATTGAGCACAGCGAGCAGACGCAGGCGGCGCACGCCTATACGGCGGAGGAGATCGCCCTCATCAAGGCCGTGGCCCGGCTGACCGCCCTGGTCACGGAGCACGAGCGCCTGCTGCACGAGCGCGCCGAGGCCCGCGCCAACGAGCTGGCGCTGCGCGAGAGCAATAAGCGCATGGACGAGTTCCTCAGCATTGCCAGCCACGAGCTGCGCACGCCACTGACGACCATCAAGGGGAACGTCCAGCTCGCCAGACGCCACCTGAGCAGGCTGACCCTCACAGAGGCCGAGCAGCAGGCCAGGCGCTCTCTCGTTGAGGAGCTGCTGGAGCGCGCCGACCGCCAGGTGGGCCTGCTGACACGCCTGGTGCGCGACCTGCTGGAGTCCTCACGCGCCCAGGCCGATCGCCTGGCTATGCATCTCGTTCCCCAGGATCTGGTCGCCATTGTTCGCCAGACGGTGGCTGATCTGCACTCGACGGCTCCGCAGCGCCCCCTGCAGCTCTTCATCGACGGCAGAGCATACGCCCCCGCCGCGCCTGGAGGCGAGGGAGCGGAGGAGCCCATCTCTCCCATCATGGTGCGGGCCGACGCCGAGGGACTGGGCCTGGTGATCACCAACTACCTCACCAACGCCTTCAAATATGCGCCGCGCGAGCGCCCGGTCGAGGTCTGCGTGGAGCGCGACGCAGACGAGGCGCGCGTCTCCGTCCGCGATGAGGGCCCCGGCCTGCCACCCGCCGAGCAGCAGCGCGTCTGGGAGCGCTTCTACCGCGCCCCTGGCATCGAGGCCCAGGGAGGAGCCACGCCCGGCCTGGGCCTGGGTCTCCACATCTGTAAAATGATCATCGAGCGCCATCAAGGCCGCGTAGGCCTGTGCAGCGCCCCCGGCGCCGGCTCGACCTTCTGGTTCAGCCTCCCCCTGCTTGCCACAGCAGACGACGGCGATCCCCACCCCCGGAGCAACGGGCAGACCTCGGCTTGACAGAAGAGCTTAGATCGTATAAGCTAAAGCAGAATGACAAACAGACGGCCGGCTTTGCCTTTGCGACACCTGCCAGTGAGCCAGTCAGTCAGTCAGCCAACCTGCCAGCCCATCAGCCTCACCGCCGGCCACCAGTAGAGCACAAGACAGCCAGTCAGCGCCTCAACCTTTGCCAGAATGTGCCGATGAATCCTGTCAGATAAAGTAATCAATCAGGGGGCCTGAATGATTGCCAACGATGATCTACAGAAACGCACCGACTGGGCGGCGCAGCAGCTCGCGCAAGGGATGGAGCACGCCCGGCAGACCACAGGTGATCGCGGCGCGAATCTGGCCGCGGCCATCGCCTGTTACGAGGCCGCTCTCCAGGTCTACACCCGCGAGGACCATCCGCTCGAGTGGGCCTGCACCCAGAACAACCTTGGCATCGCCTATGGCAGTCTCCCCGGCAGCGAGCGGGCTGCCAACCTGCAGCGCGCCATCGCCTGTTACGAGGCCGCCCTGCAGGTCTACTCCCGCGAGCACTTTCCCGGCGAGTGGGCCATGCTGCAGCACAACCTCGGCCTGGCCTGGTGCCTGCTGCCGGGCGCGCAGCGCGGCGCCTACCTGCGCCAGGCCATCGCCTGCTACGAGGCCGCCCTGCAGATCTACACGCTCGAGGCGTATCCTGAACGGCGCGCCGCCACCCTGCTGAACCTCGGCATGGCCTGGTGCGAGCGACCCGACGGCGAGCGCCTCCAGAATCTGCAGCGGGCCCGCGCCTGCTACGAAAGCGCTCTGCAGGTCTACTCCCGCGAGCGCTATCCCATCGAGTGGGCTCGCCTGCAGAACAACCTGGGCAACGTCTACCTGAACCTGCCCGACCGCCAGCGCCAGCGCAATCTGGAGCGCGCCATCGCCTGCTACGAGGCCGCCCTGCAGGTCTACTCCCGCGAGCGCCATCCCACGGAATGGGCCACGGCGCAGAACAACCGCGGCAACGCCTACGCGGCGCTGCCTCAGGGCACTCGACGCACCAACCTGGAGCGGGCGATCATGTGCTATCAAGCGGCGCTGCGCATCTACACGCGCGACGCCTTCCCGCTCGAATGGGCCCGCCTGCAGAACAACCTGGGCATCGCCTACGCAGATCTGCCCGGCGAGGGTGAGGAGCGCCGCCGCAACCTGGAGCGGGCCCTGGCCTGCTTCCAGGCGGCGCTTGAGATGCGCACCAGCGAGGCGACCCCCGTCGAATGGGCCTCGACGCAGGTCAACCTGGGCAACGCCTACCGCAGCCTGCCCGGCCGCCGCCATCAGGAGTATCTGGCGCGCGCCATCGAGTGCTATCGCGCCGCGCTGCGCGTCTATACGCGCGAGCGCTTCCCCTTTGAATGGGCCATGGTGCAGAACAACCTGGGCAACGCCCTGGCTGGCTTCAGCGGGCCGGCGCGGCGCTCCTTCCTGCTGCGCGCCATTGCCGCCTTCCGCTCGGCTCTGCAGGTCTACACGCGCGAACGCTGCCCCCTTGAGTGGGCCAGGGTCCAGTACAACCTGGGCACTACCTGCTCTCAACTGGCAAGCTTCCAGCCCTCAGCTCTGCGCCAGGCCATCGCCGCCTACCGCGCTGCCCTGCAGATCTACACGCGCGAACGCTTCCCGCTTGAATGGGCCTTGCTGCAGCGCGCGCTCGGCAACGCCTGGAGCGCCCTGCAGGAGGGAAACCGGCGCGAGCATCTCAGCCGCGCCATTGCCTGCTACAAAGATGCCCTCCAGGTCTATAGCCGCGAGGAGTTTCCCGGTGAATGGGCCGCGACGCAGCACGCGCTCGGCAACGCCTTCAGCCACCTGCCGGGCGCGCGTCATCAGAGCCACCTGGCCTGCGCCAGCGCCTGCTACGAGGCCGCCCTGCAGGTCTACACCTGCGACGAGTGGCCCGTGGACTGGGCTTTGCTGCAGTACGACCGCGGCAATGTCTACAGCCAGATGCGCCACGGCGGGCAGAGCAGCCATCTGGAACAGGCGCGCGCCTGTTACCAGGCCGCCCTGCATATGTTCTATCGCCTGCAGATGGAGCAGCACGCCGCGGTCGTCGACAACGCCCTCAGCCGCCTGGAGCAGGCGCCACGTGGGCAGCCGCCTCATGCCCCTCTCACCTGAGGCCTTCCGCGCAAGCCATGCCGAGCCATCAGGGGTCAGACGGCGCTCTCTCTGAAGGCCCGCAGAAGCTGGCCGAAGACCTCCGGCTGCTCCTCCTGGACATGCTCGCCGCAGCGCTCGAGCACGTGCGTCTCGATGCGCGGATTGACCCGCTTGAAGGCGGCGCTCACACCGGTTCCGCTCTGGCCCCAGATGGCCATCACGGGCACCTCGAGACGCGCCAGCGGCTCGCTGACATCCAGATGCAGACGGCCGCCAAGCAGATCGGCGACCAGGAAGCGCGCATCGGGCTGATGGGCGCCGATGTAGAGATACTCGATCTGCTCGTCGCTGATCAGGCCAGGATGATAGTAGGCGCGATCCTCGTAGTAGTGGCGAATGGCGCTGCGCGTGGTGATCAGGTTGTAGGCGAACTGGCCGAGCAGTGGCAGGCGCAGGCCGAGGCGCACAAGCGCCGTCAGGGGAGTGCGCAGGGCCTCTTCGAGCATCACCGCGGGCGGCGAGAGCAGTACCAGGCGCTCGTACCTGCCGGGACGACGATAGGCATCGGCGATGGCATAGGCGCCGCTCAGGCCGCGCGTGACGACGGTCGCCGGCTCGCGCACGGCCTCGCGCAGGAAGTCGCCGAGGAGGTCGCTGAAGAGCTGCCCCTCGTAGTCGATGGCCGGCCGATCGGAGAGGCCACAGCCCAGCAGATCGAGCGCGTAGACGCGGAAGTCCTGCGCCAGCCCCTCCAGATTGCGTCGCCACTCGTAGGAGGAGGCGCCCGGCCCCAGACCATGCACCAGCACGAGCGGGCGCGCCGAGCGCTGCCCGTGCACGCTGTAGAAGATATCGCCATATTTCCAGGGGTAGCGCCGCTCCTCTCCGGCCAGCGCCGGACTCAACTCCCCGGCCAGGGCCTCAGTGATTTTATTGACCACCGCCACCGTTCCCAGCACGCCGCTGGCAATCAGGCCGGTGGCCACGATTGTTCCTCTCAGTTTCATACCGCTTGCTCCTCTTCAGAGAATAGAGACACATTTCCAGACCTGTGATCTTCAATGGAGACACACCGCTCCGCACCACGCCAACCTGGAGGTGTCCGCACGGGTCACCCAGGTCTACTATACCATGCGCGCGACAGCGATGGGAGAGCAGCTTGCGCCAGTTGCAGCCTCAACGAAACTGTTGTACACGAGCGCTCAGGGGCCTGGCACTGGCGTCCACCATGGACAGGTATAATAGAGCAGAATCGTCGCTGCAACGGAAGGAGACAAGGTATGCGTTTGCGCGGTGTCGGGTACGCCCTCACCTCTTCGTGCATGTTCGGACTGGGGGCCGTGCTGGCGAAGATGGCCAGCGAGGAGGTTGCTGCCACACTGATCGCCTGTGTGGCCCTCCTGGGCGGTGGCCTCCTGCTCACGGGCCTGCTGGCACTGCTGGGCCGGCCAGCATTCCAGGGCCTGGCCCGGCTGCGGCGCGGCGAGTGGCTGGATCTGCTGCTGCTGGCGCTGCTAGGAACGGCGCTGCCGCTCTGGCTGATGGTGGCCGGCCTGGCGCAGACCAGTACCCTTGTCGGCGGCTTTCTGCTACAGTTCGTGGGCGTGGCGGCGCTGCTCTTCGGCGTGCTGCTGCTCGGCGAGCGCCTGCGGCCCCTGCAGGGCCTGGGCATGCTCCTGCTGCTGGCGGGCGGCGTCCTGGTCGTGCTGCGCAGCGCCCAGAGCCTGAGCTGGGGCGGCACGCTCCTGGGCGACCTGCTGGTCCTGGCCGGCGCGACGGGTCTGGGCTTCGGCTTCATCCCGGCTCGACGCCTGGGACAGCGCTGCGCTGTGCTGCCGCTCACCACCTGGCGTCTCCTCATCAGCGGCCTCGCCCTGCTGCTGCTGGCGTGCATCCAGATGCTGGCGGCCGGGACGGCGCTCCTCTGGCGGCCCTCGCCGGCCCTCCTCTGGGTGGTGCCGCTCTACATCGTGACCAACTTCTGCCTGGCTTACGTGGCACAGCAGGAGGCCCTGCGCCTGCTGAAGGCCTGGGAGGTGGGCGCCCTGGCGCAGAGCGTGCCGCTCTTCTCGACATGCTTCGCCCTGCTGCTGCTGCATGAGAGCCTGACTCCCCTGCAGACGCTCGGCGCCCTCCTGACCGTCCTTGGCGGCCTGATCATCGCCCTCAGCGAGCGCCTCGATCCCTCTTTCGCCGCGCCCGTCGCCGCCGCGCCCACGCCGGCCAGCGGCGGGACGATCCAGCCGGAACATCGCCCGGACTAGCCGCGAGGTGTCGCGGCACCTCCGGGCGCTCTCCCGAGCGGCAACGGCCCGCCATGGCAGAACACGCTCTGCCACCAGGCGCAACCGCGTGGAACGCGCTGCAACGACCGCTGCTCAGCGGGAGTCTTTTCTCTTCTGCAGCAGGCGGGTGAAGAAGCGCTGCTCGACCGTCTCAATGACCTGCTGCAGCACGAGGCTGGCCTCGTGCGGCCCCAGCCGAGAGACCAGTCTGTCGTAGGTCTCGTAGGAGGGGGTGGCGTCGAGCGCACCCCGCTCCAGGGCCTGCTCATACTCTTCTGCCAACTTTTGCTTCAGATCAGCGATCTTATTTTCCAATTTCTTTGGATCGCTTTGATCATCTTCGCCGGAGACACATACTTTCCCTTTGCTCATGGCTTTCTCCTCTTGTTCAGGGCTTCTGACCGTAGTATACATGCAACACCAGCGACGTCCGATAGATGGACCATTCTCGCGGCAGACAGTGGAGCATCTGGTCGAAGAGGGTGGGCGCCAGGCCCAGGAGGTGACAGCAGCGCTCCTTGAGGGCACGCAGGGCGCAATAGAGATTGTGAGCCAGCAATCGGCCCATCCGACCGCCGGAGACGCCGAGCGGCAGGCCAACGGAGCGCTTGCGCAGATCACGCAGGCCCAGACGCTGCAGCAGCACCTCGAGCTTGTCCAGCAGGGAGAGATCGATCTGCAGGCGCCAGGCGACGGTCTGCAGCCAGTCGCTCAGACGCCGCGTGACGGGACCGGGGGAGTAAAAGGTCGCGCCGACCTCCATCAGCTCGATCAGCGCGCCCGGCCGTGCAATGCGCAGCAGCTCGCGGATCAGCCCCGGCCAGGCATAGGCGGGAATGGCGGCGCCGAGCAGGCGCTGATGTACGAAGTCGAAGCTGTGGCTGACAAAGGGCAGCGGCTTGAGCAGGTTGCCCTCGACAAAGTGGCAGCGGGGCGGCCAGCCCTCAAGGTGCGGCGGCGGCTCGATGTCGAAGGCGACGACCTGCGCCGCGGGAAAGCGCTCCGCCATCATGCGCGCCCAGAGGCCGCTGCCGCAGCCGGCATCGAAGATGCTCGTCAGGCCCTCTGGCAGCGGCGCCACGTAGTCAGCGCCCAGCACCTGCCGCAGCAGGTAGTGCTGAAAGTCGAGGCGTCGCAGCTCCTCTTCATCGCGAGGCAGCAGATAGGGGACGCCGCGCAGATAGCGACGCGGCATCGCGGCGGCTCCCGCCAGCTCCTCAAGCACAACGGGCTGCGGCTCGGGCTGCGGCGGGGGCGGCGCGGAGAGCACGGGCGGCACCAGAATCGGCGAGCCGTCTCTCACAGGAATAAATGTGCATGGATGCATATACTCCTCTTTTTCTGATGGTGCTGTCCGCATGGACAGACAGTGAACAGACAAACATCGCTCCAGGGTCTCCCTCAGGCCGGTCAGGCCTCCCTTGCGCGTCCAGCAGGTACGATCGATGGCAGGGAAGTGGCCATCGACCTCTCAGCAGAGCTTCCCTGCACTGACTATACTGACTGCGGTGCTACCTGATTACAATGCTAGACATTTAAAGATAAACGTTAGCAGATAGCTTTCATAGACTATCGCTAAGAGTATACATTCAGATGCCAGTACTGTCAAGCCAGGGAATCTGCTAGACTCCTATCTACGGATAGGCTACTAAGGCGTGTATATGATTCGGCTGCGATTAAAAGAGATAGCAGAGTCTCAAAGAATCAGCATGAGCAAACTGGCAAAGCTGGCAGACGTAGACTACAGAACAGTGCGCAGAATTTTTCGTGACCCTTACGCGGTGATCGATTCACTGACACTCGACAAGCTCTGCTGGGCGTTGCGCGTGACGCCGGCCGAGCTGATTGAGTACAAGCGGACGGCGCCGCCGCTCTGGCAGGCGCATCTGGAGGGCGAGGAGGGCGAGGAAGGCGAGGCAGACGATGAGCACGATGCGGGAAGCGCGGATGCTGCCAACGAGGAATGAGCACGGCTGATGCTGTGTTGCGCTGGTGTACGGATGAGCGCGGTGTCAGAGGGCAGGAGCGATGACGAGCGATCCGATCAGGCTGGTCTACATCTACGCACCTGAGGACAGGCCTCTGCTGGAGGACCTGGAGAAGCATCTGGCGCCGCTGCAGCGCCAGGGGTTGCTCACGACCTGGCACGCCGGGAAGCTGCTGCCGGGAAGCGATCGCCAGCGAGAGCGCGAGCGGCGACTGGAGCAGGCCCAGATCGTGCTGCTCCTGATCAGCCCGGACCTGCTGGCCACGGACGATTGCTACGATGCGACGATGCAGCGCACCCTGGAGCGCCAGCGCCGCGGCGCGCTCCACCTTGTCCCCGTCCTGCTGCGCCCGGCCGCCTGGCAGGGTACGCCGTTCGCCCACCTGGAGCCCCTGCCCAGCAACGCGCAGCCGGTGACGCGCTGGAGAAACCGCGACGCCGCCTTTGCCGACGTGGTCGGCGGTCTGCGTGAGGTGATCGCCGTCTCCCAGGAGGAGAGAGCGCGCCTGCGTGGGCAGGACATCGCGTATAATGAAAGCAGACCGTCCAGAAAGGGAGCATCGATGCGAGAAGAGGTCATTGTCAGCCAGCCCGCAGCCCTGACCCCCACCCTGCTCAAGCGCGCCATCGCCCGCTATCGCAAGGAGCTGGCCAGCTATAAAGGCCTGGCACAGCATGAGCTGGCCCTGCGCACGGCCTTCCAGAACCTGCTCGCCGAGACGGCCTCGGCGGTGAATCTGAAGCTGGTGCCGGAGGCGACCATTGAGCGCGGCCTGCGCCCCGACGGCGTCCTCCGCGACCTCAACGACTTCCTGACGCGGGGCCTCTGGGAGGCCAAACGCCCCGGCATCGATCTGGAGCGCGCCATCGCCGAGAAGCTCCAGGCCGGCTACCCCACTCGCAACACGCTCTTCGAGGATACCCGGCGCGCCGTCCTCTTCCAGGATGGCCAGCGCCTCGAGTTCGACCTGCATAGCGATGCCGAGCTGCAGGAGCTGCTGCGCCGCTTCCTCACCTACAGCGAACCCCAGATCGAGCGCTTCGAGGCCGCCGTCGCCGAATTCAAAGATCAGATCCCCGTCCTGGCCCGCACCCTCCTCGAGATCATCGAGCGCGAGCGGCAGCAGAACCGCGCCTTCGTCGCCGCCCTCGAGCGCTTCGCCCAGCTCTGCCGCAGCTCCCTCAATCCCCAGATCAGTCAGGCCGAGATCACCGAGATGCTTGCCCAGCACCTGCTCACCGAGCGTCTCTTCCGCACCATCTTCGATAATCCCGATTTCGTCAACCGCAACATCATCGCCAGGCAGATCGAGCAGGTCATCCAGGCCCTCACCAGCCGCTCTTTCAACCGCCAGGAGTTCCTGCGCTCCCTCGATCGCTTCTACGGCGCCATTGAAGACGCCGCCCGCGGCATCCGCGACTGGAGCGAGCGCCAGCACTTTCTCAACACCGTCTATGAGCGCTTCTTCCAGGGCTTCTCCCTCCAGAAGGCCGACACTCACGGCATCGTCTACACCCCCCAGGAGATCGTCGACTTCATGGTCGCCAGCGTCGAGGAGGCCCTGCAGCAGCACTTCGGCCTCGGCCTCGCCTCGCCCGGCGTCAAGGTCCTCGATCCCTGCACCGGCACCGGTAACTTCATCGTCAACATCCTCCAGCGCCTCCCGCGCAGGGTTCTGCGCCAGAAATACCTCCAGGACCTCTTCTGCAATGAGATCATGCTCCTGCCCTACTACATCGCCTCGCTGAACATCGAGCACGCCTACTACGAGCGCATGGGCGAGTACGAACCTTTCGAGGGCCTCTGCTTCGTCGATACCCTGGAGCTGGCCGAGGAGATCCACAGCGACGGCTCCGTCGTCGCCGTCCAACCCCGCCTCTTCCTGACGGAGGAGAACACCCTGCGCGTGGTTCGCGAGCAGGAGGCCGATCTCATGGTGATCGTGGGCAATCCCCCCTACAACGTCGGCCAGAAAAGCGAGAACGACAATAACAAAAACCCCCGCTATCCCGTGATTGATCACCGCATCAAAGAGACCTATGTACAGGACTCACATGCATCACTGAAAATGCAGCTCTATGACGCCTACGTGCGCTTCTTCCGCTGGGCCACCGACCGCCTCGGTAGCCGCGACGGCATCATCTGCTTTGTCTCAAACAATTCGTTCATCGACCAGATCAGCTTCGATGGCATGCGCAAACACCTCCTCCAGGACTTCACTTGCATCTATCACCTCGATCTGCACGGAAATATACGCAAGAACCCCAGGCTCTCTGGTAGCAAACATAATGTCTTTGGCATTCAAGTAGGAGTGGGCATCACACTGGCGATTCGCTCATCCAGAGCCAGCGAGCGACAACTTTACTATTCTCGCGTGCCAGAGCACTGGAGTAAAGAGGAGAAACTCGCCTTTCTCCGCGAGCGGCGCAGCATCAGAGGCATCGAGTGGAGTGCGATTCAACCCGCTGGTCAGCGGTACTGGCTGGCGACGCAGACTACTCCAGAGTACGCGACCTTCCTCCCTCTGGGACACAAAGCTGCAAAGCAGGGGAGTCACTCCGCAACGCTGACAGTCTTCTCCTCCTATTCTGGAGGCGTGAAGACAAACCGGGACGTCTGGGTCTACGATTTCCATCGTGAACACCTGGATCAGAAGGTCAGACGCTTTATCGAGGCGTATAACGCAGACCTTGATCGCTGGCAGAGGCGCACCGACCGCTCGCTCTCAGTGGACCAGTTTGTGACCTACGACGATAGACGCATTAAATGGAGCGGCGACCTCAAGAACGCTCTCGTCCGAGGGCAACGCGCGGAATTCCATCCACAGCATATCCGTCATGCCCTCTACCGTCCCTTCACCAGGATGTACCTCTACTTCGATCCCATGCTCAACAACACTCTGGGCCTGCAGCGCCGTTACTTTGCCACCCCCGCCTGCGAGCGGGAGAACATCGCCATCGTGGTCAGCGATATCGGCTACCGCTCCAGCTTCAGCGTGCTGGCAACCAATCTGATCCCCGACCTCCACCTGCTGGCCGCCGTGGACACATTCCAGTGCTTTCCTTTCTACACCTACAGCGAGGACGGCACCACCCGCCAGGAGAACATCACCGACGCCGCCCTGGAGCGCTTTCAGCAGCGCTACGGCCCCGACGTGCACAAATGGGACCTCTTCTACTACGTCTACGGCCTCCTCCACCATCCCCTCTATCGCACCCACTACGCCGACGCCCTCAAACGCGACCTCCCGCGCATCCCCCTGCTCCGCCGCGACGAGGCCTTCTGGGCCACCGCCAGCATCGGCCGCTCCCTCGCCACCCTGCACAGCGCATACGAGCAGGCCTCACCCTACCCCCTGCGCGAAATCGAGGACGAGCGCCTCCCCTACCGGGAGAGCCGCCACGTCGAGAAAATGCGCCTCACCCCCGACCGCTCCTCGCTCGTAGTCAGCCGCGGCCTCACCCTCTCCGGCATCCCTCAGGAGTGCTTCGCCTACCGCCTCGGCAACCGCTCCGCCCTCGAATGGGTCCTCGACCAGTACCAGCGGCGCATCGATCCCCGCAGCGGCCTGCTGAGCGATCCCAACCGTCCCGACGACCCCGACGCCATCGTGCGCCTCGTTCGCCAGGTCATCACCGTCAGCCTGACCACCCTGCAGCTCATCGACGAGCTACAGCGCGCCGTCCAGCCCGACGACTGGGGCGCCTCCCTCACCCTCTGAGCCTCCCTGGAAGAGGGCTTGCAACCAGGCCCCACTCGTGCGAAGATGAGAGCGAGACATCTTTCGCCACCGAGGATCATCCATGCACACGAACGTCAGTCAGTATCTGCTGCTCGCCCCCGAAGTACGCGCCGCCCTCGACGAGCAGCGCCCCATCGTCGCCCTCGAATCCACCGTCATCGCCCACGGGCTGCCCTATCCGACCAACGTCGAAACAGCCCTGGCGATGGAGGAGGCCATCTGCGAAGAGGGGGCCGTCCCGGCTACCATCGCCATCGGCGGCGGCCAGATTCGCATCGGCCTGGAGCGCGCCGAGATCGAGGAGCTGGCCCGCGCGCAGGAGGTGCTCAAGGTCAGCCGACGCGACCTGGCCGTAGCTCTGGCGACAGGCCGCCTGGGCGCCACCACCGTCGCAGGCACGATGCTCTGCGCAGAGATGGCCGGCATCCGCTTCTTCGCCACCGGCGGCATCGGCGGCGTGCATCGCGGCGTCGAGAGCAGTATGGATATTTCAGCCGACCTCAGCGAACTGAGCCGCACCGCGGTTCTCGTCGTCTGCGCCGGCGCCAAGGCCATCCTCGATCTGCCCCGCACCCTCGAATACCTGGAGACCCAGGGCGTCCCCGTCCTCGGCTGGCAGACCGCCGAGTTCCCCGCCTTCTACACGCCCCACAGCGGCCTGCCCCTGCAGCAGCGCGTCGACGACGTGGAGCAGGTCGCCGCCATCGCCCGCACCCACTGGGAATGCGGCCTGCACGGTCTGCTCGTCTGCTGTCCCATCCCCACGGCCCACGCCCTGGACGCCGCCACGCTGGAAAGCGCCATTGCTGCAGCCAGCGCCCAGGCCAGCGCCGCCGGCATTCATGGCGCCGCACTGACGCCCTTTCTGCTCGCCCGGGTCGCCGAGGCCACCGGCGGCGCCAGCATCACCGCCAATCGCGCCCTGCTCCTCAACAACGCCCGCTGGGCGGCCCGCTTCGCCCGTGCCTATCACCAGCGAGGCGCCTGAGCACGGGCCGGACCGCGTCCGGCAGCGCCTCCCCCCGTGAGAGCGATGCAGCCGAAGGAGCGGTCACTCACCTCAGAGCGAGGACCCCCTGTACCACTCGATGTTGATTTCTGGCACGATAAGGACTACAATAAGACTCTGGGGAGGCAGATACTCGTATCTGCAAGAGCCTGTGCACTCCTCGAAAGGAGCTTTGTGACGTGATTACTGTTGCGCCAAAAGGCAAAGTCATAGGCAGCATCGTCATCACGATCCTCTGGATCTGCTGCTTTCTGTTTATAAAACCGACGCTGGTCTTCGATTTCGGCGGCGGGGTCAGCATCAACCTGCTGCTGCTGGCCGCGATCATCGGCCTGCTGGTGCTGGCCTTCTACCATATTTTGTACCCATCGCCGACCATCATCACCAAGCTCAGCCTGACGACGGCCCTGACGCTGGTCTGGCTGTCCCTGATCATCTTCTATCCCTTTAAAGATCCCAACAACACGGCAGCTGGCGCCGTCGGCTTCTTCACGCTGATCGGTGGTCTGGGTGTGGCCATTCTCTGGGTCTACTTTTTCTGCGATGAGCTGATCTGAACGCCCCTGGCCCGGCCGCACGCCGCCCCTGGCCCGGCCGCGCATCGACACTGATGCGCGGCTGCCATTGCGGCCCCCAGAAGGAGGCCCGCCCTCAGACAGCCAGAGCACCTCAATGGCGGAAGTGGCGCCGTCCCGTGAAAATCATGGCAATGGCGTGCTGGTTCGCCACGCGAATCGACTCCTCGTCGCGGATCGAGCCGCCAGGCTGGATGATCGCCGTCACTCCCGCCTTAGCCGCCGCCTCCACGCCGTCGGCGAAGGGAAAGAAGGCATCCGAAGCGAGCACCGCGCCCCGCGCGCGCGAGCCGGCCTTCTCCACAGCAAGCTGCACACTGGTCACGCGGTTCATCTGACCCGCGCCCACACCCACCAGCGCCAGCTTGTGAGCCAGCACAATGGCATTCGACTTCACATGGCGCACCGCCTTCCAGGCGAACATCAGATCCGTCATCTCCTCCAGTGTAGGCTTACGCTCCGTGACCACGCGATATTCCAGCTCATGCTCACCGATCACATCCGCCGTCTGCAGGAGCAGCCCCCCACTCACGCTGCGCACATCGAAGCGACCAGACTTGAAGACCTGTGCGTTCAACGTGGCAGGATCGAGCGAGGCATGCGTCGCCAGCAGGCGCAGGTTCTTCTTCTGGCGCAGGACGGCCAGCGCCTCCGGCGTGAAATCGGGAGCGATAACGGCCTCATAGAAGAGCTGATGGATCTCCTGCGCCACGTCCACATCGACCGTGCGATTACAGCCGATAATGCCGCCATAGGCAGAGACGGGATCACCCGCGTGCGCCCGGCGATAGGCCTCGACCAGCGTGTCGCCACAGGCCAGGCCGCAGGGGTTCGTATGCTTGATGATCGCCACCGTGGGAGCCACGAAGCTGCCCGCGGCCGCCAGAGCCGCATCGAGATCGAGCAGATTATTGAACGACAGCTCCTTGCCATGCAGCACCTCGGCCGCCGCCACACTGGGCACGATCCCTCCCGCAGTCACGCCTCCCCAGCGGTAGAAGGCCGCGCGCTGATGCGGATTCTCCCCATAGCGCAGCGTCTGCACCCGCGTCAGGGGGAGCGTCAACTCCTCGGGGAAGTAGTCCGTGTCCTGCGAGCGCAGATACTCAGCGATGGCCGTATCATAGCTGGCCGTGTACTGGAAGGCCAGCGCCGCCAGGCGTCGGCGCGTCTCCAGGCTGACCTCCCCGCGCTCGCGCCACTCCTCCAGCACGGGCGCATAATCCTGCGGGCGCACCAGCACCAGCACATCCTGAAAATTCTTGGCGGCCGCCCGTATGAGGGTCACCCCCCCGATATCGATCTGCTCCTGCGCCTCCTCCAGCGTCACCCCTCCACGGCTGACGGTCTCCACAAAGGGATAGAGATTGACCACCACCAGGTCGATCGGCTCGATCTGATGCGCCGCCAGCTCGCTCATATGCCCTGGATCAGCGCGCCGCGCCAGAATGCCGCCGTAAATATGGGGATGCAGCGTCTTGACGCGCCCGCCAAGAATCTCCGGAAACTGAATCAGGGCGCTGACGGGCTGCACCTCCACTTCGGCCGCCTGCAGCGCGGCCGCCGTGCCACCGGTTGCAAAAATAGTCACCTGCTGAGCCGCCAGGGCGCGGCCCAGCTCTGGAAGACCTTCACGGTTGGCAACACTGATAATTGCTCGCATGCAATGATCCTTTCGCTGGCCTGAATAGCCACAATTCACCGGCCATCTCCGCCCGCGCCGCCCGCGCCGCCCGCGCCGCCCGCACCACTGCATCACTGCATATCAGAGGCACATTCGTTCGCGCCGCCCGGCGCAGGGGCGCGCGAGAGAGACCGGCCCTCCGAGCCAGTGCCAGCCACTTCCCCGGCGGCACCTGGCCAGAAGGAATTTCAATGCATAGTATAGCAAAGATGCCCGAGGGCACGGAGAGCGGGGCAGCCTCACAGACCCCGGCGCGACCCCGCTCGGACAACGCACAGCGCGGATCGCCCCACCAGCGGCGCCAGGCTATGAAGAAATCTTAACCGATTTGTGGTACTTTCCTGCTATCAGCAGACGAAAGGCTAAAGAGCGGCAGGGTTCTGGGGTAATATCTCAACCAGATCAACCATTGCGCACTATTCAATACAAGGACCACGCAAGACATCTCAGCAGGATTCAGGCTGCAGCACTACGCTGCACACCTGCACACAAGGGGGTCAGAAGCAACGTATGCTCACACTCAAAGAGGCCACCCGGCCGACCGAACGCGCTCCCTCTCCTGAGCGCAAGAGGCGTCAGCGCCGTTTCTCTCCGCTGATGCTGGTGGGGGTGCTGGTGCCGCTGATGCTGGCGCTGATCGGGGGAGCGCTCTATGTGCTGCCGCGTGTCCTGGGAACGCACGCAGCGACCAACGCAGCAGTCAATGCCGACTGCACCCTGATCGTCCCGGAGCACCCGCTGACGGCCCACGGCCTGGCGACGCCCTACCAGCTCGTAGCGACCGACCCGGCGCAGGGTCCCTGCCACGAGGCCAACGCCGATCAAGCGGCCTTTGTGCAGGCAGCAGTCATCGACCCCGCCACGGGGCAGATCTCTGTCTACGATCCGCTGGTGATCGACAGGGGGAGCCGGCCCGCCATCGCGCCCGTCGTGCCACAGTTGCCGGCCCAGGGAATCGTCGCCATCTGGTTCGGCTTCAACGGAGAGAACCTGACACTGCGCGGGAGCGGCAACAGCCTGGCCGAGGCCCACTGCGTGAACGGCATCCGCGGCTCGATCTTTGGCCAGTTCGCCTACTGCAACGCGCCCGCCTTCTTCCAGGCAGCCAACCGCGCCATTCACGCCGGCAAGCTCAAGCCGCCGCGCCTGGGGATGGCCCGCGACGGACTGCCCTGTCCCAGCGTGCGCGACTTCTCGGTCGTCGACCAGGACCAGAGCGATAACGTCACCACCGCCTATCTGATCACCCGAGACGGCCGCAGCGCCCAGATGACGACGCGCAACATCGCCCGCTTGCAGAACGCCCAGCCACAGGTCAACGGCAGCGATAACCGCCTGCTGGTGATCGGCATCGACGGCGCCCTCGGCTGCAAGCCCTGGATGGCCCCCGACCTGGCCGATCCGGGGAAGACCACCACCGCGCTGCCCCTCGACGAGCTGCAGGCCGCCGTCTGGCAGACCGCCCCGGTGGCCCTCGTGCCCAACGGCGATCCCATGGTGACCGTCAACGGCCATCCTAACCTGACCAAGCTCAACGCCTACCGCGCCGGCGTGGATCAGCCCCTGGTCAGCAACGCCACGCTCTCCAGCACCGTGCTCTACTGCGACAACCTGCTGGCCGTGGCCCCCATGCGCCTGCTGGTCGACGCCCATCTGACAAAGCCACTGCCGTCGCCGGACCCCGCGGCCGCCAACTCGCTCTTCACCTTCCTGGCGCAGCGCTTCGTGACCTCCTTCGAGGCCGACGGCCTCAACTGCACCCGGCTGCTCCACCTGCCGGACCCCGTCCAGGTGCAGCGCACAGCCCAGGGCGTGGCCATCGCCGCGACGATCAACGGCGAGCTGATCAAGACACCGCTGGACTGCAACGTCAACGGCACCCTGGTGGTGGGCTGCAACGGCACCACGACCATCAACGGCCAGACCTGCAGCCTGATGACCGATCGGCGCAATCACCAGATCGTCATCACCTGCCCGGCCCGCAACCAGCAATAACGCACCCCTGAAGAGGTCGCCAGCCAGGCGAGAGAGAACACAAGAGAGGGAGCGGATCAGAGCACTGACCCGCTCCCTCTCGTTTGCTTTGCCTGGGTTGGCGCGGCACTGACGCTCGCCCGCGCGATGCGTGTGCGTATGCGCCGGCTAGCTGGCCGACTCCCGCGACAGCAACTCCTCGACGGAGGGCCGACCGGGGAAGGTCGGATAGACGCTGACCTTGCTCCGCGTGCGGGACGCATGGCCGAACTTGACGTAGCCATCGATGAGGGCGAAGAGCGTGTGATCGCGTCCAACGCCGACATGATCGCCCGGCTTGATCTTCGTGCCACGTTGACGCACAATGATCGTCCCGGCCGTCACGAGCTGGCCATCGTAGCGCTTGACGCCGAGCCGCTTCGAGTTGCTGTCGCGACCATTGCGCGAGCTCCCTACACCTTTTTTATGTGCCATGCCTGCTTACCTCACTCTTCTGTCTGCGCCTCAGTCTCCTGGGGCCGCGCGCGGCGGCGGCGGCGCGTCCTGGGCTGCTCCTCGCCTCCCTCAGCCGCGCCAGCCTCAGGGGCAGTCGGCGTTGCCTCGACCGGAGAGACCTCAACGAGCGCAGCCTCCTCACCCGTCGAGGGGGCCCCGCCGGTCACCAGGCTGACCCCATCGACCAGCACATCGTCGATCGTCAGCAGCGTGATCTCCTGGCGATGGCCACGACGATGGCGATAGCGCTTCTTCGACTTGTACTTGAAGACGATCACCTTCTCGCCCCGCCCATGGCGCCGGACGGTCGCCAGCACCTCGGCGTTCTCCACCAGGGGCCGGCCGATCAGCGAGCGATTGGCGTCGGAGACCAGCAGCACCTCGCCGAGGCGGACCTGCGCGCCCTCCTCGACAGGGAGGCGATTGACCTCGATGGTCTCGCCAACCTCGACCTTGAATTGTCTTCCACCACTTTTAATGACTGCGAACATGCCTCTGTCCTTCTCTTTGATGCCGACTCCGCTCGCAGCGCCAGGATACGTTGAAGGCGTGGGTGGAGGCCTTCAGCACAGTTCCCGAGGCGCGCCGTCGCTTCCTTTCATTCCCCTGCAGCCCGTGACCCATATGCCCGGAGGGAGAGATACCCCGCGGGCCAGAGGACGCCGCCCAGAGCGAGGGCAGGCCAGGCCTGCGAACACCGGGGAGAGAGGAGAGACACGGCCATCCTCTCCAGATACCATCAGGGTAGCTGACCAGCCAGCCTGACCGGGCCAGCCGGGCCAGAGCCAGAGCGGAGCGGGCGCATTGATGCGCACTGTTGCTTTTTACGCTCTGTCATGATAGCAATCTTCCAGCGGCTTTGTCAATAGCCACCTCTCCCAGGGCCTCCCCCGCCACGGATGCCACGGCCACGCCGCGCCGGAGCCGATGGTACCGCCTCTCCTGGCGCCCTGCCAGCCAGAAAGGCTACCGCTGGCGACTATCGGCCTGTGCTATGATATGCTATACTTGTCAAGATAGCGGCACTGACCGCCCGATGCAACCGCCTGGCAGGCCAGACTGGAGCACCCCGGACATGCACGCAAAACAAGGGTATATTGAACGGCCCGACCTGGAACGCTACTCCGATAATCCGCTCTTCAACACCAAGGCCGTTGTCCAGCAAACCGGCGTTCCGGCTCCAACGCTCCGCGCGTGGGAGAACCGCTACGCTATCCTCGCGCCCGAACGGGCCAACAACGCCTATCGCCTCTACTCCGAGCGCGACATCGCCCTTATCCGCTGGCTGAAGGAGCGCGTGGACAGCGGCATGGCCATCAGCCAGGCCATCGCCCTCTGGCGACATCTCGAAGATGAGTATCAGAAAGTGCGCCACCTGCAGCGCGCGGAGAATCTGGCAGCCGAGCGCCGCCCGGCCTTCCAGATCGCCATCGAGACACGTCCCCAGGAGCCAGACGAGTCGGCGGGCGGTACCGCTGCCCCGGCTGGCCGCAGCCTGGTGGAGACCCTCACCAGGCTGCGCAACACGCCAGCGCCAGCATCAGGCCTCTCGACGCTGCTCCAGCCGCAGACCAGTCCGTCCACGCCGGCGCTCTACAACATCCAGACCATCCGCGAAGAGCTGATTGAGGCCTTCAAGTGCCTGGACGACGTGCGGGCGCAGCGCGTGATGGCCTCACTGCTCTCCCTCTACTCAGTCGAGGAGGTCTGCGCCGAGGTGGTGGTGCCCGTGCTCTGGCAGGTCGGCCAGCTCTGGGAGATGGGCCGCCTCAACGTCGCCGTCGAGCACTTCGCCAGCCAGTTCTTCCGCGGCTTCCTGACCAACCTTCTCTATATCTCAACCTATCAGCAGGAGGGGGCCCCGATTATCTGCTGCTGCGCACCCGGCGAGCCACACGAGCTGGCTCCCCTGATGCTGACCCTCCTGCTGCGCCGCCGCGGTCTGCGCAGCATCTACCTGGGCCAGAGCATCGAGATCAGCGGCCTGCTGGAAGTGACCCGCTACCTGCAGCCCGCCATGCTCTGCATCTCCGTCACCATGCCGGCCTACGTCGCCACCCTGATCGACCTCGCACGCCGGGTGCAGGAGCTGCCCGCTCCACGCCCGCTGCTCACCTTCGGCGGCCAGGCCTTCCTGCACCATAGCGAGCTGGCCAGCCACGTACCCGGCGGCATCTACGTGAGCGGCAACCTGTACGCCATCCTCACCGATGTGCGCCGCCTCCTCGCCGAGCAACACGCCTCCACGGACCGCCCGGCCTGAGCACATCCCCGTACCCCTGCGCACCAGCCGCACCAGCAGAGCGGCGGCCCACCATTGCAGCCTCGCAGCGTACGACCAGACCGCAGCATCAACGCCCCCCACTCCACGGGCTTGACACAGGCAGACCCCTTCCGCTTAACTGTATGACAGCAGGTCGGCCTGATACAGCCAGCAGGAGATCAGTGCCGGGCTGCGCCTGCTCGCCGAAGAAGAAGAACAGGCAGCCAGGCAACATCACCACCAACCAGAGAACCACTGAAAGGTAGAACCATGGAAGCAGCTCTCTCAGACGTCCTCGTGATCGACCTCTCGCGCGTGCTGGCCGGGCCTTACTGCACCATGATCCTCGGCGACCTGGGCGCCACCGTCATCAAGGTCGAGCAGCCAGGCAAGGGCGACGACACGCGCCAGTTCGGCCCGCCCTACATCGCCGGCGAGAGCGCCTACTACCTGGGGCTGAACCGCAATAAACAGAGCATCACCCTGGACTTCACCCGCGCCGAAGACAAAGCCCGCCTGATCGAGCTGATCAAGCAGGCCAGCGTGCTGGTGGAGAACTTCCGCCCTGGCACCCTCGCACGCCATGGACTGGGCTACGAGGACCTGCGCGCCCTCAATCCCGGCCTGATCTACTGCTCCATCAGCGGCTACGGCCAGACAGGACCCTATGCCGAGCGCGCCGGCTACGACTTCGTCGCGCAGGCCGAATCGGGCATCATGGCAGTCACTGGCGAGGTCGAGGGCGAACCGATGCGCGTGGGCACCCCCGTCGGCGACCTGACGACCGGCACCTTCGCCTGCATCGCCATCCTGGCCGCCCTGCGCGTGCGCGACCAGACCGGACGCGGCCAGTACATCGACATCTCGCTGCTGGAGGCGACCATCACCCTCCTGGGCAATGTGGCCTCCAATCACCTGATCTCCGGCGAGGAAGCGCGTCGCTACGGCAACGGCCATCCCAATATCGTCCCCTACCAGGCCTTCCGCACCCGCGACGGCTACATCGTGATCACCTGCGGCAACGACCGCCTCTTCCGCGCCTTCTGCCGCCTCCTCGGCCGCGAAGAGCTGGCCGACGACCTGCGCTTCGCCACCAACCCTCAGCGCGTGCACAACCGCGAGGCCCTGATCCCCATCCTGCAGGAGGTCCTGCTGCAGAAGGAGAGCGAGACCTGGCTCACCGAGCTGCGGGCCGCTGGCATCCCCTGCGGCGCCATCAACAGCGTCAGCCAGGTCTTCAGCGATCCCCACATCCAGGCGCGCGGCCTCGTCTGGGAGTGCGAGCACCCGACGGCCGGCACCATCAAACTCGTTGGCTCGCCGCTGCACCTCTCAGAGACCCCGGCCCGCCTCTACAAGGCGCCGCCGCTGCTGGGCGAGGACAACGAGCGCCTGCCATGAGGTCCGCTCCACCTTCCTCCCCCCGCAACGAAGGGCAGAGCCAGAGCGGGAGCGCGCGCGCTCCATCGGCTGCGTCCGCTTCTTGGCACCCGAAATAGAATAGAAAACAAACAGCCATGACGAGGAGAGCGCTTCCGGGCGGCTCGCTCCCGGATCGTCCGTCTGGCCAGCAGCCCAGCAACCACCACGGCGACCGCCAATCGGGTAGAGAAGGTTGTTCTTTCTCAGAGGATTACGCTATACTAAGCGAGAACTTTGCAGTGTCCTGGTAGTGTCTGGAGGAAAAACGTGAAATTCATATGTAAACAGCAGGATCTGAGCCGCGGCCTCTCCGTTGTGAGCCACGCCGTCTCGAGCCGCAGCACACTGCCCATCCTGGCGAATATTTTGATGAACGCCGAGCAGGGGCGCCTCAAGCTCTCGGCGACCAACCTGGAGATCGGCATCAACTGCTGGGTCGAGGCTCAGGTGGAGGACGAGGGTACCACCACCATCCCGGCACGGCTCTTCACCGACCTGGTGAACAACCTGCCCGCCGGTAGCGTGCAGGTGACCGTCCAGCCGGAGACGCATCTGCTGAATCTGCACTGTCTGGGGATCAACACCAACATCAAGGGCACCGATCCCTTGGAGTTTCCCCTGATTCCCACCGCCGAGGGCGGCGAGCCGCCCGTCCTGCTGGACGCCTCCCTGCTGAAGGAGATGATCGGCGAGGTGGCCTTCGCCGCCGCCAAAGACGAGTCGCGCCCGGTCTTCACCGGCGTCCTGGTCCAGGTCCATCATGAGCAGGTGACCTTCGTGGCCGCTGACGCCTTCCGCCTGGCGGCTCGCACCGCCCCTCTGCCCGGCGAGGAGCAGGCCCGCGATGACATCCTCATTCCCGCACGCACCCTGACTGAGCTGGCGCGCATCCTGCCCAACGAGGGCCCCGTACAGATGATCGTCACGCCCAACCGCAGCCAGGTGCTCTTCCACACCGAACAGATCGACCTGGTCTCGCGACTCCTGGATGGCACCTTCCCTAACTACCGCGCGATCATCCCGACGGAGTACAAGACACGCGCCGTGCTGGAGACGCGCGCCTTCGCCGAGCGCGTGAAGGCAGCAGCGCTCTTCGCCCGCAACAGCTCCAATATCACGCGCATCAAGATCGCCCCCGGCGGAAGCGACGGGCTGGAGGCCGGCTCCGTGACCGTCGAGGCGACGGCCGAGGACCTGGGCGACAGCACGAGCACGCTCAACGCCGCCGTCGATGGCGAGGAGATGCAGATCATCTTCAACGTGGACTACCTGGTCGATGTGTTGAACGTGATTGATACGCCTGAGGTGGCGCTGGAGGTCACTTCGCCCACCCGGCCCGGTGTGGTGCGGCCGGTCGGTTCCACGGACTACACCTACGTGATCATGCCGATGCATACCAATCGCTGATGGGTCACGCAGCCTGCGCCGCGCCGGCGGGGCGCCGCGCCCGCCCCGCGCGCAGGCCCTTTCACCTCACCTGGCCACTCACCAGCAGAGCAGCGACGGATAGGTACGGGCCACATGCACCTCGCACACCTCTCACTGACCGATTTTCGCAACTACAGGCACCTCGACCTCTCGCTCGGGCCGGGGTTGTTCATCTTCTGCGGCGAAAACGCTCAGGGGAAAACGAACCTGCTCGAAGCCGTCTCGATGATCGCTACGAGCACCTCGTTCCACGCCTCGGCGGATCGCGAGGTGGTCAACTGGGAGGCCCTCGACCACCTGGCGCGCATCGATGCGCTGGTCAAACGGCGCGACGGCGATCTGCACGTGGAGATCGTGATCATCGACCCGACCCCCCCACGCTCGCCTGAGAACGGCGCCACGCGCCCCCTCGTCCTGCCCGGCGGCACTCCGCGCAAGCGCATCAAGGTGAACTCACTGCCGCGCCGCGCCCTGGATCTGATCGGCCAGATGACGAACGTGCTCTTCGCCCCCGCCGATCTGCACCTCGTCGACGGCTCCCCCGATGAGCGCCGCCGCTTCATCGATCGCAGTCTATGCCAGGTCCAGCCACGCTACTGCCAGGCCCTGCAGCACTACCGCAAGGTCATCACTCAGCGCGCCGCCCTCCTCAAGCGCATCCGCGACTACCATGAGGACCCACGCCTGCTCGACTACCTCGACGAGCGCCTGACCCTGCTCGCGGCCTTGATCACCTTTGAGCGCCGGCGCATGCTGAGCGCCCTCAATGAGCTGGCCGGTCCCTTTCAGGAGCAACTGAGCGGCGGCCGCGAACATCTGCAGATCATCTACCGCTCCTCCTTCCAGAGCACGGCGGAAGGGGCAGCCAGTGAGAGCCAGGAGGACTACCTGCGCCAGTTGCGCGCACTGCGCCAGAGGGAGATTCAGCAGGGGGTCTGTTTGCTGGGCCCACACCGCGACGATCTGGAGTTCCTCGTCAACGGCACGAGCGTGATCACCTACGGCTCACGCGGCCAGCAGCGCACCGTGGCCCTGGCAACGAAGTTTGCCGAACTGGCCTATATGCGCACCGCCACCGGCGATGAGCCGGTGCTGCTCCTGGACGATGTGTTCAGCGAGCTGGACCGGCAGCGGCGCGAGCACCTGCTGCACGCGATCCTCAACCATGAACAGGTGCTGCTGACCACGACCGACACCTCGCACTTTCCCGCGGAGGTCCTGGAGCGTGCGCAGCGCTTCCAGGTGAGCAACGGCACACTGCAGGCTCTGACGAAGCCGCGCGAAGAGCCAGAAAGGGAGCGGCCCTGACCTGATCAGGGGAGCGCGGAATCGCCAGCCTCTCCATCGGTCCCATCAGCCCCGCCAGGAGCAGCCATCCAGAGGTCGGGACCCCGTCCCGAGGCGGGCGCCTGCGACGGACGCTGCGCCTGCGGCGGGTTGATCCCCAGATGCTCGTAGGCCAGGCGCGTCGCCACACGGCCACGCGGCGTGCGCGCGATGAAGCCAAGCTGCAGCAGATACGGTTCATAGACGTCCTCGATGGTCTCCGGGTCCTCGCTGGTACTGGCGGCCAGCGTATCGAGGCCGACCGGGCCACCATCGAACTTCTGAATGATCGTCAGCAGCAGATGGCGATCGGTCTGGTCAAGGCCGATGTGGTCGATCTCCAGAGCATCCAGAGCTGCCCGCGCCACAGCGCGTGTGATCACGCCCTCGGCCTTCACCTGGGCATAGTCACGCACACGTCGCAGCAGGCGGTTGACAATGCGCGGCGTGCCGCGGGCGCGTCCGGCGATCTCTTCGATGCCCTCCTCATCGGCGGGTACCTTGAGGATGCGCGCCGAGCGCACCAGAATCTGCTTGAGGGCCACGCTGTCGTAGTACTCCAGGCGGTAGATCGCGCCGAAACGGTCGCGCAGCGGCGCCGAGAGGGCCCCCACGCGCGTGGTGGCGCCCACCACCGTGAACGGGGGCAGCGAGATGCGCAGAGAGCGCGCGCCAGGCCCCTTGCCGATGACCACATCGATGGCGAAGTCCTCCATCGCCGAGTAGAGGCGCTCCTCCACAGCGCGCGCCAGGCGGTGGATCTCATCGATGAAGAGCACCTCGCCCTCCTGCAGCGAGGTCAGAATCGAGGCCAGATCGCCGGCATGCTCGATGGCTGGCCCGGAGGTGGTCTTGAGGCTGACGCCCATCTCGGCGGCGATGATGTTGCAGAGCGTCGTCTTCCCCAGACCCGGCGGCCCGTACAGAAGCACATGGTCCACGGCTTCGTTCCTGCGCCGGGCGGCCTCCAGCAGGATCGCCAGGTTCTCTTTGATACGCTCCTGCCCGATGTACTCAGCCAGACGGCGCGGCCGCAGGCTGCTCTCAATCAGTTCTTCTTCTTCGCTCACACGCGGCGAAACGAGCCGATCGCTCATGCTGCTCCTCTGTGCGCCCAGGTGGGGCGGTTGCAACGTGTCCACCAGGAATGGGTGCCCCGTAGGAACGGTTGTCCTACTATTCTCTCCCATTATAGCAGAATCGGCAGGGCGCGCCAAGACCAGGGAAGAGGACCGTCCGCGGCCAGAGTGGAGCAAACGGGAACCTTTCGCCGCGTCAGAGGCGTATTACCCGACAGAGATAGGAGGGCCAGGAGGGGCCGGGAGTCCCAGCGCCGGCCGTCCAGCCGAAGAGAGAGGAGAGAGCAGAAACCATGGGATTCTTCACACGCCTCAGACGCCGTCCACGACCGCCGCAGCCACGAGTGCGCGCGCGCTGCTCCTTCTGCGGCCGCCACCAGGACGCGAGCACAGCGCTGATCGCCGGTCCCCAGGGCATCGCCATCTGCGACCAGTGCGTGGCGCTCTGCAGCGCCATGCTGGCGGAGAGGGCCGCGAGCCAGGCCGTCTGCAGAGGCAGCAGCGAGCGTCAGGTGGAGGAACGGCAGCAGCAATAAGAGCATACGACTATGCAAAAGTACCATTACAACAACGTTTCTTGACACCCGTGCTCCCCTCTTCTACAATCAGAGCCACTGAGTAAGCAGCGAGAGCAGGAGGACAGGATCAAGGATGCTCAATCGCTCAGGTCGTTATCTTAGCAAGCAACACCTCTCTCGGCTGAACCATCCCAGGGCAGCGTCCTCAGGGGAGCAGGGTGGAAGCTCGGCGACAGGCCTGCTGGCCGCGCCCGAGCCGCCCCCGGCGCCGGGCACGCCGCTCTACACCTATCGCGATCATCGCAACTGGGTGCGCACTCTGGGCTGGTCGCCCGATGGTATATGTATCGCCTCCGCCAGCATCGATGGCACCGTGCAGGTCTGGGAAGCTGCCAACGGCAGCGAGCGCTTCACCTATACCGGCCACCGCGGACAGGTGCTGACCCTGGCCTGGTCTCCCAACGGGGCCTACGTCGCCTCGGGCGGCAACGATCGGACCATGCAGATATGGAATGCCGCTGATGGGGAGCGGCTCCTCTCGCGCCGTGATCACGCGCGCTACATCCTGGCGCTGGCCTGGTCGCCGGCGGGATCGCACCTGGCTTCAGGCAGCGAAGACGGGCTGGTAGAGATTTGGAGCCTGGCCGAAGGCGACATCATTCTGAGCTACGGCGGCCACAGCAACAAGGTACTGGCGCTGGTCTGGTCTCCCGATGGGAAGCGCATCGCCTCGGCCTCGTGGGATAGCAGCGTTCAGGTCTGGGAGAGCCACAGCGGCAGCCTGGCCTATGATCCCCTCACTCACGAGGCGCCGGTCGGCGCCCTGGCCTGGTCTCCCAACGGCCAGGTACTGGCCTCCGGCGGCTTCGGCGGACAGGTCTACCTCTGGCACGCCCTCAGCGGCGAGGCGCTCGGCAGCTATCACGCACACAGCAGCTGGGTCAACGCCCTGGCCTGGTCTCCCGATGGCCAGTACCTGGCCTCCGGCGGCGACGATGGGCTGGTCCATCTCTGGGCGATCGCCACGCGCGAGGTGGTCTTCACATACGAGGGGCACAGCGATCAGGTCAACGCCCTGGCCTGGTCTCCCGATGGCCGCGCCATCGCCTCTGGCGGCGATGACCAGACCATCCAGGTCTGGTTTACCCTCTGACCGCGCGCAGCACGACCAGCGGCATCAGGCCGCCGCCCTCATCACGCCTGTAGACAACGCGCAGCCCGGCATCCTGCAAGGTACTCAGCGTGGCGCGATTCCAGTGGCAGTTGCCCGCCATGCGCCTCATCAGAGGCGTCAGCAGATCCTGCACACGCGCCGTCAGCCGGCCGGGCGCGCGCATATGTTCGATCATCAACAGCTCTCCCTGGGGCTTCAAGACGCGCCGAACCTCGGCGAAGCCCCGCAGCGGATCAGCGACCGAGCAGAAGACCAGCGTCACCACCACGCTGTCGAAGGTCTCATCAGCATAGGGTAGCGCCTCGGCGCAGGCGTCGCTCAACTCCAGGGGAACCCGCGCCAGCCCGGCGCGTTGCTGCGCATAACGACGCATCGCCGGGTCCGGCTCGCAGGCTTCCACCCGCTCGACCTTTGCGGGGTCGTAGTAGGCGAAGTTCAGCCCCGTACCAGCCCCCACCTCCAGCACCACCCCTCGAGCCGCCCCGGCGATCTCCGATCGCAGCCGCTCCTGCCAGGGTCCAGGATGGCGACTGAAGCGCTCATAGCAAGCAGCAAACAACGGATGATGCGGGCTTTGCATAGTGTTTGACAGCCTTTCTGGAGCATGCTACTATAACGAAGAGCGAGAATCGTGCACGCTATACCACTGGCACCAGGCGCAGATCGGCCAGGGCCTCAAATCACTGACCGGAGCGAGCGGCCCGACGCACGGGGGCCGACTCACTTTTCCTCGAAACGGAGCAGCGGATGTACGATACCACTCCCCTGTATTGTGACATATGCGGTCAAGCCAATCGCCCGCAGGCACGCTTCTGTTTCAACTGTGGGCAACCACTGCAGGTGCGATCCCCCTCTGTGACACCCGGCATCCACAGAGACGTCGCCCCGGACCTTCACCCCAACACGGGCAAACTGCCCATCAACCATCTCCTCAAGCAGCGCTACCGCATCGCGGCGCAGCTCGGACGCGGAGGGATGGGCGCCGTCTACCAGGCCCACGACACCCAGTTCGGCGACCGCGCCGTGGCCATTAAGGAGATGAGCCAGAGCGGCCTCAGCCCGGAGGAGGCGGCGGAGGCCACGGAGGCCTTCAAGCAGGAGGCCCTGCTGCTGGCCAGCCTGATGCACCCGAACCTGCCGCGCATCTACGACCACTTCTCGGACGAGGGACAGTGGTATCTTGTCATGGACTTCATTGAGGGCGAATCGCTGGAGCAGTACCTGCAGCGCTGGCAGCGCGAGCATCCCGGCGGGCCTCCCGGATTGCCGGTCGCCGAGGTGCTGGATATCGGGATTCAACTCAGCGGCGTGCTGGGCTACCTCCATACACGCCAGCCACCGGTGATCTTTCGCGACCTCAAGCCGAGCAACGTCATGCGCACCGCCGAGGGCCATATCTACCTGATCGACTTTGGCATCGCGCGCCACTTTAAGCCCGGCCAGATACATGACACCAAGGCCTTCGCCTCCTGGGGCTACGCCGCGCCGGAGCAGTACGGCAAAACGCAGACCACGCCGCGCTCCGATATGTACAGCCTGGGCGCCACGCTGCACCACCTGCTGACCGGGCAGAATCCGACGCAATCGCCGTTCCGCTTCACCGCGCTGCACTCCTACACGCAGCCCCTGGAGTACGAACTGGAGAAGCTCATCATGCTGATGGTCAGTATCGACGAGCAACAACGTCCCTCCTCTATGCTGGCCGTCCGCCAGGAACTGCAGCGCATCGCGGCCCTCCAGACGAGCGGCCAGTTGAATCAGTCGCAGACGCTGCCTTCGCTGGCAGGAAGCGAGAGCCCGCAGTCAACCTCGCGGCCCGCCACGCCACCGCCTGGCACCACTCTCTACACGTACGAGGGCCATAGCGAGCGCGTCTTCGCCCTCGACTGGTCCCCCGACGGGCGGCGCGTCGTCTCTGGCGGCTACGACCACACGTTGCAGGTCTGGGACGCCTCCAACGGGCGCGAGATCTTCTCCTACCGCGGACATAGCGATCCGGTGCGCGCCGCCCGCTGGTCCCCCGATGGGAAGACCATCGCTTCCGCGAGTAATGACCACACGGCCCACGTCTGGGAGGCGGCGACGGGCCGCAAGATCAGCGTCTTCCGCGGCCACACGGACTCGGTGACCTCGCTCGCTTGGTCTCCCGACAGCCGCCTGGTGGTCTCGGCTGGCCTGAGCAAGCAGGCTCTGATCTGGGAGGCACTCACGGGCAAGCGCCTGCTGACGCTGCGCGGCCACACCAGCCTGGTCGCCGCGGTCGCCTGGTCTCCCGATGGCACGCGCATCGCCAGCGGCGGTCTGGACAAGACGGTGCGCATCTACGACGCCTCCAGTGGAGAGATGATCTTCGTCTACCACGGCCACAGCGACAGCGTGAAGGCCCTGGTCTGGTCCCCCGACAGCACGCGCATCGCCTCCGCCGGCGAGGATAAAACCGTCCAGGTCTGGGACGCCTCCAACGGGAACTATATTTTCACCTATACCCACCACTGCGACGAGGTGACAGCCCTGGCCTGGTCCCCCGATAGCACGCGCATCGCCTCCGCCGGCGAGGATAAAACCGTCCAGGTCTGGGACGCCTCCAACGGTGACCAGCTCCTCACCTATCAGGAGCACCCCGAGGACGTCAACGTGGTGGTCTGGTCTCCCGATAGCACGCGCATCGCCTCCGCCGGCGATGACGGCACGGTGCACGTCTGGCAGGCCGGCTGAACTGCGCAACCACACGACGAAGGCCGTGGAACCAGCGGGTCGGGTCGGGACGAACGAACTTCAGCGCACAGCGCGCCCTCGTCCCGCCTTCCCTCGCCTTCCCTCGCCTTCCCTCGCCTTCCCTCCCTCCGGCAGCTCCCACCTCGAGGTTGCAGCGCGTCCGTAGTCGCCTCCGCCGGTCAGCAGGCCAACCTGTCCTTTTGGACAGTCTTGCTCTCTGCAGGCCAGAGGGCGAGCGTTCAAGGAATGTTCGCCTCGCCAGCGCGTGTTCTAAATAAGTAGAATTTGAAGAGAGCGTCTCACAGCCACAGTGCTCAATACAGGATAAGAAGAGTCCTGGAGCTTTGCTGTGGCTGTGAGCGTGAGAGTGTCATTCTTCTTCTACTGTGACATCTTCACTATTACTACCAGAGACGCAATCCGAGCCTTGTGCACGTCTCTGCAGCAGACACATTGACAGATCTCTCTGCATACATCAGCGGAGTGAGTGGAGCAGGATGGAGCAAGCAGCATGCAGCAGCAAGACCCCAGACTTCAAGAACTGAGCATCTACCGGCCCGCCGAGGCGGAGCAGCCAGAGCAGAATGGCCATCGAGCCAACGGCCACGCGAAGGAGCACCTCGCCATGCCGCTGGAGGAGCCTCAGATGACGGGACCGCGGAGGCCAGTTCGAGAGGAGGATCGGCACATCATCGAGACCAATAAATGGGTGGTCTTCGTGATTCTGGCGATCGGCGTCTTCATGGCTACCCTGGACAGCTCGATTGTCAATATCAGTTTGCCGGCCATCGCCAGCTATTTCCGTGTGCCGCTCAACGGGACCGTCGAATGGGTCACCATCGCTTATCTGGTCGCGACAGCGGCCATTCTGCTGACAGCCGGACGGCTGGCTGACATGCTCGGACAGAAGCCCGTCTGGTCGATCGGGCTGGTGATCTTCACGCTCGGCTCAGCGATCTGCGGAGCCTCGCCGTCGCTGGGCTTCCTGGTCATCGCGCGTGGCTTTCAGGGTATTGGCGGCGCGCTTCTCATGGCCGTCTCGCCGGCCATGCTCACCAGCGTCTTCCCGCCCTACGAGCGCGGGCGCGCCCTGGGCTTCAACGCCATCAACGTGGCGCTCGGCGTGAGCGTCGGGCCTACGCTGGGCGGGTTGATCACCACCTATCTCTCATGGCGCTGGATCTTCTACGTCAACGTCCCTGTGGGCATTGTCGGCTTCATCGCCACCTGGCTGCTTCTCAAGGAGCGCCGCGCCCGGCGCGAGGCGCGCTTCGATCCTCTGGGAGCCGTCACCCTGGGTCTCGGCCTGGCCGGCATCACCCTGGCCCTCTCCTTCGGCCAGGAGCTTGGCTGGACCTCGCTGCCGGTGATCGGCAGCCTTCTGGCAGGCCTCTTTCTGCTGATCGCCCTCTACTTCATCGAGCAGCGCGTGCCCCACCCGATCATCGACTTCTCGCTGCTGCGCCGGCGTGTCTTCTTCTCGGCAAACATCAGCCTGATCCTCTGCTTCATGTCGCTTTTCGCCGTCAGCTTCTTGATGCCCTTCTACCTGGAGCAGCTCCATGGCTTTCCGACGGAGGCCGCCGGCCTGCTGCTGACGCCGCTGCCGATCACCATCGCCTGCATCGCCCCCATCAGCGGGAGTCTGGCAGACCGCTTCGGGACGCGCTGGCTGGCCGCCGGCGGCCTGAGTATCTCGTGCATCGGGCTGATCCTGCTGGGGCAGCTCAACGCCTCCAGCTCGCTCTGGGATATCATCTGGCGCCTGGTCGTCGTCGGCCTGGGCCAAGCGATCTTCCAGTCGCCAAACAGCAGCGCCCTCATGGGCGACGCGCCACGCGAGCAACAGGGCGTCGCCTCCGGCTTTCTCGCCACCGGGCGCACCATGGGCCAGAGCATCAGCGTGGCCCTGGCCGGCGCGGTCTTCTCCGCCCTGGGTGGCGCCACGGCCGGCCTGCAGCTCACCATCCTGCGCGGACACCTTCCTCCGGCCAGGGAGGCGCTGCTGCAAACGACCTTCGCCCACGCTTTCCAGAACGCTCTGCTTGTCTGTGCGGTCATCGCCGCCATCGGCGTGGGCACCTCGCTGGTGCGCGGCAAGGAGGAGCGCCGCCGGCGCCAGGCCGCCTGAGCGGGAGCCAGAGCCGGCCGACGTTCCAGCTCTGGGTCCCGCTGCTGCCGGCCCCACGTGATACAATAGACTGTACCTTCTGCATTGGAATGGATAGATGACGCTTCCACAAGTCTGCCTGCTCTTCATCGCCGCCTTGCTCGGCGGCACCATCAATTCCGTGGCTGGCGGGGGGAGCTTTATCGGCTTCCCCGCCTTGCTCTTTACCGGTGTGCCCGCGATTCAGGCCAACGCGACGAACACGGTGGCCCTCTGGCCGGGCGTTGTGGCCAGCGCAGGGGCCTACCGCCAGGAACTCGCCAAACAGCCCCGCAGCCTGCTCCTCATCCTGGGCGGCACCAGCCTGATCGGCGGTGTGCTGGGAGCACTGCTCCTCCTGCGCACCCCGCAGCGCACCTTTACCCTGCTCATTCCGCCCTTGCTGCTCATGGCGACGCTGCTCTTCGCGCTGAGTCCCCGTCTGACGGCTCTGCTGCGCCAACGGCGCGCCGCCCGCGGACAGGCGGCGCACTCACTCAGCGATGAGAAGCTGCCGCTGGGCCGACTGCTGCTGGTCTCGTTCTTTCAGCTGATCATCGCCACTTACGGTGGCTACTTCGGCGGCGGGATCGGCATCCTGATGCTGGCCACCCTCGGCCTGATGGGCATGGAGAATATCCATGAGATGAACGGCCTGAAGACGCTGCTGGCAGGCCTGATCAATGGGGTGGCGGTGGTCACCTTCGTGGTGGCCGGAGCCATCTTCTGGCCACAGGCCCTGCTGATGATCGTGGGCGCCGTGATCGGCGGCTACGGTGGCGCTTACTACGCGCGCAAAATCGATCAGCGCTGGGTGCGCCTCTTCGTGATCCTGGTCGGTGTCGGCATGACGATCTACTTCTTCACAACGATCTATCTCCTGGGCCACAGTAGCCACTGAAGCAGCGCCGGCCTGAGCCTGAGCCAGAGTCAGAGCAGAGAGCACGGGAACTTTTCGGCCGCAGGGGACGTTCTCCCGGAAAACGTCCAGAGAAGGAGAACCACCTATGAAAGGCTCGTGGAAGCTTCTGGTCGCTGGCGTATGCTCCCTGGCCCTCTGCCTGCTGCAGGGACTGCCAGCACTGGCCTGTGGAGGCCTCGTCGCCCCCAATGGGAGCGTACGCCTTGCCCGCGCCGCCACACTGGTCGCCTGGCACCAGGGCATCGAGTACTACCTGACAAGCTTCAGCTATCAGGGCGATGCCAGCAACCTTGGCTGGATCGTCCCCCTGCCGGCCGTGCCGCTCACGGTACAGGAGGGCGGCGCCTGGACGCTGCAGCGTCTGGCTCGTGAGACAGCGCCTCCACTGCGGGTGGAGGACCAGTCTATCAACTTTGCCAGGTCGGCTCAGGTACTGCAGCAGGTAGAGATCGAGGCCCTCAACATCAGCGTCATCAGGGGAAGCGGCTCGGCCGTCCTTGACTGGGCCGCGCACAACGGCTTCATCCTGGACGGGGAGACGCAGGCCCACCTGCTGACCTATGCCCAGGCCAGCCCCATCTTCATGGCGGCAAAGTTCGACACCGGCCGGGCGCGAGCGCGTCATGAGGTGCGCGGCGACGGCACACCCATTCTGATCACCATGCCCATGCCTCACATCTGGATACCGCTGGAGGTGCTGGCTATCGACGGTCAGCCTGTCAACGCTGACCTCTACTTGCTCACTGATCAGCCGGTTTACACCAGCGATCTCGCCTACCACCTCGGGCAGTCCTCTGTCGGCACTCAGGTCGACGGCGCGCCTGGCCTCACGCTGCAGTTTCAGGAACCTGTGAATACCAGCCTCTATCATGATCTCTCGACCGATCGCAACATGCGCTGGGTCTGGCCCCAGAGCTGGCTGACCTACCTGAGACTCGACGCACCCGCCGCCCAGGTCACCTACGACCTGAGCGTCAGCCGCAACGACGTCCTGCAAACCCTGCCCTTCGGCACCCCGCCGCTCGGCAGCGCCAGCAGCTCCCCAGCCCTGCCAGGCTGGCTTCCCGCCTTGCCCATGGGCAGTCCACAGATCCTGCTGAGCACTCTGCCGCCGCTGCTCCTGGCAGGCGCCCTCCTCTGGCTCTACCAGCACCGACGTCAGCAGCGGAAGCGCGCCGCGCGGAGAGCCATGGCAGCCACTGCCCCCAGCGGAGCAGTCTCAGCCAGCGAGGCGAGACCAACGCCTGCCAGGTAGGCGAGAGAGGCAGAGCACTGGCAAGAGACGGCCCCTCATCAGCCAGCAGCCGGGCCGGCCGCCAGCTCCCTCCCACCAGCCTGATCGTAGCGCTCCAGCGCCTCGAGCCACCCGCGCTGCTCAGGCGTCTGGAGCACAACACGGCCGCGCGCCCAGGACACCAGGCCCACGGCGCGCGGCCGCAAGCAGCCGATCCGTACCAGGAGAGGAGGCCGGCTGCCAGCATCGCCGGGCCTGCCATGCCCAGACGACAATCCATGGCCACCTGCTGACCGGCCTGGAGGGCCTGTAGCTCGCTCAGCAGGCCCTGTCCCTCGCCATCCAGCGGCGGTCCCCCCAGATCTCGGCGCTGGGGACATGAACAGAGCGCAGCCCCTGCTCACAAGCAGGTCTGCTCCTCGCGCTCCAGGCCAATCTCCGCGATCTCCTCGGCGCTGAGGAGAGAGACCAGGATGTCAACCCCGGCCGCGCGCAGCGTCACACGCGCCTCCTCCAGCAGGACACCGCCCACAGGATGGCCCGGAATACTCAGGTGAGAGTTGTCCAGCAGGTCAGGCCTATCTCACCCCTTCATCACGTGTCTGTCTTGCTACTCCCCAGTATCTCTAGCTGTCGCCAGCAGGTACAGGCAGAGTATACCAGCGGGGCGAATATCATCATATAGGCGCAGGAGACCCCCGCCTTCAGGCGTGGGGAGGAATGCGCCCCCTCCTTTCTGTGCTTGACCATCGCCTGACATATATGATATGCTATGTGCATGGATAGGACGATCGTCGTACAACTCAACCCGACA
>JBHOQN010000058.1:0-34606 GCA_042408965.1 Ktedonobacteraceae bacterium
GGACCGCGTACAGAAAGTCGGTCAGGATATCCATGCCAATGAGCAGGATCAGCAGGAGCGCGCGCAGTTTTCCCAGCAGCGCCGCCTGTCGGTGCAGGTAGACGGCAGGCACATCGGTATGCTTGAGATGGACCAGCACCATGGCACCATCAGGCGAGAGGGTGAGGGTCCACAGGACCACCTGCACACCCCAGCCAATGGCATCAGCAATCATCTGATCACGAGAGAGTCGGCCCTGCAGGTAGGCCGCGATCTGACTGGGGGTTGCCGAAGCCGGGTAGGAAGTGGTGAGTTGCAACAGACCAGCGACACTCTGCTCGGTGCCGGTGATCTGGAGCGTGGTGAAGATCCAGACGGCAATGCCCAGGAGGAGGAGCATGACCAGCAGCGCCAGCGGGGTCATGGTGTGTAGCCCATGCCAGTGGACCCGGCCAGGCTCCCCTCAACGGTCCCACGCATCCCCGTGGTGGCGCCGGTCCTCATACGTCGTGCCATGGTGATCCCTCCTCCCGCTCGTGGTCGAGCTGACGCACGTATATAGAGCAGCAGAACAGGTACTGCCTACAACGATAGCCAATCATACAGAAGTTCCTCCAAGCGCTAGATCACGCGCCCATGATAAATGTGGTCGCCGTCTACAGAGCCAATCAAGCCGCCCTGATACCACTCGTTAAGCAGTTCCAGGTTTCCTTCGTCCTCATGACAAGGACAGTCATCGTCACCACAGAAGGGGTGATCTGGGGTGTGTTCCCGGTAATCTGTCCCAGATAGCACCGGGTACACATAGTACTCGTCATCCATGTGCTATAATCCTTCTGCTGGAGGCACCTGACGCCTTACTTCCAAGGGCCTCCGCGTTCCCTGGTCCTCACTGAGACCAGCGAGGACTTATCCAGTCCGAAACCCACTAGAAAACGTCTCACAAATGCTTGCCTAAAAACCCTTGTTAGTCAATAAGCATCCTCCTCAGAAACATAATTATCTTGAGAAATATTTTATCCTCAGAAAAATGATTTGTCAAGGAACACTAATTACAATTTGTCAAGGGATACCAATTATGGTACACTTCTCTTGTGAGACTATTGGAAAGCCGTGAAGAGGTGTTTATGCTCAAGAACATTGATACAAGTCGCGAGTTCCTGAGCACCCCGGAAGCTGCTCAGCGTTCAGGCTTAACAAGGATTTACCTCGCACAACTTCTCAGGAAAGGTACGCTCGAAGGCTTTCAACTCAGCCGTGAATGGTTTGTCTACGTTGATTCTCTAGAGAAATTCCTCGCTAGCCCACGAAAGCCAGGGCCGAGAGGACCTCGTAAGTCTCCCTCTGAAAGAAACATTGCAGATGCAAGTGGGAGCCATACAAACCATCAAAGCCTAGAAGAGTAGAGAGCTTTATCGCCTCACTCAACTGAAGTTTAGAGCCACAAGTCCTTAGGATAGAACATCGTACCTATCGTTTCGGCTTATCGTTATTATCGCTTTCTTGTTAGCGGGAGGCGACGATGATCAACAGAAAACTGATTGAGGCACGCAGGTCTAAAGGATGGACACAAATATATCTCGCTTCACAGCTCGCGGTATCACCTATAACGGTGAGTCGATGGGAAAATGGAATACAAGCACCACAGGCGTATTATGTTCATCGACTCTGCCAGATTTTCAGCTTAACAGATAGAGAACTTGGTCTCACTCTTGATCAAGGCATTACATCGCAGGAAGACGGAATGGTCTACGAAGAGATGGATAAATATTTCACCTTTGGAAAGATCAAGACTACTGAAATCATTCTTGACGGCGACGGAACCAGCGTATACCTGTCACAGCATATCCACTCCCACTATATCCCAACGGCATTAGAGCTTCCCGAAGAGATCCAAGCAAATAGAGAACAAATAGCCCAAGAGCAAGAAAAGCGCAAGGCTCAGGGTGACGCCTATCAGTGGAATGGAGAACGCTATAACCTTGTGAAGTTCAACATCGGACGTGATCCCGTCAATGAAGATATGATTCTAGGATTGTGGTTCCGACCAACAGATTATTACACCTTCTTGGCAACAAGTACCATCGCACAAGATCAAAAGATGCGCGAAAGATATCTTGCCGATGCTGAGTGGGACGAGGCTATTCCCCTGTTTGCACACTCATTTAGCGCCCTCCTCACCCTCCTCACCTCTGATGGACATACTATTCTTGTGCAGAGAGGCAAAAGCCTGGGATGTCGGCCAAATGTATTCGATGTAAGCCTAGCGGAGGGTCTGTCCAGGCCAATTGACCGTAGCACCACAAGCCAAGCACCAGATATCTACCGATGTGCTCTTCGCGGCCTTGCAGAAGAGCTAGGTTTACATGCACCTGTCGATTTCTCTGTATCGGATATCCAGTTCTTGAGTTTCGCTGTAGACACAGAACTCTGCATGTGGGGGCTACTTGGACTGGTCAAGGTTCAAAGACGGGTTAATGAGGTACTTAGAAACCTACGAGGGAATGTAAAGGACCAGTTTGAGCATCGAAGAGTCTTTTCGGTCCCGTTTACCCCTGAAGAAGTCTGCTCGTTTGTCTTCTCGCATGAGCCATTCTCACCTGGTGGGCTAGCCTGCTTATATCATGCTCTAGTCCATGAATTTGGGAGAGAAAAGGTAAATACAACTATCTCATCCTATTGAGATGTTCAACACTGATAACTTTATTTGAAAACTGTCGAAAACTCCTCTCAGGACATAACGCATTGCAACCACTTGTAACGCAGTGTAGCACAGTTCCAGGCGTTCGTCGAGGGTCGAGGGAGGAAGTCCGCCGGAATCTTCTCAGATCGGTCGCGAGAGGTAGGCACAGCATCTCCGTTCAGCAGCGAGGGGAGGAGAATCAGGAGCCCGGGCCACGGCTGCGGCCCGGGCTATTCCCTCCTCAACAGAGGAAGCGCTGGTGACGCGGAACCTACACGCACTCGCGCAGCGAGGCATCACCGCTGAAGTTGCGCAGCTTCATCAGCGCCACCACCTCAAGCTGTCGTACTCGCTCGCGCGAGATCCCCAGCTCCTTTCCCACCTCGAGCAAGGTGCGACTGCGCCCGTCGCCGATGCCATAGCGCAACGTGATCACAGCGCGCTCGCGAGGAGTCAGCAGAGCCAGCGCTCGATGAAGTTCCTCGCCGAGCAGGTGCTGTGAGGCCGTCTCCGCGGGTGCAGGGGCCGTACTATCTTCGAGCGTATCAGCCAGCGAGTGGCGAGCCTCATCGTCCACCGGGGCGTCTAGAGAGACAGGCTGTTCAATCACGCTGAGCAGATCCAGAACCTCATTCACATCGATATTGCAGGCGGCTGCAATCTGCTCCGGCTCCGGGTCGAGGCCGTTCTCCTGTGAGAGCTGTGCTGCCACGCGGCGCACCTTGCGCAGGCGGGTTGCGACATGTTCGGGCAGATGGATCAGGCGCGATTGCTCGCCGGCGGCCCGGCTGACGGCCTGGCGAATCCACCAGGTTGCGTAGGTGCCAAAATGACAGCCGCGGCGATAGTCAAATTTCTCGGCGGCGCGCATCAGACCCAGGTTCCCCTCCTGGATGAGATCCACAAGAGGGACGCCAGTACTCGTATAGCGTCGGGCGATGGCGATCACCAGGCGGAGATTCGACTCGATCAGCTTACGACGAGCCAGCTCATCTCCACAGGCGGCGCGCCGGGCCAGTTCGATCTCTTCTTCATGCGTCAGAAGGCCCAGACCGCGGATGTCGCGCAGATAGCTCTGAAAAGCATCTTCAGATCCCAGGGCCTGGCGTATCGTTGATGAGCGACGCACTGCTGGCTCCCCAGCCAGCCCTGCGTCGGCGAGGTCTACTTCTTCCGTGTCATCGAGCAGAGGATCGACACTCAGGTCCGCCGCAGCCTCCATCTCTGAGAGCGGAGCCTCCTCGTTTGAGGTCAGCAGCGAAACGTCGCCCTCGATATCCAGGGTTGCGGCCCTGCGTGTTGTCTTGCGTCTGGTCTGTGTGGCTACGTATGTCCTGCGATCATCGCTGACGGGATCTGCTATAGCCATGATTCCACGCTCCCTTCGGGAAACTCACCGACAAAAACCAGCTTGCCGGCCTCCGTACGGCCTCGTGGTCGGCATGTGCGCCAGTTGGCACACCCCTTGTGTCCTCCCAGCGGCTTCTATTCTACCTGTCTCAATGGTTTCAGAGCATCAGGTGTTCACCTTAGATCTCATCAGGTTCTGACCGTATATTCCTGTTCGCATATCCATACGACTATCCATACGACTATCCATACGACCTGTCTCTCTGGCCAACCCCTGTCGAGAGAAGACGACACCTCACAGAAAAGACGTTCGCCGACCACGTGACAGGTATCGTAAAGTTGCCAGCTCTCGGCAGCGGACGGGGTCTCTTTCTGGGGCTACCTCTGCTTCCAGGCATGGGCGGCATACCTGCGTTCGCCTCCGCGGTGCTGGCTGACGGCCAGGCTTCATGCTCCTGCTTTTTCCGCTGTTTAGAGCTATCACGCCTGTGATACGGAGATTGTTTCACCTGCGAAGGCTTTTCAGGTTTAATTCTGTCCGCTTGTGGTGGTAAAGTAAGACCTGTTCCGCGCGCTGAGCGGAGCACGTATTCAGCAGCCAGGAGGAGTTCAAGATGTCAGAGAATCACCTCTCGCTAGAGCAGCTCTATCGCGGTTGGGATGAAGACCAACGTCTTCTGGTGAGGGCACTCACCCCCCTGAGCGAGGAGCAACTGGAGCGGCGCGCGGCGTCGCATCTGCGCAGCGTACGCGAGCTGACCACCCATATTACCGAGACCCGCGCCATCTGGCTCGGGATGGTCATGGGTCTGGAGCAGGAACGCTTGCAGCCCTTCCTGAAGAGGAGCTCCCGCGCACCAGCCAGAACCGTCACTGAGTTGGTCGCCGACCTGGAGAGCACCTGGCAGGTCATTGAGGATGCGCTGAGGAGCTGGACGCTGGCTGATCTGGAGACCGTCTTCGAGGGAACATGGGATGGCGAAGACTATCGACTGACGCGCCAGTGGGTGCTCTGGCATCTGGTAGAGCACGATCTCTTTCACATGGGGGAGCTGTTTCTCACCCTGGGAGTCGCGCGCATCGAAACGCCAGATCTGTAGCGGCCGTGTCGGCCCGGATTCTGGCCACTACTCACCGAACAGGCCAGGGCGAGCACATGAGAACGTAGCGGAGAAGGGCAGGACAGGACAGGAGAAAGTCTGCCACCTCCCTTCTTCGCACGCTCCACGCTCGCAGTGGAATGATCCTGCTCCGCCTCTGGCCGGGGCCAGACAGGCCGGGCCTCAGCGCTGCCAGTAGGTGCTCACGCGCCAGTAGCGCCGGTTTGACAGGTTATCGTCTGGTTGGCCCGCTGTGCTGGCGACGTAGCCAGCGAACTGCAGATAGCGGATGGTCTCCAGCAGAACGGCAGGTCGTAATTGCTGAGGCCTGATCTCGCGGTGAGAACGCAGTGCCTGCTGCAGCTCGACCAGCGTAATTCCCGGCCGCCCCTGCTCACTCAATGGGAGGAGTGAGAGCACCACTCGCGCCAGATCGCGCATGGCCTGGCTGCGTGTCTGCTGCTCAAAAGACTGCACCCGTTGCTGCTCTGAGAGCAGCGCCTGTTCCTCTCGCAACCGGAAGAACGTTGCCTCAAAACGGCAGACGCGGTCACCCCGCTTCATACAGGTATGCTCAACGACAGAGACCTGCTCTCCGTAGCGTTCGGCCGCTCCCTCGATTGCCCCCCAGAGGACCGGACAGACCTGCCTGGGACTGTCGTAGATCACCACCACCGTGCCAGTCTCAGGAGAGAACTCGTAGTTAAAAAGAGGCGGTGTGAGACCATCGGCGGTGCGCCGCAGACGGCTGTGGACATCGCGCATAGTGAGCAGCAAATCATAGGCGCTGTTCACCCCGGACAGGATATATTTACAGAGATGCCCTGTTAAACCGTTAATGATGAAGTAACGGCCGTACTCGCGCAGCAGAAGATCAGCGGGCAAGCCGGTCAGGCGGCTGGCTGCGGCGACTCCTGCCAGCAGAGCCGTATCGTCATAGAAGCGACTGGCCATCGGGGTCTCGGAGGGAGACTCGCCGATGGCTTCGCGGTAGGCTCCAAGGAGGCCACCGCCAAAGCGCTCTCCGAGATACTTTTCCCATGTCATGAAGATGAGTCCGTGCATAACTGATCTGCTCCTGGGTCCTTCCTTGTCCTATTATCAATGCTATCTTGAGCATGGCAAAGTAACTACTACTATAGACAAGAATCAATGGTGTCGCAAACCGCGATCAGAGACAGACTACTATTGGCTAGGACAGAAAGGGCAGACGCATCACGAGACCGGACCGATACTGGATGTCACGCCCTTCTTAAGAGTTCTTTCTCAAGAAAAATGTTCAACAGACCTGAAGGGAGATAAGGAGCTGTTATGCTGCAGCAGACCACTGACAGCATGCCTATGTATTTTTCTCAACTATGATGGGGATCTATCAGTCAATCTTCATTCTATCTCAACGTGTTGTCAACCTGGATCATAGTCGAGCAGAGGTATTGTGGTCAAGGGGATAAAAATGGGGGATGTCCTGGGGGGGACAGCGTGATTCAGTAGACGGGTTTTCTTGTGGGGAACAGGGGGGGAGAACCTGGACTTCGTTCTCCCTCCCTGTTTTGTCTGCCAGTGAGCCAGCGTTACTCTTGACGGTGGATCGTTTTCAACGCCTCCACTTCCTGGATCAGGTCGACCCACTGATCAAGGGCGGCCTCGCGCTGGGCCTGTAGTTGATCGAGCTGCTGGCGCAGCGCATCGGAGGTATGGACGCGCTCCGTCAGATGGCTGTAGAGGCGGGTAACGATATCGGAGAAAGCGCCATTCTGCGTCCCGGGACGCGCCTCCAGGCGGTCGCTCTCATAGACTTGGCGCTCCTGCAGCTTATCGAGTTCATAGCGGAAGAGGCGAGCGATGCGCTGCTCGGTGCTGCGGGCCAAGCCATTGCAGATCGTATCCAGGATCGGACCCATCAAGCGGCGTGCCTGCAAGATGACCTCTTCTGCCTTCCCCTGCGTGTTCGTCAGCCGGTAGAGCGCGCCCACCGCCGGGTTTTCGCGGGTCGGGGCGTACTTCTCCTCATTGAGCAGTTCACCCAGCGTCACGTAGAGGCAGATATCACGGGCCCGCTCGCGGATACTGCGTTTGAGCTTGTTGTAGGACTTCTGGATCTCGTCCAGCTCACCGCCGAACTCACCCAGTGCCACACGGCTGATATCGAGCGAGCCATCCACCTCCTCCTTGTAGGCGATGGGCATCAAGAAGGCCTCGGCCAGGGTGCGGGCGGGATCGTTCAATTCCCGCTCTAGCGCCACACAGAGGCTCTGGCGCAACGCCTTGATCAGTCCCCAGCCGTCGATGTCGGTCCAGCGGCTACCGATCTCCATGGCCGGCGAGTCCTCTGCGCGGCGATTGCCAACCTTGATGAAGTGGTCGAAGTGGCCCTGTGTGATACGAATCTTCACGCGCTGAGCGGCGCGCTCGTGGGCTGTCTGCAGCACGCGCTGGAAGACGCTCTTCTCGCTGCCGATGGCAGTGTCGAACTGTCTGAGGGCATCGTTCCAGGCGTCCTGCATCGCGCTGGTGCGGCGCTGCAGATGCTCGAAGCGGGCTGCGCTTCGCCGTGCCTGGCGAGAGCGCATCTCCTGCTGCAGTTCCTGCAGATCATGGCTTTCGAGACCCAGTTGGCTCATCTGCTCCCAGCACAGGTCCTCGGTCAGTTGCAGCGCCATTGCCAGTTGCGTTTCGGCGTGACGTAACTGGACCTCGTAGCGATTCTCGGTCAGGAAGACCTGCAGATCGTGGCGCAGCTCTGGCAGGCCGCTATACTGCAGCATGGCCTCGTGTTGCTCGCGCGTCACCTGCTCGAATTCCTGAGCGCTGGTCGTTGCCGGCAGGTTGGGAGCCAGTTTGAGCAGTTCGGGGTAGACACCGAGCAGCCGTCCTGCGTACTCGCGTCCCTCCTGCAGGCGCTCTTCGTCGAGAGAGGTGCCAGCGAGACCCAGTGTTGCCAGCAGAGCGTCGAGGGCGCGCAGCGGATAGAAGAAATAGGTATGGCGTGGGCCATGCCGGTGATAGCTGCTGTAGCCCGGTGGCAGCTCGCGCAGGAAAGGACGCAGGCTGCCGAGGGCCTTCTCCTGGCTGGCCGCCGAGTTGATCTCGTCCCAGTGCGTCACGACCAGGAACAGCATACGGCTGGCTACGTCAAAGGCGCGATTCTGCAGAACGGCCTGGCGCACCTCTTCAAAGATGCGCTGGATGCGCTCATCGTCGCCAAAGCGGTTGTTGCCGATAACCAGCAGCAGCGCGTCCACCTGCTTGAGTTCCTCGCGCAGCATCAGGTCGTGGTGGATCTGTCCGGCCGCCCCTCCGGGAAGATCGACCAGGACGCTGCCGGGCGGCAAGATCGAGCCGCGGCCGGCGTGGACGCGGTACTCTACATAATCGATGATGCGCGTCAGGCGTGGCTCCTCACTATCGCGGGCCGGCTCCTCGATGTAGCGGCGGCTCTCATCTTTCCAGCGCTCGCGTGGGATCACTTCCAGATGAGGCTGCTCATCCTTGAGGTAGGACTCGCTGAAGGCCTCGCTGGCCTTGAGAAGGATCGTCAGCTCCGCCGCCAGGGATTCGCGCATTTTCTGGGTGGGAGCCGTCTTGATGGCCTGCTGGGTCTGGCTGAGCAGGTTGCCAAAGGCGGCGCGTGTCAGAAAATGGACGTGCATCTCCTCTGGCTCGTCGTCGCCGCAGAGTCGCACGCGGGTTCTGACACCTGTGACGGCACCTCCGGCCAGGCGAGGAAAAATATCCTGTCCGATGAGGGCGGCCATCAGCGTGCTTTTTCCGGCCCCGGCGTGCCCCACCAGTTTGACGGTATACTCGCGCGTGTAGTCCAGAGCGCGGGCCGCCTCAGCGATGTGGTGGCGCAGGCGCAGAGCCTGTTGGGACTCAATCTGCTGAATCTGGGGGCGCTCCAGCAGTTTCGCACAGGCGGAGGCCCGCTGAAGCTGCTTCTTCCAGGCGTTGACGCGCTGGGCCTTATCAGGCAGATGGGCCGGGAAATAGATGTCGATCTGTCCGACCTGCTCCTCCAGCCGCTGAAGAAGGTTGTGGATCTCGCCGGGAGCGGGAGGAGGGGGCGTGCTGGCGCTGGCGCCTTTCTCCTCTTCTGCAGGCTCTTCTTCATACTCCTCTTCGCCTTCCTCCTCCTCTTCCTCTTCGTAGGTGCCTGGTGGAGGTGCTGGGGCTGATGCTGGAGCCGTCGTCGGGGCCACAGGCTGGCCGGCGGCAGGGGCCGGCGGATAGAGACGTGTCCCGCAGATGTTGCAGAAAGGAGCGCCAACAGGCACCACGTTGTCGCACTGGGGACAGGTCATGAGCTGCTGAGCTTGTCTGGTAAACTGCATATGCTTTTAGGATGACTTCCCTTCCACAGATTTTGACTGTTAAGGCGAGATAGAATTTAAATAGGATGGTTTCATCTTAATAGATTTTTACTGCCTGCGTCCTCCTCTAGCATGAAAGTACCAGATCAGAACTGGGGCGTCCCCCCCATTCTGGATAGGTGGATGCGGGCACAGGCCGTGCCGGCAAGGTTGGGAGAGAGCCGATTGCAGTGTTCTCGGCTATCATCGGTTGAGGTTACCCTCTCCCTGGCAGCAAGCAGGAGGCGCCTCCCGGCGCTCCAGATCGCTCGCCACCGCCTGTGGAGCTGGCCATGGTTGTGATACAATAAGGCCGATGTGTTTCTATCTGAGGAGCAGTGGTTTCAGCTATGCAGGAAAAACAGACAAGGAACGGTGGTCCTGAGCAGACCGCTCTGGTTATTATGGCTCATCCCGATGATGCCGAATTCAGTTGTGCGGGCAGCGTTGCCAGATGGGTACGCGAGGGATGGGAAGTCTATTATGTGATCTGTACCGATGCTGCAGGAGGAGGATCAGATGATGCCCGCGATGTGGGACCAGAGGCGCGCAGCAAGGTAACGGCCACGCGCAAGGCTGAGCAGCGCGCCGCCTGTGACATTCTAGGCGTTAAGGATGTGGTCTTCCTGGACCATCCCGATGGGCTGCTGCAGCCGACTATTGAGCTGCGGCGGGAGCTGGTTCGTTTGTTGCGCACCTATCGTCCTGCGCGTGTTGTCTGCCAGTCCCCAGAGCGCTCGTGGTCGCCGGTCATGTTCATTGGGCGCCATCACCCCGATCATCTGGCGGCCGGGCGAGCAGCACTGGAGGCGATCTATCCTGCCTCGCAGAACCCCTGGGACTTCCCCGAGCTGCTGGAAGAGGGATTGGAGCCACACAAAGTGCGCGAAGTCTATATTGTTGGGGCCCCTACCTTGAATCATGCCGAAGACATCACTGAGACCTTCGAGCTGAAGCTACAGGCGTTGCGTGCTCATGCCAGCCAGGTGGGCCAGCATGTTGAGCAGCTTGCCGAGCGGCTGCGCCGGGGGGCGCAGGAGTGTGGCGCTCGTCATCAGGTGACCTACGCCGAGGAATTCCACCGGACGCAGAATGCCAGCTAGAGCTGCGCCCCGCCCTCGCCCACGTCCAGCTCTAGCTGCGCCTCACGCTGGGGTCCCATGCAAACGAGCGAGGAAGTGAGTCAGTCAGGGAGAAGGGCTAAGCATTGCATCTCGAATACAGCATCAGAAGGATTGCTATGCAGGAAACATGGGATGTTGTGATCGCCGGTGGTGGCCCCGCCGGTCTGGCAGCGGCCCAGGTCGCTGCGCAGGAGGGCCTGCGCGTGCTCGTCCTGGAGCGGCAGAATGAGATCGGTTATCCGATTCATACCAGTGGGGGAAGCTGGATCAAGGATATGCAGGCCCTGCAGATTCCCGCTCATCTCTACTATCCCATCACAGGCGTCTGGTTTCTCTCACCCCGGCAGGAAGTGGCGTTGCAGTATGATCCACCCGTGGCCTGTGTGCTCGACATCCGCGGCCTCTATCAGTACCTGGCCACGCGGGCTGTCGAGGCTGGAGCCGAGTTACGTCTCCGGCACACCGTTGAGGAGGTGCTGCTGGATGGCGGGCGCGTACGTGGTGTCACGGTGCGCAATCACCGCGGGGAGCGCCACAGGGTGGAGGCCGCAGTGACCATTGATGCCAGCGGAATGTCGCGGCACGTGGCGGTCCGGGCTGGTCTCGGCGGAGCCTTCCGGCGCTATGGCTACGGCGCCGAGTACGATCTCTATGCGCCCCACTATCCACAGGATGAACTCTACCTGATCATGGGTAGCCGCTTCGCACCGAGCGGCTACGCCTGGATCTTTCCACGTGGACAGGGAAGGGTGCGCGTCGGAGTTGGAGTGATTCATCCAGACAGCGAAGATGACGCCCGTCTCTACCTGGAGGCAGTGCTGCGTGAGCTGCCACAGGTCAGTGCCAGGTTCAGGGGGGCGAGCCCGCTGGAGTATCACACCGGCCTCTTCCCTGCCGAGGGACCGGTGGAGCGGTTCAGCGCCGATGGGCTGCTGCTGGTTGGAGACGCTGGCGGTCAGGGGTCGACCCTGGTAGGCGAGGGCATTCGCTTTGCGATCTATGCGGGTCAGATGGCTGGAGCTGTGGCTGCTGAAGGAATCAGGGAGGGTGATACCTCGCAGCGCCTGTTGACGCGCTTTGATCGACGCTGGCGGGCCCGTTTCGGACGCCAGATGGAGCTGGCCTACCTGATTAATCGTCACATCGCAGCCTACAGCGATGAGCAGTGGGACGATGCACTGAGTCTGCTCAAGAAGCTGACGCCGGCCCAGTGGGCGCAGGCCATTCGTGGCGACTTCAATGCCGGACTGGTGATGAGCATTATCACGCGCAACCCGCATCTGATTGCCACAGGGGGAAGGCGGCTGCTAGGGCGCCTGTTGGAGCAGCTTACCGGCTCATCCACCCGGGCGGAGGTCGGCGGCGAGGGCCTGGCCGGGGTCGAGTGAGGGCCGGCAGTGCTCACAGGGCCGGTAGCCGGCCCTGACAGCCTCCTGGGCGGAGCGAAAGTGCACCCGCCGGGCCGGGGCGATGCGCAGCGCGTAGCGGCAGCCTGGCAGGCAGTAGGCGTCGCCGCTGGCGCTTGCAATGTAGCGGACACCACGGCTGGCCAGGTGTTCCAGGGTAGCAACGTCGACCCCTTCGGCCTGCAGGATAGCACGTTTATTGTGCGGGCCACCCAGGCTGTAATTCCCGATGTGGCCGTCGCTGCGTACCACACGGTGACAGGGGATCAGCAGGGGGATAGGATTGCGCGCCAGCGCCGATCCGACCGCACGCACGGCCTGCGGGCGCCCGATCTCGCGAGCGATCCAGGCATAGGGGCGCACCTCTCCATAGGGAATGCTCAAGGCTTTCAGGAGCACTGCCTGTTCAAAGGGGGTAAGGTCGCGCAGATCGAAGCTCAAGCTGGCGTGATGGCCCTGAAGCAAGGCCTCAACAGCCTGCAGCAGGGCCGGTGGTGCCTGGTTCGTATAGTAGAGAGGGCGTCCCGATTGCGCGCGGAAGCGCCGCTCGAAGGTGGAGGCATCCTCGGCGCGGCTCAGGCTGCGGATGCCGCGCTGGTTGAAGACCACGAAGATGGGCCCGATCGGCGAAGTGAGCTGGGTGTAAGCGTCAGCCAGATCAAGAGTACTCAGCACATCGGGCAGGAGCGTGTACTCCCCCTGAACCTCCCTGAGCGCGCGCAGTTCGCGCAGAAGCTGACGAGCTTCTCTCAGGCTGTTCTGCTGGCTACGATTCAAGATAGTTCCTCCTTTGCCTGAAGCGCAAGCAGCGCCTGGCGCAGCAGAGCGCTGCCGCGATGGACATGTGATTTGATGGTACCCGGCGGCTGCTGCAGTGTGGCCGCCAGTTCGTGGTAGTCGAGTCCTTCGATGTGACGTAGGATGACAGCCGCACGGTAGCGTTCGGGCAGAGAGAGTAGAAGCTGCTGGAGGATCTGCTGGCGCTCGCGCACCTCGGCGATAGCCTCTGGCTGCTCACTGGCGGCGCTGGTTGGCTCCAGTTCAGGATCGCACTCCAGCGCCTCCAGTGAGATCTGGGGCGGCTGCTTGCGGCGTCGACGATTGCGTGACACGTTCAGCGTGACCTGGTAGAGCCAGGGACGCAGAGCCAGCGTGCGAATCTGCTCTGCCTCGTACGTTGCGAGGGCGTGATAGACCCGAATAAAGGCGTCCTGAACGATCTCCTGCGCTTCTTCTCTGTTTCCTGTCAGGCGCAAGGCAAAGGCATAGAGCCGCTCCTGATAATCAAGCACGAGCTGCTCAAAACAGCGTTCGAGGTGAGTTGCCAGCCCCTTGAGCAACAGCCGCTCCCGTGTCTCGTCTCTGAGTTGAGAGGCCTGGCTCATGTGGACGCCTCGCTGCTCTGGCGGGCTGTCTGCTGAGCTTCACCTGCAAAGATGAGAGTCACCGCTGTGCTCTCCCCCTTTCTCCGATGGTGGACGATGTTCCCCTCTGCTCTCTATAACACAGGCTTCTGAGATCTGGTTGCACTCGTTGCCACAGTCGTAATCCCGGGCGGTTCCGATCCCTGCTGGAATAGAAGTCTGCATGAGCTTGTTTGTATAAATGTAACCGGGGGGTTAACGGTCTACCTATCACCTGAGTTCCAAGGAGCTATCTGTGCAGGGACATTCTACCTCTTCTACTATTACGCAGCAAAAAATCAAGCTATACGCGACGACCTGGTGTGGTGACTGCCGCAGGGCGAAGCGCTGGCTCGATGAGCACGCCATCCCCTACGAGTACATCAACATCGAGGAAGACGATGCTGCTGCAGCGTATGTGATACAGGTGAACAATGGTATGCGGAGTGTTCCGACCATTGTCTTCCCGGACGGATCCATTCTTGTGGAGCCGACCAATCGCGAGCTTGCGAGCAAGTTCTCCCTCTAGCTCGGATCGATTGCTGCTACAACCAGCGGGCCGCTGCCGATCAGCGATGGCAGAGAGGCCCGCTGGCTTGTTAATCGGGCCGGAGGTCCCGTTGGCCCGGACCCTATCGAGGTCGACCCCCTCGCCAGATGTGATAAGATCTACGTACCTGATTGATTCAGGCGCTCACCCATGTCATCCTATATCTATCTTAGCAGGAAGGAAGCAGAAGTTCGATGGAGGAGCATGCGACACACCTTGATCCAGCCCAGGAGCTGACGGCCACGGGCGACATGGATGCTGAGAGTTTTCGTCTCTACGGGCATCAAGTAGTGGACTGGATCGCTGATTACCTGGAGCAGGTTGGAAGCTACCCTGTACTGGCGCGCACGCAGCCGGGAGCTATCCGTCAGGCGCTGCCGGCAGAGGCGCCACAGCAGCCGCAGTCGATGCAGGCCATTCTGGCTGACTTTGAGCATCTGCTGCTTCCTGGGATCACGCACTGGAATGCCCCCGGCTTCCTGGCATATTTCGGGATTACGGGCTCTGGTCCGGGTATTCTGGGGGAGATGCTGGCGGCGGCGCTCAATGTGAACGCCATGCTCTGGCGGACCTCTCCGGCGGCCACAGAGCTGGAGCAGGTCGTACTGGACTGGCTGCGCCAGATGCTGGGCCTGCCGGAGTCCTTCTTCGGGGTGATCAACGATACGGCCTCCAGTGGCACGCTCTACGCTCTAGCGGCGGCTCGCGAGGCGCTAACGGATCTGCATATTCGCCAGTATGGGATGAGTGGCCGGACGGAGGTCCCGCGCCTGCGCTATTATGCCTCACAGGAGGCGCATTCAGCCGTCGACAAGGCGGGGATTGTGCTGGGCACGGGTCTGGAGGGCCTGCGCAAGATCGGCGTAGATGCCGCCTTCCGCATGGATGTGGGTGAGCTGGAGCGCGCCATTCAGGAGGATCTGGCGGCTGGCTGGCGTCCCTTTGCGGTAGTGGCCACGGTGGGGACAACCTCGACGACCAGCATTGATCCACTGCCCCAGATCGCCGAGATCTGTGAACGCTATGGTCTCTGGCTGCACGTTGATGCCTCCTATGCCGGCTCGGCGGCGGTGATTCCTGAGTACCGCTGGATACTCGAAGGCTGCGAGCGAGCTGACTCTCTCATTGTGAACCCTCACAAGTGGCTCTTCACGCCACTCGATTGCAGCGTCCTCTACACACGCAGGCCGGAGATTGTTCATGCCACCTTCAGTCTGGTGCTTGAGATCCTGCGCAGCAGCGAGGAAGTTCCCAATCTCATGGATTATGGGATCGCCCTCGGCCGGCGTTTTCGCGCGCTCAAGCTCTGGATGATCATGCGCTATTTTGGTCAGCAGGGCCTGGCCGCGCGTCTGCGTGAACACATTCGGCTGGGTCAACTGATGGCACAGTGGATCGACGAGTCGCCTGATTTTGAGCGTCTGGCGCCTACCCCTTTCAGCACGGTCTGTTTTCGCGCTCATCCGCAGGGCCTGGATAATGAGGAGCGCTTGAATGTCCTCAATGAGCGTCTGCTGAATCGTCTCAATGCTGGTGGACGTTTCTTTCTCTCACATACGAAGCTGCGCGGGCGCTACACGCTGCGGGTCGCTATCGGTAATCTACGTACCACTGAGGCGACAGTGCGCGATCTCTGGGCGGAGATGCAGCGCGCGCTGGCCGCAGAACAGGGGCACGAAGCCGCGGAGGGTGAGAGGCGATGAGCGTGCATCCTGCTCTGCTGGGTGGGCCCCTCTATTTCGATTACAACGCCACCACACCAGTTGATCCTGCTGTCGTTGAGGCGATGCTCCCCTATCTTCGCCAGCATTTTGGCAATCCGTCGAGCGGGCACAGGTATGGATGGACTGCCCATCGTGCTCTGGAGCAGGCACGTGCGCAGGTGGCGGAGTTGCTGGCCTGCACACCTGAAGAGATCGTCTTCACGGGGAGTGGCTCCGAGAGCGATGTGCTGGCGATCCGCGGTGTGGCACTGGCGCAGCGCACTCGTGGTGATCATATCATCACGCAGGTGACGGAGCACCCGGCGGTGCTTCGGACCTGTCGTGCTCTGGAGCGGCTCTACGGGGTGCGCGTCACCTATCTGCCGGTCGACTCCTATGGACGGGTCAGCCCCCAGGCTGTTGAGGAGGCTATTGAGGAGCGGACGGTGCTGGTCAGTATCATGCATGCCAACAATGAGACCGGAACGCTCCAGCCGCTGGCGGAGATCGCTGAGATTGCCCATCGCCATGGCGTGCTCATGCATACGGATGCGGCCCAGAGTGTAGGCAGGCTGGTCACGCATGTGAACGAGCTGGGGGTCGACCTGCTCACGATTGCCGGACACAAGCTCTACGCTCCCAGAGGCAGTGGAGCGCTCTATGTCAGGCGTGGAGTGGCCCTGGAGCCGCTGATCTACGGTGGCGGCCAGGAGCGCGGTCTACGGGCTGGCACTGAGGCTGTGGCCTCTATCGTGGCCCTGGGTACAGCCTGTCGGCTGGCTGGTGAGCAGCTCCCAGAGGCGACCCTGCGGCTCAGGCACCTGCGCGATCTGCTCTGGCGGCGCCTGCAAGAGCTGCTGGGCGTGCGCCTCACGCTCAATGGCCATCCGCAGGAGCGCCTGCCCAATACGCTCAATGTCAGCGTGTCAGGCCTGCAGGGCGAGGAGATTCTCGCGGCGACACCTGAGATTGCCTGCTCGACCGGGTCTGCCTGTCATGAGGGCAGCGCCGAACCTTCGGCCGTTCTGCTGGCGATGGGCATGAGCCGCGAGCGCGCGCTGGGGGCCTTGCGTCTCTCGGTGGGGCGCTGGACCACAGTCGAGCAGATCGAGCAGGCGGCGGTGGCCCTGGCACGTAGCATCCAGGTACTGACCAGAGAGACCTCTCTGCATTGAGGCGTGGCTGCTGAGGGGCGGAGAGCGTGCACCTTTGCAGATGTGAGTGAATCCTGCTATACTCAGGCAGGCACCGCCCTGCATCCTCCAGTGGCAGTAGCATGCCGTCTCTCTCGGCAGGTCTGGAACGAGCCGCTTCGCGCAGCGAGGCGCACTAGACGGAGAGCATAGAATAACAATGAGGTCCTGCTCTGCCAGGAGTCAATGAGGCTGAACGAGGCTGATAGATCTGGCTACTACGTGCACAAGGAGTACGCGACCATGACGACAGGCGAGTCTCACATGCTGTACCCGGCTCCCTCCGCTATTGAACATCCTGAGCTTGAAGTCTATCGGCAGGAGTTTCCGATTCTCCAGCGTAAGACCTATCTCAACAGCTGTTCTCTGGGAGCACTCTCCCAGCGTGGCATGCAGCGTATTGCGGAGTTTATGGAGATGTGGAACGACTGGGGAGCGCATGCCTGGTACGAGATCTGGCTGGGAGAGATTGATAAAGCGCGGCGGCAGTTTGCCAGAATCATTGGAGCAGAACCCTATGAGGTAGCCATCGCTCCCAGCGTCTCGGTGGCGCTCAGTTCGATCGCCAGTGCTCTCGATTACCAGCGGCGCAATAAAGTGGTGCTGGCGGATATGGATTTTCCGACCCTGGCCTATCAGTGGCTGGTGAAACAGCGGCTGGGGGTAGAATGTGTCTTTGTGGAGAGTCCTGACCGCATCTATACGCCCCCGGAGTTGTTCGAGCAGAAGGTCGATGAGCAGACGCTGCTGGTGGCCACCTCGCGGGTCTTTTATACCAGCGGTTATATTCAAGATGTGCGGGCCGTTGCGGATATCGCTCACAAGTATGGAGCCTATCTGTTGATCGACGACTATCAGGGGACTGGCCAGATCCCTCTTGATGTAGATGCAATGGATGTGGATATTCTGGTCAGTGGCTCCCTGAAGTGGCTGATGGGCGGCCCCGGACTGGCGTTTGTCTATATCCGTGAGGGACTGATTCCCACGCTGGAACCGACGATCGCTGGCTGGTTCGGTCACCGTGAGCAGTTTCAGTTCAAAACGCGCGAGTTTGAGTTTCGTCCCGACGCGGCTCGGGTGGAGCTGGGAACGCCTGCCGTGCCCACCGTCTATGCTGCCAACGCTGGAATGGAGATCGTCCAGGAGATCAGCGTGGAGAGCATCTGCGAGCGTACACGCTATCTGACCAACGACCTGATTGCGCGGGCTCGTGAGCATGGCTGGAATGTGCGCGCGCCCCGCGAGCCTGAGCGGCGCAGCTCAATTGTGATGCTGGAGATCGAGAGGCCGGAGCGGGTGGTGGAGGAGCTGGTCAGGCGTGGTATTATTGTTGACTCGCGGCCGGGATTGGTACGAATCTCACCTTATTTCTACAATACGATTGAAGAGAATGCCATTGTGATCGAGGCCATCGAAGAGATTTTGAAGGCGCGCCGACACGAGTAAGAGCAGGGAGAAGAGCGGCCAGAGCGTACGGGCTTCATCTTGTGCTGGACTGGTGGGATGGTTGGCTGACCCATCCGCTCTGGTGCCCTCTGGTCTCTGAGATGGTGAGTACCACGGAAGAGCAACGGAATAAGGGAGGAGCGCAATGCTATGTCCCAGGTGTCATGCAACCTGTTCAGAAGATGAAGGTCAGTGCCCTGTCTGTGGGGCTGACCTCATGATTCCTCCTTCACGCAGCCTGGTTGCGCGGGGTGGCGAGATCCTGTCAGCCAGACGCGCCCAGTTGCCAGACCTCTTGCTGCGGTCGCCAGTGCCACGCCTGGCTGCGGGCGTCGGAGCTGTCGCCGTAGGGGTAGGCATCGAGCTGTTACGCCGCAAGATGGTCTCCCTACTGGCGCACCCGGCACGACCGACTGAGGCTTTGCCAGTGCTGGGTAGCTTGCGCAATGTGGTGGCGAGAGGCTCTGAAAAGTCGTTGAAGCTGCCGAAGGGGTATGAGGTCCAGGAGACCGTCGTCTACATGCAGCGCGTGATTCGCCGCCGAGAGTAGGGAGTGAGATGAAAACCGGCTTCCAACGCTGGTGCTCCCATCTATCACTCCACATGAGCCAGTCACCCCGCTGGCTGGTGCTGGCGCTGGTGGCGCTGATCTGGTTGCTGGCTGCCTGTGCGCCTTCCAGCGGTATTCTGGCGGGTGGCAGTTGGGAGTCGACCGGGCTGCAGGGTCAGCACATCCGGTCGCTGGCCGTCAGCGCGGCTGATCCCGCCCTGCTCTATGCTGGCGATCTGCGTGATGGCGTCTTTGCCAGCAGCGATGCCGGCCAGCACTGGGTGCAGCGCGATCAGGGTCTGCCTTTGCCGGTAGCGATCAACGCGCTCGGCTTTGACGCCACGAACCAGCGGCTCTACGCAGCGACAGACCGCGGCGTCTTCGTCAGCACTGACGAGGCGCAGCACTGGCGGTCGGCAGATCAGGGCCTGCCAGTGGATAGCTGTACAGCTCTGGCCTTTGATCTGGATCATTCCAGCGTCCTCTACGCTGGAACGGCGCATCATGGCGTCTTTGTCAGCACCGACAGCGGAGCCTTCTGGCAGCCAGCCAGTGTGGGGCTGCCAGCTGGGGCGATGATCAACGATCTGGCCTACTCAACTGATCAACAGCAGCTCTGGGCGGCTACTACGCAGGGCGTGTATCGCTCTGACGATGGCGGAAGAAGCTGGCAGGCGCTCAATCAGGGACTGCCCTCCGACCTGGCGGTCTACACGCTCCGACCGGCCTCGATGGCGGGTGGCGATTCCGCTCTGGTCTATGCTGGCACGGCTGGAGGCTTCTTCCTCTCGCACGATGATGGCGCGCACTGGGAGCGGAGCCAGGAGACGCTGGCACGGGTTGCCATTCGGGCGATGCAGGTAGACTTCCGCGCGCCGACGACGCTCTACATTGGAACCAGCATCGGGGTGTTCCGCAGCACCGACAGCGGTGAGGTCTGGAGCGGCGTGGTCGGAGGACTGCCTCGGGGACGGCAGGTCTATGCACTGGCGCTGGGAGCACCAGATTACGCCCAGCTCTATGCAGCGGCTGATGATGTCGATGAGTTCCCAGGGAGCAGTGGCGGCTGGAATGGTGGAGCGCTGGTGCCGTTGCTGATGCTGGTGGCCTTCTTTACCCTGCTCTACTGGTTCGCCGGACGCAATCGCCGTGGCCGACGACGGCTGCTGAGCAGAGCCAACGCGACCCAGGAGGGGGGCGCTTCGCCATCTCCCCAGCAGGCCGATGGCTCCCGATCCGATGCTTCCAGTGTGGGTAGACCGCCGCCAGGAGCGGCCACCTGACGCTTACGGGTGGTGTGCGCCAAGATAGGCCACGAGCAGGTAGAGCAGGTAGAGCATGATGCAGACCAGTAAGATCGCTCCATAACAGGTCAGTGACCAGGCGCGCCGGTTATTAAGGGCCTGCCGCAGTTGCTCCTCCATATCTGGTGGATCGAACTCGATGTGGGGGGCCCGCTCGCGAATCAGGGGCAGCATGGTACGAAAATCGCGTGCGTTGCTCATGCCTTCAGCTAGAACAATCGTCGCGCCGTCGTCCAGGTCGGCCAGCAGAATCAAACGGGCGGGATTGGGGTCGCCGGGCGTTAGGATCAGCCGTTGAATCTGCGTCAATGCGACGCGGGTCTCCTCCGCCTCCTCACGGGAGACCACGACCAGTTCATCTGGATAGAGCTGTATTTCTTTTCCCAGACCAAAGCGTACCACGCTGATGGGAGATTGCTTTACCACGTCATTGTCGCTCATACGTTCGTTTCTCATTAGCGTTTCAGCGAGTTTTCGAGACGCTCTAGATTGTACAGCATGGCCGCAGCTACGTCGAGAGGGAAGATGCGGTCTGGTGCGGAACTGGTCTGTGACCCGGTGGGAGAGGAGAGAGGAGGCCTCCCTGATAATTTGTGGGGGCTATCTTGACATATGTCTATCAAAGACACTACAATCTTGAACGGGACATGCTAAAACCAGGGGATTCCATCAAGAGGTTTACGGGGACTGTCCAGGGTTGCCCTGTGCAACGCGGGCGTTTGACCCACCTCTCTCGCACACAGAAGGTAGAACTATGGCGCAGGTTGGCCTGCTGGAAGATAATCCGCGCATAGCGAAGCTATGTGCGACGTTTCTGGATTTTGCTGGCCATCGAGTGATTCACTATCGCCATCCGCGCGAATGCCTGCAGGCCCTGCAGGCGGGAGAACTCCCCGCAGATGGCAGGGGAACGACACTCGCTCTCTCGACTATCTCGCTGCCCATTGATGTCTTGATTCTCGACCTCTACATGCCTGATATCGCAGGAGCGGAGGTCTTGCGCCGTCTACGGGCCCATGCTCACACTCGCAATCTGCCCCTCATCCTCTGTACCGCCGCCCCGGCAAGCGAGATCGAGCGCGCGAAGAGCATCGCGCCCCAGGCGATCGTTGTAGAGAAGCCCTTCAAGCTCCAGACCCTGACCGCGGCTATTACGGTCCTGCTGAGTGCCCCCCATGCCGTGTGAAGTCTGGCGCTGGAGGCGCGGAGGCATGACCGGACACCGCTACGCTACACGGCCTCTCATGAAGTTCGCCAGGAGCCGACTGCGTGCCAGACTCAGGCTGAGCTGCATCCGCTCCGCACCTGTCTGCTAGCTGTCCATCTGAACAGACCAGAGGCCTACCTCCCCATCTCTCCCTCTCTCCTCGCTCTCCTCCCGCCCTCACCTTTTTAGCAAGCTAGCTGTTTTACGGGAGATACATCATCAGAAATGTATTGCATAGCTGGATAAAAATGTGATATCACTGTGAGTAGCAACGTGAGGATCTCCCTGATCGTGGAGGCGCCGGCAGGGCCGGGAGGATCTGGAGAGTGCGTCGGGAGGAGCGTCTCATGCTGGTCGGGAGCTGTGAGCCGAGATGGACGGAGGAAGTATCGCGATGAATGCGCTCCTGTTCTCATTCGTAGCCTTCTGTTCGACCTGTGCTGGTGGTATCGTGGCTCTGAGGCAGCGGGACCATGTTCATCTGGTGATCGCCTTTACCGCCGGAGCGTTGATCGGGCTGGCGGCGTTTGAGTGGCTGCCGCGACTCTTTGATGCCCTGACGGTACTCCCAACAGAGCGCTTTCCCGCCTTTCTAGCGCTGGCCGCAGGCTTTTTTACCTTTCATGTGCTTGAGCAGGTGCCGCAGCTCTGGCTGCGCTGGGGTAAGCGGCGCAATGCGGGCGCCCATCCAGTGATGGGAGTGGTCTCAGTGCTGCTCTTCTCGCTGCATCGCCTGGTGGAGGGGGCCACCATCGGTGTGAGCTTCCAGGTCAATCTCGCGATTGGCCTGCTGGTAGCCGCCGCACTGGTACTGCACAACCTTGTAGAAGGCCTCAACGCCGTTGCCTTGCTCCTCAACAGTCAAAACACCCATCGCCAGGCCCTGCTCTGGTTACTGCTCTTCGCCTGCACACCTGTAGCCGGAGCCGCTGTCACCGCCTGGATTGCCATGCCAGTCATCCTGGTTCCCCGCTATCTCGGCTTTTTTACAGGGTTTCTGCTCTATATTGGCGCCGGTCATCTGCTGCCGGAGGTTGAGCGTGGGGGCCCTGACCTCTCAACCCTCCTGTGTACACTGGCCGGCGCCGGCGTGGTCCTGGCAATCACCCTGCTGCCATTGTTGGTCTAGAGATCAGGCGCTGCATGCGGGCTGCAGGAGCTGTAGACAAGACAACGGGTAGAGCACTCAACCCGCAGACTGTTCATCACCTGGAGATTGAGCCGCTTGCACAGCCTGGCGCAGATGCCAGTTCTCTACGAAGAGATTGAAGAAAATACGCTGCCGGGGGTGCTCCTGGATAAAACCTTCATCCAGCGTGACACCCAGGCCAGGTCCCTGAGGGAGAGAGAAGTAGCCGTCGCTCACCTCTGGATTGCCGGGTGCTGCCTGCTTGACCCACTCCTCATTGAAGTCATTGAAGTGCTCCTGGATCTTAAAGTTGGGCGTGGAGGCAGCCAGGTGGAGGGCCGCGGCCGTTGAGACCGGTCCCCCGACGTTATGGGGAGCTACCAGCATATAGTAGGTCTCCGCCCAGGCGGCCAGCTTTTTCGTCTCCAGCAGACCCCCGCTGTGGGTGATGTCTGGCTGGATGATATCAGCGGCCTGCAGTTCAAAGAGCTGGCGGTAGTCATAGCGTGTATGCAGACGTTCGCCGGTAGCGACAGGAATCCGCACCTGTTGCGAGACCTTCTTGAGAGCCGCCAGGTTTTCTGGGGGAACAGGTTCCTCAATCCAGGACGGGTGGAACGGCTCCAGTTCGCGTGCCAGCTCGACAGCCGTTGCCGGATTGAAGCGCCCGTGCATCTCGATGAGCAGCTCGACATCGGGACCGATGGCATCCCGCACCGCTTCCACCAGAGCCACAGCCTGACGCTTCTCAGCATGATCCAGCTCATAGAAGCCCGCACCGAAGGGATCGAGCTTAAGAGCCCGATAGCCCCGCTCCACCACTCGTCGGGCTGCCTGATGGAACTCCACCGGTGTACGCTCGACCGTGTACCAGCCGTTAGCGTAGGCCTTAATGCGCTCGCGTACCGCTCCACCCAGCAGCTGATAGACCGGTCGACCCAGGGCTTTCCCCAGGATGTCCCAGCAGGCGATCTCCAGAGTGGCAATCGCCGACATAGCGATTTCGCCCGCCCGGGCATAATCATTGCGGTACATGCGTCTCACCAGATCTTCAATCTGCGAGGGATCATGGCCGAGGACGTGGTTGGGCACAGCTTCAGCCAGATATCCCAGTAAGGCGTCAGTATGGTTCAGCATACGCACTTCACCGACCCCTTCGAGGCCCTCATCGGTGATGACTCGCACGAAGGTCAGATTGCGCCAGGCTGTCCCCATGACATGAGTTTTGACGTCCACAATCTTCATAGCGTACCTCTCTGATTCTCCTGACATGATAGTGGTCCGTTCCCAGGTGGGATGCGACTTGACACAGGCCGCGATCCATATTATCATACAGTTATATTGTATGACAAACTGGGGAGCCATGACCAGAACCTTTCGATCGTTGAGACGCCAGAATCTCTCCGAGCAGGTAGTGCATCAGATCGGTTTAAGCATTATGCGCAATGAATTTCTGCCTGGTGATGCCCTGTTAAGCGAGCCTGAATTAAGTCTCCAGCTCAATGTCAGCCGTCCAGTGTTACGTGAAGCCCTCAAAGTACTGGCGGAGAAGGGGCTGATCGAGGCGCGTCCGCGGACCGGAACCAGGGTGCGTCCTCGTGAGGAGTGGAACCTGCTCGATCCCGATGTGCTGGCCTGGCAGTATGAAGTCGGGCCTGACGAGGCCTTTCTGGAGGCCATCTGTGAAGTGCGACTCATGTTTGAGCCGATGACCGCGCGTCTGGCTGCCGTGCGAGCCACAGCCGAGGAGGTAGAGACAATCGAGCGCTGCTGTAGCCAGTTGCAGGAGGTCGTAGATGATGTTGAGCAATACATCTCGGCTGATCTCGCCTTTCATACAGCGATCTGTGCAGGAGCGCACAACGAGCTCCTGCAACAAATTACCGCGACGCTGGCAGCTCCGCTGCGAGTGAGCCGTGTGGTGACCTCGCGTCTTCCCGGAGCCAATCGCCAGGCCATGCCCTTTCATCAGCGCATTGCCGAAGCCATCCGGTTACGCGATGCTCAGGCCGCCGAGGAAGCCATGCGCTCATTGATCCTCCTGACCACCGACGACGTGCATCACGCACTTGGCTACCGCAGCGGCAGCCGGCGAGAGAAAGGAGGTGTTTCCGAAGCCGATCCGACTTCCTCGTAAGCACCGGCGCTTTCTTTCAATCGTTGACCTCCTTATACATTTCGCGATGTCAGGCGATAGTAAAGAACTGGAGGTAATCCGTGGAAGAATCGAACTTCTCCGCGTATTTTGAGCGGTTGTCTCTCAGGCGACGGAGCCTGCTCAAAACGGCGCTCGCCGGCGGAGCCGCCACTTCCCTGGCTGCGGCCCTGGCTGCCTGTGGTGGTCAATCCTCCCCGACCAGCTCCTCTGGAGGTGTGGAAGGCAACTTCCCCTCCCATCCGAAATGGAACTTCGTCTTCGTCAATCATGTGACCACCAATCCTTTCTTCGTTCCCACCCAGTACGGCATTCAGGATGCCTGTGCGCTGCTGGGCTGCAGTTATCAATGGACCGGTTCGGCGAACAGCGTAGTGACTGAGATGGTGGATGCCTTTAATGCAGCCATTGCAGCCAAAGCCGATGGCATTGCCGTGGCAATCATCGATCCCACCGCCTTCAATGATCCAGTCAATCGTGCTCTGGATGCAGGTATTCCCGTCGTGGCCTACAACGCTGATGCCCCGGCGAACAGCAAGAATGCGCGCATGGCCTACATTGGTCAGGACCTCTACCAATCGGGCTATCGGATGGGGCAGCGCATCGTCTCCCTGGTTGGAAGCGGCGACGTTGTGGGCTTCATCGCGACCCCTGGCTCGCTCAATATCCAGCCGCGGATCGATGGCGCGAAGCAGGCCATTCTAGATTCAAAAGCGCCAATCAACTTCGTGGAGGTCGCAACTGGCGCGCAGGTCGAAGAAGAGCTCTCACGCATCGAGGCCTACTATCTGGGGCATACCAATCTGAAGGGCATGTTTGCTGTCGACGCTGGCAGCACCCAGGGCGTTGCCCAGATCATGGAGAAGTACAATCTGGCCTCCAAGGGAGTGCACGCTGGCGGCTACGATCTCCTGACCAAGACGCTGCAGGAGATCAACTCCGGGAATCTCGACTTCACCATCGATCAGCAGCCATACCTGCAGGGTTTCTACCCGGTAGTGCAGCTCTTTCTCTATCTGCTCTCTGGCGGGCTGATGGAGCCTGCAGATACGGATACCGGCCTGCTCTTTGTAACCAAGAGTAATGTCGGACCCTATCTGCGCACACAGACACGCTTTGAGGGCAGTTCGACCAAAGAGCAGGTCGTGCCGCGCTCGTAAGAGCCGGCTGTGTGCTTCCAGCACACGGCCAGGTGATTTGATGCAGGCAAGCGGATCTGTAAGTGTCCTCTGCGGGAGCATGAGTGCATACGCTGCGCAGAGGCCTTACAGATTTGCGTCCTATGAGACATACTATGATCTGATGAAGATGGTACCCTTCCTTCAGACAGACAGCCCTGAGCTGAGTCGCTGAGGGTGAGGTCAGAGGAAGTGCGCGCTCTCGAGCTATCTGCATGGAAGAAGGTCACGAGCAAGGAGTACTGAGATGGCCGAACAGGTTCTTTCCGCGCCGCCTCCAGAGACGCAGCCACAGCCTGCGCCAGAGCGACCCGCTGTCTGGACCATCCTGGCCCGTCTGTTTCTCAGGCAGCGCGAGGCCAGCGTCGCGGTGATCGCCGTTGCGCTGGTCATCTACTTCCAGTTCTCCAATCAGGCGTTCCTTTCAGCGCAGAACATCAGGACACTCTCCCAGTTTGTAGCAGCGACAGCCATCATCGCGGCCGGTGAAGTCATGCTCCTGATCTGTGGCGAAATCGATCTCTCTGTGGGTCAGGTCTACGCGCTGGCCCCCTTTATCATGTACTTTGCCAACCAGGCCGGGCTGCCCTTGCTGGTCGGACTGATTCTGGGCCTGATTGTCTCCGGGCTGGTGGGTCTCTTCAACGGGCTGATCACCGTACTGTTGAAGGTGCCCTCCTTCATCACCACCCTGGGCACGCTTTTTCTCATCAATGGGCTGACGCTGACGATCTCCCAGGGATTTCCCGTACTGACCCCCTCCGAGGGCGTCCTCAATGTGGTCCTGGGGCAGGGAGCCTACGCAGAAATTGTCTGGGCGATCATTATTGTTGTCGTCATGCAGATTGTCCTCTCCTGGACGCGCTGGGGACTACACACCGTCGCCACTGGCGGCAACCTGCTGGGGTCGAGCGAGGTCGGTGTAAACGTGGCCAGGATCAAGGTAGGCAATTTTATCCTTTGCAGTGTGCTGGGAGGCCTGGCCGGCACGCTGGAGGCCTTTCGCATTACCTCCATCGACCCGCTGGCGGGCGGCACAGATATCATGTTCATGGCCGTCGCGGGAGCGGTCATTGGTGGCACAGCTCTGACGGGTGGCCTGGGAACGATCGTAGGCGCTTTTCTGGGGACGCTGGTGCTCTCCATCCTCAAAGATGGTTTTACCCTGCTGGGCGTGAGCGCGTTTACCTTTGATATCATCCTCGGAGCAGCCATTCTCGTGGCCATGATTCTGAACGTCCGTCTGCGTATCTGGAGAGAGGCAGGTCGTCAATGAGCGAAGCCACAACGGCGGAGGTGATCCGCACAGAGGGAGTGGTCAAGCGCTTCGGCGCAGTGAGCGCGCTGAACGGGGTGAGCATGCACTTGAGGCGCGGCGAGGTGCTGGGCCTGGTGGGAGATAATGGAGCCGGGAAGTCGACGCTGATCAAGATCCTGACGGGCTTTCTGCAGCCGGACGAGGGACGGATCTTCATCGATGGGCGGGAGGTCCGACTCCGCTCAGTGATGCATGCCCGCTCGCTGGGCATCGAGACGGTCTATCAGGACCTGGCTCTTGTGAACGAGCTGAGCGTCTATCACAACATGTTTCTCAAGCGTGAGTCACTCTACTTTCCCTTGCCCTTCCTCAATAACCGTCGAATGCGCCAGCAGGCCCGTGACTATCTGGCGCGTATGGGGGTCAATATCCCATCTGTCGATACCGAAGTTGCCAGACTTTCCGGCGGCCAGCGGCAGTCGATTGCCATTGCGCGAGCCGTCTACTCGCGAGCGCGCATCCTCCTGCTGGACGAGCCGCTGGCTGCCATGGGGGCGAAGGAAGGCTCGCTGATTCTGGGGCTGATTCGCACACTGAAGAGTGAGGGCGAGGTCTCGATCATTATGATTGCTCACAATTATGCTCAGGTGCTGGAGATCTGCGATCGTGTGAATCTGTTGCAGCATGGTGTGATCGCCTTTGATAAACCAACCAGTGAGACCTCGCTTGAGGAGCTGAACGAGCTGGTGATGCGCGAGTACAGGAGCGGTGTGCGCAATAGCCGTTCGCCGGCACTCTGAAGCCAAGCTGCTTCCGCAGCCCAGCCGCTCTGTGCGAGCCCAGGGCGCCATCCCTGAAGGGCAATGAGAGGAGGCGTGTTGACGCTATCTGCGCCAGGTGATATCTTCTGACACTCTCCCGCATAGAATGCGGGAGGTTCTTCTTTCATCCAGCCACCTTGCCCATCTTCCTCCTAGGAGAGAGACGGGTAGCGGGTGTCTGTCCAGAAGCGTTGCGTACCTTCTTCGAGGTACCCGTTTCCGATTGCCCATCGGTACGGAAAAGTTCTAGTGCCTTTGCGAGAATGTTGATGGCTGCATTGTGATCCCTATCGAGTACGAGCCCACAACCAGGGCAGATATGTGTTCTGACAGAGAGGCTTTTCTTGACTCTGCTGTCACATGCTGAACAATCCTGAGACGTCCAAGCAGGCTCTACCGCTATGACCGGGATATTATGGGCATGCCCATAGTAGGTGAGCCACGATAGGAAGCGGCCCCACGATGCATCACCGATGCTCTTTGCCAGCTTCCTATTCTTGACGAGGTTGGCGATCTTCAAGTCTTCGTAGGCAATGAAATCGCTCGATTTCACGAGCGTGTTTGCCGTTTTGCGGGCAAAATCTTCACGCTGCCTCGATACTTTCAGATACCCTTTGGCTACGCGTTGGCGTGCTTTGGCACGGTTCTTGCTTTTCTTCTGCGTACGGGACAACCGGCGATGCAACCGTTTTAACCGCTTCTCGGCTTTGCGGAGATGATGGGGGTTCTCAACGGTTGCCCCGTCTGATGTAGTGAGAAAGGCTTTGAGCCCGAGATCAATCCCCACGTGCTTGCCCGTGCTGACATGTTCTACCCGTCGTTCTGCGTGCACGCAGAACTGACAATAGTAGCCATCCGCCCGCCGGACAAGACGTACCCGTTTGATCAAACGTGGCGGGAAGGTTGCTATCGCCTGCTTTTTGTTGCCGACCAGTCGCAAGGTGGCGATGCCACAGTCATCGGTGAAGGTGATGTGCTTGCCATCCGGCTCGAGTCTCCATCCGGTGGTTTTGTACTCCACAGAACGATTATTCTGCTGAAAGCGCGGATAGCCTTTCTTACCGGGCTTCTTGTTCTTGCAATTCTCATAGAAGCGGGAGATGGCACTCCATGCACGGTCAGCAGCCGCTTGACGGGCCTGGGAGTTGAGACGGGCGGCGCAGTCGTAGTCTTTTGCCAGTTGAGCACAATAGCATTGCAGATCATTTCGGGTGGTACTACGAGTATCAACCCACAGGCGCAAAGCTTTGTTACGGATGAACTGTGTCACCCCTATCGCTTCCTCGATAGCGGCGTATTGCGCTTTGTTGCCTGCCAACTTGTACTCGTAGATCAACATGCCCTTGGCTCAACTTCCTTCTGTCTGGTATACTCAGTATACCACAATAAACGATGTATAGCAAGCAGGGAAATGAGATGAAACGTACCAATCTCTACCTCACAGAAAAGCAGGTAGAGCGGTTGAAAGCCCGTTCAAAGCAAGAGGGATTATCCGTTGCCGAACTGGTGAGACGGGCTATTGATACCTTCTTGGCATGGGATGACCCTGACTATCATCCCCACCAGGAACCCCCGCAAAGGAATGCTCATTCATCCCCGCCTTCAAAGGGCGGGGCTTTCTGAGCCGCGATGTAATCGACTGTTGGCGCAGTCGCCGATGCGCAATGCTCAGGTTAATCATCTGCCGGCTCCTTTTCTCTCTCCCATCGGGGTTATTCGTAGCCTTATAACGTTTCTCTACTATAATTCTATCCGTAAAGGAGGGCAAAATCGACCCTTGTTCCGATCTTTTTTGGGAACAGTTTGACACTGAGTATTGCACCCTTTTGTAACAAGAGTTCGTGTGGCTTCGCTGCGCAGAAAAACTTTGTAAATATTGTATAAAATGTGTGTATTACATTTTATACAATATTTACAAAATAAAACGAGCATCGCATGCGTGAAGCTACGTCAGCGTCTCTACTGCTCCCGGTAACGGAACATGGGTGATCAAGACACGAGACAGTAAGAAAAGGCGCTGATGACGTTCAATGGCTGCAACTTCTTCAGCCGTGACAAGTCCTGCGTTAATGTATTGCTGCTTGCAGACTTGCATGTCGTCATCATACCAGCGTGGTTCCGCGATTGTGTTATCAATGTCTACACAAAAAGCATCTGACGCATCTGCGAGAGGAACTTGTACGAGGGAAAGAGCGTCCCCGTCATCGCAAGGACTGTCTTCAGCATTGTTTTGCGTCTGCTCTGGAAGAGGTTTCGTTGTTTCTCACGAGGTCAATAGGAAATGCCCTCGAAGCCAACAAAAAAAGGAAAAAGAAAAGAGCGGATACAGACCGGGCCTGTATCCGCTCCTCTTCACTCCATCTTAGTATGTACGACTCTGCTGATAGGGATACTGCGGGTAGCTGGCCTGCCCAAAGTAGACACGCGTGCGGCGTTGTCCGAAGAGCAGGTAGAGCAGCGGGCCAACGAATGGGATGAGCCAGATTACCAGTAACCAGCCCAGCGCTCCTAACGCCGAGTGGTCGTCTTGCAGGACCATGACCGTTTCTATTACGTGGCCGACTAGAGGTATAAACACTATTACGAGGAACAATAAGCTATTGAACAAACAGCCCCTGTTTTCTGACATTTTTCTATCTCTTTCATGCTATAAACCACTTTAGGTGCATAGCAAGTTACTGAAACTATTAACGATAATCCTGTATTCTAAGCATGGTGTATGCTTCGACGTGTGCATTTTCTTGTCTACAAGGAATACGAATAGAGGAAGCGGGACGTTGCAGACAGTCTTTCGTGGTCGATGGATTCCTGCCCCCTCCATCAGTGAGAGGAGCCCTCCAGAGCATCCAGCTGGCACTTTTATCAGCTCATTGCTATAATCTGATGGGCAGGATGAAAAAGTTGTAATGCGTGTCTTTACCTGGCTTTCGCTTCAGAAAAGTGAGGCATACTGTGTATATTCCTACCCTTCAGAGCACGATTGATCGACGTCTCCTCGTCAATTATCGTTTTGATCCCTCCTGCCTCCAGAAGCTTTTGCCAGACCCGTTTCGTCCGAAGCTCGTTCGTGGAATGGGCATAGCCGGCATCTGTCTTATTCGCCTCAAACAGCTTCGGCCTGGTATTGTACCAGCCCGGCTCGGCTTCCGATCTGAGAATGCAGCGCACCGTATTGCCGTAGAATGGGAGGAACATGGCACCTGCCGGGAAGGAGTCTATATTCCGAGACGCGATTCCTCTTCGCGCTTCAATATCCTCGTAGGCGGAAGGCTGTTTCCTGGAATCCACCATCACGCGCACTTCCAGGTTGCAGAAAGCGATGATGCCTTTGTTATTCACATGACAAGCGATGATGGAAAGACGTATGTGAGCGTAGAGGCTCATGCCGCCTCACACCTGCCAGAGAACTCGATTCTTGCTTCCCTGGAAGAAATTTCCAGCTTCTTTGAACAAGGCTCGCGCGGATACTCGCCCACACGTGAAGCGGGGAAACTCGATTGTCGCGAACTGAGTTGCTTCAACTGGAAGGTTGAACCACTCCAGGTAACAGAGGTCCAATCAAGTTTCTTTGAGGATCACCAGCGGTTCCCGCCAGGTTCAGCAGAACTGGATAACGCACTGTTGATGCGTGCCATCCGCTATGAATGGTATGTCCGAGAACCTTTCTGCACAACGGAGAGCGCCGCCGGGACAAAGCGTTTGATCGAAGCGGGGAAAAAAGAATAGCTCCCCGTCGTGTATGCGCAACGCGGGAGATTTTCTCCAGGCAATCCAGGGAAATATATCCACCAAATAAGAGAGTCCCTACAGGTCGGTGTATTCTCAAGAAAAAAGCGGATACAAGCCCAACCTGTATCCGCTTTCGTATCTCCCTGCTGGTTAAGCAAACGCCCGCGCTTCCTCTACCAACATCAGATAGAGGGTAGCTCTGGCTTCAAACTCACAGTAGAGCTGTAACCAGATCTCACTTTTGGTAGCCTCGTACTGATCCCATGCTTTCAGCATCTCATCAATAGTGTAGTCGGCTTTTTCCTGGTAGACATCAATACACCCAGGGTGGTGTTGGAGAGGGCAATCCATTTATAGTGGGGGCTGACAGGACGACGCTCTCGCTTCACTTGCTGCTGTTGCAGCGTTTCACTCTGTGCCATAGTGCTCTCGCTCACCTTCCTTCGTGTTCACGCTTTCAACCGCACTGCTTGCCGGAGCACCAGCGCCTGTCAAGGCGCTGGCTACGGGAGAGAGCAACGCTATCCGGGCCAGCCCGCCTGGCCAGCTGCGAACCACAGTGCCACGGCCAGCGCTGCTCCCGCCAGCCTTACGAGGGATCTGAGGCCTGCTCGTAGGGACGAAAGTCCGCGGGACGTCCGGCGTAGGGGGCCAGGCCGGCGCCGGGTCCAAGCTCCTGCTCCGGCACGGTGAGCCGTTGCGCCTTGCGCTCCAGTGCCAGCAGGATGAGATCAACTGCGCTATCAAGATCGAGGACATCGGTGCTGACCACCAGATCGTACAGATGGGGATCAGCAGGATGATGATGATACTCGGTCTGCAGATAGCGCTCGCGATCGTGGTCCTTCTTCTGGATACGTGAGCGGGCTGCGCTCTCATCGAGACCCTCGCGCCGCATGACGTAGGGAATACGCTTCTCCAGCGCTGCTACGATACGCACATGCAGCACATCTCGCCGTGAGGCCAGCACCACCTGAGCGCCGCGGCCGACAATCACCACATGGCCCAGGGCAACGACTCCTTCAATGACACGGTTGAGCGCAGTACGATACTCCTCGGGATTGGTAAAGAGCGCCACCGGCACGCTCTCGTCATAGATGGCCGGATAGAGCGCCGGGGCGATGCCCTGCATGCTGGTCAGGATGCGCGAGATCAGGCCCTCAACATGCTCATCGCGCGCCTCGGCCTCCTCTTCGCTCACCCCTAGCTCGCGCGCTACCTGCTCAACGACTTCGTGATCCACTAGATGCCAGCCCAGACGCGCCGCCAGGCGCCTGGCGATCTCACCTCCTCCGCTGCCATACTCGCGCGAGATGGTAATCGCTCGCATCTGGCTCAACAATGCCTGCTTCCTATCCGTGACGACTCCCCACGGCTAAAGCCGGGGGCTTCTCAGAGGCGCGTCCTCTGAAGGCTCCGTCCGAGCCTGGAACTCTTTTGCAAGCAGGAGCAATCCTGCTCGTTGGATGTTGATCGCGGCATTGTGGTCACGGTCCAGAGAACAGCCACAGGAACACTCATGCCAGCGTTCGGATAGCTCTTTCTTGGCGATGGACCCACAGCCGCTACACATCTGGCTGGTGTATTTCGGGGAGACCAACAGCACCCGCGAACCGGCCCATGCTGCCTTGTTCGTGACGATCGGTTGGAACTGACCCCAACCAGCATCTACAATGGATGTATTCAGACCAGCTTTGGCACTGGCACCGTTGGGCAAGTATTGCCCCGTTTCTTCGTCCTGTTTCGGCTTCGGGCGTTTGCTCATATTCGCGGGGTGCAGCTTCTCAAACACGATCACCCCGTAGCCGTTGACTAGCTTGCGAGCTGCTTTGTGGTGAAAGTCTTTTCGCTGATTGCGAATATGCCGGTGGTTCTTGCCGACCAGTTGCGCGGCCTTTCTCCGGCGTTTCGATCCCCGCTTTTTGCGAGACAACGCCTCTTGTAGCTTTTTGAGCTTCTGTTCAGCTTTCCGCAGATGACGCGGGTTCTCGATGGTTGAGCCATCAGAGAGGGTCGCAAAGTGCAACAGGCCCAGGTCTATCCCGATTGCCTCTCCTGAGGGATGATAGACGAGTTCTTGTTCGATCTCACAGCTGAAAATGACGAACCAGTGCATTCCCTCCCGCTTGACGGTACAGGTTTTCATCATCCCCTCAAGCGCCCGGTGCATCTTGACCTTCATGGTGCCGATTGTGGAGAGGCACACCCGATGGTCGGCTGTCAGAGAACAGCCTGATTGCGGAAAGGTGAAGGAGTCATAGCGGCCATAGCCCTGAAAGCGCGGCTAGCCTGCTTTCTCTCCCTGCTTGATGCGCCGAAAAAAGGCTTTGTAGGCTTTGTCTACCCGCCTGAGCACATCTTGAAGCACCTGGGAATGGATGTCAGCATATTCTGGCCTGATCTCTTTGATCTCAGGGAGTTGCGCGGCCTGCTGATTGTACCCGATGCTCAGATGTGCCATGCGGTAAGCGTCTTTGCGCTCTTGGAGAGCAGCATGGTAAAGCTCCCTGCAACGGTCAAGCACCTCTTGCAATCTGATCGCTTGCTTTTTTGTGGGATACAAGCGATATTTGTAGGCTTTCAGGCTAGACATGCTTTTGATGCTCGATGTAGTGCTTCATGACCGAGAGCGGAGCGCCCCCGACCGTCGAACAACCATACGAGTTGGTCCACCGTGTCGGGAGCTTGCGCTTGAGCACCGGAAACTCCTGTCGGAGCAACCGCGAGAAACGACCTTTCATGAGACGTACCAGCCGATGAATGCCGAACTGCGGATCGCACGCGACCAGCAGATGCACATGGTCCGGCATGATTGCTCTGCTCAACAGATCGGATCGATGCTCCTGACAGACCTCAGAGATGATCTGCTTTAAGCGTTCTGCAATCCCTTCTGTGAGCACCTTGCGCCGATACTTTGGACACCAGACCACATGATACTTGCACGAGTAGTACACATTCCGATTCGATTTGTACGTTAGTGCACTCATGA
>JBHOQN010000061.1:0-44851 GCA_042408965.1 Ktedonobacteraceae bacterium
TGTCGGGTTGAGTTGTACGACGATCGTCCTATCCATGCACATAGCATATCATATATGTCAGGCGATGGTCAAGCACAGAAAGGAGGGGGCGCATTCCTCCCCACGCCTGAAGGCGGGGGTCTCCTGCGCCTATATGATGAATTTCAAGGGCATGGCGGCAACCAGATCGCAGCCGACCTGGGCGATGGTAAGCAGAATGGCCAGTACCACTAACAAGCGATACCCCTTGAGATGGCGATAGAGAAAGTTGAACAGGAAGCGCACCGTTTTCCCTCCCCAGAAGACACTGGAACCGCTCTCTACGGAGCCATCACCCTCCTCTCACGGTGGACGTGGGCCTGGCGCTACGTCTGATAGACATCAGTATAGCATCAATAGTGTAATCTATCCAGTGTAAGCTGAACTATATTTCTATTGCTGTGCTCTGAATTATATAGAAAGAGCCGGCCAGATATATAGAGCATAGATGGCTATCCAGGTCAGTCTATCAAAGAAGATTAATGCAGGCAATATGGTCTAAGAGTCGCTCAATTCTGTGAGGAAAATACTTCCTCTTATGAAGGAGATATGTTATAGTTCTATTAACTTCGATTTAATGTTACCTTAACCTTGCACGGTAGAGTGACGTGGGCGAGTCACATGAGCAGCCATGCAGGTGCTACACTGGCCTGAGAGAGCGCGCGTCCGAACGAGGAGAGAGGCTCTGACTGGAGAGACATCTCACCTCTTGCGGCGCAGCCGGCTTTCCGGGGAGAGAACGAGATGCGTTTCTGTTTCATTCTGGAGGAGGTTTACAAGAACGATGAGATGCCCGGAGCGGTTGCCGAGCGGCTGATGCAGTGGGGGCATGTCGTCGATCGTCTGGAGCCACAGACGACTGTCACATGCCTATCGCATCTCGTCGGAGAGCGCTATGACGCCTGTATCTTAAAGACGGTCTCCGGCGGACCAGGGCTGAGTTTATTAGAGGCTGCTCAAGCGGCCGGCGTTCCAGCGATTAACGATCCCCGGGCGATCCGGCTGGTGCGTGATAAAGCCATCGCAGCCTCCTATGCCAGCACATGTGGTCTCCCCACCCCGCTGACCTACTTTGTGGCCCACCCGGCCTTGCTCCAGCAGATCCCGGCAGAGATCTACCCGCTGGTGGTGAAACCGACCAATGGCAGTTCCTGCCGCGGGGTCTACCGACTCGAGGCGCCCGCTGATCTTGCCAGGTTCGAGCTGGCCGAGGCACATACGAGTTTTCTGCTCGCACAGCAGTACGTTGAGAATCGAGGATACGATATCAAACTCTACGTGATTGGCACGCAGGTCTATGCCGTGGCCAAGCGTTCACCATTGCATCCAGAGGTGGCCGTGGAGAAGCGACGCATCCCGGTGACGCCAATGTTGCGCCATCTGGCGCTGGAGGTCGGCCGGATCTTTCATCTGGAGATCTACGGGCTTGATGTGGTAGAGGCGGCAACCGGACCAGTGATTGTCGACATTAATGATTTTCCAGGCTTTGGCCAGGTGCCTCATGCAGCCACACTCATTTCCGCCTATATTCTACAACTGGCGGCCCGGGCTAGAGCTGAGCGGCTGCTGCGCCGTGAGCGTGAGCAGGTGGAGCGTGCTTCACAGCGCACGGCGCAGCAGCCGCTGGTGCATTCCTCCATTTCGGCCTGATCTGGAGAGAAGAGCCGGACCGACCTGCCTAAGAGCCACGCCTGGGGCGGTACTGCACGGCCTCAGCGATATGAGCAGAGAGGATCGTATCGGAGTCAGCAAGATCGGCGATCGTACGAGCCAGCTTGAGCAAGCGGTGGAAGGCACGTGCCGAGAGTGAGAGTTGCTGCATAGCGATCTTCAGCAGGCGCTCCCCGGCCTCGTCGACGGAGCAGTACGTGTGCACCTCAGAGGGACCCATCTCTGCGTTGCAGGTCAGGTTCGTGCCCTGGAAGCGTCGCATCTGGCGTGCGCGCGCCTCCTGCACGCGAGCGCGAATGGTGGCGGCGCTTACACAGGCAGGAGTACCGGCCAGCTTCTCGTAGTCGATGCGCGGCACCTCAACGTGGATGTCGATGCGGTCGAGCAAGGGACCACTGATGCGCTTCTGGTAGCGCTGGATCGCACTCGACGAGCAGGTGCACTCGCGGACCCGATCGTCATAGTAGCCGCAGGGGCAGGGGTTCATCGCAGCGATAAGCATAAAATTGGCCGGGAACGTGACTGCGCCCTGAGCGCGCGAGATGGTCACGACCTTATCCTCCAGCGGCTGGCGCAGGACCTCCAGCACGTTCTGCCCGAATTCGGGCAGCTCGTCGAGAAAAAGCACACCGCGGTGTGCCAGACTGATCTCACCCGGCCTGGGCAGCCGCCCGCCCCCGACCAGGCCAGCGTGGCTGATCGTGTGATGGGGAGCGCGAAAAGGTCGCTGCAGGATCAGCGGTACATCCGGCGGCAGCAGGCCCCCGACGCTGTAGATGCGCGTCACATCCAGGGCCTCCTCGATTGTCAGCGGTGGCAGGATGGAGGGAACCGCGCGCGCCAGCAGCGTCTTACCAGAGCCTGGAGGGCCACTCATCAGAATATTATGACCACCGCTGGCCGCCACCATCAGCGCCCGTTTAACGTGGTCCTGGCCGCGGACCGCTGCAATATCATGCGTGTAGGAGCAGCGCCCCACAGCAGTCAGCAGCGTCTGATCAGGTGGGTAGGGCTGCAGTCTCGCTGTCTCGTTGAAGTGGTCCATCAACTGACGAAGCGTCTCGACCGCGTAGATAGGCACATCCTGAACCAGGGCGGCCTCCCGGGCATCCACCGCTGGCACGAAGACCGCTTTGATCGCGTGCTCCCGCGCCAGAGCGACCATTGGCAGAACGCCATCCGTGTGGCGGACGCTGCCATCCAGCGAAAGCTCGCCGAGAAAGAGATACTCGCTGAGTGGCTCACTGGGGTGAAGCTGTTCTGAGGCCAGCAAGATACCGATAGCGATGGGAAGATCATAGACCGGACCCTCTTTGCGAAGGTCAGCAGGAGCAAGATTGACCGTAATGCGTCTGGATGGGAACGCCGCGCCACTGTTCTTAATGGCTGCGCGCACACGCTCACGCGCCTCCTGCACAGCCGTATCACCCAGACCGACAATGGTGAAGTTCGCCAGCCCATTTGCGATATCCACCTCCACCTCGATCAAGGCGCCTTCCAGCCCCACAATGGCACAACTCCGAACCTGCGCCAGCATACCGCACGGCACCTCCTCTACATAATTTGCCTCCCTATTATGGCGGATCGGCTTCACATTTGCAAGCCTATCGATAAGATGGCTATGCTCAGGATTGGTTCGCCCATGCGAGTCCTCATATCGCTCAGGTGCTGCCCACAGAAGGGAGCACGATGACCTCCTCGCCGGGCTTCAGGGAGGTCTGCAGGTCATGGGGACCAGTGATCAGCTTGTTGTTGACGAACAGCTGAATCTGTGCGCGCACGTAGCCCTGCTCGTCGCAGAGGCATTGCCAGACCCGGGGATACTGAGCCTCAAGGACCGCCAGCAGCTCACGCACTGTTCGGGCCCGCACGACAATGTGACTTTTTCCACCATTACAGGCGCTTAACGTCGATGGTAAGCGCAGCGTCACTGTTGTCTGCTCGTCACCGCCCATGCCGTCTACCCTGCCTCCTGAAGGTGTCTCGGTTTTTCATGGAGAATAAGGCCTGCCTTGCTACACTATGTCACATTATACCAGGCATTGTTCTGCCCGTGGCTACTCCCCTGACGCCGCTCAGGGGCTCCCAACGCGCACTGTTGCACGCTGTTGCTGGCTGTCTGTTGTAGGAAGCCTCGCCGAAACGGGATGATCCAGGCCGCTCCCCTCCCTGCTGTCGGCGGAAGGAGGCCTTGAGGCCAGCTCCGCACCCACCCCTACCTGTGGCAATACCTGCGAAGAGACCTGTTGCGATGGAGGGGTGCGCTTGCTCGAGGAGAGGGAGGGTCGCCTGCTGCTGGTCGAGCGTCAAACCTGTTCCGATCTGCTCACCGGTCTCTTCGCGCTGCTGGAGCAGATGGTGGGAGCGCCACCGGCAGGCAGCCAGCGCCTTCGACAGCAGCCTGTCTTGTTTCTTTGTCGGGTAGATGCGGTATTCCACTGTCTTACGCACAGCGGAAGCGTAGCACAACACACCGCCGTTGTCAATGCAAGCACGGCCCTGCATCTCCTGGCTCAGGCCTGAGGTCTTCTGACGAGCACTCGTAGGAGAAGTCGGCTTTCAGACACTGCAGGCCTCCAGCGCCGCGCCAGGTCTCGCGATCACCTCGGCGCCCGCCTGTAAAAGGCGAGCCACCAGCCGGCTGGCCTCTCCGCCGGTATAGTCGCGGGAGGCGATGCCCGTGCGGGCCAGCAGTGCCTCCTTGTCCTCTGTCTCCGCGGTTGGAGATGAGTCCCCGCTTTCGACAGGGAGAAGGAGGAGCACGCGGCGTCCCTGCTCCGCCGCAACGGCTGCCTCACGCAGCAGAACGATATTGCCAGGACCGATGTACATCGGGCAGATGATCACCAGCTCGACCCGTTGCAGGACGCTGCGCAGCTCCTCCAGGGCAGCCGCCGAAATCGGGGCGTAGGGCTGCTCGGTCAGCACGCGCGCGGCCAGGCGCAGCGCCAGGGAATGGTCGCTGTCGCCGAGATTGAGCACGCCGGCGATGAAGGGGACACCGGCGTCGGCCAGGGCGCGCATCACGCGCTCACCGGAGCCACCCCCGGCCATCACCAGCACGCGCGCAGTCCCTTCGCCTGTGCCACCATTCCCGCTCATGCTCTGAGGGCTGCCTGGCGGTACCACACTGAAGTGAGCACTCCCGCGTACGATGCCAACCTGAACCTGCACCCCGTAGACCCGGCTCAGCAAGCCAGCCTCCAGCACCGCAGAGGGCGCTCCGTCCGCGACGATCCCGCGCTGAAAGAGGATCAGGCGCTGAAAATAGCGCGCCGCCAGGTTCAGGTCGTGCATGGCAGCCATCACTGTCAGACCGTGCTCGCGGTTGAGCAGTTGCAGCAGCTCAAGGGTCTCAATCTGATACTTGATATCCAGATGGGCGGTTGGCTCGTCCAGCAGCAGGAGCTGTGGCTCCTGAGCCAGGGCCATCGCCACCAGCACACGCTGCCGCTCGCCACCACTCAGCTCGTTGAAGGCGCGCCCGGCCAGCGTCGCAATCCCTGTGACGCGCATGGCCTCGCGGATCAAGAGACGATCGCGCCGGCTCTGGGTGCCGAGCAGATTGATGAAGGGGGTGCGTCCCAGGCCGACAAGCTGCTCAACCGTAAAGTCGAACGGCAGATGGAGCTCCTGCGGTACCACAGCGACGCTGCGAGCGATCGCCCGACGCGGCCAGCGGCGCAGGTCGCCCCCCCGCAGGAGCACGTAGCCCTCGTCGGGCAGAAGCACGCCACTGAGCAGGCGTAGCAGCGTCGTTTTGCCTGAGCCGTTCGGCCCCAGCAGGCCGAGCATTTCGCCACTGCGCACCTGAAGAGAGACATCGTAGAACACGGGCTGTCTGCTATAGCCGAAGGTCACGTTGCGCACGTCCAGCAGAACAGGCTGCACTGCTTGCTCCTTCACCACCGGTACTCTCGCTTGCTTCTCCTGAGCAGATAGAGAAAGAAAGGAGCCCCCACCAGCGCGGTGAAGACCCCCACCGGTAGAACGGCTGGCGCGATCACCGTGCGAGCCAGCAAATCGGCCAGCGTGAGAAACGCCGCGCCCGCCAGAGCCGAGGCGGCGATTAAAGGCCGGTGGCGCGGTCCCAGCAGCAGCCGCAGGATGTGTGGCGTGACCAGCCCGACAAAGCCGATCAACCCGCTGATCGAGACGGCTGCCGCGGTCAGCAGAGACGCCACGATAATGATCAGAAACTTATAGGCCTCAACGCGCAGCCCCAGGTAGGCCGCACCTTCCTCGCCCAGAGCGAAGACATCCAGGGCATGAGCGAAGAGCAGCGCCCCTCCCACGCCGCCAAGTGTCAGAGCGCCCACAACGATGACGGGGAGCCAGCTATTGACGCTGATGCCCCCCGAAAGCCAGTTGAAGAGCGCCTGCAGATTGAATTGCGCCTGCGGACTGAGGGTCAGGAGCAAGGTCTGAACAGCGACCAGCAGCGCGTTGACCACCACACCGGCCAGCAGCAGGGTCACGACCGGGGCCTGGCCGCCCACACGGGCGATGCTGTAGACCAGCAGCACGGTCAGCAGAGCGCCGCTGAAGGCCAGCAGGTGGGTCAGGGTGAAGAGCGGACCATAGACCGTATCAAGCGGCAGGACAAAGGCGATGACCGCCCCCAGAGCCGCACCGGAGGAGGTTCCCATGAGAAAGGGATCGGCCAGCGGATTACGGAGCATGCCCTGGAAGAGCACCCCGGCCACAGCCAGCGCCGCACCCACAGCGGCGGCGCCGATGACCTCCGGCAGGCGCAGGTTCCAGATGATCACATCGAAGGCCGGGTCCCAGCTCTCTCTGAAATGAACGAGACCGCTCCCATTCAGCACCACCTGCAGGACGATTGGAAAGGGAATGGCCGTCGAGCCAGCGCTGATGCCCAGCAGGAGCACCGCGAGCAGCAGGGCGCCCAGGGCCGGTAGCAACGCTACGGCGGGCAGCCTGTGCGCGCTCGTCGGCGCTCGCTGCTCAGTCACGGGGGCTGGAAGAGTCGTCCTGGGATCTGCTTTCACGATCGGTACGCCTGCAAAACGAGATACATAGCCTTGCCAGCCTTAACTATATGCTCGAGAGCGCCAACTGTCAATCGCTTGTAGCTTGCCCACTCGAAGAAGGTGGCGGCTCTGGCGGCGCTATGCTACGATTCTGGTAGGGATTCTGTCCTAAAGGTCAGTGTCAGCGGCCAGCAGCAGGGACCATACTAGATCAGGGGCTGAAGCAAGTACCTCGCGGAACAGGATTTGCTTGATCATCAGATTTGAAGGATTTATGCATTCATGTCTATCGACAGAGAATTCTTCCGGCAGGTGATGGGACACTTTGCGACGGGGGTAACGATTGTGACTGCCCGGGGGAGCGCCGGGGTCGCAGGGCTGACGGTCAACGCCTTCTCTTCTGTCTCTCTTGACCCTCCACTGGTGCTGGTCTGCATCGATCTGAGGAGCAACACCCTGCTGACGATGCGTGAGAGCGGGGCCTTTGCCGTCAACATCCTGAGTGAGCAGCAGGAAGATCTCGCGCGTTGTTTCGCCACCTCCTCTGAGGAGCGCTACAGGTACTTCTGTCATGCGCGCTACGGAGTTGCGGCCACAGGCTCACCGATTCTGGAGGGGGCGCTGGGTTTTGTCGATGCACGGATTGTTGCCGAGTATCCCGGAGGAGATCATGCGATCTTTGTGGGGGAGGTTGTCGCGCTTGGAGCGGACGGGCAGATGCTGCTCGACGGAGTGTTCAAGCAGCTCACCACTCTCTCTGCAGCTTCCGAATGGCAAGCGGCTCAGAACGGCCAGAACGCCCTCGCCGAGCCGGGGCCGCTTGCCTACTACTGTGGCCACTATCGTCATCTGGCTCCTGACTATGAGCAGCCGAGCCTTCCGCCAGCGCAGCCGACTCGCGATGTGGTCTGAAGAGGAGCGTCTCCAGAGAGGCGAAGAGGAGCTGGCCAGGCTCCAGGCCAGCATTCGTGCCTGCCGCCGCTGCCAGGAGACGGGCTATCTGCAGGAGGCGCGGCCGATCGTTAGCGGACGTGCCAGCGATCGCCTGCTGGTGATCGGGCAGGCGCCAGGCAGGCGCTCCATGCTCAAGGGCGTGCCTTTCGGCGGCCCGGGGGGGCGGGTGTTGCAGCAGTGGCTGGAACAGGCCGGTTTTCCGGCGGGCTATCTGCATCGCCACGTCTACCTCAGCTCCCTCACGCGCTGCTATCCCGGCGCCAATCCTCGCGGCAACGGTGATCGACGTCCTTCAGCGCAGGAGCTGGCCCTCTGTCGGCCCTATCTGGAGGCCGAGCTGCGCCTGCTGCGGCCGGAGATGATCTTGCTGGTCGGGACCATGGCGATTGAGGCCTTCTGGGGCAGGGTCAGGCTCGAGGAAGTCGTCGGGACATGTCGCGAGCAGGAGGGCGCGCGCTGGCTGCCTCTGCCCCATCCCTCCGGGGTGAGTCGCTGGCTGAATGATGCCCAGCATCAGGCTCTGCTGCGTCGCGCCCTGGATCTACTGGCGAGCTGGCGCCGCGAGCGTGAGGAGCGCGCTGGCTATGCCTCCCCCACTCCCTGATCAGGCGTGCTGGCCGTGGTCGTGGTGGCCGAAGGAGCGTCGCCGTGCGCCAGTCTGTGCATGCGATACTCGTGTACGCCGCGCTTGAGCGTGCCCAGCGCCAGGGTGGCGCAGGTCGGTCGTGTCATGACCACCTCACGTCCGAGATCCTCGATCAGGTCCTCGAAACTCAAGTTCTCGATCTCCTCAGCGGTCATCCCGCGCGTCAGCTCGGTGACGTAGGAGGCAGCGGCGCGGCTGATCGTGCAGCCCTCGCCCTCCCAGTGTACCTCCTGCAGACGGCCCTCCTCATCGAAGCGGCCGTACATGGTGATCACGTCTGCGCAACCGGGATTACCTCCCTTCAAGCTCACATCGGCACCGTCGAGGGGGCCGTAGTTGCGCGGGTTCTCGTAGTGGTCGAGCAGAAACTCGATTGCTTCTTGCCGATCCATAGGGATTACAGGCAGTCCTCCGTAGGAGCCGCCGTTGGAGGCGAGACAGGGCAAGACAGAGTCCAGCACAGCAGAACAGCCATCTGCAATCTACAGCCGCTGCTGCTCACCTCACCGCCTCGGCAACGGCGATCTCGGCGTGTGGCTGCCCCTCGACGCTCAGGCGCAGCTCTCCCAGGCTCTGCTCTGGGGTCGGGGAGCAAGTCAGTTCAGGTTTCGTCAGGGTTTCTCGATTGGTGCGCGCACCATGTTGCCCCACTCGGTCCAGGAGCCATCATAGTTGCGCACGCGCGGGTATCCCAGCAGATATGTCAGCACAAACCAGGTGTGGGCCGAGCGCTCGCCAATGCGGCAGTAGGTGATCACATCTTTGTCGGGGGTGATTCCCTGCTCGCCGTAGATGTTGCGCAGCTCCTCGACAGACTTGAACGTCCCATCAGGGTTGGCGGCAAGCGACCAGGGGATATTGCGCGCCCCTGGGATGTGTCCGCCACGCTGGGCCCCTTCCTGGGGATAGTTTACCATATGGATCAATTCACCGCTATATTCCTGCGGCGAGCGCACATCAACCAGGCCGTATCCTGGCTTGTGCAGCGTCTCCAGGACATCCTCGCGGAAGGCGCGAATCGACTCATCCGCCGGCTGCGCCTGATAGCTGCTGGCCTCATAGTGGGGCACCTCTCGGGTCAGCGGCCGCCCCTCGGCCTCCCATTTCTGCCGTCCGCCGTTCATGATCTTCACTGGTCGGTGGCCATACATCGTGAAGAGCCAGAACGTGTAGCAGGCGTACCAGTTATTGCGATCGCCGTAGAGCACCACCGTGGTATCGTTGCGGATGCCCCAGCGGCTCATCAGACGCTCAAAACCTTCGCGGTCGACGAAATCCCTGGTCACCGGGTCCTGGACATCGACGTGCCAGTCCAGCTTGACAGCGCCAGGAATGTGGCCGGTCTCATACAGCAGTACATCCTCATCGGCCTCGATGATGCGCACAGTGGGGTCGGTGAGGTGCTCGGCTACCCAGCCCGTCTCGACCAGCACATCGGGGTGGGCATAGCCGGAGGGAGCGCCCTGACCGGAAGTGGTCACCTCTGTCTCAGGCATAAGAACATCCTCCCTGCAAAGATACGTCTGGGGCAGCACACGTTCCTTGAGCCAGCACTGGCCCTCGTCAGAGCGAGGAGAGGTCAGTGAGACGCCAGACTCCAGCGCCGAACGCTGCTGCTCTGCCAGCAAGTTGACTGAGTGAATCTGCTTTATATTCTACCTCACAGGTCGGAATTAGGCAAGCACTGCAGCGTGAGATTGCAGCGTTTTCTTTATGGAGGGCAATTGCGGAAAATAGGGTTTGCTCTGGTTGGCACGGCCTGCGCGCGGTGAAGGAGGCACAAGCGCGTGCTCCTGAGCAAGAGATCAACGGATCAGCTCTCTGAGGCGCTCTGCCAGAGCGGTGTAGCGCTGTGTCACGCGGTCGTTGCGCACGGCCAGCTCCAGGGCGCGCGGCTGGCCGACCAGGACACAGAGCTTGCGAGCGCGTGTGATGGCTGTGTAGAGAAGGTTGCGTTGCAGCAGGAGCGAGTGTTGCTGGACCAGAGGAATGATCACCGCCGGGTACTCGCTGCCCTGGCTCTTATGGATGGTGATCGCATAGGCCAGGGTCAGCGCGTCCAGTTCGGCAAACTCGTAGTCGACGAGCAGCGGTCCGGCCTCCTCGAAAAACTCCACTCTGACCGTAGCCGTCTGGTGGTCGATGCTACGTATCCAGCCGATGTCGCCGTTAAAGACACCCTTGTCGTAGTCATTGCGGATCTGCATCACCTTATCGCCGACGCGCAGCAGGCGGCCACCCCAGGTCAGTTGGCCGCTCGTGCGAGGATTGAGGCGGCTCTGCAGCGCTTCGTTCAGGCTGGTTACTCCCAGGGGTCCGCGGTACATGGGAGCGAGCACCTGCAGGTCGGTGCGCGGGTTGAGGTGGTAGCGCCCTGGCAAGCGCTGCTCGACGAGATCGAGTAGCAGGTCGCGTGCGCGCAGAGGATCATCCGCGCGCAAGAAGAGAAAGTCGCTGTCCTCTGCCGTCCTGGCAACGGGCATCTGGCCAGCGTTCACGCGGTGAGCGCTGACAATGATGCGACTCTGGCGCGCCTGGCGGAAGAGTTCGCTCAGGTGCACCGTGGGCACCGCTGTGCTACGGAGCAGATCGCGCAGCACATTGCCCGGTCCGACGGAGGGTAGCTGGTCGGCGTCCCCGACCAGCAGGAGGTGCGCCTCAGCCGGCAGGGCCTTCAGGAGGTGGTAGAAGAGTAAAATATCGATCATCGAGCATTCGTCAACAATCAGAAACTGGCAGGAGAGAGGGCGTTCCTCATTGCGCTGATAGGTTCCGTCGTGGGGGGTATATTCCAGCAGGCGATGCAGCGTCGAGGCCTGCATTCCGGTGGCCTCAGTGAGGCGTTTCGCCGCGCGTCCGGTGGGAGCAGCCAGGGCCACGGCGACCTTTTTGCGCCGCAGCAGGAGCAGCAACGCACGCAACGAGGTAGTCTTCCCCGTGCCTGGACCACCGGTGAGGATGCTCACCTTGCGTGTAAAGGCCATCTGGACAGCCTCGCGCTGCCTGGGAGTGAGCTGCAGATGGCGTTTCTCATCCAGGTAGGTGAAGACCTGCTCCCAGACCGTTGGCGCCACGCTGGGCAGGTGGCCGGGTGTCTGAAGCAGGCGGCATAGCAGACGGGCGCTGCCGCGCTCAGCGTGCCAGAAGGGACCGTAGTAGATGCGGCGCTGAGGGGCTGTCGTTGCCGTAGTCTCGGAGGCTGCTGGCCGGGCGTTGTCGGCGGCTGGGGGCGTCAGGCGCGCTGCCTCTTCGCCGGGCAGCGGTGGCTCGCTGAAGATCTCGCCCTCGGCGCGGCCCTGTTCCAGAGCCAGCTCCAGCGCGGAGGGTGGTGCCTGCAGGATCTGACTGGCGCGCTGCAGCAGCTCCGCCTCCGGCAGGTAGCAATGGCCCTCGTCGTTGGCCGCCTGCGCCAGCACATATTTCAGGCCCGTTACCAGGCGTGGGAGACTGTCACGTGGCAGGCCCAGCTTGACGGCGATCTCATCCGCTGTGCGGAAGCCGATTCCATAGACCTCCTCTGCCAGGCGGTAGGGATTCTCGCGCACGACCTTCACGCTCTCCTTGCCGTACTGCCTGTAGATGCGGGTGGCCAGGTGCAGCGACACAGCATGCGACTGCAGAAACAGTTGCACCTCTTTCATCTCAGCCTGCGCGCTCCAGGCCGAGGTAATGCGCTCTCGATCTTTCGCGCTGATCCCGCGCACCTCGGCCAGTCGTTCCGGCTGCTGTTCAATGATCGCCAGCGTTTGCTCGCCGAAGTGCTCAACAATCGCCTGCGCCTTGCGCGGTCCGATTCCCTTGATAAGGCCCGAGCTCAGGTAGCGGATGATGCCCTCGGTGGTCGCTGGCAGGCGCTGCGTGAAGCTGGTCACGTGGAGCTGCCGTCCGTAGCGCGGATCGTGCTCCCACTCGCCCTCGATGGTGAGCAGCTCTCCCACGTGGATGCCGGGCAGGGCGCCGACGATCGTCAGCAGCTCGTCGCGGAAGAGGCGCGGACTGTGGCTATTGCCATTGCCGGGACGAAAGCGCGCCACGGTATAGTGGTTCTCTTCGTTACGGAAGACGATGCTCTCGACGGAGCCCTCGAGCGTAGGCATACCTGTCTCTTCCTGTTCGGGGAGGCCGGGTTGGAACTCATGACGCCTCTTATCTTAGCCGCGTGCCTGTGTTCTGTCAACCCGCTGCTTGCTGCTGAGGTGTCTAATGAGCGAGGTGATTGAGCGGAGAACCAGTCAATATGGCTATCAGCATCGTCAGAAGTAAGGGGGGGACGGGATAAAATCTTATAATGAACTCGCGTCTTCTCTATAAAAAAGGCCTTCGTGGGGAGAACCGGATGAAAGTATGCGTTATAATAGTCCTGTCATGTAGCAAGGATAGAGACCTATGGCACTAGCCTCGACCAGTGGCCCCGGGCAGAGGGAAGGAACTCGATGAAGAGTAAGGTGACCTATCGCCAGCAATACACGCGCTGTGGAAAGGAACGCTGTCGCAAGTGCCGTGAGGGTCCAGGTCATGGTCCCTACTGGTACGCTTACTGGAGCGAGAACGGACGGACCATCAGTAAGTATATTGGCGCGCACTTGCCTCCCGACCTTGAGCACGAGCAGCAGAGGCGCTCCTTGCCATCGCCAGAGGTGCGGCGTTCACTGACCACAGCTGAGAGAAGACCATCCCGTAGCGAGGCCAGGCAACTGCTACGCATCCATCTGTTAGGGCAATTTCGCGTCGAACGCCGCAGTGGAAACACCTGGCGTGAAGACGATAGCCGGCCCTGGCAGCGCAGAAGAGCACGCGCTTTGCTGGGCTGCCTGCTCTGCAATCCAACCCGTCGTATGGGGCGCGAGCAGGTGATGGAGGCGCTCTGGCCCAATCTGGATAGTGAGACGGCAGCCAATCGCCTCAATGGTGCGGTCCACGAGTTGCGCCAGTTGCTCGAACCCGGCATTAAGCGTCCCGCCAGTTCCAGTTTGCTGCGCCTGCATCACGATGTGCTGGAGCTTGCTGATAGCAGCGCCATCTGGGTTGATGCTGATGCCTTTGAGCAGAAGCTCAATCAGATTCATGCCCTCTCTGATCCCCAGCAAGTGGAGCAACTGTTAGAAGAGGCTGCCGCACTTTATCGAGGCGACTATCTGCTGGAGGAACTCTACTCGGAGTGGGCTACGCCGCGCCGCGAGTCCCTACGCCGTCGCTGGATGGGGTTGCTACTTCGCCTGGCCGAGCTGCGTGTCGAGCGTGGTGCCCTGGCCAGCGCGATCGAGCCGCTGGACCGCCTGTTGATGAGCGATCCAACCCATGAGACGGCGGTCCGGCAGTTGATGCTCATTCTGACGCGCCTCGACCGCCGCGGTGAGGCCCTGCAGGCTTATCAGCGCCTCAGAGAGGTGTTGGAGCGCGAGGATGGCTCTGAACCCCTGCCGGAGACGCGCAAGCTGTATGAGGCCCTGCGTCGAGGTGAGATTCAACCCGCTATGGCACCGCTGCTGCAGCAGGCGACGGCCACTCAGGAGGGTGCTCCAGCCTCCTCGACCGGCCTGACTGCTGCGGACGGCGCAGGCACGCCTGGCTCCAGTGAGCAGCATCTCTCTGGTGGCGGGAAGCCAGCCGACGATCGTGAGCAGGCCGCACTCCCCCAGTTCCCTTCGGGCCGTCGTAAACAGAGGCCGCTCGTCGGTCGAGAGCGCGAGCTTGCTATGATGCGCCAGCTCCTGACCACGCTGGTGACCGAGCAGCCAGGCCGGGGTGAGTCCGGCGTCGATCTGGAGGCGCCGACCGGCGGCGTGGCGCTCCATCCGCTTCCTTGTTCCTCTCCCCATTTTCTCCTCCTGACCGGCGAGGCCGGGATCGGCAAAACGCGCCTGGCAGAAGAGCTGAGCTACGAAGCTGAGCGACAGGGCTGGTGCGTGGCCTGGAGCCGTTCCTATGAGCAGGAGGGTACCATTCCCTATCGTCCCTGGATCGAGCTGCTGCGCACGCTCCTGCATGACTGCGCAGGCCAGCTCCGGTCGGGAGGACAGCATAGCCTGAGCGTGATGGGCGTCTCTTTCTCGCAGCTGCAGCGTCTAGGTGCCCTCGTGCCTGAGCTGCACGAACACTTCCCACCCATGAAGGGAGCGACACCTCTACCGGCGGAGCAGGAGCGCCTGCATCTATGGGAGGCCACGCTAGGACTGCTGACTGCTCTCAGTCTCAAGGCTCCCCTATTGCTTGTGCTGGACGATCTGCACTGGGCAGATGAGAGTAGCCTCGAGCTGCTGACCTATCTGGCGCGTCATCTGCGACATCAGCGCGTCTTGCTCCTGGCCACCTGTCGCGATGGTGAGTTAAGACCAGCCCATATTCTACGCGCACTGATCAATGATCTGCGACGTGAGCAGGTGCTCATGACTCTGGCGGTCCAGCCGCTCACTGCCTCCCAGATCGCCCAGCTCGTCTCACACCTGCCCGCCAGGGTCATCCAGAGCATTCAGAACCAGGCTGATGGAAACCCCTTCTTTGCCGAAGAGCTGGCACGCTATCTGGAGCGCGAGGGCGGCGAGGGGTCAACGCTCTGGCAGAGCGCTCCTGGCGATGGGCGTCTGCATCTGCCCGACACCATCGCGGCGGTGCTCGACAGGCGTCTCAGCAAGCTCAGCCTCTCCTGTCAGGCTCTGTTGAGCAAGGCGGCCGTCTTCGGGGCTCCCTTCGAGTTCAATCACCTGCTTTTTATGGATTGTGGCCAGCTCCCGCATCCCCAGGAGGAGGGAGTGCTGGATCTGCTCGAAGAGGCTCTGCGCGCGGGTCTCCTGATTGAGGAAGGGAACGGCGTCCATGTCAGCTATCATTTCTGGCATCCGCTGATAGAAAGCCACCTCTACGAGCGGCTCTCGGTGGCACGGCGTATCCAGTTGCATCGCCGCGCCGCCAGCGCCTTGCAGGCCTTCAATCAACATCGCGAGCAAGAGGTGGCCGCAGCCATCACCTACCACCTGATTCGCGGTGCCAGCGACGACTCCATCTGTGCCCGCTATGCCGAGATGGCCGCCAACCGCGCCTATCTGCTCGCGGCGTACGGTGAGGCGCAGTATTATTATCGTCTGGCTGTACTGGCGCTGGCAGGAACGCCGCCACCCCCACCCGTCGAGCGTCATCCCCTGGTGGAGACGACCAGTCTGCTGCACGAACGTCGCCAGGACGGAACGCCGCCGCTTGATCGACTCTTGCCAGTTGCAGGGGAGAGCGAGCTTCTACACTTCGCGCGCCTGCTGGAGCACATCGCCGAGTGCTGCATGATGCAGGGCAACTACACCGAAGCGCGGCGTCTCTACGAGCGCGTCATCGCGTTGCGCAGCCAGTCCCTGCAGAGCGAGCCGTCGCAGCCCGTCGCGACGCTACGCCAGAGTCAACGGCGCGAGGCCCAGATTCAGGCGATCATCTGGCGCGAGATCAGCCTGGCTTGGTTCAGAACCGGCGATTTCGCCCACGCCAGAGACTGTCTCGAGCGCGGCAAGCAGGCGTTGATGGAGGCTGAGGCGACCGACAGCCCCGCGTGGGCCTGCCTCCTGCTCCAGGAAGGGAATCTCTACGCCCTGGAGGGCAATTACAGCGAGGGCCGGCGGTATGTCTGCGAGTCGCTGGAGAGGCTCGAGCAGGCGATGGCTCGTCAGCAGCCGCCGTCAGGCTCCTCAGACGGTGGGCTGCCCACGCTGACCGAGCGAGCCATTGCCGGTGATCCGCTGGAGCTGGGCCATGCGCATGAGACCCTCGGCGTGATTGCAGCGCGCCTGGGCCGTCCGGCCGAAGCACTCGATCATCTGCACACTGCGCTGGAGATCTATGAGAAGCACGAGTGTGTGATGGCGATGGCCCAGATCTGTGGCAACCTGGGGGCAGCGCACGCCCTGGTGGCCGATCACAGAGCCGCCCGGGCCTACATGCGGCGTGCTCTGGAGTTGACCGAGCGCACCGGTGATCTTCCCAATATGGCCTTCGTGACTGGCAATCTGGGTGAGATGGCTCGGCGCAGCGGTGACCTGGTTGAGGCAGAGGCCTGCTTCCGGCGCAGTCTGGCGCTGGCTGAACGAACCCAGGAGCGCGAGCATATGGCCTGGTGTAACATCGCTCTGGCAGAGACTCTCCAGAGTGCTGGCCAGCTAGTGGAGGCACTGCAGTGCCTGCGCCGCTCGCTGCTGACGGGACGCAACATCCAGCATGCGCGTACAATCGCCCATGCCCTGATCGTCGCGGCTGAGCTGCGCCTGGCTCAGGCCAGTAAGGCCTGTCTCGCAGACCTGCAGCAGAGAGCGACGCTGGGGACCGTGGACGCTCACCGCCGCTCTGGTTCTGAGTGTGGCGCGGCAGGTCGCACATTTCTGGTGCGTGGCCTGCGGGTGTTGCGGCGCGCACTCGGCTACGAAGGCCTGGATGCCGAGGTTGCCCTTGAAGGCCGCTATCTGGAGGCCACCCTGGAGTTCGTGCTCGGCCGGTCGCCCGTCGCTTACAACGCTGTCTGTCATCTCATCGATGAAGCTGGTCGGCAGGAGAACCGCCTGATCCTGGGACGTGCTCACCGTCTTCTCGCGCGCATCCTGACGATTGAGGGACGTCATCAGGAGGCAGGCGCCCACTTTGATGAGGCTGGGCGTATCTTTCGGGAGAGCGAGCTGCTCCTCGATTATGCCCGCACCCTGCAGAGCTATGGAGTCTATCGGCTGGCGTTGGGCTGCCAGCACGGCTCCGAGGACCAGCGTGCCCTGGCCTCCCTGCGCGAGGCACGGGCCATCTTTGAACAGGTGCATGCCACTATCGATCTGCAGTGGTCTGAGCTGTTGCCTCACCTGGAGAAACAGGTAGTGCTGTTGCGGGCTGCTCTCAGGACGATGCTCTAGATTGACACGCCCACAGATTGCCGCATAGAATGACAGCAGAAGCCGTCTCTCCACAAGCGAGCTGGACGGCGCTGGCTGCTCGGCAGCGGCAAGCTACAGAGATAAGGAGTAAACAGGCCTTGAACGACGATCTTCAGCAACGGCGGACGCTCGAAGAGGAGCTGGCCGCGCTGCGTAAGCTGGTGCAGACACAGCGTGAGCTGGAGGAGAATATCAATCGTGTCTTTGCCCCTGAGGATGAGGCTCTGCGCTATGCTCTGGAAGAAAGCGCCCGGGCTGGACTGCCCGACATCCATATTTCGCCCATTCAGGGGAAGCTCTTGCAGATGCTGGCCCTCCTGGCCGGAGCGCGCCGCATTCTGGAGATTGGCGTACTGGGTGGGTACAGTGGCCTCTGGCTGGCGCGTGCCTTGCCACCCGATGGCCGGCTGGTCGGTCTGGAAGTCAATGCCCACCATGCCGAAGTGGCGCGCCACGTCTTTGCGCACGCCGGCGTGGGCGGGCAAGTGACGCTCCTCATCGGGGCTGCCCTGGAACTCCTGCCCACTCTTGAGTCCCAGGCGCCCTTCGATCTGATCTTTATCGATGCCGATAAGGCGCCGTACCCACGCTATCTGGAGTGGGCCTTGCGGCTGAGTCGTCCCGGCAGTGTGATTGTAGCCGACAACTGTATTCGCGACGGCCGCAGCTTTCGTCCGCCGGTCGATGATCTCACCGCCGGCCTCGTGGAGTACCAGCATCGGGTGACCAGCGATCCCCGTCTCTTCTCTCTGGCCCTGAACATCGACGAAGGCTATACCGATGGCTTTACGATCACCCTGGTAAGGCAGGTATGACAACAGCTGATATCACGCTGATCGGTGGTGGCATTGTCGCCGCCAATCTCGCCTATCAGCTCGCTCTGCGCGGCGTCAGCGATGTCCTGGTACTTGAGCGCGACCAGATCGCCTCAGGCTCCAGCGGTCGGGCGACCGGCGGGCTGCGCCAGCAGTTTGCCGATGAGCTGGATATCATCTTCGCTCGCGAGGGGGTCCGTTTCTATCAGCAATTCGCAGCCCAAGCCGAGGAAGAAGCCCCCCTGGAGCCACGTCCACCACGTTTCTATCAGCATGGCTACCTTTTCCTCGTCAGAAGTCCCGAGAGCTGGCAAGCCATGCAAGGCTACGTTGACCTGCAGCGGGCGCTGGGCGTTCCCACGCAGGTCCTCAGCCCGGACGAAGCAGCGCACCGTTTCCCGCAACTGCGTCTCAGCGACATCGTTGGCGCCACCTTCTGTCCCACGGATGGCTACAGCCATCCCGCCGCCATGACACGCGCGCTGCTGGAAGCAGCCAGACGGCGCGGTGTGCGTGTACGCGAGCAGTCTCCTGTGCAGGCGATCACCGTTGAGCACGGGTGCGTGCAGGGCGTAGTGACCGCGCAGGAGAGCATTGCTACGCCGCTGGTCATCAACGCCACCGGCGTCTTCGCCGCCCTGACAGCGCGCCTGGTGGGCATCACCGATCTACCGGTGTATCCCCTGCGCCGGCAGCTCTATCTGAGCGAACCGCTGGCAGATATGCCTGCAACCCTGCCGATGGTGGTCAATCTGGAGACAGGCTTTCACTTTCGACCACGTGCAGGCGGTCTCCTGCTGGGACGGCCACACGCCATCAGCAAGGAGGAGCAGGCCAGCAGCCGCGCGCTGGCCCCCGAGGCCTTTGATCTGACCCTTGATGAAGGAGTCTGGCCCCTGATCCAGGAAGAGCTACAGCAGCTCTATCCTGCGCACGCCCATCTGCGCATTGCTCAGGCCTGGAGCGGTCTCTATGAGATGACTCCCGACGAGTATCCGGTTCTGGGTCCAACTGAGGTCGAGGGTTTCTTCTGCGCCTGTGGCTTCTCCGGGCATGGCTTCATGCATGCACCACTGGCTGCGCGGCTGCTGGCGGAGCTCATCCTTGATGGGCGCAGTCAGCTCCTGCCAATCGAGCGCTTCTCTCTCGAACGTTTCCGTCGAAATGCTCTCTTGCCGGTGACCCGTCTTTTGTGAAAGAGAAGAACAGCTATGCCAATTGTCAGCGATTTTCACAGCCACGTCTCCTACAGTTCAGCAGAGGCCATGCTGCAGGCAGCGCAGAGCAAGGGGCTGCGTGTGCTGGGCCTTTCTGAGCATGTGTTCCAGATGAAGGAGGCGCGCCCTCTCCTGAGCCACATCCCTGGAGAGGGACGTGAGCTCAGCTTTCCTGCCTATATCGAAGAGGTTCAGGCTGCAGCGCGCCAGAGCCAGCGCCAGTGCGAGCTACGTCTGGGCCTGGAGGTCGATTTTATCCCTGATAAGAATGAAGCCATCCAGGCCCTGGTGCAGGGGTATCCGTGGGACTTCCTGATCGGCTCGGTCCATGAGATCGACGGTGTGCTCTTCGAGGAGGTGTCCGACTGGAAGAGCATCGCCGAGGCTGAGGCGGCCTGGAGGCGCTATCTCGATCTGCTCGTGCAGGCTGTTACCAGCGGCTGGTTCAGCGTCGTCAGCCATCCGGTGCGCCTCTTTCATGTCAATCAACATCTGCCATCTGATCTGGACGACGCCCTGGAGCATCTGGCAGCGGAGGCCGCGCGCTGTGATGTGGCACTGGAGATCAATGGCTTCGATGTCGCAAACTATCCTCAGATGGTGCGGCGTCTGGTGCATGCCTGCGCTCGGCAGCGTACGCCGGTGAGCGTCGGCTCCGATGCCCATCGTCCGCATCGAGTAGCTGTCAGCCATGTGGCAAGCGAAGCGTTGCTGCACGAGGCTGGCATCCGTCAGGTGCGCACCTGGCGGCGTCTGGAGGCCGAGTCTTACGCGCTCACTCCCCAGTGAGGGGAGGGCTGCGGCCACCTCACGGCGCAGCTGAGGGGAGTGAGGCTGTATCGTATCCTATGAGCTGGCTCGCTGGAATGCGCTGGCTGGAGATCTGCTGGCCATTGTCCAGATTGTAGGTCAGCAGTTGGTAGCTCCCATCAGCGTAGCTGGCCTCCACAGCCAGCAGGTGTCCATAGGGGGCCAGCGCCACGCTATTATCGCAGATCTCGCCCGGCTCAGGCTTACTCGCCGTGGCACAGAGGCTGACGGCGCTGGGTGCCACCTCTGGCAGGAGCAGCCGGTCCTGCGCCGGGGTCAGGCCGAGCTGGACCACCTCAAAGCTCCTGCCCGTATAGCGCAGCGTGATCAGCGAGTTATCTTCTGCGTAACCAATGGGCACCCCTACGGGGCGCAGGCGGTGCAGGTTCTGACCATCGCTGTCGGTGGCGTAGATCCCTGCCGGCCCTGAACCGTGGTTGAGGTAGTAGATGGTGCGGCCGTCAGGACTGAGCCAGAAGCTCGAACCTGGCGTGAGCGGCGTGACCTCCTGGGGAGTCGTATGCCCGATCTGGATACGATACAGGGCCTCATCCGGTGTATGCACCTTCCCCACAAAGTAGAGATAGGTGTCGTAGTAGAAGGCCAGGCGGGCGTCTGGCAGTTGTGGGAAGAGCATCCTCTGGGTGCTCGACCCACTATTCACCTCCACAACGCCCCTGGGCGTATTGATCAGCAGCGTGCGGTTGCTGTCCCAGATGGCATTGCCTGCGTTGCCGCTCGCGCTGTAGAGCATTTGTGGAATCCCCTGGGCGCCGGAGAGAGCCAGCAGATAGTAGATCGTATGGTCATTATTGGGGATGTGGTAGGCCAGGGTCTTCCCATCGGGAGAGACGCCGTCGATCTGCGTCGTGGAGGGAAGGCCAGAGATCAAGGACTGCAGCTCGCCGCTGGCGTCATGATAGTTGCTGATGCTGATCTGGCCTGTCGCATTTTCGACTGTGAGCAGCAGGTTATTCCAGGAGCTTTCCCCCGATGGGAAGACCTGGGGTGTAGGGGTGGTAGCAGTCACCGTCTGAGCGACGGGCAGGCGGTCCCAGCCGACCAGTTGGGGAGGCGTGGAGCTCCTGGTGGATGGAAGCGAAAGGATGACCTTCTGCGTGCCGGTGGTCAGGTTGGAAGCCCAGACCTTGACCGAGAGGTCGGGATAGATGGCCACAGTGATCAGAGCCTCTCCGTAGGGCGCGAGAGCCATGCCGCCACTGAGGATGGTCGAAGCGCCCGGCGCAGCGTTCTCCAGCACCAGTTGATCCTGCTGGGGGGTTGCTGCCAGCTTCTTCACCGCAAAGTGGCCATTGAGAGGCTGCAGGAAGATCAGGCTGTTATCCTGGGCGAACCCCAGCGGTAGACCGTTACGGTTCAGCGGCTGGACAGCGCTGCCGTCGCTGCGTGCCATATAGATCATTGACAGTGCATTGTTGCCCGTCGCACTGGCGTAGTAGATCCGCGAGCCACTCGGACTCAAGAGCCAGTTCGGCTGAGGGGCGGACTGGCTGGACGGACCAAAGGTGGCCTCGGTTCTCAGGGTGCTGATGGCGATACGCCGTGTCTCTCCACTCGCCAGGTCCAGGCGGTAGAGGACACTCCCTGTGGTTTCCAGGCGTGAGAAGAAGAGAAAATCGTTATAGTAAAATTCCAGGCTGCTGGAAGCCAGATAGGGGCCACCGGAGATAATCGTACTTGTTCCCTGGAGGTCGACCTGGGCGATCTCCCGTGTGGTGTCGATCAGGATGTGACGGTCGTCAGTCGTCCAGATGGCGCTGGACCCGCTGGTGCACTGACACGTGAAGAGGGGCGTACTGCTGCTGAGCGTACTGTACGTCGTGATGGTACCAATTGTCTGATGATAGAGCAGATCGCGTCCGCTGTGAGAGATACTGTCGATGCCCGAATGGCTATCGCAGCAAGAGACAGGGAGCAGTCTCTTCTGGCCGCTGGCGGGATCATAGTTGTAGAGCGTGCGCTGCTCAGTGCCGTTGCTGGCGGGAGTGAGAATCATCACGGCGTTCCAGTCGCTGTCTGTGCCACCGTGCGTGGAAGTAGCCGGCCTGGAGGCCGGCGTTGTCCCATGGTGATTGCTGATCAACAGGTAGCCCGAGACGCCAGTTGCCAGTACGACCAGGAAGATCACCGCCACCAGCGTCAAGACCTCCGAGATCCTGGAACGGGCCGTGTGTCCCTTGCCGCCTCTTCCAGAGCGTGAGGAGAATTCGGGCAGGCTGTGGATAGTGTGGATAGCGTTCAAGGAGAAGCGTCGGTGGTGACGGTCGCTGTGATGATTATTGCTGGCTGTCGGATGGCTCAGGTCGACGAACTGTCCGGCGCGGACCTGGTTCAAGATGAGATCCAGCGTTGATGGCACGCGCTGCTCCGCCTCTTTCAGCATCTCGCGGAGCAGTGTGTGCTGTCGGTCGCGCTCCTGACGAGCCTGTTCGACCACGTCCTGACAGATCTGACAGGCCGGCAGGTGATTGCGCAGCCGGGTGAGCAGGCGAGCTTCGCCTGGGTCCTCGGTTGGAGCCAGGACGCTCCAGGAAAGCTCTTCGGAACTCACCAGATCATCCAGCAGACGCAGGCAATGGATGCTGAGAGGACATGAGGCCAGGTCAGGCCGTTCTTCTGGCTTCATAGCTATCCCCCTCGATCAAGCCGGTTGTAGGTCTGTTGAAACGCCTGGCGTGAGCGGGCCAGACGGCTGCGCACCGCCGAGAGCGAATCCTGCAGAATCTCAGCGATCTCACGGTAGGAGAAGCCTTCGGCGTCCAGCAGAAGGCAGGCAGCAGAGGCTGGTGGAAGTTGCGCCAGCACGCGCGTGACCAGATCCCGCTCCATGATCCCCTCTTCGAAGCGTTCCTCGCTCACCAGAGATTCTTCTGGCTGCACATCGAAGACATCGTCTCCCTGGCCGAACGAAGTCGCAAAAGGAACCCAGGTGATACGGCGGTGGCGGCGCCATTCGCTACGCAGCTGATTGAGCGCGATGCGATAGATCCAGGGAGCGAACTGAAGCTCCTTGTCCTTCATGCGCGGCAGCGCACGAAACGCTGCCAGGAACGTTTCCTGGCAGAGATCCTGTGTCAACTGTATGTCGTGCGTCAGACTATATAACATGCGTCTGATGCGCGGTTCATAATGTATGACAAGAGCCTCAAAGGCCGCTGCCGAGCCGTGGCAGGCCTCACTGGTCAGCCGAGACTCATCTTCCAGAGTCTTCATACGCCCCCGTCACCAGATCTGATGGAAAGTAGGGTTCCTACAAAGGATAATGCATGAGAGAGCCAGTTTGTTGCGCCTGGGCGGCTTTTACCGACGGAGCAGCCAGGGACAGGACCGGCCTCCTATGCGTCGTGTGCGGGAGCCGCAGATGGGGGAGGCTGTTCTGGCAGCGAGGCCAGCGAGGAGCGGACCTCCACATAGCGCGCGAGGATAAAGACCGCATCAGAGAGGCGGTTCAAGTAGCGTACGACCTCACCATTCTGGATAGTGCCATCGTGGAGCAGCTTGACTGCCAGCCGTTCTGCGCGGCGGATGACCGTGCGCGCGAAGTCCAGAGCTGCCCCAGTGGGTGTATCGCCGGGAACGATGAAACGATTCGGAATGTCAACCTCATGCTTGAGTTGCTCAGCGATCTCCTCCAGATGCTGGACATGCTCGGCAGTCATCCGCAGACCGATGCGCTCGTAGTTTTCAGGAGGGGTTGCCAGCTCTCCCATCAGGAGATACAGGTCCTGCTGGAAGCGATAGATGATGTCTTTGACCCGTTGATCCTGAGCGCTGGCACGGGCCAGACCGAGAGCCGAGGTAGCCTCATCAACAGTGCCAAAAGTTTCTGGGCGTGGATCGTATTTAGGCACACGCTGCTCGCCCAGCAAGCCAGTGTAGCCGTTATCGCCGCCATGTGTCGTCACTTTTGCCATAGCTCCTGCCTCACACTAGAGTTGCTCACGGCATTGCGCCGGGTGGGTAGCTGGGTGAGGATCTACCCCTGTCGTGTCATGTTCCTTCGTCATGCCCACGGTAGCGGTAGGCACGGCTCACGCGCCGCCAGTCCAGCTCGCGTCCGCGGACCGGGCGTTCTTCATCGAGGGCCTCCAGCGTATTAGTGGCCAGGAAGCGCCGGCGCACGTTGGAGAGATCGATCTGCTCATCGGGAGGGAAGAAGGCCCGGTAGAGGAGCGCCGCTTCGGCCAGAGTCAGCACCCCGTCGCCTGATGGCGGCTCACGCAGAGCGTGCAGGGGGCGCGTGTCCTTGCTGAGAGTGGAGTGGGCCTCTGGCTTCCACCACTCCAGGCTCTCGCGCCGCGGTGTGGCCATATCGGCCAGGTAGCGCAGAATGACCTCTGGATCGCGCTGGATCTCCGAACGCAGGGTATTGAGGGCCATCTGCAGCACCGGGCGGGCCTCTGGATCGAGCTGGCGCTGGCCTGACTCGATCTCCATGACCGGTGTCCAGCCAACACGCAGACTGGGAACGGGGTGGCGATGCAGGTTCGGACGCAGCTCGTCGCGGTTCGCGCGTAGCAGCACACTGTGAATCAATGAGACCGCAGCGCCCTGTTCGGCGCTCCCCCAGACGTACACCTGTTGCTCCAGCCAGCCGGCCTTCAGTTGGAGCAGCGTGGCCTCCTCCGGCCAGAGCAGCACGGCCTCGACGGTGCGTGTCACGGCCTCGGTGACCGACTCATTGCTGAGGACGAGACGCATGGGCGGACCCCAGGGACCCTCGCGTAGCAGTACCCAGAGGGACCAGTCACGGATGGCAAAGATGACCACCCCGGCAGTCACCATCAGACGGCGGGGAGCAGTATCGCGCGCGGGCCGCGCGGGGATCGAGGCATTGGGTTTAAAGAGCGGTGTACTCACGCTTCCCCCTGTCTGCGGCAAACATTGACCCGGCCATACGTAGTGATTCTACTCGCTTCCTGACGCGGGCGCAAGTCCATTGCCATGACACTGGCCAGGATTGTAGAATACTGCAGGAGAGAGCTGGCCACATCCCTGTCTGTACCTATGACACAAGAGAAAGGTCGAGCGCCCATGCGGGATCACTATGCCCAGATGACGCTGCAGCTTGCTGTCTATGCTCCCAGCCTGTATCGGGACTCCTTGCAACACCAGTTACGTGGCATGAATCCTCTGGCAGTCCCTGGTGCTCCTTCGTTTCAAGGCGCTGATGCTCGTGAGATGATACAACTGTTGCTCTTGAGGCCGGATGGTACGCCAGAGAGAGAGATCGCCAGCGGCGTTGCTACCCCGCCAGTCGAGAAGGTTCCGGGGCGGGGTGCTGGCCGCTGCTTCAGGCTGACGGGCAAGATGATGCCTGGGGAGGTGCTCCTCTGGCGGCGTGGCTATCCACTGGCACAAAGAGGCCGAGTGCAGGAAGGATGGGTATCCCTGGCCACGCTGGCTGAGCAGGCCTTCTCGATCGTCTTCCAGCGACAGGAGGAGGCTGAGGAGACAGTGGCGCCAGTGCCAGGGCTGAGGCGTATCGTGATTCTACTCGGTCAGGATGGCACGCCTGTCGGCTATCGGGTCGATGGGGCCGATGTGGTGGCCTGGGGAGGACAGTAGCCATGCCTGCTTTCCTCACGCACTGGCATGTCCTGATTGAGACGGCGCGGCGCAGTGAGGATACGGCCTCAGCTACGGCCTCGCTTCTAGGCGATGGCGTCAGCCTGCGGCGCCGTGCGCATGGCTGGGTCGCCCTTCCTCAGACCACTCCCACGGGGGCCATCTGGCAGACGGGACCGCTCCCTGCAATCGACTTCCGCTTTCCGGGCAGCGATATTGCGGCCATGGCCTATCTGGGCGCGCTCGCTCCCGCTATGACCTGTTACGCAAAGGGCGGGTGGGCCACCCGGCTGACGCGCCCTTCTACGCCTGGAGGCCGGCGACGCTCCGCAGCGGGCGGGCCTCTCTGGGCTGATCTGCTGCATCACCATCGCAGCGGCGACGTGATCATGCTCTTCCTGGAGAGTATCGCCGCCATTCCAGCGCCAGCCCTGCGCACGCAGGCTCTGGCCTTTGCTCTGGGTTATCTCTCACATATCGCGGCTGATCTTGCGCTCCATCCCTATATTAACGCTCTGGTCGCTCTCTATCAGCGCGAGCATGCTTCCACGCCGCTCGATGCCTGGCGTACTCACCTCTACATCGAAGACTGCATCGATGCCTGGCTGGCGACCAGGTATTTCGGGCGCCGCCTGGCGTCCCTGGACCCCTGGAACTGGCTCTATCAGCCCTGGCGTCTCTACATCGAGCCAGCCGCGCAGTTGATGCTCGAGGAGCGCTCCCTCTCCAGACAGGTCCTTGAGCAATTCGTTGCCGCGGCGGCTGAGACCTATCATCTGAGCGAAGAGGAGCTGGAGGCCTTCAGACATGATCATCTGGCCGGCCTGCGGCGTCTGCGCCGCTTGCTGGCCGGCCATTCCTGTGCACGCTGGCGGTCACTGCGTCGGGCAGGCTGGCGCCGTGGTTCTGGGGAAGATCTGGGGGTCTTGCTGGGCTTGCGAGAGCCTCTGGAGGGCATGGTGACTGTTGAGGAGGTGCTGGCCTACGCCATACGCCTGAGCGAACGCCTCTGTCGGCGCGCGCTTGCCCTGTATGCGGTGTTGCGTGATTCCACCAGCAATGCTGCCGAGCGTCGCCAGCGCCGCAGCGCTCTGGGCGCGGATCTGCGCAACTGGAACCTGGTGAGTGGCTATGATCTGGTGGTCGACTTCGATGGAGTAGAGACGGTTCAGGTGCAGGCCCTGCACAACTGGCTCTACTTCGCCGACCAGTGGCACGATGAGCCACGCCTCTCCTGGTAAGTCGTCGGGCCATTGGCGCAATGTGGCCCGGCCCGTCCCGTCCCGGCCTGGTGGCCATCACTCCGCTTCCGCTGATCAGCAAAACACTGGGCGGCCACGCTGCCGCCCGCCGTCGTTGTCCTGTATGCGCGTCGCTCAGGCTGAGCGATTGGCGTCTGTTTAATGCTGGAAGAGCAGCAATCTCAGAAGTTGATAGATGCCCGACGTCGCAGCAGCAGCAGCGAGCAGGCCTGCTGCGAGGCGATAATAGGCCAGTGTCTGACGGATATCCAGCGCCTGAGATGTTGCCCCACTCATGGCACGTGATGCTTGCATGCTTTCCCTCCCGCCTCCACTGGAGGCCACTGCTCCTGAGCGGAGATCGATCCGCTCTCTACTAAGAGATACGAACGTAGACACGTAGAGTTAGAGATGCTGGCATATTCAGCGAGCCTCGCTGCCAACGGTCGATGGGTCAGCCGGCAACGAGGGACTGCTCTGGCTGACGCGGCGTTGTCGCGCCGGGAGGAACTCTCCATAGAGATCTAACAGGCGGCGGGCACGGACATAATCCCGTTCGAGCAGCACCCGAAAGAATTGCTCACAGACAGCCAGCAGTTCTGCGGCGGCGGCACGCTGGGAGGCCGTGAGCGTCCCCAGGAGATCATGGCGTCTGGCGGTACGGAAGAGGGCATGGAGCTTCTCCAGACCCTCAGTGAGGCCGGCCTGCAGCTCGTCACTGTAGCACTCCGTTCTGGCAAGCGCTGCGGCCTGCTCGAGCAAGCGCTCGCCCATTTTGATCACCTGGTCGTACTCGCGCCGGCGTGCCTCCAGCAGAGTCTGCAGGATACGCTGCTCATCAGCAGCATCCAGCGCTACCAGGGAGAAGAGTCCGGCTTCTCCACCCATCTCACGGATCTCGCTGGCAAGCTGGCGAAACTGCTTCTCGACCTCCTCGGTGAAGGGTAACACGTAGACGGAATGTTGCAAGGCATACGCTCCCAGGTTCTGTAGGCGCCGCCAGACCCAGACGCGCTTCTGAGAAGGCTCGCTAGGAACTCTATACGTCAGTTGCAACCAGCGCATGGCATCGCGCTCAAACATATCTATCCCCCCGGAGGAAAATGCCAGTAACATATGTTACTGGCATCTGTTATCTTACTCTAAGAATGTCTGTAAAGTCAAGCAAAAGGTGGCAATACTGACAGAGCTGGCGTACAGTACAGTACACCTGATCTCCTCTGAGCATGTGCCGCTCTGGGGGTGCCCTCATGCGCCTGGCTGGCCGTGAACCTATTTCCCTGAGGTGGGAGCGCGCCAATAGCGCCGCCTGTAGAGTTCGTCGCCTGGCTGACCAGCGCTGCTGTTCACCAGGCCAGCGTGCTGGAGGTGTTGTAAGGCCTCCAGCAGCATACTGGGCCGTGCCTGCTGTGAGCTGACCTGGCGCAGGCGCAGGCGGGAGGCCAGTTCCGCAAGGGTGACCCCATCCTGTTCGGGGAGGGCCAGCAGGACGAGGTGGGCCAGCCGCAGGCGGGCGAGGCGCTGGGTCGTCTGCTCCGTGGTCTCCGCAGGCTGGCCCTTGCCGGGGAAGAAGTGCAGCTCCAGACAGCATTCCGGTGCTCCCTGTTTCATGCACCTGCTTTCGACGATACTGACTCGTTCGCCGTAGCGCTCCGCCGCCCCTTCAATGGCCCCCCACAGCAGCGAGCACAACTGACGCGGACTATCATAGATCAGGGCCAGTTCGTTCGGATTGGTTGAGATGGCCTCGTATCTGAAGATTGGCGGGATGAGCTGTTCAGATGCGCGGCGCATCTGAGCGTGGGCGTCTCTCATGGCAAGCACCAGTGCACGCCCGCTACGTACCTGATCAAGCAGATAAGCGCAGAAGTGCCGCGTCAGGCCATTGAGCAGAAAGTAGCGGCCGAACTCACGTAAGAGCGTATCTGTTGTCATCTTCGTGAGCTTGCTGGCTGCTTCAACCCCGATGAGCCAGCGCTCGTCGTCGTAGATGCGGCTGGCCAGGGGGATGTCGGCGAGCCTCTCGCCGATCGCCTGGCGATAGATCTCGAGAAACTGCCTACCGAAGCGCTCAGAAAGGTATTGTTCCCATGTGACGACAATTAACCCCTGCATTATTCTCCTACCTCCAAACAAGCCTACGCTCAGGCCCTCTCGCTTACCACGACCTGCTGTAAGTGAGAGAGCAGAGCCTCACCTGCACCTGCTCCGCGCTGTCCGTCGCGGGAAATCGTCGCTCCTGTGAGAGAAAAGCGCCGCTATCACGTGGTCCGCCTTGGCCTGTCATCGTCCCGATCTGCGCGCCAGGCTCTCTTCGGGGACAACGCCTGTTGCTCAGGAGATCGCCCCTCCAGGCCCCAAAAAGCACTGCGATCGTGTCGTGGGGACAGCAAGGTTTCTGAACCTCCTGAAGCAGGCTACGTTGCGGATCTCTCCAACCAGGTCCATTGCGGCCAGCGGGCAGCCTGTGGACTGATCACTGAAGAGGTATGCCGCGCCTGGCGGGAATGGACGGCGCTGACCGTCGTGCGGTGCTGCTACAGTAGGGAGAAACTGGAGCGGCGATGCCGGCGCTCCTGGGAGAAGTTGTGCACGCTCATCCATACCCACATTGCTCCTTATCTGTCAGGCCGCTTCTCGATGATGGCGATGTGATTTCACATGACCCTATCAGTTACCAGTGAGCACACTGATATTATATTTTTATTTCTTCTGTATATCAATATAAAAGTTGTATTATACAAGAAGGTTTAATAATATTTTTATGCTTTATCGACGTATTTCTTGTGTATCTGGTCACGGCAGGTGGCAGTCAGCGAGCGCATAAGCCGGTACAGGAGGCAGAGCCGATCAGGGTACTGGCGCCAGTTGCTTGCGCATGGTATTGTAAGAGACGACGTGTTTGAACTAGTTTTTGCACATGGGGACAACCGCTGACACATAGACTCACCAGGTGTCATGCGTTTTTGGTCCTGTGATTCTCAGGAGCAGAGAGTTCAGTGGAACGATCAGTGGAGCGAAGCGAAGTGACGCGAAGCCCAGAGGAGGAGCCACAGAGGCCCCTGACACGGGTGCGACTCTGGCTGGCCATTACACGCGCGCGCACCCTGCCCGTGATGCTTGCGCCAGTCGTGCTAGGAGCAGTGCTGGCCTGGGAGGAAGGCCATGGGTTTCAGTGGGGACTCTTTCTGCTCACCCTCATAGGGGCGTTGGCGGCTCATCTGGGGGCTAACGTTGTCAACGATGTCTTTGACTTTGCCAGCGGGACGGACCAGCGCGCCCAGGAGATGTTCGCCGAGGGAACAACCCTGGCCACCGGCTCACAGGCACTCTTACGAGGCAGCTCCTCACCTGATGTCTATCGGTGGCTCTGGGTCATACTCTTCGCCCTTGCCCTGCTCTGCGGACTTCTTCTCAGCCTGGTACGCCCCTGGACGCTGATCTTCGCCCTGGCAGGGTTCGCGCTGGCCTTCTTCTACGTTGCCCCACCGTTGCGGCTGGCCTACATCGGGCGCGGCCTTGGCGAGCTGGACATCCTGCTCTCATTCGGCATCCTCCCCCTGACAGGGGCCTACTATGTGCAGACGGGCGTCGTCAGCCCGGCGGCCCTCCTCGCCTCTCTGCCAGTAGGCCTCTACACCGTCATCGTGCTCTACTTTCACCATTTCTTGCACTGGCGAGCGGACAGAGCTTCCGGCAAGATCACCCCGGTCGTGGCGCTGGGCGAGCGTCTTGCCCGCCTGGTCGGAGGTCTCTTGCTCCTGCTGACAGCTCTCCTTATACTGCTTGATGCCCTGATAGGAATTTTCCCCTGGTATGCCGCCATTGCTGCTCTGACCGTGATCCCTGTCTATCGCGCCTTGCGTCGCGCGCAGGGCAGCCTCACAGAGTACCTGGTCCTGATGGCACGCAATATGAGCTGCAATCTGCTGGCAGCGCTGCTGATCGTTCTGGCCCTCGTGCTCCGTAGCCTGACGCATCTGTGAGCGCTGGAGAGAGCCACCGGCCGGCCCGGGTGAGCGGGTCGAGAGGGGTGAGAAAGAGGTCTGCTGGTCGGCTATCAGCGTGGCGGTCCCTGCTTGATGCGCTGCAACATTGTCGTTCCCCCAGGCCCCGTCGTCGGCTCTGGAAGAACAAATTCAGCCCACCAGGTGGCTCCGGCCTCCGCGAAAGCCTCTACCCGAGCCCGGGCTGCGGCGCGATCAGCGCCCGGACTGTAGCCACCGGCCATCAGATCGAAGGGCGCGGTGCTCGAACGGTGTGCGCTGATGAAGTCCTTGATGGCGCGCACATCCCCTGGCGTGAGCATCCCGTCGCTGCCCTCCTCGGCCAGTCTGGCGGGAACAAAGCCGTCCCAGCGGGCAGCGCGCAACGCCGGGGCCTTGCGAGGCCAGAACCCGCCGATCCAGAGAGGAATGCGAGGCTGTTGGAGCGGACCCGGTCTGAAGGTGACCTCTTCGGCCTGGTAGCACTGGCCGTGGTAGCTGAACGGTTGAGCGCTCAGCAGACCAGCGAGCACCTCGAGGCCCTCGTCGAGCAGCCTCCCGCGCAGGCGTGGCTCGCGTGTGCGGAGAAACGGCTGATTCTGGGCATCACCCAGGCCGAAACCGAGGATCAGGCGACCCTGTGAGAGGTAATCCAGAGTGACAGCCGCGCGCGCGATCTGCCAGGGAAGGCGGTCGGGCAAGGGAATCACCGTGATACCCAGCCGCAGATGTCGTGTACGCAGAGCGATTGCGGTCAGCGCCAGCCAGGGATCGTAGGTGTGCCCGTTATCGCCCCAGTAGATGCTATAGTCTTCGAGAAAGATTCCCTCCCAGCCCTCTTCCTCCGCAATATGCGCGTAATCCACGAGTTTTTCAATAGTGCCATCTATACCGGATAACGGCAGTACCAGTCCATAGTGCATCGCTTCCTCCTGCTATGATTCGACGTCTACGAATCCTCTTGAAAGGAGGATAGCAGAGGCTGCCGACATCCTCTGTCGTATTTCCGGCCTCTTCCGTTCCGGCTGGAGTCTCGCTCCTCGTGTGAAACTCCTCCCCGGCTAGGTAAAGCGAAAAACCTCCGTCTGGTAGTACCAGCGCAGCGTCCCCTGCTGGGCGTCCAGCGCGTAGACAACGCCATTGCTGCCCCCCAGATAGAGGGTCGTGTCGTCCAGCAGGAGTGGAGTCTGCACCGCGCCGTCGATGGGGTAGCTCCAGACAGAGGACCCATTCTCGCTCTGCAGGGCCAGCACGGCTCCCTCCTGCTCGCTCAGGTAGAGGTGGTTGCCGGCCAGTAAGATCACATTGGTCGTCTGCTGGTTTGAGTGCTGCCAGAGCAGTTGCCCGTCGCCGGCGCGCAGCGCGACCAGCAGCTCTGGTTGCCCTGGAGTGCCAGCCATCAACATCAGGTAGAGCCTCCCCTCCTGCAGCGAGAGCTGGCTGACCTGATACTGCGGATAGCTATGCTGCCAGAGCCAGTGGCCGTCATCCGTATGCAAGGCATAGACTGTGAGCTGCCAGGCTGGTTCGCTGTTCCCAGGCCAGGAGCTTTCCCTGTTGATGCCCATGTAGAGCGTATGGCCTGCAAACAGCAGATCTGTGACGCCGGAGCCGACAAACTCCTGCTGCCAGCGCGGAGCGCCATCGCTGGCCTGCACTGCATAGAGCAGCACCTTCGAGGGAGCGGAGCTGCCCTCGGCGTTATAGAGAGGCAGAAGGCCGCTCACGTAGACCATCCCCTGCTGCAGCCTGGCGACGCTCATGACAACCATGTTCCCCAGTGTACGGCTCCAGAGGGGATGGCCATCGCTCGTACGCAGGGCGTAGAGCTGTCCCTTAGGGAGCTGGCTGCGCGTGTGTGTGTACGCTCCAACGTAGAGTATGCCATGGAACTCCAGCGGGGAGCCAGCCACCGTGATTGGCTGCTGCCAGAGAGGCTGGCCCGTCCGCGCATCCAGAGCCGAAAGGACGCTCGTTGTGGAGAGATAGACATGGGTGCCCTGAACACTGACCGCCAGCAGGTCCTGTACTGCGTACTGCCAGAGCTGCTGCCCATCCGTGGCCCGCAGCGCATAGACGAACCCCGCGCTCTCCTGGCCCTGGCTCTGGTAGTCGATAGTGTAGACATAGACCACCCCATTGATGACCGTAGGAGCGCTTGTCGTGGAGCTTCCCGCGCCGTTCTCCTGAAAACGCCAGAGCAGTTGCCCGTCGCTGCAGCGCAGGGCATAGACGGCGTGGTTGAGCGTGCTCGCATAGAGCACACCATGACTGAGCGTCAGGTAGACATCGTAGCCCTGCCAGGCATGTGCGCGGATAGGCGTAGGTGTTGCAGGCGTGGAACCCCGGAGGAGCGCTGTCAGGTTGCTGCTGGTGATCCAGGGCAAAGCGTTCACCAGCGCCAGCGCCAGCAGGCACAGCAGCCCGACCGTGAGCAGCGCACGGCGATAGCGGCGCTGCTCAAGCCAGTGCAGGGGAGCAGTGGTTGTATCTGGTAGCGGAACGATCTCCACGTCATCTGATGGCAGAGCGTTCTGCTGGTCAGTGTGCATGAATCGTTCAGAGACTGGCTCTCTGGCGTTGCTCATCGTACAAGCTGTGCTCCTGGTAGTAAGGTAAGCCATCACCTGCCTGGATAGTAGAGGAGATCACGTCAGCAAGGCCAGGCTCGCTGTCGCCTCGATCGCTGGAGAGGACGGACCTCACTTCCCTAGAGAGCAGTGATGGTGAAGCTGCTCACTGCGATCTGCAGCTTGCTGGCAAGCAGACCTAGCGGGCCATGAGAGGCCTGCGCCGAGACCGTTGAGAGCTGCGCGAGTGGCGTGCCATTGTCAAACAAGGCCAGATGATTGCCTCAAACCTCTATCCGATAGAGGTGCCATTGTTCCCCCAGACTGTAGTCGGCAGGAATCGAGCTCAGGACGCTGTCTGCAGTCTGTGAAGCAGGAGCCGGCTGAAGGATGATCTGACTCTGTGCCGTCCCTGGCAGTGGGTCCAGCCGGCGCACATTCAGCACACCCGCGATGTAGCCGTCACTCCTCGCGGACTTCACAGCCAGCAGATTGAACTCGCCGCCAGGCTGAAGAATCTTCAGCGCCCTGAAACGCACCTCAATGGCATAATCGCCGATCGTCGGCTGGTAGGGAGCCAGCGCGCGTCCCTCAGCCAGGCCACTCCCCTGCAGAGCGCCGTGCACCACCTTCCAGCCAGCGTCTAGCTGCCAGCCAGCGCTGCCGTGGCTCCAGTCGGCGCGGTAGAGCAAGCTACCAGAGGGAGGAGCCGTCATGTGGAGGGCAGGGCCCTGCGAGGGAGTTGGCGCCGCCAGGGGCGCCCCACTCCCCATGCCGCAGCCAGCCAGCAGCCAGAGCAGGAGGAGAGAGAGGGGCCCCAGAGGCCAGGTGCCATCCCTCCAGTGCTTAGACAGCTGATGGAAATTCCAGACCATGATCGGCTCCTTTCGCGTCGAGTGCCCAGCGATCGAATGCTGCCACTACCGCCAAGAAGATCAGGCCACGTTTTCAAAGATCGCGGCGATGCCCTGACCTCCGCCAATGCAGAGAGAGGCAGCGCCATATTTCAGATGCTGGCGGCGCAGCTCATGCAGCAGAGTAATGGTCAGGCGGGCGCCACTGGCGGCCAGCGGATGGCCAATCGAAATGCCGCCGCCATTCACATTCGTCTTCTCGCGTGGCAGGCCCAGCTCTTTTTCGACGGCCAGGTACTGCGCAGCGAAAGCCTCATTAACCTCGATGCGGTCCAGTGCATCCAGCGAGAGGTCGGCGCGCTTGAGCGCCTGGCGGATAGCCGGAGCTGGCCCGATGCCCATGATCTCAGGAGGAACGCCGACAACACCCCAGGAGACCAGGCGAGCCAGCGGCTGCAAGTGGTAGTGTTTCACAGCCTCACCCGTTGCCAGCACCACGCAGGCGCCGGCATCGTTGATCCCACTGGCGTTACCGGCCGTGACCACGCCGCCCTCGCGGAAGCGGGCTGGCAGCCTGGCCAGAGCCTCCATAGAAGTATCGCGAATGCCCTCATCCTGCGTAATGTCAACGCTCCTCCCCTTACGGTCGTGCACCGTCACCGGAACGATCTCCTCCGCCAGCCAGCCAGCCTCCTGGGCTCGGCGGGCAGCGACCTGGCTACGCAGCGCGTGAGCGTCAACCTCCTCGCGCGTCAGCCCATACTTCTCAGCCAGATTCTCAGCAGTGATGGCCATGCCGCAGCCGATATAGCTATCGATCAGCGCTTCCCAGAGGCTATCCTCAAGCTGAGGAGCCTGACCAAGCTTATAGCCGAAGCGCGCGCCGCGGATCACATGCGGCGCCTGAGTCATATTCTCCGCGCCCCCGGCCAGGGCGATCTGGCCCTCGCCAAGCAGCAAGAGCTGAGCAGCACTCACAATCGCCTGCAGACCCGATCCGCAGAGGCGATTGACCGTCAGAGCTGGCACCTCGATAGGGACACCAGCCTTCAGGGCGATGTGGCGGGCAAAATAGATCGCATCCTTGCTGGTCTGAATGACGTTGCCCATGACCACCTGGTCGACCAGCGTAGGCGCCACGTTACTGCGGCGCAGCGCCTCTCTGGCGGCAATGACGCCCAGATCAATAGCGCTGATCTCCGAGAAAGCCCCTTGAAGTACACCGACCGGCGTACGGGCGCCAGCGATAATATAGATATCCTGCATAGGTGACATCACCTCTCCTTTGGTGGTGAAGAACGTCTCGCGATCCCAGTCTATCACATTCAGGCAGATACCCGCTGCCTTTCAAAGAGACACTGGCCGCAAAGCCAGGAGAGAGCCGTAGAAATGCATTACGACAGTCGTCGAAATGTGTTATAATAATGACGTGCACAACTCCCGTAGTTCGTTTGATACTGGCTCAGCAATAGGAACGCACAGAAAGGAGAGTAGTGGGCCAGAAACTCATCAATATATTGGCATGTACTCTCTGAACAGAGAGACAGGCCTGCATCCTCTTCGATCGCTTTCAAGAACAAGGCGAATTGAAGCCGTCCGCCGGAGTTGCGGGTGATCTCCTACCTGAGACAGGCAGCGTAGCCTGTAGCAATGACAGGCTGGGCAGGCATGAAGCCGATGTCCGCCCAATGTACAGTGTTGTTGTACATGTAGTGCTAAGTACTAGACGAAAGGTGGGAACTTCAATGGCCCAGATTGCCGCAGAGCGCAGTGAACCTGCAGCCGCAGCCGTAGCCAATCCTGCTCCCCTTGGCCTTGCCGCATTTGCACTTACTACATTTGTCCTCAGTGTTGTCAATGCCGGTCTCGTTCCTGCTGGCGGCCTTGGTGATGTCGTTGGCCTGGCGCTGTTTTATGGAGGCCTGGCCCAGTTCCTGGCTGGCATGTGGGAGTTCCGCAATCGCAACACGCTAGGCGCCACCGCCTTCTCCAGTTATGGAGCCTTCTGGCTGGCCTTCGGTTTCAGCGTCTGGCAGCATCTCCTGGTGACAGGAACGATCCTCGGCTGGTTCTTGCTCGCCTGGGGGCTGATCACGCTCTTGCTCTTCCTGAGCGCGCTTAGAACGAACCTGGCTCTCATGGCTGTCCTCTTCTTCCTGTTCCTGACGTTCGTGGTGCTGGCCATCGGAGCCTTCAGCGGCACCACAGTAATCACGCAGGTTGGTGGCTGGCTGGGCATCGTGACCGCGCTGCTGGCCTGGTATACCGCCTGGGCTGGCATACTGGAGACGGGGCAGTCGGCCTTCCGTCTGCCGACATGGCCAATGGCCTAGCCGGCGTTCTCGTCTCTGGCGAGTGCGGCGCGGCCTTTCCGGTACACCTTCTTCTTTACCGTCAGGCGCGCTCAGTGACCGGGGTGTGGCAGGCTGGCCCCCTGCCGCGCCTTTTTTGATTCCAGCATCTAGAGCCGGCGCTGTCTGCAAGAGCCACCTGGCATGGTGCGGTTCCCCAGACGTTTAGCATCGGGACCTTGACCGTACAGAGCAGCTACGCTATAGTATCGTATCGTGTACAGCATGGCCGCACGTCTCTACGGACAGCGAAGAAAGAGCCAGAGGCAGAACAGAGGAGCTGGCCGGGGAGGAAGTCGGTCCACGTGAAGGTAGTGAATGTATGACAACAACCAGTGAGGCACAGGAAACAGCCGAAGCAGCCCCCCAGGATCTCTATGACTATCTCTGTACGCTGATCCGGGAGGCTGCCAGAAGCTATCTGGCCCGCGAGCAGATCAGCTATCCCGTTGAAGCCCTGCCCATCGATCTAGACTTCTCTGCCCAGGCCAGCTTTGGTGATTACTCAGTTCCGCTGATGGCCTGGGCTGCCAGGAATCGCCTGGGGCGACCGCCGCTGGTCATTGCGGAGGCCCTGGCCGAGCACCTGCGCGCGCTGAATCTGCCCGCTCTCCAGGAAATCACTGTTACCAGGCCAGGGTATCTGAATTTCCGTCTGAATCGTCCGATCGTCGGTCGAGACATTATGATCAGGGTGCTCGAGGCCGGCCCTGACTTCGGGCAGAGCGAGACCGGCGTCGGCACCAAGGTGGTCGTTGAGCACACGAACATCAACAGCAACAAAGCCGCTCATGTGGGCCACCTGCGCAACTCATGTCTGGGTGACACCGTCGTGCGCATGCTGCGCACGCAAGGCTATCATGTCGAGGCGCAGAACTATATCGACGATACCGGCGTGCAGGTAGCCGATGTCGTTGTCGGGTTCGTCCTGCTCAAGCAGGGGCGTCTGCAGTTGCCCGAGGGGAGCGAGCAGCTCCCAGGCGAGCCATTCGACTATTACTGTTCGCGCATCTATGTGGCTGTTGGGAAGGCCTATGAGGAGCAGCCTGAGTTGCTGGAGATGCGTCGTGCCGCGCTCCGCTCCATCGAATATGGCCACGAGGGGCAGGCCGAGGTCGATTACGCCAGGCTGGCCGCTGACCTCTCACAGTGGATTGTCCAGGCGCATCTCAAGACCATGGCCCGGCTCAACATCTCCTATGATCTGCTGACCTGGGAGTCAGCGATTCTTCAGAGTGGCCTCTGGAGGAAAACCTTCGAAGTCCTCAAGGCGCGCGGCCTCCTGAAGCAGCCAGAGACAGGGAAACTGGCCGGCTGCTGGATTCTCCCCTTTGGCGAGGGAGAGGCTCAGGATGAAGAGAGCGAGCACACCACCGACAAGGTCCTCGTCAAAAGCGACGGGACAGCAACCTACACCGCCAAAGATATCGCCTATCAGCTCTGGAAGTTCGGTCTGACCGACGGCCCCGAGTTCAACGTCCAGTTCAACTTTGTGCCCTGGGGCAGGCAGCACGATGGGCGTATGCTCTGGACCATGCTGACGCCCTCCGATCAGCGTGGAGCCTCCGCTGAGGCTGATCCTGCTCGCTTCGGCCATGCCAACCGCGTTATCAACGTCATCGATGTGCGCCAGTCCTACGCGCAACAGGTGGTCTATGAGAGCCTGCGCCGTCTCGGCTACGAGGAGCAGGCCACTCGCTCAACGCACCTCTCCTATGAGGTCGTCACGCTCTCAGCCGCCACGGCTGCCAGCCTCGGGGTGGACACCTCCGACGGACGTGAATTCTATCCCATGTCTGGGCGCAAGGGGATCGAGATCAAAGCAGACGACCTGATCAACGCGGCCATTGCCCGCATGAAGGAGGTCAAGCCAGATCTTCCCGATGAGACCGCCGCCATTCTAGGGGCCTCGGCCATCCGCTACTTCATGATCCGTTTCAGCCTCCAGCAGGTCATTGCTCTGGATATGGAAGAGGTGCTGCGCCCGACCGGCGACACCGGTGTCTATCTGCAGTACGCTTATGCGCGTGCCAACAGCATCCTGCGGCGTCTCGAAGAGAGCGGATATCACGTGCCTGAGCGCCTGGAGGCCCTGCCGGCCTCGCTGGAGCAGAGCGAGTGGGAGCTATTGCGGCATATCGATACCTACCCACGGCGCCTAGCGGAGGCCACACGGCAGCTAGCCCCCAATCTGCTGGCCTCGTATGCCTATGATCTGGCAGCCCATTTTAGCGACTTCTACGAGCATACGCCTCCCATCGTCAAAGAGCAGGACGAGTCCGTGAAGGCCTTCCGGGCCTGGATCGTGCGCGCCACGGCCCAGGCCATGAGCAACGTCCTGCGCACGCTTGGCTTTATTCCGCTGGAGCGCGTTTGAGCGAAAGGAGCATCGCCGTGGCAACCGCCGGCAGGCCGTTACGTTTTGGCATCAAGACGGCACAGCAGTATGCCACATATGAAGAGATTCTGCGTGTCTGGCTGGAGGCCGATGCCAACCCGGCCTTCGAGCATGCCTGGCTCTTCGATCATTTCATCCCGCTGGGAGCCGATCGGCAGGGGCCCATCCTGGAGGGCTGGACCCTGCTCGCGGCCCTGGCGGCGCAGACCCGGCGTATACGTATCGGCCAGATGGTCACTGGCAACAGTTACCGCCATCCAGCTGTCCTGGCGAAGATGGGGGCCACGGTCGACCAGATCTCCCAGGGACGTCTTGATTTTGGCATTGGCGCAGCCTGGTTTGAAGAGGAGCACCGGGCCTATGGCATTCCCTTCTACAGTGCAGCCGAGCGTATCCGCCGTCTGGATGAGGCCTGCGAGCTGGTCAAGCGCCTCTGGACAGAGCCGCCAGTCACCTTCGCCGGCAGATACTATCAGCTGGAGGGGGCGCTCTGCGAGCCCGGGCCTGTACAGAAGCCCTATCCGCCCTTCGTCATCGGGGGGAGCGGCGAGCGTCTGACCTTGCGCGTGGTAGCCCGCCATGCAGCCATCTGGAACTATAATGGCCACGATGTCGAGGGGTTTCAGCAAAAGTCCGCAGTGCTGGCTGAGCACTGCGCAGCCGTCGGCCGTGATCCTGCGACCATTGAGCACTCGGTACAGTTCTTTGTAGATCCCGCGGATCTGCAACCCTTGCGCCGCTCGCTGCAGGAATTCTGCGCCGCCGGCGCCACCCATCTGGTGCTGAATCTGCGAGCGCCCTATCCCGAGGGCATCGTCGAGCGTCTCGCGCAGGAGGTTGTCCTTCCTCTGAAGGAAGCAGCTACCTGAGCAGCAGAGTGGAGGTTCTCCCTCGTCTGGTCTGGCCTTGCTCGGGACTGCAGAGCAGCCTCCGTCCATGGCTGCGCCCTTTGCGCTCCCGGACTTGGCGGGCCGACGAGCGTCTGGTTTCCCGGTGCTCCGTCCCGGTGGCTGAGCCAGCAGAGAGAACCCTGCGCCAGGAAGGTGACCAGCGCCAGCGATCGTCAGCACCTGTCGGAGCGCGGCGCCCTCTCCGCCGGGTGGAGGATCCCAACGATCCTGGCCGCTCTTTCGTAATAGCCTGTAGAGGGGAGGCAGGTCAGCTGATCACTGCCTGTTGCCTCCTCTGGTAGCAGTGACTATAATGGTTGAGGACAGTGGCCCTCAGGCATACCGCTGTTCTCATGTGTAATCGCAGCACAGGGAAGGACGACGCGCGTGGCCCAGAAAAAGTCTGGTTCGTCGGCTTCTGAGGAAGAAGCCAGGAAGAATATCGTCGAGAAACTGCTCCCGCGAGCCTTTCGCGAGAGCGAGCGTCCAAAGAGCGTGCGCGAGCTTGGCATCAGCATGCTCAAGAATCTGCCTGCCAATCTTGCCCTCATGCAGGCCTTCATGAAGGCCGTCAACTGGAAGCAGGCCCATGAAGAGGTGATGGTTGGCCTCAATAATACCATTGTCATCGTGGGCCGTCCCAATTCCGGCAAAAGCACGCTCTTCAACAAGATTATGGGGAAACATATCTCCCCTGTTTCTCCTGAGGCTGGCACGACACGTACGCTCATCCCGGCGGAGTTCGGCCCCTTTGTGCTGGTCGATACACCAGGTCACCTGCCCGACGTCACCCGAGGTGCGCTGGATCAGGCGAGCGTCATTGTCTTCTTGATCGATGGAACCCGTGGTTTGCAACCGGAGGATCGCGAGCTGTACAAGGCTGTGCAGGGTCTGGGCAAGCCGCTGGTCATAGCCGTCAATAAGATTGATGCGCTCCCATCTGCGCAGCAAGGTGATCGTCTGGCGACCGAGATTGCCGTTCGTCTCTCAGTTCCCGGAGTGATCCCAATTTCGGCACAAACCGGCCAGAACCTGGCAGAGGAGTTGATTCCGGCCATCATTGATGCCAGCCCCGAGGCGGCGCTGGTCATCGGACGGGAGCTGCCCGCCTTTCGGCGCAATGCTGCCCAGCGGATTATCCGCAATGCGACCCTGCTCAGCCTGGCGGCGGGATTGGAACCGATTCCCCTGATCGATATTCCCATTATTCTGGGGACCCAGGTTCGGCTCGTCTTGCGTCTGGCGGCCCTCTATGGAGAACCGATGTCCTCGGCTGAGACGATGAAGCACGTTCGTGAATTGATCCTCACGATGGTTGGAGGGGCTGGTCTGCGTTATCTGGCCGAGCAGGCTGCCAAGGCTGTTCCCTTTGGAGGCGATCTCGTGGCGGGCGCCATTGCTGCCGCTGGCACCTGGGCCATTGGAGAGGTTGCCCTGGAGTATTACGATAGCGGGAAGAAGCTCACGCCCAGGCGCCTGCGTCAGCTCTATCAGGTACTCTATCGCCGCTTCCGTAAGCAGGAGACGCTCGAAGAGCTGCGCCGCTATGCCATTGAGCACGGTGAGATGCCCCGCCTACCAGAGGATTCGTCAGAGCCGTCTTCACACTCAGCCTCCTGATCCACAAGTGACCAGGGCACCTGATCCGGTTGGAAACCCTATCAGGGCGGGCAGGTGGCTCGCCCACATCGAGATGGGAAGAAGAGCATGCCGTTTCCCTATGGACGTTATCGAACACTCCTGCAGACCTTTGTGCTGTACTATCCAGCCGATCACGAGGCGCTGGCCCGGCGCCTGCTGCAGATCTTGAACCGAGCGGCTGAGGAGCTGGGCCGTTTGCTCAGGCTCCCGTTGCCAGAGGTGGAGGTCGTTTTAGCGACACCGGCAGACTGGAAGAGTGCGCCGCACGATGAGGACGAGGTTGGAGACCCCATACTGCTCCCCTATTTGACCGCGGCGACTGATCCTCCCACGCTGGTCATTCCTACGCACCTGGATGAGATCATTGGCGAGCCGACCGATGAGAAGCTGGCCTTTCTGCTCTATCGTGAGCTGACCTATGCCTTTCTAGAGCACGATCCTCGTCCCTGGCCCGATGACTACCCACTCTGGGCCGACGAGTGGCAGATGCAATTTGCCGCGGTCTGGCTTTCGCAGCTCCTCGACGGCCAGCAAGGCGTCGTGAATCGTGACCTGCATGAGCTATACGCCGCAATCTTCGTGGCTGAAGGGGATGGCAAGACACCCGTGACCATCCGTGGCTTCAACTGGGATGAGAGTACCTCAGCCGAAGATTATCTCTACTTCAATCTGCTGCTGGAGCGCTTTGGCGTCGATCTGCTGGAGCGAGCCGGTCCCCAGGTCCTGCCTCGTTTCCTGCGGGAATATCGGCGGGAGCAGCCTGTGCTGCTCAGTGACGATGTCACTGCCATGCTCGGGGCCGCTATTGGCGAGGCGGGCCAGGCCTGGTTGGAGAGCCTGCCCTATTTCTGAGGCCTCGCCCTGCTCAGGGTGTGCGCAGGCTAGACCGGATTCTATCCCGCAAGTACTATCTTCATCGAAGGAGCGCATATGTTTCATCGCGTTGCCATCATTGGACTGGGACTCATTGGCGGTTCGCTAGGACTGGCCCTTCACCGAGCCAGGATCGCGCAGCAGGTGACGGGCTATGATCTGGGGCGCGGCGTCTGTGATCGTGCACGTAAGGTGGGCGCGATCGATCAGCCCTACGACTCACTGGCCGATGCAGTGCGTGGCGCAGAGCTGGTCGTGCTTGCCACGCCGGTAGGAGCCATGCGGGCACTGTTGCAGAGCCTGGCCGAGTGTGTCACCCCCGGAACCGTCATTACCGATGTCGCCAGCACAAAGGCCCAGGTCATCAGCTGGGCCGAGGAGTTTCTTCCCGCCAGCGTCTCTTTTGTAGGCGGTCATCCAATGACGGGGAAGGAGATCAGCGGCGTAGAAGCCGCCGACGCCGCCCTCTTTCAAGGACGAATCTACTGCCTGACCCCCACGTCTCGGACACGTCCGACCGCGGTGAACAAGGTCGCTGCCTTTGTAGAGGCCCTGGGGGCGCGCGTCCGCTTCCTGGAGCCAGCCGAGCACGATGGCCAGGTGGCCAGCGTCAGCCACCTTCCCTTTGTCGCCTCCATCGCTTTGATGACCACCGCCGCGGAGAATCCCTCGTGGGGCGATGCCGCCCTGCTGGCCTCGAGCGGCTTCCGCGATATGACTCGCCTGGCCGCGGGGAACCCTGAGATGTATCGGGATATCTGTCTGACGAACAGCGAGGCCCTGGTGCGCTGCCTTAACGACTATATCCTGACCCTTGCCAGGCTCCGTGAGCGTATTGCGGCCCATGACCGCGATCTCAACGAGACCTTTGCCCAGGCGCAGGAGCTGCGTCTGCGCTGGCAAACGTCCCATGATGCATCCTGGGTGGATCGAGCAGGGCCGGAATCGGGTACGACCGTATCCAGATAGCCCGACGCGCCATATGCTCAGCGTGGCCTCTATCTGCAGGTCGCTCCCGTGACAGGGCTACAGGTGCACTGACAGCAGTGGGTATGCAAGCGTGTTAGGGCGAAGAGGAGCTTCTACCAGGTGGCGGGTATGCTCCTCTTCGGATGCGGCTGAGGCGTTGTGCCAGTTGCTGTCGGCGCACCTTTTTTATCGGTGACGATTGTCGACAATTTTGTGGACATCATTGCTGATGATCGTTGACAGCGCGCTCTGGCCGCGCTACGCGCGCGATTGTCAGGCTGCTGAGGCGTGTTCACCTGCTATGAAGGAGCGTCCAGAGCATGGTTGAGGCACCCGGCTTTGACATTGCTCACCTGGGACATGTCGAATTGTTCACTCCCAGGCTCGAAGAAAGTCGCTGGTTCTTTGGAGAGGTCCTGGACATGGAAGAAGTTGCCCATGATGGGCAGTCCGTCTACTTACGCTGCAGCGATCTCTACGAGCGAGTGTCTCTCATCGTGACATCCAACCTGAGATTCCAGGAGTGGACCACGATTTTCGGCAATGATCTTCGCCTTCATCACATGTCTGTCGCCGATCTGCCTGATCTTGCTGCGCGCCCCTGTTGAGGCGATGATGGTCGTTGCCTTCTTCACTACCGCTGGCCAGGCAGTTTTTCCCCTCTTTCTGGTCATCGTGCCCGGTGAATCGTTGCCCTACCGCCTGGTAGCGCGCGCGATTGGTCTCACCAGTTCATCGGCGAATTAGTTGGTGGTACCTGTGCGCTCTGGCTAGGAGGAGTCACGGCCGACCACTGGGGCCTGTCTGCACCAATGTGGATCGCCGCGGGAGGGATGTTCATCAGCACTCTGCTGGCCTCTGGTCTGAAGGAGACTGCCCCGCCGAGAGTGGAACGCAGCGCCGTCCCTGCCGGGGAGGTGGTGACGGGAGGCTGATGCTTCGGTCAGGGAGCTGACAGACGAGAGCAACTGCGGTGGCTGGCTCAGCGAGTCGGCCACTATCCCCTTTTTGGGGAGAATGCTCAAAAAATTGGGTCTCAACCCCTTGACAGGACGCTCTCGGTGTGAGATAATCACACTCGCCTCGCAGAGATGGCGAGGCCAGCCAGTCGAGTCAGGCAGCATGACTTCTCAGCCTGCGGTAACTGGCCGCCACGGTAAGGTGGCGACACTCCGGGATCTTTCCCCAGTGGTCTTTTCTGAATGAGGGGGTATTGCGCCCTTCGAAAGATCAGGGAGAGGGTCCTTTGCAGCAGAGCCAGAGGCTCTCAGGTCTGATGTACCTTGACAATTGAAAAGTGGAAAACAGCAGAGAACGTTGTTTGTGCTGTGCAAGATGGTGTGATGGCGACGGGTAGCTCGCCAGAGGCGAGGCCCGTGCGATCATGACGCCCGTTTGGCCGGGGGAGCCCGGTCGAACGCACTCACAGGATCATCGCCTTGAACGCGATGCGGGAGATGCTATGAACGGAGA
>JBHOQN010000062.1:0-66947 GCA_042408965.1 Ktedonobacteraceae bacterium
CGGCATCCGCGCTATATTCTGACGGTGCCCGATGTCGGCTATCGGCTGGCGAAGCTGCCCGAGCAGCAGGGCCGGCGGGACCTCCAGGCATGACGGCCCCTGATCGACGCAATCCCCGCCTTCGCGCTGATCCAGGCGACCGCCACGCTAGCTGGCGGCCGCGCGGCTGAGCAGCTCCTCCTCGCTCAGCGGGCCGAGGGCGACCAGGACCTCTTTCTCTCGCAGCGGAAAGCGCCGCAGGGCGTGCATGACGTCCTCTGGCCTGACGCGCTCCACGCGCTCGATCTCCTCGTCGATGCTCACCAGCCGGCCCTCGGTGACCCAGTCCGAGGCCAGCGTCCGCATGCGGCTGAAGGTCGATTCGCTGCTGAGGACGATGCTGCTGATCCATTTATCCTTGGCGCGGCGCAGTTCGTCCTCGTAGAGGCCGTCCTCCAGCAGGCTGTCAAGTTCGGCGCGCAGGAGCTGCAGGACGCGCGGGGCGTCTGCGGGCGTGGTGTTGGCCTCTAGCAGCAGCATGCCGGTGCCTTCGAGGGCCCAGAGGCCGGCGCTGGCGGATTCGGCCAGGCCTTTCTGATAGATGTTCCAGTAGATGCGCGAGCCGTCGGTGTCGCCGAGCACGCTCCCGCCGAGGGCGGCGGCGTAGTACTCGGGGTCCTGGATGCCCACGCAGGGCATGGCGAGCAGGATGATCTGCTGTTTCAGGCGCGGGTCGACGATGACCTTGCTCTGCGGGCGGGCTGGCTCGAAGGGCGTCACGTCGCGGCCGCTTTCGCCGCTGCGCCAGGAGCCGCAGAGCTGCTCGGCTCTGGCGACGAAGCGCTCCCAGTCGACGTTGCCGGCGACGCTCAGCACCATGTTGCTGGCGCCGTAGCGCCGCTGCCAGTAGTTGCGCATCTGCTCGATACGCAGGTTACGGATGCTCTCGCGCGATCCCAGGACGTCATGCCCCAGGGGGTGCCCGTCGAAGTAGGTCTGAGCCAGGCGGCGGAAGGCCAGGTTGTAGGGCTGGTCTTCGGAGCGGGCGATCTCGTTGATGATGACCTCTTTCTCGGTCTCGAAGTCGCTCTCGGCCAGGCGCGGATACATCATATCGCTCAGCAGCTCCAGGGCGCGCTCGCCGTACTCACCCAGCACGCGCGCAAAGTACATCGTGGACTCGTGCGAGGTGAAGGCGTTCAGCTCGGCTCCGATTTTGTTGAATTCCAGGGTGATCTGCTGCCAGTCGAGCGTCTGGGTTCCCTTGAAGACCATGTGTTCGAGAAAGTGGGAGACGCCTGCGATGCTGGGGTCGTGCTCGTCGCGTGAGCCGGTGCGCACGTAAAAGGCCACGGCGACGGACTGGAAATCGGGCATGCTCTGGCCGACGATCTGCAGGCCGTTGCTGAGACGGTGGGTGTGAAAGATATCGCGACCGACCGTGATGGAATCCGACATCTATAATCCTCCACATAGACAGGGGCATGACATGCTCTTATTTGTAGCATGATAGCCCTTGCAAGCGGTCCTTGTCAAATCAGGACGCGACGGGGACTGAGACGCCACAGTGACCCTCCAGGGGGGTCTGGCGGGCTGCAGGGACGGTGCGCGCTCGGACGGGCTCGGGCAGGGTGCAGCGGGGTGGGGCGCCGACGGAGGGACTCGAACCCCCAACCTAACGCTTAGGACGCGCTTGCTCTATCCTTTGAGCTACGTCGGCATCGCCTATATTATAGCGCTCTCTGGCTCCGAGCACAAGTAGGGGCGCGATGGGGACGGGGCGCGATTGATCATGGGGAGCGAAGAGGATCGCGTCCAATTGAGAATGGGGAGCGAAGAGGATCGCGCCCAATTGGGGATGGGGAGCGATGAGGATCGCGCCCGTACGGAACGGGCGTAGGGGCGCCATTCATGGCGCCCAATTGATCATGGCGCCCGATCGCGCAAGGCGCCCAATTGATCATCGCGCCCAATTGATCATCGAGCCCTCCCCATTGAGGTCATAGCGTCCTTGGCCGCTGACCACAGACCACATAGAAGCGGCAGAGGCTACGACGGCTCTCCCATTCTCGAGGCAGCAGCTCCAGCACCTCACGAAAGCGCTCCCCCGAGCAGAGGTGCAGCGCCCCACAGCACAGCTCCTCCAGAGCCGCCAGATGCTCCAGCAGCGTACGCACCAGCAGCGACCCCACGCGCCCGCCCCAGGCCCCCAGCGGACCCTCCAGCGTATGAGCGCGCATATTGAGCAAGCCCGCCCGTGCCAGCAGCAGCCCCAGATTCGCCGCCAGGCTCGTCTCCAGGCCGCGCGCCCGTGCCGCCGCGTGGCTCCAGGCCAGCATCTGCAGGCTCGCCGGCCCACAGCGCAGCCAGAACTCCCCCAGCTCCACGCACTCCACCCAGCCCCCCGGCCGCGTCACGCGCACCAGCTCCGCAATCACCGCCGGCCAATCAGCCGCCGGCAGGGCTGCCGCCAGCAGCCGTTGGTGCACGCAGTCGAAGCTACGCGCCGGAAACGGCAGGCCATCCAGCACATTACCCCGCACAAAGCTGACATTCTCCGGCCAGGCCTCCGGCCCCGGCTGCGGCTCCACGCGGTCCAGGCCCACCACGCGCGCCAGCGGAAAGGCCTGCCCCATCTCGCGCGCCCAGCGGCCGCTGCCGCAGCCAACGTCCAGCAGAGCCGCCCCTGGCAGCGTCAGGCGCACGGTCACCGGCGCCAGGTAGTTCCCCCGCAGCAGCCAGCGCAGCGCGAAGTGCAGCGCATCGGGCGGGCTAATCTCGCTCTCGTTCTCTGGCAGGCGGTAGGGGACGCCGTCCAGCAGCAGCGACCCCCGCGGACTACAGAGGGAGCGCGGACGACGATGGTGTAACCAGAACATCATACGATCCTTCCTTTTCCTGAACGCTGGCGGCCGGCAGCCCGGGCTGCGAGCGTCTCGGCTCTCGCCGTGCTGGCCGCTGCTCTATACAGATCACAGGGCATGCTCATCGCGAGCATATAATCATCAAGTGAACAAGGGATAGTCATTGAGTAGACAGGCACAACTGGCAGGGCCGGCGTACCGCCTGTCACACTGAAGAGCAGATCAAGGACCTCGTGGCGAATCAGCGGTTTGCGCAACACATGGGTGGCGCCAGCCAGGCGCGCCCTGAGGCTCGTCAGCAGGCCCGCCCGCTGGCGCAGCAGGGCCACGCGCGGGCAGGCCTGGAAGCGCGGCGAGGCGCGCAGCAGACGCAGGAGCCAGTAGCTCCCCGCTGCCTCAAGCGGGTCGACGCCGATGAACATGGCCGCCGGCCTGCTGTTCTGCTGTGTCAGGGCGCACAGCAACGCCACGGGATCGGAGCCGGCCAGGGGATAGTAGCCGGCCCGCCGCAGCCAGGCCGCCAGAATGAGGCGACTGACCGCTGAACTGTCGATCACCAGCACCAGCCGCTCCATCCACCTCACTCCTTTCCATTCCAGCAAACAAACACACCTCTCCAGGAGTTACACAGTCGGTCAACAGTACATCAGGCTGACAGTAAATCATCGCCGGCCCAGACTGACTGGGCGGGCCGGCTGGTGGCGGGCGCAGAGCGGGCCAGAGCGCATCTGGAGCGAGCCAGAACCGACCGACCGCGACCAGGCCAGGGAGCGGGCCAGCTAAGACCAGACGTACTCAAAACAGACCAGGCGCAGGTCTTCGCGGCGCAGCAGCCGCTGTTTGCCGGGGCTGTCCGCATCGACGGCCTCATCTGGCAGCGGCTCCTCAATCGTCAGGATCAGGCGCAGAGCCTCCTCCAGATCGCCGCCCTTCTTGAGGAGGTTCAGGGCCTCACGCAGCGTACGCAGGTAAGTGCGCGGCTGAGGCGTATTCACGCGACGCAGCGCCGCCTCCAGGTCCGCGCGGGCCGGCAGCGCCGGCTGGTCGCTGCCCCTGCTCCCAGGGCGCAACAGCGGCAGCAGAGCCTGCTGGAGGCGCGTCGCCAGTTCGCGCTGGACGGAATCGAGCCGCTTTGGCGCCTCAGCGCGAACGACCTGGTGAGCCACGCCCTCCAGGATCGAGGCGATCACACGCTCCTGCAGAGCGAAGATATCGACCGCGGTCGCCGGCGGCAGGTAGCGCGCCGTGTCGCGCTGGCACTGGATCAGGTTGACGATGCGATAGCGGTTCTCCTCAATCACGCCCCCCTGGGGATCGGCGCGCAGGTCCACGTAGCGCCAGAAGTGCTGGCGCTGGCGCCGGGCCTGGCCGCCGTCTGCCCCGTCCTCCTCAGTGCGAGCCGGCCGCGCCGCCCGGCGCGCCTCGCGCGTCACGAAGTAGAAGAAGACGCCGCGCGTCTCGGCGCGGGCCAGGCCGCTGTGGATGCCATCGGGCAGCTCCTCCAGCTTCTCGCGCATGCTGCTGCTCAGAACTGCCCGCAGCTGCTGCAGCAGAAAGTCGCTGCTCACCAGCTCGGCGAAATGCTCCTGCTCCTCCATCACCAGGCCGTCCTCAGCGGCGATGCGGCGCAGCGTATTGAAGTTCCGCGGGTGAACCACCTCGCCCAGGATGCTGGCGTCCAGCAGCCCGCTGCGATCGATGGCGTTGATCTTCTCCGTCAGGCTCTCCACCAGCCCGAGCAGGCGCTCCAGGCCCTCATCGGGGAACATATTGATGATCCAGAGCAGAGCGTGGGGCGAGCCGATGCGATCGATGCGCCCCGCCCGTTGAATCATGCGGGTCGGGTTCCAGTGGAGATCATAGTTGACCAGCATGCCGCAGTCCTGCAGGTTCTGCCCCTCGGAGAGCACATCGGTGGAGATAAGGATGTCAATCTCATGCGCGCTGCCGGCCAGGTCGGGGCGTTTATTGGCCTGGGGGGCGAAGCGCGCCACCAGCTCGGCGCGCGTGCGCGCATCGGCGCCGCTATCCATGCGGGCCAGGCGTGGCTCGCCGGCCTGGGCGCGCCAGGCCCGGGCCGCCTCATCGGAGCCGCCCAGATGGCGGTAGAGGTAGCGGGCCGTATCGCGGTAGTAGGTGAAGATCAGGACCTTCTGGCCGCGCAGGTCGCCGGCGAGCAGCTCCTTGAGGCGTTGCAGTTTGGCGTCGCGGGGCGGCGTGATCGTGGCGATGCGCTCCCAGACGGCCCGCAGGGCCTCGAGATCGAGGGCGATATCGGCCTGCAGGCGCGGGAGATCGTAGGTGGCCACATCGAGTGGCTCCAGGCTGGCGAAGAAGGCCTGCAGCTCCTCGGACTGCTCCAGCTCCAGCTCCGCCAGCGGCAGCAGGCCCTGCTCGGCCTGAGCGCCGTTCGGACCGGGGGCCTCGCTGGCGTCGTCCTCCTCATCCTCGCGCGCCAGGAAGGGCAGGGCCTTCTGGAAGCTGCTGCTATTGAGCAGGCGGCCCGCCTCGATCGAGCGCTGGAAGCTGCTCAGGAAGGCGAGCGCGCGGCGCACGCTGATGCGGAAGGCCTCGATGCTGCTCTCCAGGCGCTTCAGGTAGCGGCTCTTGAAGATCCCGACCAGGGCCTCCTCACGTCCCTGTTCCATCTCGTTGTGGGCCACGCCCTGTTTCTTATAGCTCTCCAGACGGTAGGGGGCCAGGCGCAGCCCCTCGATGGAGGCCACGATGTCGGCGTAGATGCCCTCGTAGGTGGCCTCCAGGTTGTAGCGGATCGTCCTGAGGCGGCGCTCTGGCCAGTGGATGGGCTGGCCCTGTATGGTCGCGTTGGGGTAGGCCTGGCGGATAAATGCGCGCGTGCGGCGGATGGTGATCTCCTCGAGCAGGTTGAAGAGGGCTGCGCCGGGATTCTCATCCGTGTGCTGCGCATCGCTGCGCTGGCGGCTCTCGCGCCGCACCGCCATGAAGTAGCGCGGCAGATCGCCGATGCCGGCTGCGGCGAAGAAGCTGCGGTCTCCGCCGGTGAAGAGGTTGATCTGGTGGTAGAGGTCGAGTACGCTGTTGTTGATGGGCGTGGCGGTCAGCAGGATCAGCTTCTTGCGCTGGCCGCTGAGGCCGCCGATGCGCCCGTTGGCGGCCAGGAGGCGCTCCAGGGTCGCGTAGCGCTGCGCGGTGGGATTGCGGAAATTGTGGCTCTCGTCGATCAGGATGAGGTCGGCGTCGCGCAGGTTGTGGAGGTCGACATCGGCGCGCCCCAGGGCTTCCTGGGTGACGATCTGCGCGGCGATGCTTGCGCTCAGCAGCTCGTCGCGCCAGAGCTTCTGCAGCGCGGCGGGGCAGATCACCAGGGCTTTATAGCGCCGGTGGTAGGCGTATTCTTCGAGCAGCTTCTTGCCGATCCAGGTCTTGCCCAGGCCGACGCTGTCGGCGATGAGCACGCCGTCGTAGCGCGCCAGGATGCGCCGCGCCTTCTTGACGGCGTCTTCCTGGAACTCGCTCAGCTCGACGGCTGAGCGCCGGAGCTCGCTCTCTCCCTCTTCCTCCAGCTCGTCGCGGAAATACTCGAAGAGGGCTTTGGTGTAGATCTCGTAGGGCGTGTATTCTTTGCGGCCGAATTTGGAGGCGTCGAGCAGGGCGATCAGCTCCTCCTTGTAGTCGCTGGCCGTGCGCCAGCAGCGCTCGTACCACTCCTGCAGCTCGTGCAGGGCCACCAGGCCGGGCAGGTTGATGGCCGCGGCGAGCTGCTCGGCGCTGAGGGTGCGCAGCGCTCGCAGCTGGGCGCGCTCCAGGAAGCCGCGCACTCCCTCGATGGGGATCTCGTCGGCTGCCAGGTCGCCGCGATGGACGACGTTCAGCTCGCGGTTGCTCTCCAGGCCGGCGCGCGTGAAGTTGGAGGAGCCGACGATGGCTGCCAGGGGGGCGATGCGCGTGGCTCCGCCGTCGGCGTAGCACTGATAGCACTTGGCGTGCAGAAAGCCGCCGGCGATGCGCCGTACCTCGACTTCGCGGCGGCGCAGGAAGGCTACCAGCCGCTCGACCATCGTCAGCGTCGCTGCGTTGTACTCCTCCTCGGCGAGCTCGCGCAGGAGCCCGCGCTCCAGCCGCGAGCGCCCGCTGCGCTCGCTCAGGCCGATGTCTGCTCCCTCTTCTGGCTCCTCGCCGAGCAGCAGGCGCACGTGGCTCAGGCGCTCTAGCTCCTCGTGCACCAGCCACCAGCCTCCTACGTTGAAATAGGCGGTGGCGATGTCCAGCGAGCGCACGCGCTGCTGTGTGAGCAGCCTGGTGAGCAGCTCTCTGAGTGTGTGCTCCTGGTTGTCAATTACAAAGGGTAGGCTGCCGCTCTGATCGTACATGGTCCTCTCGACTGCTCCTCTCCTCTTCTGGTTGGCGGGCTGGCTGCCCCGCGTGGCTGCGGATCGCCGTGGATCGCTCCCGGTGACGCCGCTGCTTTGAGCGGGGTGCGATACTGAACATATAAAGTGTACTCTTTTATGGTGGCTCTGTCAATAGAGCCTCTATATAAAGAGGCTGTATATAAGAGGGCCTCTTATATAGAGGCTCTATTTAAAGAGACTCCTCATGAGGAGCCTCCAATGATATCCTGGGTCCATGTCAATACGCATCAAGCTCAAAGAGATCGCTCAGCAGCAGGGGATCGGACAGTCCCGCCTCTCCCGCCTGGCTAATATGGATATTCACGTGATCCAGCGGATCTATCGAGATCCGTACACCAATATTACGCTCTCGACCCTGGAGCGGCTCGCCCGCGCGCTCCAGGTCGAGCTGAATGAACTCGTTGAGCTGGACCCGCCGCTGGAAAGGGCGGAACCGGCGGAGTAGGGGCGCGATTTATCGCGCCCCCCCATCGCGCCCCCCCATCGCGCTCCCCCATCGCGCCCGCGAATGATGATGGGGCCCGTCCGGAGGGGCGCGATTTATCGCGCCCCGCCATGGGGCGCGCGGGATGATGATCCCTGGGGCGCGAGGATGATGATCCCTGGGGCGCGCGGGATGATGATCCCTGGGGCGCGCGGGATGATGATCCCTGGGGCGCGCGGGATGATGATCCCTGGGGCGCGAGGATGATGATCCCTGGGGCGCGAGCATATGGGCGCGATAAATCGCGCCCCCGGGATCGTCACCCCTCGACGATGGCGATCTCCTCCTCAGTCAGGCCGTAGAGAGCGTAGACCAGGCGATCGATGAGGGTATCCGTCAGCCGGAGCTGGCGCTTGAGCGGCTCCAGGCTGGCCAGCGCCTCCACGTAGCGCCGCTGCAGGGTGAGGAAGGCCTGCTCGTAGGAGGAAGCCAGGCCGAGGCGGGCGCGGTTCTTGAGGAGGATCTCGCGGATGGCGTCGAAAGGCAGCGCGGGCTCATCCTTCTGGTAGTCGCCGGCAAAGCTGAGCAGGCGCGTCTTCCCGTCGAGGGCCTCGAGACCGCGGCGGCCCTGGCGATCGGGCTGCTGGCGGAGCTGGAAGAGGCTGCTCAGCTCGCCCAGGAAGGCCTGCTGTGCGGCCTGCTTCTCGCGGTTGAGGCGCAGCATCTCCGCAGCGAGGAGGGCCAGCAGGTCGTGCACGACGTCCGAGGCTTCGGGCTGGCGTGCCAGATGGGCATTGGCGAAGGCCAGCAGCGGCGCAGGGCCTCCGCGCGACGCGCGTGGCGCGTCTCCTGCGGCGTCACGAAGGCGATGCGCCGGATGGGGGTCTGTGCGATATACTGTTTAAAAAAGCGGAGGTAACCACCTCTGATTGTGGCGGAGATAAATCGATAGAAGAATTCTATCAAACTTGAATTGAGGAGAGCCAGCAAATAGAAGTCTCTCTTTTCCAGGGGAAGCATGTAGGTTGTGTTGAGGCTGTAGAAGCCCTGATCATCGAAGCAGAATTTGCAGCGCTCGGCGATATCAGGATAAATGATCTTGGGCTTCTCGAAATCATCGTAGTAGTCACAGTGCCGCAATTCCCACCAGTGGTTGCCCTTATCCCAGCGTTTTTCAAGCCGATCCTGATAGTGTGCCAGGTGGCTGTAAATTGCGGGGTACTGCTGGATGGGGATACCAATGTAGGTCCAGATCAGATAGCGCTCATGGGACTCGATCTCATAGCGGCGGATGTCCTCGCCGAGCACGAGCGGCTTGAGCACCTCGGCGCTGGCGGGATCTGCAGCCACCAGCCGGTCGCGTGTGGCCTTATCGATGATAAAGGCCTGATTCAATCCAGTAATGATGCCACGGTTAATCTTGTTGTTTGCCATTTTCCCCAGAGGTAGTGACTGCTCTAGCACGTGGCTCAAGATTTGATGTTCGAGGCTTGAAGCAAGAGACCAGTTAGTGCCGCCGAAAGCGCTCTCCGGCAGGGGGGTGGCCCGCTGCGCGACCAGCGTTTGCAGGGCCGCGAAATCCGCCGGGAGGGACGTAAGGAGGGCATAGGAGATAGGGCGCTGGTCACGCTCAGCGCGCGAAGAGATAATGATCACAGGGTACGTAATAGCCTCCTCAAAGACAGGGAGGTCGCCGAAATCGATGAGGTGCTCGAGGCGCACCTCCGGTCCCTGGGTCAAGAAAGCGCGCAGGCGGGCGCCGTACTTAGCGCGCATGAACTTATTGGCCGTGATCATGCCGAAGCGGCCGCCCGCGCGCAGGAGGGCATGGCCACGGCGGATGAAGTAGGTATAGAGGTCCGCGATACTATCGTAGACATCCGCGTAGAGGTCGCGGAAGGCCTGTTTCTCCTCACCGAGGCCCTCCTGGCGCACATAGGGGGGATTGCCGATGACAGCGTCAAAGCCAGCCGCGGCGGCCGAACGGCTGCCCTGGCGGTCGTAGAAGACCTCAGGGAACTCGAGGTCCCAGTGAAAGAAGCGCTTCTCGGGGCGCCGAGCCAGGCGCTCCGCCTGGGCGAGGATCTCGACGATCGGGCGCGTGCGCGACGACGAGTTGAAGCGCTTCGCCTCCTCAACGACGATCGTCCGCTCAGGGGCGAGGCGGTTGTGCAGGATGTCCTCGCCCGCCTCCTCCACGGCGAGGCGCGCGCCCTCGTTGTTATAGGAGGCGCTCAGCCAGAGGTCAGCCAGGCGACGATAGGGAGCCAGGAGCTGCAGAGCCGCGTTGTAGAGCGTCTGTGAGCGTTCCAGCTCGCCCGTGGTAGCGTCGGCGATGCGGCTCAGCTCAAGGAAGGTCTGCGCGCCCAGGAGGAGGTCGCTCATGTTGATAGTGTGCAGGTAGCGCGAGAACTGCGCCTGGAGGGAGGCGAGAGTCACGCCGAGCAGCGAGTTGCCGCAGCGCAGGTGGTGGTCCAGGAAAGAGAAAGGGGCGCCCTGGCAGAAGGCATGCGTCCAGAGGCTGACCCTCGCCAGCTTCACAGCCATCGGGTTCAGATCGACGCCGAAGATGCAGCGTTTGAGGACCTGGCGGCGCAGCAGATTGACCTCGCTGAGGCGGGCCCGCTCGATCGAGACCTGCTGGCGCTCGGCCTCGCTAAGGATCTCCTGCTGCATGGCCGGCAGCCGGAGGTGGATGGGATTGGGCTGGAAGGGGCGCAGAAACTCAATCATCTGGTCCGTGATGTAGTCGAGGGCCTCCACGAGAAAGTGGCCGCTGCCCATCGCGGGATCAAGGACGCGGATAGCAAAGAAGTCCTCGATCAACTGGCTGTACTCCTCGCGCGCGATCTGCCAGAGGAGCTGTGGCTCTCTGAGGCGGGGGGTCTGGCGCTGGCGCTGCAGCAGGTCCTCCTGGAAGCGGCGGAAGCGCTGGCGCAGGCCCTCGTTCAGGCGTTCAGCGATGATGGGGCCGACGGTCTGCTCCACGATGTAGGCGACGACGTAGTCGGGGGTGTAGTAGCTGCCCGTAGCCTTGCGCTCATGGCGGTCGTTCTCGATGTAGACCTGGCCGGGGGCGAGGCGGGCCTCGATCTGGCGCGGACTGAGGTTGGGGACCTCGCGGCGGGGCCTGAAGGCACCTTTGACAACGACCATCTCCTCGACGGCGAGGCGCAGTTTGAACTCCAGCAGGCCCTCGTAGATGCTGCCAAGCTGGCGCACGCCCAGGGTGCGGTAGTCGAGGCGCAGCAGCGTATGGGCGTTGCGGGCCGTAGCCCCTTTGCGCGGGTCCTCGTCGCGTGCCAGCAGGTCGAGGCCGAGGGCCAGGTAGTAGTCAGCGATGCAGTGCTCTTCGAGGAAGGCGCTGATGCGCTCGTCCTCATCCCAGGCCGCGCGCGGCTTCTCAGCGGGGATGGTGCAGCGGAAGATGTCGCCGTCGTAGGCCGGGACGTTGAGGTTCCGGTCGCCGCGGTCGATGGCGCGGAAGAGGGCCTGCAGGCGGGTGTAGAGGCTGATGGCGCTGCTATCGGCCGAGTAGCGGGCGGCCAGCAGGCGCGGGGCCTGCTCGCGGTTCGGGCCAGCGGCGCTGGCGATCTCGTCAGTGAGCTGGCGGAGGCTCTGCTCGTAGTAGCGGGCGTCGTGGATGGGGAGCAGGGCGCGGCTCTCGGCGTAGAAGATGATGAGCAGGCGGTAGAGGAAGACCAGGGTGCCCTGGAAGTAGGGCTGCAGGAGGGCGTTGCGCTCCTCGTCGCCGCGCTGGCTGAGGTCGGGGGGCAGGAGAGCGTGGTCCTGGGCGTAGCGCACGAAGCCCTGAGCGAAGTGGGGGAAGACCTCCTCGAAGATGCGCTGCTTGAGGGAGTCGCCCAGGGCGCGGGCGTAGGCGGCGCTCTCGCGCATGACGAAATCGAGGAAGCAGAGGTAGGGCGGCTCCGGCTGCTCGCGGCGGGCGCGCCGGCGGAAGGCGTCGGCGCGGAAGAAGAGCCAGAAGTAGCGGAAGGCGCTGAGGGTGTCCTCGCGCCCACGTGGGAGGGCGAAGAGATCGCCGGCATCGACCTCATAGTAGCAGGTGGCGCGGCTGCGCGCTCTGGCTGAGTAGAGGCGCCACTGGCGGCCGTTGGTGAGGATGCCCCAGGGGGCGTCGGTGGTGCGCAGGAGGGCGACCATCTCCATGGCGGGATTTTCGCGGTCGCGCTCCTGTGCCTGGTCGGGGCCGAGGGCGCGCGTCTCGTCGAGCGAGCGGTTCCAGGGATAGACGCGGCAGGGGATCTGGCTCTGGCTGCCGTCGGCGTGTTCGACCAGCAGGAGGTAGTCGGCCTGGCCGCTGGCGCTGCCGCGCGGCCGGGGGAAGCCGAGAATCTCGAGCACGGGCTCGATGAGCTGCTGGCGCAGGTCCCGGAGGGAGCTGCCGGCGTAGACCTCGTCGGCATCCAGGAAGAGGCCGCGCAGGCGGTTGTAGGCCTCGGTCAGGGCCTGCTCGTGCTGCCATTCGGCGACCGGTTCATCGGAGGCGCTCAGGCGCTCCTCGAGGTAGTAGTGGGAGAAGAGGCCGCTGTTGACGAAGAAGTCGCGCTGGTGGTCGAGTTTGTCGTAGGCCTCGCTGAGATGGAGGCACTGTTCGAGGGGGTCCTGGCTGACGCAGCGCATCTCGCGCAGGGCTTTGAGCGTGGCGTAGGTGGGACGCTGGCGGTCGATGGCCAGGGTGCGCAGCTGCGGCTCGGCGCTGGCGGGCAGGCGGCGGTCGAGGAAGACGAGCTCGAGGCGCTGGAAGGCGGCGTCGGCCAGCAGGAGGAGGAACTCGTCCTGATGGGCATGCAGATCGCGGGCCAGGCGGCGCTTGAGACTCATGCTGAGGTCGTTGAGGCGATAGAGATAGATGTTGAGGCTGGCCCTGGTCTGGCTGCTATGGAGGCGCGCCAGGGGGTAGAGATCCTGGATAGCCTGGCGCGTCTCCGCTTTGCTGTGCAGCCTCTGCAGGAGGCCTGCGCGCCTGGGCGGCTGGCGCTGCTCTTCGCAGGCGGCGGTGTTGTAGCCAAGCCTGGCGAAGAGGGCCAGGGCCTCCTGGGGTGAGGAGAGCGCGCTGATGTCTTCAACGGTCAGAGCGATGTCTTGTGGCTGCATGGCGTCTCTACTTTGTCTGTTGGTCTCTCTGTTGGATGTCTGGCGCTGGATAGGATGGGCCGGTCGGCGCTGTGTTGTGATGAGATTCCTGTACAGGATAGCATAGCGCGCCCGTGAGCACAAGCCTTGCTCTCTCTGCCCGTGGGCCCGGCCCGCGTGGGCCGCCCTCAGGCGCTGCGCCCCGGGCCGGCGGGCCGCGCGCGCAGCTGGTATTCGCCGCTGTGGGGCGGATGCTCGACGACGAGCAGGCCGGCGCGGCGCGTGACGCGCCAGAGGGCCTCGAAGAGCGCATCGACCAGGTCGCTGTGGCGCTCCAGGTCGCGGATGGCCTCGTGGCGGAAGACGGCCAGGAGGCGCTGCGCCACGTCGCGCGTCTCGCCCAGCTCGCCGATGGCCGTGGCGATGGCCGTGCGCACCTCTGCGTGCAGCGTGCGCCGCTCCAGCAGCGCCAGCAGGGCCGGCTGCAGCTCGCGGCGCCCGGCGCGCCCCATGGCGAGCGCCAGCCAGCTACGAGCCAGAGAATCAAGCCAGACAGCGCCCAGCAGGGCGACCAGACTCTCCGCCTGGCTGTGGCGCGCCAGGTAGTTCAGAACGTCCTGGTTATAGCCCCTGCGTTGCCCGCCGGGGGAGGCCTTCGGCGCGTCGGCCTGCAGCCTGGCCTCGACAGCGGGCAGCACCCGGTCCTCGTCCAGCCGCACCAGGGCCAGCAGCAGGGCCTCTTTGACCCGCGGGTCCGGCTCCTGCCACCAGCGCTCATAGAGGGCCGGGGCCAGGGCGCGCTCCCCGCTCTCGCCCAGGGCCAAGGCGATGGCGCAGCGCACCTCGCTGGGCAGGTCATCCCTGGCGAGCAGGCTCAGGACGGTGGGGTGCCACTGCGGCGCGTTCGTGGCCAGGGAGGCCAGGGCTGCGGCGCTGATGCAGCGGCGCGCCAGCGGGAGCGCGGCATCCTCCACCAGGGCCAGCAGCTCGCCGGCCAGCGCAGCGTCGCCCAGGGCGGCGAGCCAGTGGCCGATATCGAGCGGTCCTGCCAATACCGCAGCGTCGGGCCAGTCGGCGCTGAGCGGCTCTCGCCTGGCCCAGGCGAGTCGCTCGAGCCGGCCCGCTCTGAGCATGGCGAGCACGCGTGGCGCAGCGCGACGATAGCGGCGCGCTGCCAGCTCTTGCAAGAGAGACCCGAAAGGGAGACCGACGAGCAACCGTTCCTTCTCTGTCCCTGGCGCGTTCAGGATACTGGTAGTGACCAGGTCGAGCAGCGCCTCGACGGTCTCCTCGTCGCCGATCCGCGCCAGGCTCCCGAGCAGCGCGGCTCCGTTCCACCACGTTACCTCGAGCCGGCGCAGGAGCGGCAGCAGGCGGCGCGCCGTAGCGGCATCGCCGACGCGCCCCACCAGGCGCGCGGCACGCTGCCAGATCTCCTCGGCAGGGGAGCGCGTTTCGAGGATGGCGATCAGCCGGGAGAGCAGCTGCTCGTCGGCCAGTTTCCACACGACCGTTTCGATCCAGCCATTCACGAAAGGGTCCATCCCTTCAGGCTCCTCCAGGCAGGCGAGGAGCCTGGGGGCCAGGCCCGGTGCGCCGTAGGTCCCCAGCGCCTCGGTGATGGCCCTTTGTATCGCCGTGGAGCGGGCCGGATCTGTGGCCTGCTCGCTGTCGCTGCGCAGCAGGGTGAGGAGCCGCTCGCTGAGCCACGTGTGGGCCGGATCTGTAGCCTGCTCGCTGTAGGCGCGCCCGATCTGCACCAGGACCTCCGCCAGACGGCGGCGCGTCAGCGTGTAGGGCGTGCGCTGCAGCTCCCAGAGGAGCCGCTCCGGCAGCGTCGTGCGCAGCTCGTGGCGCTCCTCCAGAGTGACGTGCTCCGCCAGACAGCGGCCCGCCAGCAGCAGGCGGCTCAGAAAGATATCCTCCGGCGGCACCGCAGCCCCCGCCTCACGAGCCTCACCCGCCTCACCGAGCAGGTAGAGCAGCAGCGGCGTCGCGTTGGGCGTCGCGCCCGCGTAGAGCAAGATCACCTCCTCCCACCAGGGATCACCCAGGTAGGGCAGCAGCTGCTTCAGGTCCCCGCGCTCGCTCACGTAGCGGGCCGCGCAGTACTCCTGCAGCGTCAGATGCAGAAAGCCATAGAGGTCGCGCCCCTGCTCGCGCAGCAGGCCGCGGTCGTCGCTGAGCGTCTGCAGGACCTGCGGCGCCTCCTCCTCCGGCAGGTGACTCTTGCGCAGAAAGGCCGCAATGGTCTCCTCCAGGCGCACACGGGGGGCGTAGCGCCAGCCGTGGAGATGCATCTGCCAGGCCAGCTCATTGAGCAGGCGGCGGTGCTGATCCGGGCGCAGGTGCACGGGGCCGCCGACGCGGCGCAGGTTGCGCGCGCGATCCCAGCGCGTCAGCAGCAGCTCCATACAGTACTCATAGAGCGCCGCGCGCCGCTCCGGCAGCTCCTCCCGCTCCTCGTAGGTCAGCACAATCAGCGTCAGCAGCAGCGGATTGGCCGCCAGCGTCAGCATATGCGGCTGGCCGAAGAGCTCGCGCCTGAGCCGTTCGCCCCTGGCGCGCCGCGTGGCCTCCTCGCCGAACCACTGGCCAATGAACTCCCTGATCTCCTCGTGGCGGAAGTCGAGGACGTCCAGCTCGTCAAAGCCCGGCAGGCGGCGGTAGAGGCGATAGCCCGCGCGGCGCGCCGTCACCGCCACCGGCGCGCGGTTGGCCAGCCACAACACCGCCTCAGCCACGCGCCGATAGCTCTCCTCCCCCTCCTGGAAGCTCTCCCCAACGAGCGTCTCATCGAGGCCATCCAGCAGGAAGAGCAGGCGCTGGCGCACAAGCTGCTGCTCCAGAAAGGCCGCCGCCTCCGCCTCGCTAAAGGCCTGGTGGCCGTACTCACGCGCCAGCGTCCAGGCCGCATAAGCGAGCAGACTCGCCTGGCCCGAGGTCGTAAAGGCGTTGAGGTTCAGGTAGACCGGCAGCGGCGGCAGCTCAGGAGCCGCGCCCCGGGCGATCTTGACCGTCAGATGCTTGAGCAGCGTCGTCTTGCCCGCCCCCGGGTCGCCCAGGATCACGCAGCGCGAATGCCGGCGCAGCGCCTCCTGCGGCTCCAGGGCGCTGGCGAAACGCTGCTCCAGGCGCATGCGCTCCAGTTGCTGCAGATGCTGCGGATCGTGGGCCTGGCCGTCCGGCAACGAGGAGCGCACAGGCAGCTCGCGCTCCTCGTGGAGGCGCAGGCGGATGTAGACCTGCTCGATCGGCAGGGCCGTACGCATCTCGAGGACCTGCAGGGTCGTGAGGCGGCGATCCGCGCGCAGGGCCTGTAGATAACAGGCCTCGATCTCGTCCAGGCGCTGCGGAGAGAGCACCAGCGCGCGCCGCCCGGCCTGCGCCGGCGCCGGCGTGGCCAGAGCGCTGCGGATGCCCTCGATGACCTCCTGCCAGCAGCGCGCGCGCTCGGCAGGGGCCATCTCCGCCAGAGTCTTCTCATTCGCCTCCGGGAACTTCAGGTCGCTGAGGGGCGCGAAGAGGAGATGCAGGCAGTGGCGCGCGTGCACGGGGATGAGCCGCAGACGGCCCGCCGCCTGGGCCGCCAGCAGCGGCTCCAGCTCCTGGCGGATCAGCGTCTCATCCGCCAGCAGCGCGGCGCTCAGCAGCACCACACCCACGCGCGCCGCCGCGATAGCCTCCGCCAGCGCCTGCGGGAGCAGCAGGCCCGCCGGCAGGCGCCGCCGACAGGTCCAGCTCACCCCAGGGGAGCGCAGGGCCTTCAGTTGCGTGATCAGCTCCTCAGCGAAATGTTTATCTTCTTCGATATAGCAGAGAAAGACATCTGCCTCCGTAGCGTGCATAGAACAGGCCGTCCTTTCCAGACCGGGGAGAGCCATCGCCGCGCGGCCATGGGCGCGCCTCGTCTTCCGTCGTGAGCGGTTGCTCTCACTACTTCCTGTGTTATACTCTCTCGATCGGCAACGGTCAAGAGCGTCAGCATCTGCCCCTTCTCTCCTGTCGTAGCCATCGCCTCCGCCAGCAACGCGGCCGCCCGTCAGATACCGGTGACATTCTGCGAATTTCTCAACATCCCCCATATTTTTTTTGATCCTGCTGACCCCCGTTCGTCTTTCCCTATGGAGCCACAAAGCAGCACCCCCGGATCTCCAGCCACGCCAGTGGAAGCGGCCCCGCCGACCCGCTGCGGTGCAGGTCAGCTCAGTTTCTCCACGCTCAACCGCCTCCACGCTCGCCGTGCTCTCGGAAGACCCCTGGCGTGCTGCTCCTCTTTTGTGGTATGATACTGCTAGAAATGTGCAGGGTCAGAAGTATGAAGAATACAGGCTGACGGTGATTGAAGGGGGTCTTCTGCAGTACGTGCTGAAGGGCTGGCTGCGTGGTAGAGGTCGCTGCTCTCCTCAGCGCCAGGGCGACACTCACGTTCCGGCAGACCGTGCCGTTCCCCATGCTCATCCCGGCTGCCCTTCACGAGCCGTCGACCGGCTCGCTGACAGTGGGCTCGAGGGAGCGCCCGCTGCGCAGCCGTCGCTGGCGGCCAGCAGGCGCCTGTTCTGATAGTGGTAGATAGTACGTCTGGATCTTATCGATGGAGTCTGTCTGTGTGATTGTTGTGATGGCCGCCGCCCGCGCGCCCAATTGCGGTCCGGGGCGGCGCCCTCAATGGAAAGGGAGTGGATATGTACGTTGAGGATCAAGAACTGCTAAAAACGTTCATCATGAATCGCGCCATCTATACCTTTGGCGCCCTTGGCTACAAGCACCTCGACGCCGCCAGCGAGCAGGAGGAGGCCTGCAGCGTCACCCAGCGGCTGCATAGCGGCTCCGTCGTGCTGCTGGACCGCCTCTGCGGCGCCCTGGAGCAGCTCAATCCCTGGGCCACGCCCGCCCAGATCGCCGCCGCCAGCGCCGCCCTCACACGCGAGCGCCGTACCCTCGACGAGGTCGAGGCCAACCGCGAGATCTGGCACCTGCTGCGCGACGGTGTGCGCGTCACCCCGGCAGCGCCGGCCGACGGCGCCGCAGAGGAGCAGCGCCCGCCTGAGGCGCCCCAGGAGGCCGTGCTGCGCGTCATCGACTGGCAGAATCCCTTCGCCAACGACCTGCTGATCGTCAGCAACCTCCAGGTCAGAGGGCGCTACGGTCTGCGCTCCCTGCCGCTGGTCGTCTTCATCAACGGCCTGCCTCTGGTGCTGCTTCTGCTTGATATTGGCGAACTTGGAAGAATCTATCACCGAACGCTGCAGGCCTGTCGGCACGAGCTGCCAGCGCTCTTCTGGTACAATGCCCTCATCCTGCTCTGCAAAGACGCCTCCAACCGCGTAGGCTGCGTCGGCGCACCCTGGGAGCAGTTCTGCATCTGGCGGCACAGCGAGCACGAAGGCGAGCCCGAGGACACCAGCCTGGAGGGCCTGCTCAACGCCGTCTGTCGTCCGCAGCACCTGCTCGATCTCATAGAGCACTTCACCCTCTTTCGCGCCGGACCGCGCCCGCAGAAGATCGTGGCGCGCCATCATCAGTACCAGAGCGTCAACGCTGTCTGCGGCCGCCTGGCGCAGTTCCTGCGCCTGCGCTGCGAACTCATGACCGACGAGCTGCGCGGACGCCTCGGCGTCTGCTGGCATACCCAGGGAGCCGGCAAGAGCTACACGCTGCTCTTCTTCATGCAGAAGGCGCGCCGCACCCTCTGCTACGACTGGACCTTCCTGCTGGTCACCGAGCGCGCCGACCTCGCGCAGCACCTCTACGAGACCTGCCGCCAGTGCGGCCTGCTCACCGAGGCGCTCCCGACCGTCCAGGCCAACGATTCCGCCAGCCTGCAGCATCTCCTGACAACCGGTCGGCCGCTCCTCTTCGCCCCCATCCAGTCCTTCCAGAGCACGCCGCCCCGCAGCCGGCCCCTCTCAACCCGCGCCAACATCATCGTCATCGCCGATGAGATCTACCGCCGCGAGCACGAACCCCTCGTGCGCCAGATGCGCGAGGCCCTCCCCAACGCCGCCTTCCTCAGCTTCAGCGGCGCCCCCCTCATCGAGCCCACTGACAGCGAGAAGCGCGATACCTTCGGTGCCTACGTCAGCAGCTACGACTTCCTGCAGGCCCTGCGCGATGGCGTCACCCTCCCCGTCTTCTACGAGAACCGCACACCCGCCCTGAGCCTTGCCAGCAGCCCCGATTTCATCGCCTCCCTGCACGAGCTAGCCAGCGAGCTGCCCCTCAGCGAAGAGGAGCAGGAGGAGCTGATCAAGCGCCTGCCCACCCCCTACAGCCTCATCACCCAGCCCGAACTCCTCGACGAGATCGCCCGCGACCTCGTCAGGCACTTCATGGCCCGCGGCTATCGCGGCAAAGCCCTGGTCATGGCCTTCGATAAGCTGACCACCGTGCGCCTCTATAACCGCGTCCAGAAGCGATGGACGCGCGCCCTCAAGCAACTCGAGGAGAGCACCAGCCCGGAGCATCTGGCCTACCTGCGCGCCACCGAGATGGCCGTCGTCGTCTCCCCATCGCCAGGCGACGAAGAGCGCTTCGCCGCCTTCAACCAGCGCCTCGGCCGAGTCTACTGCGAAGAGGTGGCCATCCGCCCCCATCAGCAGCGCCTCCAGCAGGAAGCCCTGGCGCACAGATTTGCAGATCCAGCAGACCCGCTGCGCCTCGTCTTCGTCTGCGATTACTGGACAAGCGGCCTCGACGTCCCCTGCCTGGGCACCCTCTACCTCACGCGGCCGCTCAAAGGCCACTCCCTCATTCAGGCCGTCACGCGCGTCAACCGCGTCCACGATCCCGCCAAGGTCTGCGGCCTCGTCGTCGACTACGCCGCCAACTACGCCCGGCTCTGCGCCGCCCTGGGAACCTACGCCACCGCCAACCAGATCGGCGACGCCTGGTGGCTCAGCGAGGTCGCCGGCGCCATCAAGGAGAAAGTCTTCCTCATCGAAGAGCTGTCCCAGGTGCTGCAGACCCTCCAGATCATCTGCCTGCGTCAGGAGATCAGCTCCGAGCGCCTGCTGCAGGCCAGCAACGATCCCCGGCGCCTCGAGACCGTCACCCGCCAGGCCGCCGAGCGCCTGCTCGCCAGCGACGAGGCCTGCAGCGCCTTCTGCGAGAACGTCGCCCTGGCGCGCCATCTCTACCTGGCCATGCTGCCCGATCGCGAGAGCGAGCGCTTCGTCAGCCGCGTCCAGGTCTTCCATCTCGTCGCCAGCCACATCGAGCGCGCCCGGCAGTGCGCCAGCGTCAAGGAGCTGACCGCGCCTCCCCGCGGACTGCTGCGCGAGACCGTCAGCCTGGCCCCCGCCCGGCCAGAGCCCTCCGGACAGCACCTCCCGCTGAGCCGCCTCGATTTCGAGCGCCTCAGCCAGAGCCTCAGGCGGAGCAGCACCCCCAACCTCAAGGCCGAGCAGTTGCGCAGCTTCCTGGAGCGCAAGGTCCGCGCCATGATCGAACGCCATCCAGGCCGCGCCGACTACCTCACCCGCCTGCAGCGCCTGGTCGCCGTCCATCAGGCCGGCGGCATCGGCCCGAGCCCCTACGCCGAGGAGCTGCTCGCCTTCGCCCGCGCCCTCGCCGAAGAGGAGGAGCGCCCGCAGCGCGAGGGCCTCAGCGAGGAGGAGCTGGTCCTCTTCGATCTGCTCACGAGCCTCCCCGATCTCTCCCTGAGCGCCCAGGAGCGCGAGCAGGTCAAGGAGGTCGCCCGCTGCCTGCTCACAGAGACCAGGCCCCTGCTCGTCCACGGCTGGTCGGAGCAGCCGGACTGCTCTACGCAGGTCCAGCAGATCCTCCGCGCCTGCCTGGCAGCCCTCCCGCCAGCCTATGACCCGCAGCGCTACGAGCAGCTCTGCGCGAGCCTCTTCAGCCACCTGCAGCGCTACGGCCACCAGCTCAGCCCGATCCTGGCCTCCTAGAGACACAGCCAGGAGGAGCGCGCGCCGCACCGCTGGCTTGCAGCCGCACCTCAGCCTGTGCTAAACTCTACAGTAGCGAACGATAGAGATGGCGGACAACACCTCGTGGTCCCGCCATCTCTCTCTGTGCAATCTGACCTGTTTCAGCCAGCCGGCACCGACAGACGAGACGATGACAATGCGCTGTTGAGGATCAACATGGCCTATTGCGTCAGCGACTATTACGAACAGACAGACGACTATGATCTGACCTATCAAAGCCAGAGTGAACAGGACCTGCCGTTCTGGCGCGACCTCATCCGCCAGTACCAGCCAGGACGCGCCCTCGAACTGGCCTGCGGCAGCGGACGCCTCGGCCTGCCCCTGCTACAGGCCTGCCCGACGCTCGAACTCGAGGGCCTCGATAACTCGTCCGCCATGCTCGCCGCCTACCGCCGCAAGGCCGAGCGCGAGCCACTGGAGCTGCAGCGCCGCCTGACGCTGCACGAGGGCGACATGCGCCACTACAACCTGCCCTCCCGCGGCACCTACGACCTGATCTTTCTCCCCTTCAACTCCGCTGGCCACCTCTACGAGATCGAGGACCAGCTCGCCACCTTCCGCTGCACCCACCAGCACCTGGCCCCCGGCGGCCGCTTCATCGTCGACGTCCTCCTCCCCGACCTCGACTACCTCAGCGCCGCCCTCAATCGCCCCACCCAGGTCTACCTCGAAGACGAACTCGACGATCCCGAGAGCGAGAGCACCCTCCTGCTCTACAGCAGCCGCAAGTACGACCCCTGTGCCCAGCTCGAGCACATGGTCTGGATTCATGAGAAGTTTTTTGAGAGCGGCGAGCACGAACGCTATCTCACCAGGCTCGATCTCCATATGTACTTCCCGCGCGAGCTGCAGCTCCTCTTCATCGCCAGCGGCTTCACCATCGAGGCCATCTACGGCGACTACGACCGCCGCCCCTTCGGCAAAGGTACCAGGCAGATCGTCATCGGGAGCAAGAGCGCCACCCAGAGCGTAGTATCAAGAGAGTGGGGCGTGTAGAATAGAGGAGAGGAGGGTGCTGGAGCGAAGGAGAGAGAGGAAGAGAGAAACATCACGCAGCAACTTCCACCCCGCGCTGAGCGCCAGGGTGGGAGGGATAGAAGCCACCATGGAGGCGCAACCGAAGAAGCTCTCTATTGCCAGCCAGCGCACCTGCTGCTGCGATCCCTCCCATCTGAACTGCCTCTCGCCAAAGGAGTGGATCAAGTGCCAGCTCGGCGTCTGGCAGTTCGCCTACGAGGGACGCGATATTCGCGATAAGCAGAAGCACCCGGCGGCCTTCCCGCTGGCCCTGGCCCGCCGCTGCATCGAGCTATTCACCCATCGCGGCGAGCTGGTACTCGACCCCTTCGTGGGGAGCGGCACCACCCTGCTGGCCGCGCGCGATCTCCAGCGCAACGCCGTCGGCTTCGACATCCACCCGCAGTACGTCGCCCTGGCGCGCGAGCGCCTGAGCCACGAGCGCCTCACTCCAGGCTGCACGCAGCTCGCCCTGCTCGACGACGCGCGCAACATCCCCCGCTACCTCGATCCCCAGAGCGTGGCCTGCATCGTCACCTCACCCCCCTACGCCAACCTGCTCAACCGCATCCGGCTCAATAAGAGCCGGCGCGGCTATGAGCGCAAGAACGACCAGTATAAAAAGATCGAACAGTATAGCCAGCGGCCCGAGGACCTGGGGACCCTCGACCTCGAGGCCTACGCCAGCGCCATGCGCGAGATCTTCACCGGCCTGCTGCCGCTGCTGCGTCAGCGCGGCCACTGCGTCGTCAACGTCCCTGACATGTGGTGGGAGAACCGCCGCATCACCATCCATATCGCCGTCGTCGAGGCCCTGCGCGCCGCCGGCTACGAGCTGCGCAACATCATCATCTGGGACCGCACCAACATCGTCAACCGCATCGGCATCTTCGGCTGGCCGAGCAACTACATTACCATGGGCACCACCTTTGAGTACCTGCTCGATTTCTGGCGCCCGCCTCCAGGGCAGGCCTGAGCAGCGCGCCGCCCCACGCCTGCCCTGCTCGATTCCCACGCGGCCCGCCCTCCAGACACCATAGAGCGCCAGCAGTCACCATCCACCAGCTCAAATCGTGAGCTGCCTGCCAGATATCGCCGCGTACGCCCGGCCGCTCCGCGCTGCTCGCTGCTTGCGGTTCGCAGGCAGATAGGATATGATAAAGGCAAGCGATAGCAGACAGCGACCAGGGCTTCACCGCCAGCAGGCAGGCCTGTCAGCGGAGCCAGCCCGGCCCGGCCTGTGCTCGCCGTCCACGAGCCAGGGCGCCGCTCCAGAAGACCCTGTCCCTGAGGCAGGCAGGCTGGCAGAGAGACCCGGGCCGAACGAGCCTGCTATCACAGGGTAGATGCGCCTACACCCGCTTTCTCGTACGACAGTAAGAGAGAGGTAGGATCTCCTCTGCACAGATAGGTTTTTGCCGCTCAAGCCGCCCGGACGCTCACCCGGCTGCAATGGCCGCAGCGGCTCAACAATACACAGTTCTTGAATGAACGCAACAAGGAGCAAACATGGGTGCGGTATTCAATCCCCGGGATCCCAAATGGATCAAAGAGTCCAGGGAGTTTCTCGAACCGAGAGGTATTATCCCCAGCGTCGTCGAGTCGACGCCGCGCGGCGAACGCGGGTGGGATATCTACTCGCGCCTGCTAAAAGAGCGTATCATCTTTGTAGGTACGCCAATCGACGACCAGATCGCCAACGTGACGGTCGCCCAGCTGCTCTACCTGCAGAGCGAAGACGCCACCAAAGACATCTACGTCTACATCAACTCCCCCGGCGGCAGCATCTACGCCGGCCTGGCCATCTATGATACCATGCAATGGGTCAAGCCCGATGTCTCCACGGTCTGCGTCGGCATGGCCATGAGCATGGGCGCCGTCCTGCTGACCGCCGGCACCAAGGGCAAGCGCTTCTGCCTGCCCAACTCAACGGTGCTGATCCATCAGCCGCTCGGCGGCGCCGAGGGCCAGGCGGCCGACATCGAGATCACCGCTCGCGAGATCCTGCGCCTGCGACGCATCATCTACGAGATTCTCTCGCGCCATACCGGCCAGACCGTTGAGCGCATCATGCAGGATTCAGACCGCAACTACTACCTCTCTGCTCAGCAGGCGGTCGAGTACGGCCTGGCCGATGATGTCCTCTCCAAGGCCGAAGAGAGCGAGCGCTAGGCCAGACCCGGCGCATCCGCGTAACGACAGAGACGGAGAGAGAAGAGCGGAGGAGGCAGGGAGGGAAGGCTGCGCCAGGCGGCCCGGCCTTCCCTCCCCGACCGACCGACCGACTCGTTTGAGGGAACTGCATTTTGAGGTTACTGCCTGTCATGGGACGCATCATTCGCTGCGTGCTCTTTGATCTCGGCGATACACTCTGGTATCGGAAGGACAGGGAGACCTGGCATCGCCTGGAGAATGCCGCCAACCGGCGGGCCATTGCTCTCTTGCGTGCGCAGCTCGTTCCGTGCCCGCTGCCCGATAGCGACGATACACTCCTGGGAAAACACCTGCGCGCCGCCTTTGACGCCCAGACGCGGGCGTTGATTCGCCGGGACCCTCAGCACGAGCCGGATGGTGCGCAGGTCGCCGTGGAGACCCTCGCGCAGCTCGGCTGGGGCCACGTCGACCGCCAGCTCGGGAGCGCCCTCTTTGAGGCCCTGCGCGTGCGGATCCCAGAGTCGCGCCCGCTCTATGATGATGTCCTGCCAACCCTGGCAGAGCTGCGCCGGCGCGGCTTTCTGCTCGGCGTGGTGACGAACCGCCAGTGGGGTGGACCGCTCTTTCAGGAGGATCTGCGCACGCTCGGCCTGCTCGACTACTTCGAGCCTTCCACGATCGCGATCTCCGCCGACCTGGGTGTGCGCAAGCCGAACCCGGCGATCTTCCTCCATACACTGCGCGCCCTCGCAGTGACGCCCGATCAGGCGGCCATGGTAGGCGACTCGCTGCGCTCCGACATCGTCGGGGCCAAACGCCTGGGCATCCTGGCGATCTGGAAGCCGAAGCCGCACGTGCACGAGATGCTGCGTGCCCGCCTGGTGGCCCCCGGAGCCGCCAGCTCCGCCAGCGCGGCCCTGACCCGCGCGCCATCCTCCCCCCTGCCAGGTCCCGCAGCGCCCGAGGATGGACCGCCCGATCTGCCGCCCGGCCTGCACGTCACCGACGATGATTACGTCCTGGCGGCCGTTCAGGACGGCGGCAGCGATCCGCTCGCCCCCCTCAACAGCGGCCTGGAGGAGTGCCAGCCCGACCTGACCATCGAGCACCTGAGCGATCTACTGGCCATCTTCAGAAAGGCGGGCGAGCCGTGAGCACAGGGGCAGGGAGGCAGGGCGACCGCCTGCGCCGCCTCTTGTTTGAAACGCTCTATAAGAACCGCTATCTGTATCGCCTCGCCAGCACGGTCCCTTTCGCAGGCCAGTGGCGCGTCTGGCAGCAACTGGCGCTCACGCGCCTGGTGGGGCGCGACGTGCTGGAGCTGGGCTGCGGCCTCGGCGACCTGCTGGCCGATCTATGTGAGCGCGGCTACCGCTGCACGGCCGTCGAGCGCTCGCCGGAGATGGTCGCCGCCGCCCGCGCCACGCTGCAGCGCCGCAGGGTCGGCCACCCGTCACAGGTGCTGCTCGGCGAGGCTCAGCACCTGCCCTTCGCCTCCGACTCCTTCGATAGCGTCGTCAGTACCTTCCCCAGCGAGTATATCTTTGATCCCGACACCATCGCCGAGGTGGCGCGGGTCCTGCGCCCCGGCGGCCGCCTGATCGTTGTCGAGGGCGCCAACCTGCTACCGGTCGGCCTCTTCCAGCCCGTGCTGCTCCTCATCCACTGGCTGGTCTACGGCTTCTATCCTCGCCGCCCACCGCGTTCCTCCACACCGGCCGCCAGCCAGCGTCTGCTGTACATCGATCGCGACACGGCCAGCGGCTTCACCAGCGAGAGCATCCCCACCACGCCCTTCGGCCAGCAGATTCCCCTGGAGCAGCATGGCCTGCGGCGCCGCTCCGAACGGGTGCGTAGCCGCCGCTGGGAGGCCTACATCACCCTGGGCGAGAAAGCCAGCGCGCCGCAGTGATCCCGGGTCGGCCCACCTGCCGCATCGATGGATAGAACAGGATCATAGCTATGAAAGCTGTGACTCCATCTTGACGCCATGTCCTCCTTCAGTTAGTATAGAACATATCATATAGCTACATTGCAGGCGGTAGCAGTGCAGGAAGGGTAGAAACCATGTCTGGGATATCGACCGGTTGGAAGAGTGGGAGATCATCATTGCATCGGGTCGGCCGCACCCTGCGCAACGGCGAGTATCGCATCGAAGGAGCGCTCAACTATGGAGGCGCGGGCCGGCTCTTTCTGGCCTCACATGTCACGCTGGATACGCCGCTGGCCCTCAAGCAGATTCGCGGCGATCGGCCGCTGCCCGATAGCGTGCGCGAGGAGCTGGACGCAGCGCTGACCAGCCGTCAGGCGACGGCGGTGGCCCCCCTCAGCGACGGCCTGGAGGAGTTTCCCGCCAGCGGCGGAAGCTGCACCGACCGCTTTGTGCGCGAGGCGCTCCTGCTGGTGCGGCTGCGCCACGCCGCCATGCCCGTGCTCTACGATTATTTTTTCGAGGACGGTTACTGGTATCTGGTGCTGGAGTACTGCGCGGGGCCGACCCTGGCCGGCTATCTGCGCCAGCATGCCCCCCTGCCTCCACTGGAGGCCCTGAGCTACGCGATGCAGATCTGCGACCTGCTGGAGTACCTGCACGCGCAGTCACCGCCGGTGATCTACCGCGGCCTCAAGCCAGCGAGCATGATTCTGACCTCCGGCGGGCGGCTGGTGCTCTTTGACTTTGGCTGCGCCTGCTACGCCCGCGAAGGGCAGCTCTGCGCCGATTTTGAGCCAGGCGCCCCTGGCTATGCCGCGCCCGAACAGTATCAGCGCTGCGGCCAGTGCGATGAGCGCTCGGACCTCTTCAGCCTGGGGGTGCTGCTACACGAGATGGTAACCGGTGACAATCCCCTCGGCAAGAGCGGGCGCCTCGAACCCGTCGCGCGGCTCAATCCCGCCCTCTCGCCCGCGCTCAGCGCCCTGATCACCATTGCCACCCGCCCGGACCCACTCTACCGCTTTCAGTCGGCGCGGGCTTTTTTTCAGGCCCTGGAGCGCATCTTCGCCCTGGAGGAGCGCCGCGCCTATCAGCGACTGGTTCGCCTGCACGCCAGCCGCCGTGAGAGCCCGCCGGGCGCGCCAGGGGCCATCACCTTGCGCGCGCTCTCACCGGCGAGCGAGCCAGAGGCCGCGCCCGCCAGCCCGGCGGCCGCCGAGGAGTTTGCCGCCGAGCCGACCGTCGCCATTCCCGCCGACGTCAGCACCGCCCTCGAACAGACCGATCAGGTGCCCGCCGTGGTGGCGCCCTCCACGCCTACGGCGCAGAGCCGTGCCAATCGCCCCTCGCAGCGCTTCCGCCGACGCCGGCGCCGGCGCCGCGTGGTCTTCGCCCTGGTGCTGCTCCTGCTGGCCCTGCTGGCCTTTGGCCTCTGGCTGCTCTGCCTGCTCTACCAGATGGAGGGCTATCCGCTGCCGGTCTTTCACCTGAGCCTGGGATGAATGGTCTCGTAGATCAGCGGGCCAGGCGTGACCGGCGCCTCGCTCCAGCGATAGCAGGCCAGCACGGCCTCGCGCACAGCCGCGGCCTCGTCCGCGCTGCGGGCATGGATCGCGATCAGCGGCTCTCCGGCCCGCAGGTAGTCGCCCGTGCTGGCCTGCAGCACAAAGCCAGTGCGGTGGTCGATGGGGTCGCCCTTCTTGAAACGGCCCGCCCCCAGGCGCATACTGGCCAGGCCGAGGCGCTCCGCGTCGATGCCTGCGATGTAGCCGCTGCGGGGCGCCGTGAGCATCTGTACCAGCGGCGCGCGCGGCAGGCGCTCCGGCTCTTCGATCTGGCGCGCATCGCCGCCCTGCGCAGCGCAGACCTCCGCCAGCTTCGCCAGCGCCGCCCCCGAGCCGACGGCCCGGGCCACGCGCTGCTCGGCCTCCTCTCTGCTGGCTGCGCTCCCCGTCGCCACGAGCAGCTCGGCGGCCTCATGGTAGCAGAGCCTGGAGACATCGGCCGGCCCCTGGCCGCGCAGGATGGCGATGGCCTCGGCCAGCTCCAGAGCGTTGCCCACGGCCCGCCCCAATGGCTGATCCATGGCCGTGATCGTCGCCACAGTATGCAGGCCCGCAAGCTGCCCGATGTCGACCATGATCTGCGCCAGCGCCCGCGCCTGCTCCAGCGTCTTCATGAAGGCCCCCTGCCCGGCCTTGACGTCCAGCAGCAGGTGCGAGGTCCCGATCGCCAGCTTCTTGCTCATGATGCTGGCGGCGATCAGCGGAATGCTATCCACGGTCGCCGTCACATCGCGCAGGGCATACATCTTGCCATCGGCCGGCGCCAGCTCGGCCGATTGCCCCGCCAGCACGATGCCGTGCTCCCGCAGGATCGCCAGAAACTCCGCCCGGGAGAGCGCGCTGCGGAAGCCGCGCAGAGATTCCAGCTTGTCGACAGTGCCGCCAGTGTGGCCAAGGCCACGCCCGGTCATCTTGCCCACCGCCACGCCACAGGCCGCCACCAGCGGCGCCACGGCCAGCGTCACCTTATCACCCACGCCGCCGGTGCTATGCTTATCCACCACCGGCGCGATCTCCTCACGCACGTGGAGCTGCTCACCTGAGCGCGCCATCGCCAGCGTCAGATCGCTGGTCTCGCGCGCATCCATACCGCGCCAGCAGACAGCCATCAGCCAGGCGGCCATCTGATAGTCAGGGATCTCTCCGCGCGTGTATTGCGTGATCAGCCAGTTGATTTCGTCCGTTGTGAGCGCTTCCCCATCGCGCTTTTTGCGAATGAGTTCTACGATTTGCATGCTGTGCGTCATCCCGTCGTCTGTTCTTCCGTCAGCACGATGCGAACGGAGTCGACTTCAAAGCCGTGGTGCGTGGCGATCAGATAGCGCCGGATCACCTGGCCGCCCAGCCGCGCCTGGCGGTCAAAGATCAGCTCCCCGTTGTCGAAACTGCTGCGTGCCTCAGTCTGCTCGCAGAAGCCACGCACCACGATGGTGTCGAAGCGCTCCTCATCATGGTCGCCGAGCGCCCGGTAGAGGGTCGCGACCTGCTGCCAGGGGGCGCACGAGGGATACTGGATCTCGACGAGCTTTTTGCGGCCTGGCAGCAGGCTGCTCCCGAGCAGCGTGTAGTCCAGGGCGCCGGGCTGCAGCGCCTGAAGCTGGGCCAGCGTGCGCGGCGGAAAGGGAGCTGGCGGCGGCGGGGGTGGCGGCGGCGACGGCGGGCTGGTCACCAGAGGACCCCTCTGCATCGCGGCCGCCGACGCCGGCTGCGAGAGGGCAAACGAGCCAGGACCGCCCTGACGGCGCCGGCCGCCGGACGGGCCTGGCGCTGCTGCTCCCGGCGGCCCCGACGCCGGAGCTGGCTGGAGCCGCTGTGACGTCTGTGACGTCTGTGGCGACGGTTGTGTCCGTGTTGTCTGTGGGGCCGATGGCGTCTGTGATGCCGATGACAGCCCACGCCCGCAGCGCGTACAGTAGTTCGCCTGATCTGTGTTGATCCCACCACAATAGGGGCAGCGCATGGCTCTTCCTCCTGATGATCCTTCAGAGGATCGTCGACCTGCCTCAGTATACCATAGCGAGGCAGCCCGGTCAGCCCGGCGCCGCCGCGCCTCGCTGAGCGTCAGACATGACTTTTGTCATAGGTATAAACGACCGGTCCTCACAGGCATAAAATGTGCCATTTCGGCCTTCCTGGGGCCTCAGCGCGGCGCTATACTTGCTCACAAGCCCGCAAGAAAGCAAGACTCAGACACTCAGGCTGGAAGGAGCAATCACGTGCAGAACGAAACCACCCTGCCCGGAGCAAAGGGCAGCCCGACGCCGCCAGCCACCAGCCAGGCAGTCGCGGTAGAGGTGCGCCATCTAGTCAAACGCTTTGGCAAGCTGGAGGCTGTCAAGGGAGTGACCTTTCAGATCCAGCGTGGCGAGATCTTCGGTCTTCTCGGTCCCAACGGCGCCGGCAAGAGCACAACGATCAACATGCTCTGCGGCTATCTCAGGCCCGATGAGGGCGACGCCATCATCGACGGCCACGCAGTCACGCACGAGCTGCGCGTCGTCAAGAGCCTGCTCGGCGTCGTGCCACAGGAGATCGCCCTGTACAAAGACCTCAGCGCCGAGCAGAACCTGAACTTCTTCGCCGCCCTCTATGCAGTGCCCCCGCGGCTGCGCCGCGAGCGCGCCGCCGAGGTGCTGCAGTTTGTCGGCCTCTACGAGCGCCGTATGGAGCCAGTCGGCCGCTTCTCCGGCGGCATGCAGCGCCGCCTCAACATGGCCATCGCCCTGATGCACCGCCCCGCCTTCCTGCTGCTCGATGAGCCCACAGTCGGCGTCGATCCGCAGTCGCGCGAGCACATCTTCGATGTGATCGAGCGCCTGGCCGCCGAGGGCGTCACGATTCTCTATACGACACACTATATGGAAGAGGCCGAGCGCCTCTGCCAGCATATCGCCATCATGGATGAGGGAGCGATCATCGCCCAGGGCACGCTGGAGGAGCTGCTGGCCATGCGAGATCGAACCCGCGAGGTCTATCGACCCCATGGATTGCAAGAACTGTTCATTCAGCTCACCGGCAAGACCCTGCGCGATGGCTAGCGCTGCAGCCGGCGCCTACCTGTAATGAGAGGATGGAGATCCACAGTGAGAACGCTCTGGGAGATCACCCGTAAAGATCTACTGCAGATTGTGCATGACAGGACCGCCTTTATATTCATGCTGCTGATGCCCTTCATTCTAGTGGCAGTGATCGGCTTCGCCCTGCAGGGATTCTACAACGATGGCTCGCAGGCCATCACGATTCAGGTCGCCATCAGCGACCAGGATCACGCCGTCGTCGGCCAGGCCATCGACCAGGCCCTCAACCTGCATACCAGCCAGCTGACGATCACGCTCAACCACTATGCGACAACCGCGCAGGTCGAGAATGCCGTGGCCAGCGCCCAGGGCAGTGTGACGGGCGTCGTCATTCCGGCCGGCACGAGCGCCAGGCTGCGCAGCGCCGCCCTCAGCCAGCAACCGACCAGCAATCTGGTCCAGCTCTATACCGTGCCGACCAGGAACGATCCAGGCAGCGCCATCATCCAGAATATCGTCAGCACAGTGATAGGGCAGCTCGCGACCTCTTACTTTGCCGGCGACGCAGCCGTGCAGCAGGTTGAGCGCGTCTGCCAGCAGCCCGGCAACCACTGCGCGCCGGGCAGCATTGATGCCGCCGCCATCGCCAGCAGCGTCGGCGCCGCCAGTCAGCGCGAGTCACCCGCCGCGCAGGTAGCCGCCCTGCATGCCGGCAACGTGCCGCCGCAGATCAACTCCTTCGACATCACCCTGCCCGGCTATGCCCTGCTCTTCGCCCTCTTCGGCCTGCAGTCCGTGGCTGGCACCATTCTGGACGAGCGCGAGAACGGCACCCTGCGCCGCCTGCTGATCGCCCCCGTGCAGCGTTATGCCCTGCTGGGCGGGAAGGTGCTGACGCAGTTTCTCGTCACGCTGGTGCAGATGCTGATCCTCTTCGCCGTCGGCTCCCTGGTCTTTCATCTGCATATCGGCAACTGGCCAGCCATCCTGCTGATGGTGGTGGTCATCAGCTTCGCCGTCACCGGGCTGGGCACCCTCCTCATTGCGCTCGTCAGGTCGCGGCGCCAGCTCTCGCCGGTCGTCACCCTGGTGACGCTGATCAGTACGGCCATCGGCGGCGCCTGGTGGCCACTCTGGCTGGAGCCGCAATGGATGCAGAACGTCGCAAGGATCGGCCTGGTGGCCTGGGCGATGGAGGGCCTCAACGGCCTGATGGTCTCCGGCCGCAGCCTGGGGGAGATCCTACCCGATGTGCTGGTGCTCCTCCTCTATGGCGCCGTCTGTTTCCTGATCGGCATCCGCCTCTTCCGCTTTCAGCCCGCGACGGCCAGCGCCTGAGTGAGCCGCTGGCCTGCCCCTGGTCCGCGGCCGCGCAGAGGGGAGCCGTGGCGACCTCTATGGCCATGGCTCCCACCAGGGCCGGGCTGGCGGCCAGGAACGGTCCGCCTGCCTCCCGGCCGCAGGGCGGCGCTCAGGATCGCGTGGCTTGGGGCAGCGCGGCGGCTGGCGTCGTCCCGTGTTCTCCGAGCACGGCGCTGAACAACTGCTGGAGCCGCCGAAAAAAGGCCTGCCACGAGCCGCTGTTATCACAGATCTCTATCGTTCGATGAATGTTGAACGCGCGTTGCAGACGCTCCACCTCTGCGCAGAAGCCATCATCGCGGTAGTAGCCGCGCAGCACCTGCTCCGAGACGAGCTGATAGCCAGTCTTGAGGTAGCGCTCCCGCACGCGCTGGATGGAGGTCTCCGGATCGATGCGGAAGTAGATGATAGCGGCGTCGTGGAGGAAGCCTCGTCTGAAGCGGTGGAAGGCATGAAAATAGTCGTCGCGCGCAAATTCCAGGAAGGTGATGCTCTCAGCCGGGTAGCGAGCCAGGTGGCGCTCGACGCGGGCCTCTGCCTCCGTCAGAACCTCATCCATCACACTGAAGTCCAGCACATCGAAACCGCAGCAGACCCCATTGACGATCAGCGGACGAAAGCGCTGCTGCAGGGGATCTGCCTGGAACTTCTCCTGCAGGATGTCGTAGTCATCGATGTGGCTGGCGTGCAGTCCATACTCGCTGGCGAGCTTGAGGAGGTAATGGGCTGCGGTCGTTTTACCGCTTCCCGGTCGTCCTAAGAGGAGCACTTTGAGGGCCATGATCCATCTCCTTTCCAACCTCACAGAGTTACCGGCAGGCGCAGTGTTGTGCCCACAGTTCTTGTATAACACAAAAGCATGTCCCGGAGCAGAGATCTTGTGTTACAGTCTCTGCGTTATAATCATGCTTTCACATGATTATAACGCCTCAGAGGGGACACTTTCTCAGCGGAGCTGGCATCAAAAGCGCCTGCGGAAACGTTGTCAATCGATATGTGTGCAGAGATGAGGCAGAGAGAAGGAAGCCCAGCAGAGAGCAAGGCCGACAGGAGAAAAGTACCTGGCCGAGGGAGAGCGGAGCAGGGCGCCGCCTCCGTCCCTGAGGGGCGGAGCGCGCGTCCTGTCCACGAACAGGGCCAGAGGGAGGCTTACGGGCCGCCAGGCCGCGTTGCATCGAGAGGAATGAAGCGGCGGATATGCGGACCACGGTCCTCCACCTGCGGGTCCCAACTGATCACAACATTCCCGCCCTCCTCCTGACCGAGATCGAGCGCCTGATCCAGATCGCTCACCATCAGGCTGCGCACCTCAGCGATAGGCGAAGTGGGCACGAAGGCATAGCGCTGGAGGAGTTCCACCAGCTTGGCGCGAGGATAGAGCGTCACCCCCAGACGCACGCTCACCTCACCCAGATCGACCCCCGTATCCGGCGGCTCCCACTGGCGCTGCGACGTTTGCAGCAGCTCCACGCGATAGGAGCGATGCAGGCCCTGACGCAGGGTCAGAGCGATCTGGCGAGCCTGTTCCAGAGAGATATTATAGATCACCAGATAGAAACGCCCGCCAGCGATGTGATAGAGACGGCAATCCACCAGCTGACGCTGAATGCGCAGGCCGATGAGCAGCGTCAGGTTACGCAGAGCGCGCTCACCGTAGCGGCGCACGATCTGACTCTGGTTATCGATATCCAGAGAAATGATCGCCACCGTGCGCAGAGAGGCCGGGCTATCGAGGCCATCGACACCAGAAGCGAGCCGCTCACCCTGGCCGCCCTCCCCACGCGGGGACGCCTGTGGCTGGTCGCTGCCCTCCTGGACAGCGGTGCGCATGTCCGACTGCTGCAGATAGGCGAGCAGATCTTCAATCTCGCGGATGAAGTCGTTCTCCGACAGGAAGTGATTGAAGCTCGCATCGATCGTTTCAGGAGCCTTGATCACCGCCTCCAGATCAGCCATCGCCGTCAGACGGGCGCGGTAGATCAACAGCAGGTCCTCAACCATGCGCGCCATCAGGCGCAAAACGCGCAGGTCCTCCAGCGAGAAGGCCTCAGGCTCCAGAGAAAAGACATAGAGGATAGCAAAGGCCGCGCCACCCTCGTCCAGGAGAGGGATGGCCACCGCCGAGCCACAGGAGCGGCTGGCCAGAGGCGTGCTGTCAAGGACATCGCGGCTCGAAAGGCGCCGACGGTAGAGCAGCGAGCGGCTCTGCAGCGCGCGGAAATAGAGAAAGCCCTCATCAGGAGTGATGCGCGTCAGACCGGGCTTGTAGGGCGAGTGTCGACTGCGCGCCTGGACAAGGAGCGCCTGCTGCGCAGCAGGCAGCGCCGGGTCCTCAGGCATCAACAGACAGGAGCAGTACCAGCGCTCGCGGCCACTGCGACCGTCCCGGCCACCCATAGAGACGATCAGATCCATCAGAGAATTCAGGATACCATCCTCAGGGTCTATGCCCCTGGGAAAGGAGCGGGCAGGATAGAGCCAGTTGCGCAGATCCGGCCCGAAGTAGAGCGGCCACTCAGCCGCGTGTGCATAGAGCGGCTCCAGCAGCCGGCGCACCGTGGTGACCAGGGTGCGATTCAGGTTCAGCGCACGGGTCTGGCGAGGCACAATGATCAGGGTGCGATCACCGGGCTGCAGCTCATCCTCAGCCAGGAGAGGTTGGATACGGAAGTCGCTGGGATACTCAAAAGAGGGAGCATCCTCCAGAAAGAGATGGAAAGCCCGCCCCTGGCTCAGCCAGCCCACCAGAGCCTCACCGATCTCAGCCAGGTGCTCCGGCTGATAGGCATAGTTGAGCCCCGCCTGCGAACTGCGTGGCAGCAAGAGCGCAGCGCTGGTGCGCGGCGCGCCGTCGCAGAGCAGGAGGAGCGTATGGTGCAGCGCCTGGCTGGCGAAGTAGCGCCAGAAGCCCGAGCTATCGGTCTGGGCCACGTGGCGATCGAGCGGGACAGGAGACGCCGCGCTGCTGTTGCACTCGCCCGTGGGGCCGGCCTCCGCGACCGGCTGCTGCAGGGCATGCCAGAAGCTATCCACGTTCAGGGGGATCGCGCCGGGAGGGTAGCCCGCGTCGATCAGATCGCGGATGATCGCCAGCTTCTCAAGCTCGCCAGGCGGGTAGCGGCGCTGCCCACTGCTCAACTTTGAGCGTTGGGGTCGGAGCAGTCCGCGCTCTTCCCAGTCGCGGAGCTGGTTCTCCGTAAAGTCGAAGAGTTGAGCCACCTCTCCGATCGTCACCGTGAGCTGTGCGCTGACCCGCTGGATATGACCTTGAATCCGTTGTTGGGTCTCCGGTTGTTGAAGGTGTCTCCTGATGCTCTGGAGCACACGATCATCCATCCTGTCCTCCTCTTCCTATGTTGAAAGGCGTCGTTCTGCCTGCCAGGCAGCAGGCCATACCATACAGCTGGCGACTCACACTGATTACAACGTTCCTCCAAAGAGCGCACTCAATGTTACAAAGGGGAGTACATTGAACAATCTTTTACTGGCTAGAACCTCCTATGTTTCTATTATAGTGAAAGATGGACTGCATGTCAACTTTTATCAAGAACAGGAGAGTATACCTCTTGACAGCGGGAGATTTTCTTCAGTATACTACCTGTAAATAGTTGACATTACCTGGGATGCTTTTTCAGATTTCTTGCGATCTGGCACCTTCTCCTGGTTTGCGGTCACTCGCCCGCTGGAGAGGCACAAGGCGAAGGGGAACGGCGCTCTTCTCTACGCAGAGAGGCAACGCTGAGACCCCGACCACTATGAGGGGCCGGAGCGAAAGGAAGCGCTTATGGCACGAGAACCAGCTTCTTCCTGTCGCAGTGCAGACATGTTGCGCAGCAACGCGCCCTGGGAGCAGCTCTACTGTATTCTGCGCCCCCGCGTGGCCCACTGGGTGCGTACGACCTCGCTTTCTTCCTGGTCCAGACAGCGCGATGAGATCGTCACCGATATCGTTCAGGAGGCCATGACGCGCGTCATCAGCTACGCGCGGCGCGCCGAGCGCGGAGAGGTTGCCCCCATCGACTCCCTCGAGCATCTCAGCCTCGTCGTGGCCTACAACTGTTTCCGGGATCTCTGGCGGCGCGATCACTACCTCATCTACATTATACAGCAAGAACGTGCCGCAAAGAAGTCTGTTGCTGCTTCTGGAGAAAACGAACACCTGGACACGGCCCTCGATCGCGTCTTTGAGGAGTGGCTCTTTGCCAGATTAGCACACGAGATTGTAAGCTTTCCTGACAAACAACGCACGGCCCTGCTGATGGACCTGGCCAACCGCATGCATTTCGAGGCCCAGCCCACGGTCTTGCAGCGCGCCTTTCTGGAAGCTGGCATCGACCTGCGCGACTATCGGCGCGAGCTGCCCGCCGATCCAGTCGAGCGCGGGCGTCATGCCTCCCTGCTTAGCCTGGCCTACAAGCGCCTTGCGTGTGTTGTCCGTGGCCAGCTTCACGCCTGTGCCGCCTGAGGCGTGCTCTTCCACACCGTTGTGCTCTTCGTCGCCGCTCACTGCTTGCAGCGCTGCTCCTGAAGGGAGTAGAATAGGGACAATGCTACGCGGTATCTCCCAAACCTCTACCCTTGAGATGGAGCTATGCTGACCTATTCCCAGGAGTATCTGGAGGCTCTCCAGCGCTATCAAGAAGAGATGTTGCAGCGCCTGGCCGTGCTGGTCAACATCGATTCGGGCACCGGCCAGCGCGAGGGCGTCGAGCGCATTATGCAGCACGTGAGCCGCTGGCTTGAGGCGGCCGGCTGCGCCGTCGCCCTCCACGATGGCGGACGCTATGGCTACAACCTCGTGGCCCGCTGCCGGGGCCAGCGCACAGACGGCCGCCCACGCTTTCTACTGGTGGGGCATGTCGACACGGTATATCCCGCGGGCGCCGCTCAGCGCCACCCCTTTCGCATCGAGGGCGAGCGGGCCTACGGTCCGGGCGTGATCGATATGAAGTCCGGCGTCGTCATGGCCATCTACGCCCTGCGCGTGCTGCTGGAGTCTGGCTTCCGCGGCTTCGGCGAGATCTGCCTGGTCTTCAACAACGACGAGGAGATGGGCTCGCCCGGCAGCGCGCCTCTCCTGACGCGCCTGGCGCAGCAGGCCGACATCGGCCTTGTGCTGGAACCAACGCGCTCCCCAGAGATCATCACCGATGCCCGCAAGGGGGCCGATCGCTACGTCCTGGAGGTCAACGGCCTGGCGGCCCATTCGGGCGCCGAGCCACACAAGGGGCGCTCCGCCGTCGTCGAGCTGGCGCACAAAATCCTCGCCATCCACGAGCTGCACGCTCTCTTTCCCGGCGTCACCTTCAACGTGACGCGCCTCAGCAGCAGCGAGCCGCTCAACGTCATTCCCGATCAGGCGCGCTGCTCCATCTCGGTACGTGCCCACAGCCAGGAGAGCCTCGACGCGGCGGCCCAGGCGCTGGAAAGCATCGCCGCCAGCGCCAGCGTGCCCGGCACCAGCGCTCAACTCATACGCACGCGCGGCCGCGTTCCCTATCGCGCCACCCCGCGCGTCTCCCACCTCGTGGAGGTTGCCCGCCACGAGGCCAGCGCCCTCGGCCTGAACCTCTATGCCGAGGCCAAGGGAGGGGTCTCTGACGCGAACCTGTTGATGCAGGCCGGCGTGCCCACCCTCGACAGCCTCGGGCCGGTCGGCGGCAGTATGCACGTGCTGGAGCGCGAGTTCCTGCTCATTTCCTCGCTGGCCCTGCGCGGCGCCCTGCTGGCCGGCCTGCTGCGCCAGCTCTGCGAGGAGTCGCCTCTGGAGGGCTGAGCCACCCGGCGTCTCGGCCCGGCCTCTTGGTCCGGCCTCTCGCCTTGCCAGCTTACGCTACCTGTCAGGTCTGACAGGCCAGCAACCGTTCGCCCGACCAGTGCTCTCGGCTCCGCTCTGCGCTATACTATATGGCACGTTGCAATCAGGCACACGTAGCTATTCTGGGGAGCAAGAGGAGGAGCAGGCTCTATGGCAATGCATGGTCATGGGATGGGGGGCGATCTGCGGGTCTATCTGGAAGAGCAACGCAAACGCGGCCGCAAGACCGATACGCGCACGCTGCGGCGCGTTGCCGCGGCCTTCCAGCCCTATCGCGGGCAGGTCATCTTGATGCTTCTGGCGATCATCCTGACGACCGTGCTCGGCCTCGTCAATCCGCTGATGATCCGCTTCATCTTTGACGATGCCATCGGCAAGCGCAATCTGCAGTTACTGATCATCTTCGTGGGCATCATGTTCATCACGCCTGTGGTGACTGGCATCATCGGCGTTGGCCAGACCTACCTGAGCAACATCGTTGGTCAGCGGGTCATGCGCGACTTCCGCAATCAGCTCTATGAGCACCTGCAGCAGATGTCGCTGCGCTTCTTCACGGCCACACGCACTGGTGAGATTCAGTCGCGCCTCTCCAACGACGTGGGCGGCGTGGAAAACGTGGTGACCAGCACGGCCACCAGCATCGTGGCGAACCTCTCGACGGCGATCTCGACGGTCATCGCGATGTTCATTCTCAGTCCGATCCTCACGCTGATCTCGCTGGGCCTTCTGCCTCTCTTTCTCTGGATCACCTACCGTGTTGGCAATGTGCGCCGCATCACGAGCAAGGAAACACAGAAGAGCATGGCCTCGCTGACGGCCATGATGCAGGAGACGCTCTCGGTCAGCGGCGTACTCCTGATCAAAACCTTTGGGCGCCAGCGCCTGGCTCAGGAGCGTTTTGAGGCGGAAAACCAGCGTCTGACAGACCTGGAGGTGCGCCAGCAGATGATCGGTCGCTGGTTCTTTATGTTCATCGGCACCTTCTTCTCGATCACGCCGGCTGTGGTCTACCTGGTGGCCGGCCTGCAAACGATCGCCGATCCGCACCACGCCATCACCCTGGGCGCGATCGTGGCCTTTACAACGCTGCAGAGCCGCCTCTTCTTTCCCATCGGCCAGCTCCTCAACGTGCAGGTCGATATCCAGGGCGCCCTGGCCCTCTTCGATCGTATATTCGAGTATCTCGACATGCCGATCGAGATTCAGAACCGGCCGCAGGCGCGCTATCTCAAGCCGGAGGAGGTGCGCGGCGAGATCACCTTTGAGGATGTCAGCTTTACCTACCAGCGCGAGCTGCCCGCCCCTCTGAGCGAGATATCCGCACGCCCCGGGGAGTCCGCCAACGGAGCGCTCCCTCCGACGCCAGGGGAACAGGAGGCTGAGAGCGTGGAGGCGCCACGCCCGGCCCTCAGCCATGTCTCCTTCAGCATCCGGCCCGGCCAGCTCGCCGCCCTTGTCGGGCCGAGCGGCGCTGGCAAGACGACGATCACCTACCTGGTGCCGCGCCTCTACGACGTCGCTGAGGGCAGCGTACGCATTGATGGCCACGACGTGCGCGATCTGGCCCTGGAGTCCCTGGCTGAGCTGATCGGCATGGTCACGCAGGAGACCTATCTCTTCAACGCCTCCATTCGTGAGAACCTGCTCTACGCGCGTCCCGAAGCCAGTGAGGAGGAGATGATCGCCGCTGCGAAGGCAGCGGCCATCCACGAGCGCATTCTGGAGCTGGAGGATGGCTACGATACCCTCGTGGGTGAGCGTGGCTACAAGCTCTCGGGCGGCGAGAAACAGCGTATTGCCATCGCGCGCGTCATCTTAAAGGATCCGCGCATCCTGATTCTGGATGAGGCCACCAGCGCCCTCGACACACACTCCGAGCGCCTCATTCAGGCCGCCCTGGAGCCGCTGATGCAGAATCGCACCACCCTGGCGATCGCCCATCGCCTCTCGACGATTCTTGCGGCGGATATCATTCTGGTGCTCGATAAGGGCGAGATTGTGGAGCGTGGCACGCATGAGGAGCTGCTGGCGCGTGGAGGTCTGTATGCTCGCTTATATAATGAGCAGTTCTCCAGGGGCGTCGAGGAGATCAACATCTGAGCGGTGCTCTACGTACGGGGGCTGGGCTGGGCTGGGCCCGGGCCGAGCCAGTGGCTCGGCCCGAGACTCGCGCGAGCGCAGCGCAGCGGCCTGGCCTGTGGACCGGGCGCCGGCCGGCCGGTCGCGCTCCTCTCCTGGACCTACATCGTAGTGCGTTTGCCGCCGACGCCGCGCCCACCGGTGACGGCCTTGACGATCACCAGCAGGATGATGGCCCCGGCCAGCGCTGTCAGGAAGGTCCAGAAGATGCCGCTCACGCTGATGCCGAGCGCCCCCAGAATCGCTCCGCCGAGCAAGCCTCCAATGATGCCGACGATAATGTTGCCGATGATGCCGAGCTGGTCGCCCTGAACCAGGCGGTCGGCGATGGCCCCGGCGATGCCGCCGATGACGATCCACACGATCCAGGCCCAGAGGGTGCCCAGTACACCGGCCATGATCAAACCCATTGCCATATGACACGCTCCTTTGCTGCGGTACTGCTATGACCCCCGCGAGAGGGTCCCGTTGCTTGCCACAGTGTCTGTGGTCCCTGTTCCCAGCGCCTTGCGCGATCGCTGCGCTCTCTTTCTGGTACACGAAGCAAGACGACTTCTGGTGTCAGGCGGAGCTGCCGCCAGGGTGAGTGTGAAGAGAGTGGGACAGATGCCGCGTGGAAGCGTGGCCTTCAGTCCCCTGCCCAGCACTGCTCAGCAGGTCCGACCTGCCGAGAGGGAGGAAGATTGCCCGCCGCATCGGAGGTGGAGCAATCTCCTCGCAGGAACGCACAGACAAACGAGAACCGCGCTGGCAGCCCCAGGCGGTGCTCAGGCTGGCAGCGGCTCGACGAGCAGCAGGTCGGTCTCGCTCTCGCGGCCGACCACGGCCGGGACGATGCTGCTCCGGTCGATCTCCATGCAGAAGGGGGGATCATCCACCAGGCCGGCGCGCAGCACCGTCAGCGAGGATTCGCTGCACTCCAGCACGCGCGGCGGTTGGTAGGCCGTGTAGAGGGCTGCGGCCGCCAGCGCGCTCTCGTGGGGCTCAAGCGCCGTCTCCTCGGCGCCGCTCAGCCGCAGCAGCTCGCCCGCCAGGTAGCCCGCGCAGACCGCGTCGTCGAGGGCGAAATAGCGAAACTCGCCCGCGCAGACCAGGGCAATATCGCGCTCCCGCTCGCGCGCCAGAGCCAGCGCGCGCGAGCAGACCGCGTGGGCATTGCGGAAACAACCCGCCAGCAGCGTCGCCTCCGGCGGGCAGGCGTGGAAGGCGCGCGTCCCGTTCGTCGTGGTCATGATCATCTCGCGGCCGCGCAGATCGAGGCGGGCGAACTCGCGCGGCGAATTGACGTAGTCGAAGCCGGCGATGCGCTGGACGTTGCGCTCGCCGCAGAGGGCGCGCTCCGGATGCCGGGCCGCGCCGGCGCGTGCCTGCTCGATCGATGAGGCGACCAGCACGCGGCGCGCCCCCTGTTCGAGCATCACCGTCATGGTCGTCGTTGCGCGGATCACGTCGATCACAATGTAGACATCGCCCGCCCGCGCGCGATCGCTGAGAATCTCCTGTGGGGTGAAGAAGACGTAGAGTTGCAAAGGACCTCCTGGACGTTCACTGTGCTCGTGGTCAGTGTTTATTATATGCGGTCGCCCGCCTATGGTATCATACAGAAGAGAGGGAAGCTTACCCAACGATGCCGTTGCCTGTCGCTTGCTTTGCAGCACAAAGGAGGCTCTTGCTATGACCGTATCCAGAACCCCCAACATGGTTGACTATGAGGCCGAGCGGCGCGCCTTCAATATCCAGGTCCCCGAGTATTTCAATTTTGCCATCGATACCGTTGGCCGCTGGGCCAGCGATCCTCGCAAGGTGGCGGTGCACTGGCTGGGCCAGCATGGCGAGGAGCGCCAGATCACTTTCGCCGAGTTCGCCGAACGCTCCAGCCGCGCTGCCAACGCCTTTGCCGCCCTCGGTCTGCAGAAGGGCGACCGCGTGCTGGTGATGCTGCCGCGCATCCCCGAATGGTGGGAGAGTGTGCTGGGCCTGATGAAGCTGGGAGTGATCTTTATTCCCTGTACCACCCTGCTGACGAGTAAGGATCTGCAGTACCGCGCCGAGGTCGCCGAGGCTCGTGCTCTGATCACCGACAGCGAGGGGGCGGCGAAGTTCGAGGCCGTGCGCGCGCAGTCTCCCAGCATCCAGCAGGCCATTCTGGTTGATGGCGCGGCGCGGGCAGGCTGGATCAGCTATCACGAGATCGTGGCGGCGGCCCCGGCCGAGTTCACGGGACCGAAGACGCGCAGCGACGATCCCTGCCTCGTCTACTTCACCTCCGGCACGGTCGGCTATCCCAAGATGGTGCTACACACGCAGGCCAGCTATCCCCTGGGCCACACCATCACTGGCAAATACTGGCTCGACCTGCACGAGGACGACCTGCTCTGGAATCTCAGCGAAACCGGCTGGGCCAAGTGGGCCTGGAGCAATTTCTTTGGTCCCTGGGCCATGGGAGCCGCCGTCTTTGTGCAGGATGCGCGCGGCAAGTTCAATCCCCTGGAGACCCTGGAGCTGCTGCACCGCTATCCCATCACCGTACTCTGTGCGCCACCTACTGCCTACCGCATGCTGGTCCTCGACGAGCCGATCGCCTACCTCAAAACCCACAGGCCGCGCGCACTGCGCCACTGCGTCGGAGCCGGCGAGCCGCTCAATCCAGAGGTCATTAAGCAATGGGAGGAGGCCGTTGGCCTGACGATTCGCGACGGCTATGGTCAGACGGAGACCGTCCTGCTCTGTGGCAACTTCCCGCCGCTGACGGTGCGGCCCGGCTCCATGGGCAAGCCCTCGCCTGGCTTCGAGGTCAGCGTCATTGATCACGAGGGCCATGAGCTGCCGCCCGGCGCCGAGGGCGATATCGCTGTGCGCATCAAGCCGCAGCGCCCGACCTGGCTCTTCAAGGAGTACTGGCGCAATCCCGAGGCCACCGCGTCCTGCGTGCGCGGCGACTGGTACATCACCGGCGACCGCGCCTATCGCGATGAGGACGGCTATCTCTGGTTTGTCTGCCGCGCGGACGACGTGATCATCAGTGCTGGCTACCGCATTGGCCCCTTTGAGGTGGAGAGTGCCCTCAAGGAGCACCCCGCCGTCGCCGAGTCGGCGGTGGTCGCCAGCCCCGACGAGATGCGTGGTCAGATCGTCAAGGCCTTTGTGGTGCTGGCGCCTGGCTATCAGCCCTCGCCAGAGCTGGCGGCGGAGCTGCAGGAGCACGTCAGGCGCGTCACGGCCCCCTACAAGTATCCGCGCGAGGTAGAGTTTGTCGAGTCGCTGCCCAAGACCATCTCGGGCAAGATCAGGCGCGTCGAGCTGCGCGAGCTGGAGCAGCGCCGCAAGCTCGGCCAGTAGGGTGAGCGGTTCTCCTTGCGGCCGTCTCGCTCGCTCTGGTCGCTCTGGGCTGCGAACGAGATCCGCGGGAGGCCAGGGGCCGGCTGCCTTGCTCGCTGCCTCCCGGCACTGGGGAAAAAGGGGGAGAGTGTAGCGGCTTTCTATGATACAATAAAGGTGGACGTCGCGTGAAATACTGGCGGTCTGCGAACGTTCAAGATGCCGGCAAGATGCAGGCCGGAAGAGAATCCTTCCACCTGGCGCTGTGGCTGGCGGAGCGCTCAGGCTTCCAGGCTCCAGCCTTCACCGGCATCTATTTCTCGTGAAACTGTGAGAGTAAGGAGTGTCTTGATGCATCGCAAACTGGCAATCCTGGAAGAGAAAGGCTTTGTTGTGCTGCGCGACTACGACGGTCCGCCGGTGCTTCCCCAGGAGTGGGAGAGCCTCGAATATATGGACTGGAAGAGCGGCGGTGACACCAACTTCGCGCCGATCGCTTCTGCGCTTGGCGAGATGGAGTGCGCTGGCTTCTGGGATCATGGCAAGCCCGATAAGGACGGGGTGTGGACCAAAAATGCCGAGATCTGTCCTACCCTGGTGCAGTGGACCAGGAATGTGGGCGCCAACTTCGGGCGCGTGCGCATCATTAAGCTCAATCCCAATACCTACGAAGAAGCTGTGCACAATCTGCACCTGGACGACAATAACCGCCTCAATCCCGAAGGTGAGGGCTGGGTGGTGCGCGCCTGGCTGCAGTTGACCGATAACCCCAACTCCTACATGATCCTGCGTGAGGACAAGGACGATCCCTCGACGGAGACACGCATCGCCCTGCCGCGCAATCGCCAGATGGTCATCGACTCACAGCGGCTCTGGCACGCCACCTGGCATCCCGGACCGGAGCCGCGCTATGCGCTCATCGTCTCCTTCGAGAGCGGGGAGGCCCTGCAGAACTGGATCGAGAGCCAGCTCCCGCAGACCGCCACTGCGCGCTAGCAGGACAATGCATCGTCAGCCTGCCAACCCGCTGGCGGGGCGTGCGCAGGCTGGCGTATCCATCAGCAACGAAGGGGCCGGGCAACACTGCCCGACCCCTTCGCTGTTCTGGTGCGACCCTTCTCCCTGGGGAGATTAGAGGACGCCCGACTTGAAGTGGCGATTCAGGAGGCGGTTAATCACCTGAGGATGTTTCTGCAGGTATTGCTGAATGGTCGTGTTCTGCTGCTGCGTCAGAGCGCCGGCCCCGGTCGCCTTATTCAGCTCGCTGTCGATGGCCTTGAGCACCAGGCTGTGGAGCTGGGTCAGGGAGACCTTCTGCTCGCTGGCGATCTGCTTGAGGGTCTTACCGGACTGCAGCTCGCTCTTGAGCTGGGCCACGCTCAGGTGCAGCCCCTGGGCGATCTGGCTCTCCAGGTCAGGCAGGTAGGGCTTGAGCACCTGGCGAATGGCTCCCCGGCGTGCGCTCTGCAGCAGGCCGCGGCAGGCCGGACGCGCTGCCAGATGCTGCTTGATGGCGTTGGCTTCCTGCTGCGTCAGCTTGCCGTCCTTGACCATCTGGGCGAGCACATCGCTCACGGCGGCGTTGCTATCCTGACGCAGGGTGTCTACCGAGACGTGCAGGCGATTCGCCAGATCCTGCAGGTATTGCTGACAGTAGGCGCCGTCCGCTGTCGGCGTGGCGCTGGCCTGCGTTCCAGTGCTGCTGCTGGCATTCGCCAGCAACGGGCCTGCGAAAAAGGCCCCGAAGGCCACGCAGAGCAGCAGGAGCAGTGCACCGCCTCCAATCAACAGCATGCGTTTCATATTCATAGCTTTTTCAGCTCCTTTTTCTGTTTTTTCGCTCTTTCTTTCTCTCTCTCTGAGAAGGTTGCTGGCAGATCGTATTCTGAACGCTGCTCTGTCAGTCCTGTCAATCTCTGAGATCGACGTAGCGGGAAGGAGGGCCTGCGCCTCGCACCCTCCGCGTCCACGTCTGTCTGTAGGATAGCGCGCAGAGATGAAGAAATCCTCTATAGAAAGCTCAAGATTTGCTCAAGATTGCAGAGACAGAGAGACGGAGAGGCGGAGAAATAGTGTCGGCGCTGAAGTAGTGTGATACTATTACCTGCGAAGAGGAAGTGGTGCACCTGGGGAAAGAGGATGCTGCTGGCAGGGGGAGAGCGTGCCCCTTCAGGGAGAGCGCAGAGATCGCGGCTATGCTATGACCCAGAAGATTCTGATTATTGAGGACGAAGAAGGCATCGTTCACCTGCTCAATCTCTATCTCAAGGATGCGGGCTATGCCGTCGTGGCCGCGCATGACGCAGCCGATGGTCTGGCGCTCCATGCGCGTGAGCATCCCGATCTGGTCATTCTCGACATCATGCTGCCAGGGCTGGATGGCTTCGAGGTCTGTCGGCGTATTCGCTCCTGGTCCTCGACGCCGATCCTGATCCTGACGGCACGCGGCGACGAAGACGATCGCATTCGCGGCCTCGACCTGGGGGCCGACGATTACCTGGTCAAGCCGTTCAGCCCGCGCGAGCTGGTCAGCCGCGTGCGAGCTATTCTGCGTCGTGTCGAGGGCCGGGCCGGCGAAGGCCAGGGCAACGCCGCGCAGGCCGCGCGCGAAAGCGAGGTGCTGCGCTTTCCCGGTCTGACCATCGACCTGCCGGCGCGGCGTGTCGAGGTCGATGGACGCGAGGTAGCCCTCACCCCCACCGAGTTCGACCTGCTGGCCCTGCTCGCCCGGTCTCCCGATCGTGTCTTCACGCGCGAGGTCCTGATGAACAAGGTCTGGGGCTACGACTATCTCGGCGATGGCCACATTATCGACGTCCATATCAGTGCGCTGCGCAAGAAAATCGAGAGCAATCCCGAACGGCGCTACATCAAGACGGTCTGGCGCGTCGGCTACAAATTTGACGTGGCCGGGGCCCTCAAAGGAACACGCTGATCAGAATGGCGAGCGCTGCGGCGCGGGACGCCTTCCGCAAGGGAGGAGTGCGTCAGCACAAGAGGAAAGAGACTATGCGTACACACTGGTGGCACAGCATTCGCTGGCGACTGGCCCTGGGGTCCATGCTGGTCGCCCTCCTGGCGACGGCCCTGCTGGCGCTGATCGTCCTGGTCTCCGTGCCCTACTTCTATGGCCTTGATCAGCGCACGCTCGTCACCAATCTGGCCTCCAGCGATGCCCGGCGCATCGGACTCGATATGCAGCAGCACAGCGATACTCTGGCCGCAGCCGCCAGCGGGGTGCTCGCTCCGCTGGTGCGCGGCTCCGAAGGCCAGGACTACCTGGTGATTGTCTACGACTATCTTCCCAACGCGCGCACGAAGCTGCAGCCCGTCTATCCCACGCTCATCCGCGGGCGTCCGACCCTCGCCAGCGTCCTGCTGGCCTCGACCGATCCCACCCTCAAGATCAACTACACGCGCGTGCGCAACGCCCTCAACGCCGGTCTGCGCGGCCAGCAGACCGTGGCCGATATTGCCGACAGCGGTCCCCCGGCCACGGCTCGCCCCTTCGTGGTGCAGCCGATTTTTTACGGCGGCGACTCCAGCAGCGGGCCGGTCGTCGGCGTGCTCTTCATCACGCCGCGCTACGCCCTCGAAGGAACGATGCCGCCGCTGGTGGCGACCCTCACACGCTCTATCCTGGTCGCCTCCGTGGTGGTCGCGCTGATTGCGGCGCTGGCGGCGATCCTCTTCTCGCGTACGATCACGCGGCCCCTGGCGAAGCTGACCAGCGCCACGCGCCTGCTGAGCGCGGGAAACTACGGTGTGCGCGTCGAGACGGGCGCCAGGGGCGAGCTGGGCGAGCTGGCGCACAACTTCAATGAGATGGCGGCTCAACTGCAGCGCGATGTTGAGGAGCTGCGCAAGCAGGAACTCTGGCGGCGCGAGCTGATCATGAACATCACACACGATCTGGCTACTCCGCTGACGGCTATCGCCGGCCTGGGTGAGTCGCTGGTGGATGGCGTGAATCGCAACCGCGAGGACTACGAGGCCACGGGCCGCATCATTGTGCGAGAGACGCTGCGCCTGCGCCGTCTCGTCAAGGATCTGCATATGATGGCCAGAATGGAGGCCGGGGCGCTGAAGCTGCAGCGCCGGCCAGTGCGCCTGGCCGTGCTGGTCGATGAGGTCTTTGCGGTGCTGACACCCGAGTTCGAGCGCGCCAATGTCGAACCCTGCAACACGATCGACTACAATCTTCCTGCTGTACAGGCCGACCCCGATATGCTGACGCGCGTCTTCTCCAACCTCTGCGATAATGCCCTGCGTCATACGCCGGCTGGAGGCATGGTGGTGGTCGATGCGGTGCAGCAGGGGAAAACCCTGCTGGTGGCCGTCACCGACACCGGATCGGGCATCCCGACTCAGGCCCTGCCCCGCGTCTTTGATCGCTTCTACCGCGCCGATGTGGCGCGCCAGGGTGAGACTGGCGGCAGCGGCCTCGGCCTGGCGATCGTGCGCGCCATCGTCGAGGCTCACGGCGGGAGAATCTGGGCCGAGAACGTCCAGGGCGCCGGCGCCCGTATCCTCTTCACCCTGCCTCTGCTATAATAGAAGGAGAAGCAAGCAGCAAGCGAACGGCCCGCGCGAGCCAGCGCGGCAGCGCAGATGGGAGGGCCTCATCCTCCGGGCCGGCGCTCGCCTGGTGAGGTGTGTCTGTGCAGTTCTCAGCGAATCCGTCGTCCTCGCAGCGACTGCTGGAGCTGGTGCTGGCGGCCAGCCCCACGCCGCTGGCAGTCCTCGATGCCAGGCATGGAGGCCGTCTGCGCGCGCTCAATCGTCCCTTCGCCCTCCTCTGCGGCTATGAGCGCGTGGAGATGCTTCGTGGCCAGCCTCTGGCCCTGCTCCTGCAGGCCGCGGCCCCTACGCCCTCCCCCTTGCGTCCTGCCCTCCAACAGGTCGCCCAGGCCCTCAGGGCGCGACAACCGCTCGAGTGCACGACGACTCTGCCTGACTCTGCCAACCGTCCGCGGCCTCTGCGCCTGACCCTGACCCCGGTGGAGACGGAGGCAAACGACGATGAGGGGGAGCAGAGCCTGAGCCTGCTGAGCCTGCACGACGAGGCGCTGCCGCTGAGCCATGTCCTCGACGCGGCGCTGCTCTCCCGCATCGCCCACGAGGTGCGTGCCCCTCTCAATACCGTCAACGGCTTCCTTGATCTCGTGCTCAGCCTGACCGAGGACGAGGAGCTGCGCGCGGATGGCGCTGCCGATCTGCGCCACTACCTGCGGCGCGCTCGTGCCGGCAGCGAGTATCTCTACGCGCTGCTGGAAAACCTCTTCTGTCTGGTACGTGCTGAGAGTGGTCATCTGCATCTCAGACGCGATTCGCCGCGTCTGCGCGAGATCGTCGAGGCAGCCATCGGCGATCTGGAGTACACAGCCGCGCTGGGGCAGGTGGCGGTCAAGCCCGAGGTTCCGCCGGACCTCACGCTGATGGAGGTCGATGCCCTGCGTCTGCAGCAGGTGCTGCGCAACCTTCTCATCAACGCCCTGCACTTTACCCCCTCTGGCGGCCAGGTGATGATTAGCGCCATGGCCGCCACGCCCGGACGTGTGATTGTCAGCGTGCGCGATAGCGGCGTGGGCATCGCGCCAGAGCATCTGCCTCATGTCTTTGAGCGCTTCTATCGCGTCCCGCCTCCGACGGGCCTCGGGCGCAGCGGAGGGATGGGCCTGGGACTGACCGTTGCGCGCTTGCTCACCGAACTGCAGGGAGGTGTGATCAGCCTCCAGAGCAGGCCCGGCCTGGGCACGACCGTCTCTTTCTCTCTCCCGCTGCTGATACGAGAAAGCGCAGGTCCGTAGCCCTTGACGCAGGTTGGTAAAGCATGCTATGCTGATTCTAACCTGTATGGTGTGCTCCTGGCTTGCCTGCGGCCTGCGGGCCGCTCAGTGAGCGTGACGACAGGTCGGCTCGGTAAGTAGTGCTTATACAGAGAAGGAGTGAAGCTTTGGGAATGCTACGGGTGATGTCCCGTCGCGGCGACGATAGGATCTCCTGGGATCTGAAGAAAGTAGAGACGAACGACCCCGAAGCCCTGGCGGCTATCCGTGAGGCCGAGCGAATCTTTCGAGAAGAGCGCATGCGCGGCGCGACCGCCTTCAAGGTAGAACCTGGTAAACCTGTACAGCGTATCGATCAGTTCGATAGAACAGCCGAGCAGATTGTCATTGTGCCGCGTGTCGTGGGAGGTTGATCAGCTCGACTGACGAGGAGCATAGCAGCAATGTTAGAAACTCTCAGCCTCTTTCTGGGTATCTGGCTGCTATTTCTGCTGCTGGCTATCTATTACCTGTCGCAGGCTCCCGAAGGATCCAGAGGAAGGCCCCGTCTGCCGGGGAGCGAGCATCTCTCTGCCGAGAGCCGTGCCAAGGCCCTCCTGCGTGAGATGCTGACCGAGAGCCAGTATCAGCAGCTTATCAAGTACGGCTACCTGGAGGTGGTCAGCCCCTCGATCAGTGAGCGCGTCTATCGGATTCCCGGTTCCGGTGGTCTGGTAAAAGTCTACGAGCGCGGCTGCCCTGTTATGGAGCTGTGTTTGCAGCCCGCCGAGCCATTGCCCGACGGCGATGTCGTCGTGATGCACAAGTTGATGATCGAGGGCAATGAGCAGGAGTACCTGCAGAAAGCGAATCATTTCGCGCCCGGTATCATCTCCTTGCGCTGTCAGCACATCTAAGCACGCAAGATCGGAGCAGGTGCTGTAGCAGAGAGTCGGCGAGAGAGCGTGTCCCTCGTGTGAGCCGCTCTCTCCTCTCATGCCTGGTGCACCTGCTCTACCTGTTCGCTCTCCCTCCGTGCCCTGCGGTTCTCCCCCATCCAGCGCCCTTGCGCGTGAGCCTTCTGCCCCACGCGGCGCATTGAACTTTCGCGACCACGGTGCGTATTTTATGATAAGGAATAGTCTTGGAGCAGAGGGGCTGAAGGTGCTATGATGCCTGTAATGTCGTGTGGGGTCCTTTATTGGAAGGGGCCTGCCCTCGTGTGATGCCTGATGAAGCTCACGCTGCTGGCGGCGCGAGCGGGTGGGCTGGCGGGGGTCAGGATAGCAGGCCATATCCTGTCACATAGCACACATGCCGTTCGGCAGAGAAGGCGGGCACAGTAGATGGAATGTCCTCATTGTGGCGCGATCAATCGTCCGGGGGTGCGCTTCTGCAGTCAGTGTGGCCGCTCCCTGGCTCCCCAGTCTCCGGCTGCTGCTGGCAGCTCTGGCGCAAACTCGCTCGCTCCAGGGGCGCGTCTCCAGGGGGGTCGCTACGACATCCAGCGTGTGCTGGGCCAGGGTGGCATGGGAGCCGCGCTGCTTGCCGTTGACAATCGTCTGGATGGCAAGCGCGTCGTCATCAAAGAACTCCTCTCCGATCAAACTGACCCTGATCGACGTCAGGACGACGTACGCAATTTTAAGCGCGAGGTAGCTCTGCTGGCCCACCTCGATCATCCTCTGATTCCCAGCGTCACCGACCATTTTCAGGAGGGTGAGCGCTATTTTATGGTTGAGGAGTATGTCGAGGGCGAGAACCTTGAGGAGCTGCTTGCCCGCAACGGGGGACCGCTGCGCGAGCGCGATGTGCTCATGTACGCCTCGCAGCTGCTCGATGTGCTCCACTATCTGGAGCAGCAGACCCCGCCAGTGGTCCATCGCGATATCAAACCGGCCAATATCATCATCGGCAGTAAGGATCGGCGCGCCCACCTGGTGGACTTTGGCATTGCCCGCGCCGACGTAATGCGCAATGCCGTCCGCAGGCAGACCTCGGCCCTCGGCACGCCCGGCTATGCGCCGCCGGAGCAGTACCAGGGTAACGCCGATCCGCGCTCGGACCTCTACGCGCTGGCGGCCACCATGCACCATTTATTGACAGATCGCGATCCGCGTCAGTATCCACCTTTCACCTATCCGCCGGCGCGCAACCTCAATCCGCAGCTCTCGCCAGAGATCGAGCGCGTGCTCATGCGTGCCCTCGACAACGATCCTTTGCGCCGCTACCAGAGCGCGGCCGCCATGAAGCAGGAGATCGACGCCATCCTGCTGCAGCGCTTCGGGGTCGCCGGCAGCGATCCGGCCAGCTACATCCTGAATGCCTCCGCGCCGACCAGCGTTGTGCTGCCGGGGAGCGGGACGCCCACCGCTGGAGCAGGCACGCCCTCCGGTCCGCACACCCTGCCGCCGCTCACGCCGGCCACTCCGGCCGCGCCGCCACCCCCGGCCTATCAGCCAGCCGGGCAGGCCTCGATGACCCCGCCGGTGCTCTATCCCCTGGCGCAGCCCGTGACACCGCCGCCGGTCAGCTCGCCCGCCTTCCCGCCGCCGCTCTATGGCTATGGCAGGTCGCCCCGCCGGCGCCGGCCCTGGCTCGTCCTGGTGGTGCCGCTCCTGATTGTAGTGCTCTTCGGCCTCTACCTCCTGGTCTATGGACAGCGCTTCGGCCACCAGGTCGGTCTGAACACGGCCGCGGGGACCACTCCTGTCAGTACCGCTACCATCACACCGCCGCCGAGCCTCAAGAATGGCATCGGTGCCTACACGGTGAACGATCCCAGCAGCGGCCATAAGGACTACATTGGCATCAGCGACGGCAGCGTGGCCTTCGACACTGCTCGGGCCGATGGCACCCTGAAGCAGCAGGCTGCACAGCACTTCAAGGCCGGTGATATCAGCGGTGCCGAGGCCCTCTGGCAGGAGGCCCTCACGCTCGATAGCAACGATGCCGAGGTCCTGATCTATCAGGAGGACCAGCGCGTGCTCGCCTCTGGCAATCCCTATATCACCCTGGTGGTCGCCACCATGCTGACTGGAAGTGACGCCGGTGCCATCGGGACAGGGCGCGATGACCTGCAGGGCGCCTACATGGCCCAGAAGGAATACAACAGCGGCTTCAAGCTCGGCTCAGGCGTGCAGGTACGCCTGCTGATTGCCAACTCTGGCGGGAACAGCCTCTTTGCCACCGCCGTCGCTCAGCAGATCGTCCAGGCCGCCCAGGCCGACAGAACCATCGTTGGAGTCATGGGCTGGCCCTACAGCTCGCGCGCCCTCAATGCCATCGGCATCCTGAGCGCGGCCCACATCCCGATGGTCTCGCAGACCGCCTCCAGCGATCTGCTCAGCGGACGCTCGCCCTTCTTTTTCCGCGTCTGCACCTCTGATCATCAGCAGGGCATGGTCGGCGCCGACTATGCCTTCCATCAGCTTCAGGCCAGAACGGTGGCGCTCTTCTTCGATCCCGCCGATGCCTACAGCCAGAGTCTGGCTAACGCCTTCAGCACTCGCTACAGCGCCGATGGCGGCACGATCGTTGTGCGCGAACAGTATACGGTTGGCAAGCCGACAACCATCCCGCAATTGCTGCAGGATGCGCTGGCCCATAATCCTGACATGCTCTACTTTGCCGGCTACGCCAGCGATGTCTCAGCACTGCTGACTAACCTGCCCACCAGTGGCCCCTTTGCGAAGCTCCAGGTCATGGGCGGTGATGCCCTCTACGAGCTGCAGGGCTATCCGAGCAGCGCGCGCGCCGGCTTCCTGCGACTGCACTTCACGGCCTTCGCCTATCCCGATGAGTGGGGCTATCTCAAGCTGCCGCTGCCGGCCTTTTTCACCGTCTATCCTCAGACCTTCAATCCTGGTGGCCAGCATGTTGGCTATGGCTACACCCGCCCCGACAACGATGTCATTCTTTCGTACGATGCCTCGCTCGTGCTGCTGGAGGCCAGCAGGATGATCATCAGCAGCGGAAAAACAAGCTTCAGCGGAGTGGACCTCCAGCAGGCACTCACCCATGTGAACGGCTCCCAGGCGGTTCAGGGAATCAGCGGCGTGATCGCCTTTGGCAGCGATGGCAACCCCCTGAATAAGGCTGTGGTGGTCCTGCTTGTTGATAGCGGTGGCCATATTAAACTTGAGTCCATCCAGGGCCGCTTCCAGAAATAGCCGTTGCTGGTCAGGCAGCTAGGCCCGAGGTGTAAACGTTTTTTAAGGTAGGCTAACGATGCAATGCCCTTATTGTGGTGCTGATAATCGCCCCGGCGGGCGCTTCTGTAACTACTGTGGACGACTGCTCACCGTCGACCAGAGCACGACCCAGCAGGCCCAGGATGCGAGCCAGAGTCCGAGGACGTCAAGCTCCCTGAAGCCTGGTGATCGCCTGCAGAATGATCGCTACGTGATCAAGAAGATCCTGGGCGAAGGCGGGATGGGCGCCGCCCTCCTGGCGGAGGATACGCGCCTCGATAACAAGCCGGTGGTCATTAAAGAGCTGATCTCTGAGAATAGTAACGCCGTCCAGTTGCAGGAGGATGTACGCAACTTCAAGCGTGAGGTCTCAACGCTGGCGCAGGTCGATCATTTCCTGGTGCCGGGCGTGACCGACCATTTTCAGGAAGGCTCCCACTACTTCATGGTGCAGGAGTACGTCGCGGGCGAAAACCTGGAGGAGCGTCTGGAGCGCCTCGGCCGGCCGCTGCCCGAGGTGGATGTGTTGACCTATGCCTCAGACATCCTTCTGGTTCTCGATTATCTTGCAAGACGCAAGCCGCCGATCGTCCATCGCGATGTCAAGCCTGCCAACATTATTATCAGCAGCAACGATGGACGGGCCCACCTGGTGGACTTTGGCATCGCCCGCCCCGACATCGCTCCCGACGCCGTGCGCAAGCAGACCTCGGCCCTCGGCACACCCGGCTACGCGCCGCCAGAACAGTACCAGGGCAAGGCCGATCCACGCTCGGACCTCTACGCGCTGGCGGCTACGATGCATCACCTGCTGACCAATCGCGATCCGCGCGAGCATCCGCCCTTCGTCTACCCGCCGGCCCGTTCGTTGAATCCACAGCTCTCGCCAGAGGTAGAGCAGGTGCTGCTACGTGCGCTGAACAATAACAGTGAGCAGCGCTATCAGAGCGCAGCCGAGATGAAAGAGGCGATCGATGAGATTCTGGCCGAGCGCTTCGGCGTGCTGGGGGCAACCTTGACGACGGGCGCTCACCCGGTCACTCCCACGCACCTGCGCGGGAGCAGCGTGACGGCTTCCACGCCACCACCGCCGCCAGGGGGGGTCTCCACGCCACCGCCGCCGCCAGCGCGACCCTCCACGCCGCCGCCGCCAGGGGGGCTCTCGGCGAGCTATCAGCCTGCGCCACAACAACAGCGCCTGCAGCGCATCTATCCACGCGCACCCAGGTCGCAGTCCAACGTCCTCATCAGCTTCGTACTGCTCCTGCTGGTACTCATTCTGATCGGGTCCGTCGCCCTGGGCCTCTTCAGCGGCCTGGTCAGGCACACTGGCTCAACCAGCAGCAACGATTACGGCACCAGCGCGACCCAGGCCGCGCCCACCCTGCCCGCCAGCATCAATGGCATTGGTGCCCTCTCCGTCGCCAGCTCCTCCGGTTCGTCGGAGCGCATCGGCCTCAGCGATGGCAGCGTGATCTTCGACGTCGGCCGCCCCAGTGGCGATGGCTCCCTCAAGGAGAGTGCTGCCGCTCGCTTCATGAGCAAAGATTACGCCGGCGCTCAATCCTACCTGGCTCAGGCCATCTCGTTGGATTCCAGTGATGCCGAGGCTCTGATCTACCAGGAGGACCTGCGGGTCCTCAGCTCTGGCTCGCCCTATGTCACCCTTGTGGTGGGCACCATGCTCAGCGGGCCCGATATCGACGTGGGCCGCGAGATCCTGCAAGGGGCCTACGTCGCACAGCACGAGTTCAATAGCAGCAGCCAGCCTGGAGGAGTGAAGCTGCGCCTGTTGATCGCCAGCTCCGGCAGCCAGTCAACCTACGCCACTACCGTCGCGCAGCAGGTGACCAGAGCTGCACAGCAGGACTCAACCATCATCGGCGTCATGGGCTGGCCCTTCAGTTCGCAGACCATCAACGCCATCGGACCCCTGGCTCAGGCTCATCTCCCCATCGTTTCCGCCACGGCCTCCAGCGATCAGCTCACGGGAGCCTCGCCGTACTTCTTCCGCGTCGCTCCCTCCAACGTCAGCCAGGGGATCGCGGGTGCCCAGTATGCCCTGCAGACCCTGCACACGCGCCGCGTGGCCCTCTTCTACGATCCAGGCGACGCCTACAGCAGCAGTCTCTACCGCGATTTCCGCACCCCTTTCGTGCAGGGCGGCGGCCAGGTGGTGGCCGAGGAGCAGTTCCAGACCGGCCATAGCGATCAGTTAGCGAGCCTTGTGCAGCAGGCCCTGCAGAAACAGCCCGATCTCATCTACTTCGCCGGCTACGCCAGCGATGTGACCGCTCTGCTGCACAGTCTGCCCACCAGTGGTCCCTTTGCAAATCTCCCGCTCCTCGGCGGCGATGCCCTCTACCAGCCCCAGGGCTATGGCAACGCTCCAGGCTTTACCCGCCTGCACTTTACCTCCTTTGCCTATCCCGATGAGTGGGGCTACCTGCAGCATCCGCAGCCGGCCTTCTTCAGCGATTACAGCAGCATCTACAGCGGCAATGGCCAGCACAGCGGCTACGGCTACACCCGCGCCGACTACAACACTCTCCTGGCCTACGATGCCACCCAGGTGCTGCTCGAAGGCTGCCGCCGTGTTCTCACCGCTGGCAAACAGACCGTCAGTGGCCCCGACCTGCAACAGGCCCTCACGACTATCACCGGCAGTCGCGCCTTCCAGGGGGTGAGCGGTCAGATCTCCTTCGGTAGCAATGGCGATCCCCAGAACAAGGCCATCGTCGTGCTCTACGTCGATTCCCAGGGCCACATCAAAATTGCCTCCATCCAGGGCAAATTTTTCGGCTAAGCCCCGAGGCATCTGTGTCCCCGCGGCACCCCTTCCCCACCAGCGCTGCGGGGCACAGACAGCTCCCTCTCCGTCAGTGCTGGTCCACCTCCTCTCTCTCGCATATTGTGTCTCGATTAGAAAAAATTACCATCAAACTATTGAAATTTTGCTGATCACGTGATAGTATTGTCTTGTGAATGGTAAGAATGCCCATCAGAGATGGCAACTTTTGAAGCAGAGCGGAGCGCCCCAGGGCGGGAGCGCTCCTATCACTGGCTCATAGCTACGCGCGAGAAAGGAGCATAGAGCATGACACAGCAGCAGACATTTCCTGCCGGCCGGCATCCGCGCCTGATGCTGGAGGACCTCAATGGCAGCCTCAGCGTTCTGCCCTGGGAGCAACCCGACATCAGTGTAGAAGCTGCCGGCGAGCTGCCTCCCCTCACTTACGAAGGTGACGTGCTCAGGATCAGCGCCGTCACCGGCGACCTCACCGTGCGTGTGCCCTGCGGCAAGCGCCTCTTCAGCCAGCGTCCCCGGGGTATCACCGATGTCTACGTCAGGCAGCTCAGCGGGCATGCCACCCTTGAAGGGGTGCGCGAGGTGGTGCTGCGGAGCGTGGGCGGCAGCGTGCATGTGAAGGACTGCGAGGGCAGTCTCCATCTGGAAGAGGTGCGCGAGGCCGTCGAGGTCTCCACCTGTGGCGGCGATCTGGAGGCGCGTCAGGTTCCGAGCCTGCGCGTGCGCGACGCAATTGGTGGTGATGTCCGGTTAGACAGTCTTCAGGACGTCCGGCTTGATGCCGTTGGCGGCAATCTCCAGATCCGCGCGATGGGGGAGCGCCTGCAGGTTGGCAACGTTGGCGGCGACTGTCAGGTCAAGGACTCTCCCTCCGCTGAGCTGCTCATCGGCAATGTCGGTAGAGACCTGGAGATCGCGCTGGCGCGGCGGGTGCAGGTCGGCAATGTTGGCGGCGACGCCAGCGTGTGCGAGGTCGCTGGTGACGTCACGGTAAGCCACGTAGGTGGGGACGCCAGCCTGCGCAAGATCACCGGCGCTGTGGAGACTCAGGCCGTTGGGGGCGATCTCCGACTGGAGGCGACCTTCGCCCCCGGAAGCAGTGCCTATCTGTCTGTAGGTGGCGACGCCCGTCTGGTGTTGAGCGAGGGAGCCAGTCTCAGCATCGAGGCCTGGGTGGGTGGAGATATCTGTGGCCTTCCCTCCTGGGCGCGGCGCAGCGGTCGTTGCAGTCAGATCAGCCTGGTCTATGGCGAAGGAAGCGCCCGTCTCCAGTTGCACGTCGGAGGCGATCTTGTACTGGAAGGACCCGGCCAGCCAGATATTCGCACCCATGGCGTGGGCGTCTACTGGGATCAGGCGGCCTGGCACGATTTCGGCCGTGAGATGAGCCTCGTAGGCGAAGAGGTAGGCCGCGAGATGGCCCGTGTGGGCCGCGAGCTGGGTCGTATGGGCCAGGAGGTGGGCCGCGAGCTGAGCCGTGCCTTCAGAGACCTCGACTGGAGACATTTCAAGCATACACACGGCCGCTCCTGGCGTCAGCGCTACGGCACAGCCGCCGAGGCGCGCAGCGCCGTGCTGCGCATGGTCGCCGAGGGAAGGCTCTCCCCCGAAGAGGGCGACCAGCTCCTGGGCGCCATCGATGAGTGAACAACAGGCTGCCGGAGTGTGATCCCTCCTCGTCGAGAGGCCTGCATCAGCCAGCGGGCGGGGGATGACACACTCCGCCCGGCCCGCGCTCTCTCACCCATGCATGGGCGCAGCGAGGCGCCGCCGCAGCTCGTCCTCCGTCAGCCCGCTGATCTCCAGCAGCTTCTCGCGGCTGCCGGCTCCGTGCAGCAGCGTAATCTGCCGGACCGACAGATCGAGCCGCTCCGCCAGCAGCCTGATCAGTGCCTGGTTGGCAGCCCCGGCCACTGGAGGGGCTGTGATCTTCACCCGCAGCCACTCGCCGTCCCAGCGAGCGCTGTTCTGGCGGCTGCCAGGAGTTACACGCACCTTCACCTTCATCGCCGTTCTAGCCGTCGCTTCTCTACCACTGTGAGGGCAGTGATTGCAGCAGGAGGTACATCAGCGTATAGAGCAGAAAGCTAGAAATCAGGAAGGAGATGTCAAAATTCATCGTCGGGCGGACAATGCGGCGCACGGGGTCGAGAAACGGGTCGGTGATCCGCGCCAGGAAGCGAATGAAGGCGTTCCGCTCGTCCAGGCCGATCCAGGAGGCGATCACGCGCACGAAGAGCGCGAAGATAATGATACCGATGCCGTACTGCACGATCCAGTGCAGGATAGGAACCGGAAAGCCGAACATCTGCTCACTCCTGAACAGTTCGTACTTCTATGACATTCAGACCCAGCAGCTTGCGTCGTCTGACGTCCGTGACGTGCACACCGCGCAGATCAGGCAGCGTGGTGATATATTTCTGCACCAGCTCACCCAGAGGGCGGGCAGCCAGCAGGCCCGCCAGGGAGGAGAGGGCCGTCGACGTGATGCGCGTGCTGGTGCGCGAAGAGGTAAAGCCGAGCATCGTGCCGATGGTCACCAGCGAGATGCCCACAGCCAGATTGGTGCCGCAGTTGGGGTGAATCGCCAGGGCGGCCTCGCCGGCCTGCAGGCGACTCAGGGCCTCATCAGCGGCCTGGCGCAGCACGCCCAGATCGACATCGCTGCCAAACATCAGAAAGCCATCAGTTGTCGCGCGCGCCGAGATACGCAGATCGGGCACCATCCTGCTCAGAATCGTCACCGTTGCGTGTTCCAGGGCATGGTTTTGCCGCATCCGGCGGCTGAAAAGAAAATCGCCAGGTTTCATCGCTCTATCCTTTGTCGCTCGAGCGCTCACCAAAGATGGCTCTGCCAATGCGGACCATGGTGGCGCCCTCTTCTACTGCTATCCAGTAATCGTCGGTCATACCCATTGAGAGATGCTGCCATGAGCAGTCTGGGAGCTGCTCCCGCAGGCGTTCGCGCAGAAGCCGCAGCGCGCGGAAGATCGGGCGCACCTCCTCAGCAGCGCTCACCAGTGGCGCCACCGTCATCAGCCCCGTGATCTCCAGATGGGGGAGCGCAGCCACGGCACGTGCCAGGGCGGTCGCATCCTCCAGGCTGACCCCGCCTTTGCTTGCCTCTCCAGCGACGTTCACCTCCAGCAGGATAGGAAGGCGCCGTTCCAGCGCCTCTGCATGCCGGTTCAGCGTCTGTGCCAGATGCAGGCTGTCGACGCTGTGAACGCTATCAAAGTGCTCCGCCACTTTTCTGGCCTTGTTGGTTTGCAGGCGACCAACCATATGCCAGCGCACCGTCGGTGGATGAAAGGCCGTGATTTTGGGCAGAGCCTCCTGGACCCGGTTCTCGCCGAAATCAGTTACCCCAAGATTATACGCTATCCTGACAAATGCCAGGGGAAAGGTCTTCGACACCGCCACCAGTGTAATCTCTTCGGGTGGGCGACCGGCATGGGTGGCGGCCGCTGCGATACGGGTGCGCACTGCCTCGATGTTGGTGGCCAGGCGCTCGCGTATCTGCTCCTCTCCATACAACTCTGCCATAGACACCTCTCCTCCCTACGGCACCAGGCGCAGCGACTGCTCTGCTGCCGGCGTGCTCGACTGCTGCGCGCTGTGCAATGCCATGATTACAGGGAAGCGTCCCGTGCGGCCCCCCGCGGCACGGTATGAGAAGAACTGCTCCTGATGGCAGGCTGTGCAGATCCCGGCCACGGCAATGTGCTCCGCTGCCACGCCGGCCTGCAGCAGTTGCCGGCGATTGGTCTCCCAGAGGTCGAGAAAGAGACCCGGTCGCCGGGCCATTGCTGGGGCCTTCCCCGCTCGCGTCTCCGCGCCCGCGCCGGACGCTGTCTCCATTACAGAGAATACGGCGGACTCAGCAACCTGGTTGCGTAGCCGCGCCGCCGTGGGCAGCTCCTCGAATTCGCGCCGCCCATAAAAGATGTCTCGCACCTGCTCGCTGACCTCGTAGCAGCAGGCGCCAATCGCCGGCCCGATGCCCACCAGGATGTCCTGCGGTCGCGAGCCGAAGTGTATCTGCATGGCCTCGATCGTCGTTATAGCGATGCCGCGCGCTGTGCCTCGCCAGCCAGCGTGAGCCAGAGCGATCACCGCGCGCCGTGGATCGTGGAAGAGCAGCGGCACGCAGTCGGCGAACGACATCGCCAGCACCACCTCCCGCTCGGCCGTCACGATGGCGTCGGCCTTGCGCCGCGGCTTGTTCGTCCAGACCAGCGTCTTTCCCTCAGCCTGCAGGGTGCGATAGGGCCAATCGCTGCGCCAGTCTTCCCAGCGCTCGCGCTCAAAAAGCGCCACCTCGGCGCTATGAATCTGCCAGATCGTCGCGCAGGGGAGGTCCTCCAGCCCCAGCGCCTGCAGCACGCTCAGACGGTTCGCCGCCACAGCCTCAGCGCGATCTTCTTTAAAGGAGACATTCAGCCCGTCAAACGGGGCCTGGCTCTGCCCGCCCTGTCGTGTGAATACGGCATGTGCCAGTTCCGGAGATGCTGCGAGGTGCTCAAATTGCAAGTAGTAGATGGGACCATGTGAAGTGCCGCGCAAAGGAGCGGCTTGCTGCTCAATCACGAAGGCTCCTTGTGTATCAGCGTTTCTCTGAGCCTTATTGTAGCACATCCTTTGCGCGGCACCGCAGCCCTGCCCTCACCTCATGCGCCGTTCACATGGCAGCTCTGGGCGTCACCCAGATCGAAGATGTGGTTGATCACAGGCTGAATGGCAGTGCAGTTGGGGAGCACAACCGATTGGTTGGCGCCGACCGTGGGATCATGGACCGTACTCACATCCCCGTAATCCTGATTCCCCGTCCCCGGACCCAGCGTAATGCGATGAATGGCGCTGCTCGAGAGCGTCCGCCCGTAGTTGGCAAAGCCGATCATCTCCCCTTCGCTCAGGTCCGTGTAGACCGATCCCTGAAGATCAGCAATCAGGGCCTGCAGATGCTCAATGACACTGGCGACGTTCAGCTTCTGCTTGAGGGCCTCCAGTACCTGTTGCTGGCGCTGCGTCCGCCCGATATCGCCAACCAGATCTGCGTGACGCGAGCGCACATATTCCAGGGCCTGCTGCCCGTTCAGATGCTGCGGACCTGGCGCCAGGTAGAGGCGGCGATAGGCGTTGGGGTTATTGGCGTTGGCGCCCACATCATCGGGATAGGTATCGTCAACGATCGGGTGTGTCAGGTCGATATCGATCCCCCCCAGCGTATCGATCACCCTGGCAAAGCCATCCAGCCCCACCCAGGCGTAGCGATCGATGGTAATGCCATAGTCCTGCTCAATCGTCAGGCGCGCGAGGCGCACGCCGTCCTCGAAGCTGGCATGCTGGAGGGAGCCAAGAAAGAAGGCCTGATCGATCTTGTGCATGCCTCCGACCTGAGGAATGAAGACCCAGGAGTCGCGTGGAATAGAGACCATGTAGACTTGATTCTGCTGCGGATCAATGCGAATGACCATCATCACCTGGGTCAGAACCTCGGGGAAATGATACTTGTTGTCGTTATCGCTGCCCAGCAGGAGGATGTTCCAGGGGTGTGTTGTCACATCGGTGCCGCTCGCCGTCGGTGCGCCCGCCGGCTCGGCAGTGCTGCGGCTCACCGGACGGACAAAGTGCGAGATCGGCGTCTGAATAGTGCTCTGGATGTAGTAGTAGCCGTAGGCAAGGCCTCCACCAAGTAGAAGCAGAACGACCAGCAATGCCGCCAGCAGGATACGCCAGGGAGCACGCCGCCGGCGCGCTGCCCGTAACCTGCGCGTCGGGAGCTGATCGACAGGCACGGCCGCGCTCACCGCGGCCAGCGGCAGCGTGGCCTGGTGTTCAAGAGGAACTCCCCCGGCCGGCCCTGCGGCATACCCTCCTTCCTGTGACTGATTCTCTTGTGCGGTGTCTCTCCTCGTTGCAGGGAAGCCCTGCGGGAGATCTGGCCCTGGCCTCTCGTTACTCATCATAGCAACCTGCCGAAGATACTGGCGCGGGCGCCAGGGATGGAAGCATCTTTACATTTCTATATAACGATGTATCGGTTCAATAGCTCTCGCTCTCTGCGAGCAATCTTTCAGGACTCCCTCTGGGTGAAACCTGCGGAGAGAGCAGTGGTACAATAGGTGCTAAGAGAGGAGGGCCACCTTCTCACTCGATCCGGTTGCAGAGAGGAAGAGCAAGCATATGGAGCTTGATCGTATCCAGCAGGCCATTCAGGCCGAGCAGTTAGATGGCTGGCTGCTCTATGATTTTCGGCGCTCAAATCCCATCGCCCATCGCATTCTGGAGTTACCCCGCGAGCAGATGTTCACGCGGCGCTGGTTCTACTGGATACCGGCGCAAGGCAGGCCCGTGGCCCTGGTCAGCGCCGTAGAGCCGCACGTGTTACGTGCCTTGCCCGGAGAGCAGCAGACCTTTCGCTCCTGGCAGGAGCTGGAGGCGCGTCTCAAGGCCCTGCTGCCAGCAGGTGCGCACATCGCCATGGAGTACTCACCGCGCAACGCCATTCCCTATCTGGCCTGTGTCGATGCCGGCACCATCGAGTTAGTACGTGCCTGTGGAGTGGAGATCTGCACCTCAGCCAACCTCGCCCAGCGCTTTGTCGCCTGCCTCAGCCAGCAGCAGATCGAGAGCCATCGCGAGGCTGGACGGCGCATTATGGCTGCCAGAGGAGAGCTTTTTGAGGAGCTAGGAGAGGCGTTGCGCCGAGAGCGCCCCCTCGACGAGTACAGCGTGCAGCAGCGGTTTCTGGCCCTCATGCGCGCCACAGGCGTCGTCGTCGATGAGCCGCCATTGATCGCCGTCAACGCTCATGCCAGCAACCCCCACTACCTGCCCACTGCCTGGGAGCACAGTCCCATTCGTCGCGGTGACCTGCTGCTCGTCGATTTCTGGGCCCACCTCCCTGGGCCTGACGCTATCTATGCCGACTACACCTGGATGGCCTTTGCCGGCACCCGTGACGAGATTCCCTCACGCCAGCGCGAGATCTTCGCCCTCGTCTGTCAGGCGCGTGATGCTGGTCTCGACTTCATTCGTGCCCGGCTGGCCGCCGGCGAGCCTGTGCGCGCCTGTGACGTTGATGATGTTGTACGCGGTCTTATCGCCCAGGCCGGCTATGGCGACTATTTCGTCCATCGCAGCGGTCATAGTATCACCACCGTCGAGCATGGCGAGGGAGCCAACCTTGACAACCTGGAGACCCACGACGAGCGCTTCTTGCTCGCCGATACCTGCTGCTCCCTCGAACCCGGCATCTACCTGCCCGAATTCGGCGTGCGTAGCGAGGTCAACCTGCTCATTCACGAGCGCGAGCTTGAGATCACCGGCCTTCCCATGCAGGAGGAGATCGTCGCTCTGCTCTCATGAGTCACCGCTGGTGCGCTTCACCTTCACCCTGCCTGACCCCGCAGGCCTGCTGGCTTTCTACAACGTAGCCGCAGGCTAAAGCGTATAAGTGGTAAGCAGACACCAAATGTCAAAGCGGGCACAGGCGCTGCTGCCTGAGTGTTGCGGATGTCGCTGTGCCCTTAGCCGGGAGGCAAGACGCTATGAGCAACGAATGGGAACAAGGTAGTAATTCAGCGGGAGGATCCTTCAATCAACATGATATAGACAAGCGTATCGAGGAACTGAGCCGCACTCTCGTACAAAGCGCCAGCGAGGTGCAGCAGCGTCTCAAAAGAGTGATGGATAGAGCCAGCCTCTACTGGCAACAGGCGCAGACCCCACCCACGGCTCCCCATCTACCAACTGACGTCGAGGAGCAGCGTCTGCGCCAGCTAGTCAATAGCTGGGCAGCTGGCAACTGGCGTGTGGCTCGCGATCTGGGAACCTATATGGAAGTGGTGGCCATGAGCCGTGATGATGTCTGGGAGGTGAGCGTCCAGACTCGCTGGGAGACGCGCGCGATGGAGGTCACCACTGAGCCATATACCGGCCATGCCCCCGGCAAACAGCAGCCATTGCTACCGATCTGGGACTACGAACTGCCCGAGGTCAGTGGTCTGCGTCCGCCCTCCATGCGCACGCGCCTCGATGGCCTCGATGAGCTGCTGGCCTGCACCGCCTGCAATGGAACCGGACGTGCGCTCTGCACCGAGTGCACCGGACGCGGCTGGATCACCTGCCCCGATTGTCGTGGACGCACACGCAAGCGCTGTGCGACCTGCCGAGGACGCGGCTATATTGCCGACTGGGCTGATCAGAAGAAGCGGCCCTTTCTGCAGCGGCGTGCCGAGAAGCTCGCCACAACCCTGGGAGATAAGGTCTCCACGGTCTTCGAGGGCATTCGTCAGCAGGGCGTTCCGGTGCCCAATCCCATCGACACTGACCCTGCTAACAAGGGGCGTACTATCCCCTGCCCCGATTGCGTCAACGGCGAGGTCGATTGTGACTGCGTGACCGGCAAGCGCGTCTGCAGTGCCTGCCAGGGTGCCAGAGCCGTGCTCTGTCCCGCCTGCAACGGCAGCGGGCGCGTCGTACGTCATCGCGAGATCGTGCGTACCTTTGACCTCCGCACGCGCAATCGCTTTGTGGGAACCGAGGCGATTCCTCAGGCACAGTTGCTGAAAGCCGAGGGGGACCTCATCTATAGCGCCGAGGTCACAGAAGATCTCTATCCTGAAGCCGCGCCTGACGGTGTGCCTTTCGATATCTGGCAGGTCGCGGTCGAGGAGGTGCGCAGTGCCGCCGCCGTGGCCGGCCGGGCCAGCGCTCAGGCTGTGCAGTCGAGTAGTCGTCCCACGCTCCAGGTGCTGGAGCTGGTACGCATTCCCTACATCAAGCTGGATTACCGCTACATCGATCGCGACTACGTCCTCTACATCTACGATAGCGAGGGCCGTGAGAAGTTCTACGCTGCCAGCTTCCCTGCGCGCTGGGACCGCGTTGAGCGTCTGGTGCGTGCCATTACCAGTGATCTGGCGGCCACCCCTCAAGCTGAGGGGCAGACGGAGGGCTCGCCGAGACCACGCGGCTATCGTGTGCCGGTCGAGCGGCCCCCTTCCGCAGCCGGCAACGAGGACGATGAGAACCTCTGACGGGGCGAAGTGTGGCGCGTGCGGGGGCGATGGCGAGCGACCCCTCCAGAAGCGCGCTCGCTATCGCCCTCCTCCTAGAGCGGAAGCAGTAAGAGCCGCTCGCGTTCAGTGGCGGTATTCGCCAACTGACGGAGTAACTGCAGTAGCTCCGTGGTTCCCAGGCTGTTCCAGAGTTCCGGAGTCAACTGACTCACGTAGTGGTAGAGCGCTTCGCTCTGGCGTACCAGGTTCAGATCGAAGGCCAGCAGCTGTCTCAGCAGTGGCACCTCCTGGCGAAAGCGCCACCAGATGCGGTCGCCTGCCGGAGTAGCCATACCGCGGATCGCCGTTTCCAGATTGGCGATCTGTTGCTGGACCTCCTCGATCTCACGTGTTTTCGTCAGGGCCTCTGCGGGCGGATCAGGATTGCTGCAGGTCAACGGAGGAATGTAGCGCTGTTGGTAGGCCAGCCGAAGCTGTGTGAGCAGGTCGCTGGCGCGCGCCAGGTGGTAGCTGGCGCGCTCTCGCACCAGCAGATCGTCGCTGCGGGCCTGATTCGCTGAACTATAGAAGTTGTAGCCATAGCCCGTCAGCAGTAGCTGCAACTGTTGTAGTAGCGGGTCATTAGAAGGGAAGGCGTTCATCGTCGCTATCTCTGTGGCGGGTTAGCAGGTCGCGCTCCAGGGGCCGGAGACGGCGTCGGAGGAGGCGTGGCGGGAACCGCCGTGTAGCGCTCCACCGCTGTCACTGGCTGTACCCCGCCCATGTTGAAGGGGGCACCGATCGCCATGTTGGGAGCCGAGATCACCCCGCGCTCCGCCATCAGCATCGCCGTATAGTAGCGCACCGCGTCTACCTCCGTCAGGCCGAAAGCTTTCAGGGCAATGAGCGCTTTCATCCGCTCATCGCGTGGTGAGACCAGCACCTTCACCGTGTCGACAGTGATGCCGTAGACCACCAGGAATTGCTGCAGGTGCTGGAAGACAAGCATGGACAGGTCGTGGATCTTCTCGTTGACACTCTCCAGCGGGGTGACCTGGACAAGCTGGTTGACGGCCTGTTCGATGACTGGGCCGGCGTAGGCGTTCACGTCGTGCGTTGTCAGCGTGTGCCCGCGGTAGGGCATATGCTGGACCAGGCGCACCGCGTTTTCGCGTGTTTCGATGTGCAGGTAGTAGTCCACATTATAGACAAGCTCGGCCATTTCGCGCGAGAGAGCGACTCCGCTTGTCTTCACGACAAGTTTAGCCCGGTTGATGTAGATGGCCTCAAACTGCCAGGGACTCTGGCCTCCGTAGAAGGCCTGCTGGATCGAGCCGATCAGCGGCCGGTCCGTGGTCTGCACAGGGTACTGCCCGGTTTCGTAGACCTGGAGGATGGCGCCTCGCGACTTCAGTACACAGAAGTGGTTGCTTTCAACGGTGAGGAGCGAGCCGTTGATAATAGTACTCTCGGGGTAGTGCCAGAGCAGAATCTCCGGTCCCATGATCTCTTCGCCGTTGGGGCCGAGCGTGGAGATCACGTTGCGTATACCTGTCATGCATGTTTCTCCTGACTAAGAATAGTGGCCATAGAGAGTAAACGCGCCCCCTCTTCGGGAATCACATATCAACTGGCTGCCAGATTCTTCCCTGGAGGCAGTGCTCGGAGCTGGTCTCGGCCAGGCCTCAACAGTTTCCGACCTTTTTTAGGACCACCAGAAAAATTCCTCGCTATCCTCTTGACAAGGTAGAAAGCCTGTGGCATAATTAAGTCCGCGCCGGACGGATGGACGGTAAGCAAATCTCTCGCAGAAATTCTCCACAGAGATTTCAGTACCGTAGTTCGCTGTCTCTTGCAGCGGCCCGGTGAACTGGCTAGCGGGTGAGAACCTCTGTCCAGGAGCCGTCAATCCGCTGGAGATGCTGAAAGGTAGTCAGGCGCAGCGTACCTTGACAATTGAAAAGTGGAAAACAGCAGAGAACGTTGTTTGTGCTGTGTAAGATGGTGTGATGGCGACGGGTAGCTCGCCAGAGGCGAGGCCCGTGCGATCATGACGCCCGTTTGGCCGGGGGAGCCCGGTCGAACGCACTCACAGGATCATCGCCTTGAACGCGATGCGGGAGATGCTATGAACGGAGA
>JBHOQN010000035.1:0-19851 GCA_042408965.1 Ktedonobacteraceae bacterium
GCAGACTCAGCAGCGAGAGTGCGCCGCCGAACCAGAGGCTGCGCGGCATGTAGACGTAGCTCACATGGTGAGTACCAGGCGCCAGCCTGATAGCGGGCAGGACTCCAGCGATCATGCTGATGGCGGCTGGCTGGTCGTCCACAACGGCGTGCCAGCCTGGAAACGTCGGTGTCGCGATCACGAAATAGCCGGAGTTCATGCTCGTCACCTGGAAGCTCCAGTTCCCCTCGCCTTGCTGCAGCAGATGCACCTCGGCAGACTGCACCTGTAGCTGTGCCAGTGCAGGTGGATTGCCATTGGAAGCTGGTTCGACGAGATAGCCGGGACCGGCGTCCGCCAGATTTTTATAGATCGAGATTCCATCGATCTTAGTGACCTTCACCAGCAGCGGATTGCTCAGCGGACGGCGCGAGACGACGACGCTGATGTGCATCAGGCCCAGGAGCCTGGCATCTGGCTCAACCCCAGGAGCGTCGTAGGGAATGCGCAACTGGTAGCCCTGGCCATAGTAGCCGCCGGCGCGGTCCATATAAGAGACGTAGGCTGCGTTCAACAGCGGATCGGAGCCGCTGGCGAGCCGCGTCTGCATTTCAACGGCTGTCAGTTGCGAAATGTTCTGCTGCAGATCATAGACGTAGCCGTTGCCAGCCAGGTGTGCGGCGAAGGTTGCCACCGGCGACGGTGTGGTGATCGCGCTGACAGGACCGACATGGGTGTAGCCGCTATCGGTGGCAATCAGGGTACCGCCGACAAGGAGAGCAATCAGCGCACCGGAGATGACCTCACCATAGCAAGTCAGGGGCCGGAGGCGCTCACCGATCCAGGCGCTGCCCATGCCTGCGAGCAAGGCGCAGCCCAGCAGTCCCAGAAACCAGATGCGCGCCAGAGCGCGGAAGCGGTCCAGTCCGGGCAGCACATGGACGGCGAGGAGATAGGGCAGGGAGCTCTGACCCATGGCCAGACCAGCGACCAGTATGATCCCCAGCAGTAGCGGCCAGCTCTGCTTCCAGCGCGCGACGATCGCCAGCAGCGCCAGAGCCAGAACACACAGGCCCGGTGTCAGCATTCCCTCCCAGATCCCCCAGCCGGGAGCCGGGGCGATCACCAGAGCGTGCAGGAAGTCAAGGAGTGGATAGTGTTCCTGCGGATGCAGCGCCTGGTCTCGGGTCGAGTGGCTGGTCAGATCTGCCAGCAGCCCCAGATGGATGGCAGCCAGCGCCAGCCCCAGGATACCCGCTGCGGCCAGCCCTGTCAGCACAGGAGCCAGGAATCGGCGGCCCTCCCGCAGCCAGCGCTGCACCAGAAGCCAGGCGATGATCGCGCCCAGCATCAACAGGCCGTAGTAGGCCATCTGGGGATGGCCTGCCAGTAGTATCAGCCCGATGCAGAGAGCCAGTGCGGGACCCCAGCGTAGAGGAGCCTGCAGCGTAGCCCAGCCGGCGAGCGCCAGCCAGGGAAACCAGGAGACTGTTTGCAGGATAGTGATATGCCCGGCTCCCAGATGGGCGGCCAATCTGGGAGTGGCCATGTAGCTCAGCGCCGCCACCAGCGCCGGAATTGTGGGCAGACCGGCTGCGCGCCGCGCCAGCAGAAGCATGCCCAGGCCCGCGAAGACAAGGTGGCCTGTGATCAGTACAAAAAAGTAATCGCGCAGTGATAGAAAATGAAGGAGATGGGTCGGCGGATAGAAAAGCGCGGCGAGAGGATCACCCCCTAGAGGAAGACCTCCACCGAAATAAGGATCCCAGAGAGGTAGCTGATGCTGCTGAGCCACAGTGCGCTGAATCTGGAGGGCCATTGGCCAGTGGCTGACCACCAGATCACTGCTAGGCCAGGCCCCTGGCAGGCTATCTCTGCTCAGGGAGGCCGGCAGTTGCAGTGCCAGAGCCATCAGGATCAGTATGCCCATCTGACTTGCCCCCGCGAACCAGGGGCGAAGCGATGCTCCAGACAGCCGTTTCGGCACTGTATTCTTTTGACGTCCCATATTTTCGCCCTTCTTCGTCAAGTTATGAAGTGACCCATGAAATTTTTATGATAGAAGTCGTCACAGAACATAAAACGGTTGTTTGCTTTGCAAGGTTCCTGTGCTCATGGTTTCTGGCTAGATAGTACACATGGGGGGATGGATCAGATGGGGTGTCTAGCAGTTGCCAAAAATCTGTAAATATGTTGTACTATCTACAAATATCTGAAGGTAGGATAACATTTTCGGTGAGGGCAGAGGAACCCAAGTTGTTACGAGTGAGCCGTGCTGCTCACGAGCCAGGCTGACATCCGTTGACGGTGCGCACATGGATTAAGACAGGCAAGATTACCGCAATTCGGGTGGGAAACGAAGCGTGCATTCCCCGCTCGGAGATCGAGCGCCTGGTCGGCAAAACGATGAACGTCTGCTTGTCTTGTATGGGCGAGTGAGCGGGCATGGACAGAAAGACGACCTGGACATCCAACTTCAGCGCCTGCAAGCCTGGGCAACCAGCGAACGTAAGGGCGTGGCAACGCTTGTGCTCTCTGATATTGGCTCAGGTCTCAAAGCATCTCGCAGGCAGTTGCAGTGGCTCCTCAAGCTGGTCTGTGAGGACAAAGTGGGAGAGGTAGTCATCACTCATGAAGATCGCTTAACCCGCTTTGGGCAAGAATACCTGGAAACGTTGTTTGCTTGCTTTGGGGTCACGCTCACGGTGCTAGAGCCAGGAGAAGAAAAGACCCCAGAGCAAGAACTCACCGATGATCTATTGGCCTTAATTGCCTCCTTTTCCGGGCGACTCTATGGAATGCGGTCTCACAAACAGAAGGAACTCCTCAAGTGCGCACAGACCGTGATCAACAATCCCTGAGCTATCCGTTGCGGTTACCAGACGAAATCCAGGCGGACGCTCTGTGACTGCTCGATACGGGACGTTCGGTCATTAATCACACGGTCCTCGCCTTATGGGACCGGCTTGATGAGTTTGCGACACGCACCAATGGCTATGCCTACAAGCAAGTCGAAGAGATGATCGCGGCACCAGTGGCGCATGGGCATCGTCAATGGCGCTGCGAGGCGGAACAAGCCGGCAGGCTTTTACGTTCCCAAGCCGAGCGCAAACAGCAATTTGAGTAACGGTAGGGCCATCAATCATCTGGATGGCAGAATGTATCAGGTGAGATGGTGAGGAGCGGGCGGCCACCGCTCTGGTGAAAGGTGAGCGTTTCCTGGTACAACCACGGAGAGAGTGGCAGAGGCGTATGGGAGTCGAACCCACCGGAGACCGCGCACAGCGACCCCCCGACCGTTTTGAAGACGGCGAGGCCCACCGGGACCCCTACACCTCCATCAGCGGCACCCACCGCATCAGGGTGGGCAACCAGGTCCTGCCAATTCTGCCATGTTCCTGGACCGCTGTCAAGCCTGGCCCAGGGAGAGGACACGTGCCACGTCGACCTCCGTCAACGTCCGCACCATCAGCTCGGCCTCCCGCAGGCCGGGTAGATCGCGCTCGCCCGCAACAGCAATGCAGCGCATACCAGCAGCGTGCGCTGCCTGGACGCCAGCAACAGCATCCTCGATGACCACGCAGACCTCCGGAGGCATTCCCAGCTCAGCGGCTGCCTTCAGAAAGATATCCGGGGCAGGCTTGCCGCGTGGTACCGTCTCGCCTGAAATCAGGATCTGCAAGTAACGCTTCAAACCCAGCACCTCGCTGATCAGCGCGATGTTCTCCGGCGGCGTCGAAGAGGCCAGAGCCTGCGCAATACCAGCCGCGTGCAGCCCACTCATCAGTTCCAGCGCTCCGGGCAGCGCCTGTGCTCGCTCACGAATCAGCTCGCGAAAGTAGGCCTCCTTCCGCCGCGACCAAGCTTGCACCTGCTCCGCGGGAACAGTCCCCCATAGCGTTGCAATGATCTCGTCGTTGCGCTGTCCGAATGTAGCCCAGAAGTCCGCATCACTGAGTGGAAGACCTTCCTCCCGCGCTAGGCGCTGCCAGGCGAGGCGGTGCTCATTGGCGCTATCAATAATCACGCCATCCAGATCCCAGATGACAGCCCGAATCTCTCGTGTTCCCATAAGTACACAGTCACTCCCTGAAATAAGCATCGGCTGGCATCATCTTATCACATAGACCCTGCTCGTGCCTGCATAGACGCCTGCGGGGTCGGATGGTACAATACTGGCGGAGGTGTTGCCTATGAGCGATCGCAAGTATTTCAATGAAGAGATTGAGACCCTGCCGAAAGAGCGCCTGCAGGCGTTACAACTGGAGCGCCTGCAAAAAGTTATAACACGAGCATATACACAGAACAGCTTCTATAGAAATTTATACGATCAGGCTGGTGTGAAGCCAGAAGATATCAGGACGCTCGAAGACATCCGCAAGCTTCCGTTTCTCGAGAAGAAAAGTGTGCGCAGTGCTTACCCCTACGGGATGGCGCTGGTCCAGCCAGGCGGCGAGGGAGGCGCGCTCGAGGTGCATGCCACCAGCGGAACAACCGGCAAGAGCGTGCCCGTCTTCGCCACCAGGCGCGATCTGGAAAACTGGGCCGAGCTGAACGCGCGTGAACTCTGGATGGTCGGATTGCGACCGGGCGATATTCTGCTCAACTGCTACGGCTACGGGCTGCCCACTGGAGGCTTTGGCTTTCACTACGGAGCCCTGGAGATGGGCGTCATGGTGATCCCGCTGGGCTCAGACGCGCGTCAGTATGAGCGCATGCTGGACTGCATCGTTGATTTTGGCGCCACAGCGATGTGCATGACGCCGTCCGTCGGCCTCTATCTTGGCCGCAAGGCCCATGAGCGTGGCATCGACTTTACCAGGACCCGCCTCAGGATCGGCCTCTTCGGCGCCGAGCCGTGGCCCTGGGAGACACGCCTGCAGCTCGAGGCCTACTTCAACATTACCGCCTATGACGAATTCGGCATGACCGAGTTTCTCGGACCCGGCATGACCTGCGAATGTGAGCAGCGTGAGGGTATGCATGCCTGGGCGGATACCTTCCTCGTGGAGTGCATTGATCCTGAGACGGGCGAATGGGTCGAAGAGGGCCAGGAAGGCGAACTGGTCTGGACCTGGCTGACAGGCGAAGGCACTGCAATGATCAGCTACCGCAGCCGTGATCTCTCGCGGCTCTGGTGGGAGGAGCGCTGTCCCTGTGGACGCACCCATCCCAAGATCGGGGCGATTAAGGGCCGCAGCGATGACGCTGTCTCGATCCGCGGCCTGCTGGTCTTCCCCAGCCAGGTTGAGGCAGCCCTGCAACGTTTCCCAGAAACCGGCACCAATTTCCGCATCGTTGTTGACCGCCAGGAGGGCTTAGATATCTTTCAGTTGAAGGTTGAGGTCCGCGAGCAGGAGCTGCTGGGCAACGCCGAGCGCTGCCGTACGCTGGCTCTGGCGATGGCCGAGGCCGTCAAGTCGGTGACCGGCAATACCCCGAAGGTTGAGCTGGTGCCACCTGATAGCCTGCCACGCGCGAGCGGTGGCGAGTCCAAAACCGCCAGCGCCCGCGTTGAAGATCGGCGTCAGCGCGTCTGACGCTCTTCCCAGACCGACGGGGAGGCCGCTGGTGATCGCACTCGGCGCTGCTCAGGACAGCTCAGTGCAGCAGGCCCAGCATCGAGAGGAGGATCACCAGCGCGCTGATCCCGTTATTGAGCATGTGCAGCAGCATGCCAGGGTAGAGTGAGTCGCTGCGCCAGCGCAGAATGGCCAGCATGATGCCAATCACGACCAGCACCGCCAGGGAGCCAGGGTCAGCATGCGCGATGCCAAAGACGAGGGCACTCACAAGGATCGCCCAGGCCGTTGGCAGACCGCGCTGCAGTCCCGGGAAGATAAAGCCACGAAAGAAGATCTCCTCGCAGACGGGAGCTACGAATACTGCCAGGATCAATAGCGTTCCCGTTGTGATGGGAGCGTATTTGCTGCTGCTGAGAATGACCTGATAGTTCGTCTGCAGGGGCAGATGCAGCGTCTGTAAAAGGGCCAGATAGAGACTGTTGACTACATAGAGCAGGGGCAGGAAGAGCACGACTAACCAGAGGGAGGAGAGTCGGAAGCGGCGCAGGCCCAGGGTGTGCAGTATGGAAGGCAGGCCTGGCCCCTCTGTCCTGGCCGCGCGCTCCGAGAGCGGGTCTTGCCAGGACGAGCGCAGGGCCTGGCGGGCAAAGACGAGGGCAACCAGCAGGAAGGCACCCTCGATGATCAGCGTTGAGAGCGCTGCCAGAACGGCCCCCTGGATATCCTGACCAGGAGAGAGCCGCGCCTTCAGTCGGGGAGTGGAGCTGCCCAGGATCTGAGCCATCAGCGAGAGCAGCAACCAGGGTGCGATAGGAATCAGCATGCCGAGCACAGTTTGCCGAAAAGACCAGGGAACTCTGTTCCTCTGACGGGACAGCGGGCTGGCCGTAGCGTTGGTCGCATCGGGAAATGGTTGCACAGAACGCTCCTGTCTTAAGACTTCGTTAGCAGCGGCTGACCAGGAGAGAGCAACAAGCCTTTCCCCGGTCTGGCCCTGTTATGATATACTACCTGAAACAGATTACTGTCGGCCACATATGCTTGTGCAATGTATTCTCGATCCCATAGCAGTAGATAGGAAGGAAGGGATTCTTGGCAGGTACCATTGATAGCGATCCAGCAAACAGCCCAAGCTGGCGCCAGCATAAAAATGGTTGCCCATTTTACCGCGAACGCTGGTTCTCCGAGAGTGATATGGCGGCGGGCGAGCCACTCTATCAGGTCTTCTGCATGAAGGGCACACCCCCACTGACATTAGACGAACAGAATCGCTGTCTGCGCAGTAAAACGTGTTGCTGGCGTCTGGCAGGGAAAAAGGAAGCAACGAAGGGTCGCTCTTCGCGAACAGAAGCCCCCTCATCCACTTCCTCATAGAGCCGGGCCGGCGCACTGGCCGGGGAAAGCGATGACGGCCTGGTAGCGGCCGCAAGGAGTGCACACGCGCCAGGCGAGCTACATTCCCTGCCGAGCCGATCGGTCATCAGCGATAGAGGGCGAGCGAGCCGGCCAGACAGAGTCGTCAGGATTCGTAGACCCAGCGCTCGGTTGCCAGATTGTAGGTGATCAATTCCTCCGGCTTGAAGAAAAGGCTGATCTCGCGGGCTGCCGTTTCAGGGCCGTCGGAGCCATGGATAATATTGTAACCGATCTCGAGGGCAAAGTCGCCGCGAATAGTACCGGGAGCCGCCTCTGCGGCATTCGTCGCACCCATGGTGGTGCGTACGACGCTGATGGCGCGCGGCCCTTCAACGACGCCGACGACAACAGGGCCAGAGGTGATATGTTTCACGAGGCCTGCGTAGAACGGTTTCCCTTTATGAACATCGTAATGCTGCTCAGCCAGTTCCGGCGTGATCTGCAGCAGCTTGAGGCCAACAAACTTCAGCCCGCGCTGTTCAAAACGAGCCAGGATCGATCCGATGAGGCCACGCTGAACCGCCTCAGGTTTCACGATAATGAGTGTGCGTTCCATACCGTATGCTCAAAACTCCCTTTCAGAGAAGTGAGAGTGTTACTGACTGGTGACCAGAGGGAGGATCTGGCGACAGACCTTCTTCATCTCCAGGCGAACGCGCCCGAGATTGAGGGAGCGGGATTGCTGGGTCGTCACGACAAGGATAAGGTCACCAACCTCCGCCATCTGGATGGTCCCATCATGCGTTTCAATTATAGCATGGCGAATCTCGCCCTGGTTAACCTGTTTGGTGTACGTACTGAGGGAGCCAAAGGCGGTAGCCGAGAGGGCCCCAATCATCTCCTCGTCCTCGGTGTGCAGAGTTCCGCTGACGATCAGTCCATCCTTTCCCACGAGGATCACCCCTGAGACCTCGTCAAGCTCGGTCAACCTCTGTAGAATAGCGTCCACGTATGACTCCTTTGGTAAATAGTTCCTCAGCGGGCAGGGAGAAGCGCCCCAAGCTGCTCCCCATGCTGCCATTCCGAGCAAGGCTGAGGGCCTCTGTTCAGGAAGAGGCGCCCTGTCCTTTTGCGCGTCTGGTCATTGTGAGGGCCTTATTGTAGGCCTCCATTGCCTGCAGATACTCGCCCTGGCGCATGTAGGCGTCGCCGAGGACCCGATAGCCAGCGGCGTACTTGGGAGCCAGCTTGAGCAGCGCCCGTGTATTGCTGATCACCTCTCCGAGCAGATCCGGCTGGTTGCGAATGACCAGACGGTACTCCTGCATGGCCTCGTCATAAGCACCGGCGAGCTGATACTGGTAGCCCCTGATGAGGTGCTCTTTGTAGGACAGCTCCCCTTCCTGACGCTGGTTGGGGCTGACGGCAGCTGGTTCCCGTGTGCGCCTGGTCGCAGGGGGTTCGGCCGATGCCGGCGGGCGCTGCTGCACTGGCTGCAGGCGGAAGACCGGGCGTTTCATCGTCGTCTCCAGCTCATCTTCGAGCAGGGCATCGGGCCGGTAGCCTGGCAGCGTCGGCGGGTGAGATGGGCCTGTTCTCGAGGGCTCAGGTGTGGGTATGGCCGGCCAGAGGGGCTCAGGTTCGGGAGCCGGGGGGACCATCTGCTGCCTGAGGTTATGGTCTGCCTGATGTAGAGGAGCGCGTACTGTTTCTTCTGGTTCGGGTGCACGTTGAGGCTCTGGGGCCTGCTGTGCGATGGACGAGAGCTCCCCTGGTTGCAGAGGAACGAAACCCTGGGCATAGAGCTTCTGCTCCAGGTCCTCCAGCGTGGTGAGGAGGCGCTCCTCCTGCTCCTCGCGGGGAGTGGCAAGCTGATCCAGCCAGGAGGGTGTCTCCTGAGGCGGCTGGCTCGCGAGCGGCGGCAGCGGCTCAGGCAGGGGCGTACTGGGTGGAGCAGTGTTCAGGTGTTCAAGCCAGGGAGCGCTTGTTGCTGCAGGCGACTCGGACTGCAGATCCCAGCTTGTGGAGGGCGTTGCCGGTGGTTGCGGCATACCCTCAAGCCCGGGCAGCCAGGAGGGTGACGAAGGCTCCTGAGGCTCCTGAAGAGGGGTGTGGCTGGTTTGCAACTGCTCGAGCCAGGCTGGCTTTGTGGCAGTGTCGCTCTGCTCCCCCAGGCCACCCCATGTCGAGGCTGCAAGATAAGCATCCTCGTCGGAGGAAGAGCCTTCCGGAGGCTCCAGGGTCTCCACTGGGGGAACCTCCCAGGTAGCTGGCCCCTGAGCCTGACTGATCCATGGATCAGGTTCGGACTCTGAGCGAGCGCTGAGGCCGAAGGAAGGAGCGGCGGACTCCCAGACAGCGGGGTCCCGAGCAGGCGGCTCAACCGTGTCTGCCTGCTCTGTCGGGCTGGTCGAGCTGGTCGGGCTGACAGGGGACTCGCCAGCCTCCATGGCCTCCGCGCCCAGCGATTTGAGCCACTCCGGCCATCCCATTTCAGGATCGGCATCCTCTCCCAGGAACGGGAAGGGCTCCACGTCGTCGGCCTCTCTCCGAGCGGCTGCGGGCACTGCTTCGGGCGCGGCTGCGAGCGGAGAGGGCTGAGGCTGCAAGGGCTGAGCAGGCTCAGCAGGAGGCACCACCGAGGGAGCCGGAGCAGAGGGCAGCGCGGAAGGCAGGCCGGCAGCCTCCGGCGTCAGTGGACCCGAGGTCTGGCGGCGAGGAGCCGCGTTTAGCGTATCCAGCCAGGCCGGCGGAGTCGGAGCCTGCTGCTCCATCTCTGTGCTCTCTGATGCTGCCTCAAAGCCCAACTGCGCCTGCCAGGAGGGACCACTCTCTTCGGCGGAGGGTCTGAACACTGGCCAGGAGCCAGAGTGATCGTCCATGGTCGATTGCTCAGTGAGAGGAGCAATCGCGGTCGCGTCCGCGGAGAGAGCAGGTGTGGGAGCGGTGGACTGCGGGTAGGGGTCCGGCGTGGTCCAGCCGAAGATCGGCTCGTTCTCCAGGTCCGTCGCGCCGGCGACGGAGGCGACCTCTGCCTGCTGGGAGAAGGCAGGGTGTTCACTGGGTGAGGAAGCCGTTATCGGTGGGCGCTGCGTCGCCGCCTCTCTGGGAGGTGGAACAGGCGCCGGCTCCTTCTGTAGCAGGGCCAGGAAGGGATCGCCAGGCTGGCTGGCCAGCAGGTCTCCGAAGAGTTCACGTGCCATCACCATCTCTGGATCAAGGGCCTCAGCTCGCTGGAGGAGGTCCCGGGCCCGCGAAGGATTCTGCGCATAGGTAATGTGGGCGAGCAGGAGCAGGGCCTTCAAGCAGCCAGGGACTTCCTCCAGCAGCTTGAGCGCGATCTGTTCAGCCTGCTCATAGTTTCCATCGCGCCAGCACGTCTCGAGCAGACCCGTGCGCGCGTCCAGGCGGTCCGGCGTCGCGGACAGGACTGCCTCCCACTCCTGAGTGGCGTGGAAGAGCAGGTCGCCACGCATGTACAGGCGGGCCAGACCGGCACGGGAGAACATGAAGCCCGGCTGACCGAGGCGCGCGCTCAGCTTATTAAACTCCTGACGGATCTGGCTGTTTCCGCGGCTCAGCTCGTAGGCCTGCTGGTAGCAATCCAGGGCAGTATCGAGATCCCCCATCCGTTCGCTGATGAGTGCGCGGTTACAGTAAGTGATGACGTTCTCGGGATCGTTTGTCAGCACCCAGTCGAAGGTTTGCTGCGCCTCCACAAGACGATTCTGCGCCAGGTAGATCTCGCCGAGCAGGCGGTGGGCCTCCAATGATTCCGGGAAATGGGAGAGTACATGCTGGCAATGTTCGAGGGCATCCTCAACGCGCCCAGCGCTGAGAGCGTCCTCTGTATACTGCAAATACTCGCGAAGCGTTGTCATCGTTTTCATCATAGAACCTGGTCTCCTCTTCCCGCTTTACGCGCCTGTGAGCAATTGCTGAAAATGTTCGAGCTGTCGAGGATCCTCCGGGCCGATGATGGCCAAGCGGCGCCAGTGAGGAGCGAAGCACATCTGTGCCACGCGCTGAATATCCTCAGGGGTGACAGCGTTGATGTGCGCGATCATCTCATCCACATCAATAATACGGCCGAGGAGGCATTCCTGACTGCCAAGCCAGGTAGCAACCTGCTGAGTGCCCTCCAGTCCCAGGATCAAGCCACCCCGCACGTAGGCTTTAAAGCGCTCCAGCTCGTCCTCTGTCACTGGAACCTGGCAGAGGGCGTCCAGCTCTTTGACGATCGCCCGAATGGCGGCAGATGTCTGCGAAGGGTCGACGCCTGCGCTGACCACGAGATTGCCGGTTTCGTAGTAGCTACTGGTGTAACTCCCGATATCGTAGGCCAGCCCCTGCTCTTCGCGGATATTTTGAAAGAGCCGCGAACTCATCCCATCGCCCAGGATAGCGTTCAAGAGCATCAGGGTAGAGTAGTCCGGAGAGGCATGGGAGACGCCGAGGGTGCCGAGACAGAGATTCGTCTGCTCGGTATCTTTCGAGACCAGGGCGACTGGAGTGGCATCGCGTGGGGGAGGGCAGGGGGTCCAGGGGATCGGCGGCCGTGGTTCCCAGTCCTGGAAGCGCCACTCGATGGCCTCCTTCACCTGCGCCTGATTGATATTACCCGCAACGCTCACCACCAGAGCATCGGGCCGATAGAACCGGTCCAGATAGGCCAGCATATCCCGCCGCTGGATAGCAGCCACGGTCTCGTCACAGCCAGCGTCATCCCGGCCCAGGGGAAGGCCCGGCCACATCGTGGCGTCGAGCAGGAGGCTGGACCATTCCTGGGGATCGTCGCGGGTCGAGCTGAGTTCCTCGATGATCACGTGACGTTCCTTCTCGATCTCGGCTGGCTGGAGGAGCGGCTGGCGCAGCATATCGGCGAGCACGTCGATCACCGTCTCCAGGTGCTCGCCTGGCACACGCGCTGTGTAGCTGGTCAACTCCTTCCCCGTGCTGCCGTTGAAGATCCCACCGACCCCTTCGATCGCTTCTGAGATAACTCTGGCACCAGGATACTGCTTTGATCCCTTAAAAAGCATATGTTCGATAAAGTGCGATATGCCAGCGAGATGATCTGGTTCGTAGCGCGAGCCGGCGGCCAGAAAAAAAGCGACGCTGGCTGAGCGTGTGCCCGGTATAGATGTTGTGAGCAGACGCAGGCCGTTATGCAGCGTAGTGCGCTCGTAGTGCATCGAATAGAATACTTTCCAGCTTCTTTTATTGCCAGTATCCAGAGAGAACCGTGGGTAGGTAGCGAAAGCCAGAAGGGGCTTCTACTGGCAATTTTACTCCCTGCCGCGAAGTATTATAGACGGTTTCAAGTTGTGTCGCAACAAGGCAATAGAAGAAGTTAGACCAGGTAGCCCATCTGGGTGGACTGAGGTCGTCCGCTTTGCTGGGTGAGCCTGAGGCTGGAAGAGATACAGCCGATAGCCTGGCGAGCGGCCAGGACCCTGAGAAGGGTCCCGACCCGCGGCTTCAGATCAGGCCGATATCATCGGCCAGCTTTCCGATGTCGCCCAGAGCGCCGCCCTCATGGTGGTGATGGTGGCGGTAGCCATAGTCATCGCCCTCAAGGGACCGCTCCACTCCATGCAGCAGCATCTCGCCGCCGATCACTGCTGCAGCGCCTCCCAGGGCGCCCATTGCGTACTTGCCAGCGTTGCCCTGCAAGAAGCCTCCTCCCCCGCCCTGTTGAGTTGCCGGTGCGGCTGTCGCGGGCGTGGGAGCCACGCCTGCCAGGCTTGTGTGGCAGCCCGGACAGTTGCTTGTTCCCAGAGGGGAGATGGCCCAGCAGACAGGGCAGCGCAAGACCATAGGCACCTGACCAGGATAGCCTGGCTGGCCGGTGTAGGAGGGCGCCGGATAGCTCGAAGGCGGTCCGTACTGGGTCTGTGGCGTTTGAGGAACCTGGGGCTGTCCCTGGCCATAGGCGGGATAGGGAGCTGAAGGGACCGGCGGAACCGGGTAGGGGCCACTGGTTGAGGGGGGCGCCGAAGTGGCCGTCAGCGCAGCACCGCAGGTGGCGCAGAAACGTGCTCCACCCTGGTTCTGCTGTCCGCACTGCGGGCAGTAGCGTGGGGCAGGTGCGGGGGCCATCTCGTTCATTGCTCGGCCGCAGTTCGTGCAGAAGGCATGCTGCGCGGGAACCTGAGCGTAGCAGCCCGGGCAGACCCGCATCTGCGGAACTGGTGTGGGGGGAGCCGGCGTCTGCGCGCGTAGTGCCGCGCCACAGTGCATGCAAAAGGCCGCCCCGGGCCTGACCGTGCCATTGCAGCGCGGGCAGATGCTCTGGCCTTCCACCGCCTGGTTGCTCGCCGTCGGCGCGGGCTGTGGCACGGGAGTTCCGCACTGGGGGCAGAACTTTTTCCCGGTGACGTCGGTCCCGCAGGTTGCACAGGTGATCATGTTCTCTCAACTGCCTTTCTAAATGGGGTTGCATATATTCAACTCCATTGGTCGGTGGCGTTGGAAACCGCCGCACACCGATGTTCGATTGCGGTGAATACGTCCGCACACCGCACGGGATCGCCCGTGTGTGGCCCAGGCCGGGCAAGGAACCTCATCAGGATGTTGACGGCACTATTTTCGTCTCGATCCATGACGAGTCCACATGCGTTGCAGCGATAGGTCCGTTTCCAGAGCGGCATGGACTGCTGGTGTCCACACCGGCTACAGGTCTTCGACGTCTCGCGTTCATCTATGATCTGGAGATCTTTCCCAGCCAACCGGCATTTGTAGATGAGCATCTGCACAAAGGTGTAGACCCCCCAGTCATTGAACACCGTCCGGTTCAGGTGGGTGTTGCGTGCTTGCCGCTCATTCCTGACCATCTGCCGTTGAGAAAGATCCCCCACCACCACGGTGCTTTCAACCAGTCGGTGGGCGATCAGATGACTCGCCTGGTGCAGCGAGTCACGCTGCTTGTTGCGCTTCCGCTGGGACACGCGCCGGAGGACCTGGCTCAACCGTCGGAAGCGCCGTGACCCCTTCGTGCACCTGTCCCGCCTGGAGCGGAGGCGATCTATCTGCTTATTATACCACCGGCCGCCCTGGAACCCACCGATATGGTAGAAGCGGCCCTGTGTATTGACGCCGGTGGCCAGCGTCTTGATGCCCAGATCCAGCGCAAGGATGCCCTCGTGTTCCTGTGTCTTCCGTGTCTCCTCGGCTCTCTCGTAGACAAAGGATGCATAGTAGTGTCCTTGTGCGTCCCTGGTGATCGCGACCTCTCGGTAGCCGCCGGGCGCTTCCTCTGTGAGCCTGGCAATGACATCGGGGAAGTGCTTGTGTGTGCCCTTGCCCCCGGTAGGGAGTCTGAGCGACCTCCCCTCAATCTGGAGGTACATGGCCGGGTAGATGAGCGTAAAGAAGCAATGGCGTGGGCGTACTCGTGGAAACCCTGGCCGCTCGCCCTGCTTCACCCGCCGAAAGAAGGCCTGCATCGCTCTGTCCAGGCGGAAATACACCTCCTGGAGCAGTTTGCCATAGACCCAGCGCAGTTCGGGATCGTGGGCCTTACTGGCCTGCAGGGTTCTCTTCGCGCTGGCCCAGCCAGGCCACTTCTCCCCATCTCGGAGGCGCAGGACCCACCAGTTGTATAAACCTCTGCACTTCCCCTGCATGAATTCCAGGGTGGCAGCATCTTCTTTGCTGACTTCAAGCCGGATTTTCCTGGTGACGAGCATACTGGTTCTCGCTTGCTTTGCGTCGCGAGGAGCCTGAGCGGATCAAGCTCCTCGCGCTTTCAGGGTTCGGATGATCTCCTTCGCTCCGGGAATTCCTGCACGCGAAGGTCTTCGGGAAACTCGGCCACCTCCTCGCCCTTCCCGTTGCGAAGCTGATGTGCTCGCGCGTAGACAGAGCCAAGCTGTTTCATGAAGAAGGCGACGCCTGCTGTGCGGCACTCAGCAAGCAACGCGCGCGCCCATTCGAGGTGCATGGGTCGATCCTGGGTTCCACTGTAGCCCCCGCAGATGACCCAGTGGATCAAGCCGCTCTCCAGCCAGGGATGCAGCAGGCTGACCGGTTCCACCAGTGGCTCACAGGAGAGGAACCGGATCGGGGCTGGCACCTCCAGCAGATACGGGAGCCGCCTGGGTGCAGCCGCCTGGATGCCGACGGAGGTCCCGATCCAGACATGGGTCGGCCAGCCGCCCGGCTCCAGCCAGGCCGGCGGGACCAGGCGGCGGATGTATTTGGGCCGCTTGGTCAGGAGTTGCCAGTCGAGAAAGGGCGTCTCCTCGATCGTCTGCCAGAGCCGCGCGCGGGCCTCGGCCACCTGCGGATGGGGCTCAAAGACATCGGCCAGGCTCGCGCAGAACACCTTGAAGCGGCGCCCCTGGGCCTGCGCCTGGGCATTCCAGGTGTACGGGTCGCGGCCCGTTCTGGTCAGGTGCCGAGCCGAGCTGGTGAGTGGTCCCCAGACTGCGAGGTGGTGCCGCTGCGCCCAGCGTCTGGCATAGCAGTCGCCGCATTCGGCTTCGGTGACCTGCTGGCAGCCGATCCAGGGGTTGGAGGTCTTGTCGGTCCAGCCGATCGTGGTTACCGTGCCCATTGAGGGGGTCCTCCTTGCCACGGCTGTGGCTGGTCGTCGTAAGTCTCCCACAGACTCGGAGCAATCAGGACGTTGCGCCTGGCTACCTGGGACTGGTCTGCGAGGGCTTGCAGGATCAGTGCAAAGACGACCCGACGATGGCACTGCATCTCATCCTTGCAGGCGCACAGCAACAGGTAGGAGGTGCCTCGTCGCAGTTCCTCGGCCAGGTGCTGCACGTGTGGTTCCGGGTCCAGCAGACAGATCGGTTGGCGCCGATCGCGGTAGTTGACGTTGCCCAGCCCCCGCAGGTGGACGTAGCGCTTGCCGTAGCGCTCCTGTAGTGCGGGCCGGGTCCACTGGGGATACCAGCGGGAGTAGGGCACCAGGCGGATATCGACCAGGTAGGTCCTGGGCCGGCAGACAGCGGCATCGATGCGACTGCGGGCATCGGACGCCAGGTAGCCCACCGTCTCCAGGATGCCGCCGGATGCGACGGAGAGACGAGCCATGGGGTATATCTCCTTTCCTGGGATGCGTGACAAAACGGGTTCTGGATGCAACGACGCGCTGAGAGCCAGGACCTCTCGGCGGGATCGCCCCGCCGAACGCGCCTGGACGAAGGAGGCCGCCCCGGGCGACCAGGCCACTGGTCCGGTGGAGCTCTGACCGGCCGACCGGGTGCGATGGGTTCACCTGTCCACCTCCCGGTGGAAGATCTCTGGCCGGCTGCCTGGCTCCAGGAGCACGGTGACGGGAGTGCCGTGGCGAGTGAGGACCACCGTCTTGACGTGCCGGGCGAACGCAGGCAGGAGTGCAAGCCAACGCTCCCTGGGACAGAGCAGTGTGATGATCGGTTCGTCATAGCCCTGGATCTGAGCGTTCCAGGGGGTGCGGACCCGAAACTCGTGCCGTTGCAAGCCACAGGCTTTCAACGCGGTGATCGCGTCTTTGGTTTGGGAAAGCATGCTCATCTGTTCACCTCTTTCCTGCGTGGTGATGGGAACGGCAGCTGACTTATGCGTTGACGACCTGCTCGCCTTCAATCTGGCTTTTCCACCTGGCCGCTGTCGTCGGACTGCACCCCAGCCGGGCGGCAATCGCGCGTCCGGAGAGATGCGGCTCTTCCTGGAGCAACGCCCGGATACGAGGACCGAGTGTCCGTTCGTCCTGGCTTGTTTTGCGTGGACGGCTGGTGTCCAGGTGCAGCATGTTGCCCTGTCCAGGGGTGTCCAGGGTCCTGCCCTGTCCAGGGGTGTCCAGGTGCAGCACGTTGCCCTGTCTACCGGACACCTGGACAGACGCTCTGCTGGACGTCCGCTCTTGCTGGCAACTGGACAGATCACGCCGGGTGGGGTCCAGGTGGTGCCGGGCCTGGTTCCGTTCGCTCTCCAGGTGCGCCTGGAGCCTGGACACCTCTTGCTGTGCCCTGTCCAGATGCGCCTGGAGCCTGGACACCTGTTCGCGCAGACAGGACACGCTCTGGCGTTCAGTGTCCAGTTGCCCGCGCAGGGTGTCCAGTTCCTGCAGCAGAACCCGGATGTCCAGCCCACCGTGTCCACTGGCGTAGGCCGCGACCACGGTATAGAACAGTGCGGCCCCAGCACGCCAGAAGAGCATGACGGAGAGAAAGCTGGCGGTGATCTGGTTGGACATAAAGGCATGCAGCAACACCATCGTCAGGATCACACACCAGAGCGCCGTGCCCAGGTACAGCAGCCCGTCCAGCCAGCGGCGCACCGTGAAGGCCTGCATGCAGAGCACGACCACGCCAGGAAACACCAGTTCCGGCCCCACATTGATGACCACATTGGACAGACTGGCCAGCGTGTCCACAAGGCCGGGGTGAACCATCACCGTGTCCAGGCTCTGTTTGAACTCAATGGCATAGTAGATCAGGTAGCCAATGGCAAGGGTCATGGCGTAGCCTGCAAAGCGGCTGATCATCATAAACAGCCACTCGAAGAGATGGGTCACCCATTGGCCGTCCCGGATGATCCGGATCACGGCATACTGGATGGGGTGCCGATCCCAATAGCGCTCGAACATCGCTGTGACTCCTTCCGGTGTCTGTCGTCGTCGGCGTCCAGGAAGTCAGGCCGCTCCCTGCTGATCACGGGTGGGAAGACAGCACCACCACCGACGACGACGCCGACGACGACGACGACAGACCCATCCTGGTTCATGCTCGCTCCTCCGACGCATCGACCGCTTCGTGCAGCAGGGCAAGCTCCTGGTCCTTCGAGGGGATCAGCCCGCGCTGCCGGAGTTCCTCGATCAGTTCACCGGCCTTGTCCTTGCCGCAGCCAATCGCCCGGCCCAGATCGCGATAGCTCATGCCCGGCACCCAGGCATCCAGCGCCTTCTGCAGCTCCAGAGCCAGCCGGGGTGCTGATGGCAGCGGCTGAGGAGGTGCAACCGTCGCTGCAGCTGGCGGTTCAGTCGCGCATGGCTGCAGATCTTCCAGTGCCGGAACCAGGACGGTCGGCTGCCTGGAGGGGGCCGCTCCGGTCGTTGGAACCGACGCCCCCAACGGGCGCATCGGCAAACCCGCATAGCGACGGGCCGCCTCCGCTCTGGGCGTATGCGAGCGCACCCCGCTGGAATGCCGCTTGAAAAAGCGCGTGACGAACTGCTCACCGTCGGGACCGATGTAGATCCCTTCGCCCTGAGCAAAGCGGCTGATCTCCTGCTCCGTCGCGGTGCTGCGCCGGACATACTCCATGCAGCGGGCCAGGTCATTGTCCATCGTCTGCCGGAGGAGAAAGAAGATCTCAGACTGAGCCATGATCTTCTTGTTGACCTGGGCCATCCGCTGGGTCAGGATCAGGGGCGCGAGTCCGCGCTTGCCACCAACGGCCAGTATGTCCATGGAGGCCTTGAGCAGGGCCTCCAGGGTGGGCTTATCGGCGATGATAGAGTCGGCCAGGCGCTCCGGGAGAAAGCGCTGTGCCTCATCCAGGCCGATATGGCAGGGAACCCGCCGGGACGGGTGGGCATCAGCCCAGGCGAACAACCCCCGGATCACCTGCACGATCACCTGACAGGCCTCCTCCACCGTCGGGTAGGAGGCCATGTCCAGGATCACCTGCCAGCCTTCCTCCAGGATCGTGAAGCCCAGCAGGAAGGCGTTCTGGAGAGTCACCGGCTCAAAGGCACAGGCGTACTCGTACTGGGGACTGAAGCGCTCAGGATGACCGGCGATCTTCCCCCGTGGCAGGATCTCCACCATCGAGAGTCCATCCCCTTCCAGGTCCGGCCAGAAGATCGGAAGATAGTGGCCACCCAGCTCCTCGATGATGCGCACCCCCAGAGTGGTCTTGCCCGAGCGACGGATACCGGCAATAAAGATGGCGCGGCCAGCAATCTCGTCGATGGGCAGCGCCAGGTCAGGAGCAAGCTGCACAGCATCGGGGGGCAGCGCGTCGGCCTGCGTCGCTCCTCTCCTCAGGCGACGGGTCGGAGCCGGAGCGGAAGCAGTTTCCTGCGGATCGGGGGAACGCTGGGACGGCTGCTGAGGACACGATGCCGCGACCCGATGCGCGGCATCCCGGTCCTGATCCTCATCGAGGTCTTCCCGCTCCTCGTCGGGATCATCCTCTCTGTGGTGGGGGTCTCCGACAGGCGGATCGACCTGGCCGGTGAGCCACCAGTGCAGACGGCGTGCTCCCGTGCCCCGGGCAGACGGCGGGACCGGCAGATGCGCCAGAAAGAATTGATGCAGGTCCTCACTGAAGACATAGCCAGCCACCCCACCAGCCACCCCCAGCAGCAGTCCAAGCGTGCCAAAGCCGATCAGTTCAGCCACGCCACCGATCGCCAGCGCACTGCCGACCACGTACCGGACCCGCTCCCAGGGAGTCACGGGGTCGATCGAAGCCGGCATCAGCAGGTGGGAAGAGGGAGCGAGGAGCAACGCTCCCGCTTCCTCTTCCTCAGGAGGACACATCATCGGACGGGGGGACTCCAGCGGCTCAGTGGGGGCAGCAGCGGCCGCAGCGAGCCGTCGGGGAACGGTCCACCGAGCACGAGACCCACGCTCACGATCCATCATCATCATCAGACAGACCTTCCCTTCGTGTCTTGAAGGGCATGTTGCCTTCCTTGCTCCTGGCCTGCCTCAGGAGACGCTGGCCGTGGCGCGGATCTTCTGGAAGAGCGCCGAGGCCAGGGCAAACAGGTACTTAACCCCGTAGACGTTGATGAAGAGAAGCACCGCCGGGTAGAGCAGACCGACCAGCAGCGTGCCGGCCGCCGCACTGCTGGGGATCGAGGGATACCAGCCATCCCAGACCAGAACGGTGTGACCCTGGACCGCGTACAGAAAGTCGGTCAGGATATCCATGCCAATGAGCAGGATCAGCAGGAGCGCGCGCAGTTTTCCCAGCAGCGCCGCCTGTCGGTGCAGGTAGACGGCAGGCACATCGGTATGCTTGAGATGGACCAGCACCA
>JBHOQN010000075.1:0-22443 GCA_042408965.1 Ktedonobacteraceae bacterium
CCTCCACCTCCATCTCCAGCCTGGCAATGTCTTGCGCGATGCCGCAGGCCACCTTCTGCTCAGTGATCTCGGCATCGCGCTCTTGACCTCCAGGTTCGCCACTTCCCCAACACTTGAGAAGGCTGTTGCAGGCCTCGCCCCCTCCACGGCCCCGGAGCAGTTCCTGGGAGAGCCGCAGCCGGTCAGCGATCAGTACGCGCTGGCCCTCATGGCCTATGAATGGCTCTGTGGGACACCGCCGTTCCGCGGCACCTTCTCCGAGCTGGCTATGCACCACCAGCACACGCTCCCACCATCGCTGTGCGCGCGCGCCCCGGCGCTGCCCACGGCGGTGGACGCCGTCATCTTGTGCGCCCTGGCCAAGCAGCCTGCAGAGCGCTTTCCCTCCGTCGAGGCCTTCGCCACAGCCCTCGCACAGGCCGCCACGTTGCCCACACCTGCCAGCACCTCAGCTCAGGTCGACGCTCATCAGCAGAGCATCGACCTGCCCCAAGCCATGGCTGCCTCTCATGCCGTCGCCTATCGCCACCGTGGTGCTCTCTACGAGCAGCAGGGCGACGTCGAGCGCGCCATCGCCGACTATACTGAGGCTCTTCGCCTCGACCCCACCGATGCCGCTGCCTACTACAATCGTGACATCCTCTACAAATTGCAGGGCGATCGTTCCCGAGCCCTCGCTGACTTCAACGAAGCACTCCGCCTGAATCCCACTGCTGTCCTTGCGTACAACAATCGTGCCATTCTCTACGCCGAGCAGGGCAACGTCGAGCAGGCCCTCGCCGACTTCAACGAGGCTCTCCGCCTCAATCCCGCTGATCCTGCCGTCTACTACAACTGCGGCATCCTCTACAGGCAACAAGAAGACCTCGAGCGCGCCATCGCCGACTTCAACGAGGCCATCCGCCTCAATCCCGCTGACTCAGTAATTACCAACAATCTGCACCAGATTCAGCAGGCTATCGAAGACGAACGTCGCCATTAGTAGACCAGCCCGCTGCCCTTCCGCGTGAGTCCCTGTTTGAGGCAGAGTCTGCAGCCTAAGCCACAGACCAGCGCCCGGCGAACCGTTGGGGGGACAGTGGCTGCGACAGGCGCCGCTCACACCTGGCCTGTCCCTCTCGCATTCGCGCGTACGGATGGATAGACTGGTCCTCACCTACAGCGCGTGATCGTGATGGGGCTGGAGCGTTTCCAAGGCCCAGCAGGAGGGTGAGCCATCGAGATGACCTGTCCCGTCCTGGTCTGCTACTGCCGGCCCGGGACCCAGACGGATACGGGCCGGTTCGAGCGCCTGCTGCGCCTTTCAGTATCCTCGTGCGGATCGACTCCCCTGCAACGGGTACAGCGAGCCAGGTGGCAAAAGTACCAACCGACTTTCAGTATCCTCGTGCGGATCGACTCCCCTGCAACTTGCTTCTTGCCTCCTTTCTTGTTGGGGTTCTGGCGATCTTTCAGTATCCTCGTGCGGATCGACTCCCCTGCAACCACGGCACAAACGGTCCGGCTCATCGCCTTCGTCTTACGCTTTCAGTATCCTCGTGCGGATCGACTCCCCTGCAACCGCAGCCTGCGGAGAAGAGCCAGGGATACTCCCTCCTTATCTTATAACGATCGAGGCCCCATTTTTGACATCTGAGCGGCTCGTTTTTTCCCGCCCCGATACAAAAAATCTATCGTCTTCCGACCTTACTCGAAACTCGTTCGCTGCAGCGCACAAGGGGCGAGTTTCGAGCAAGTACCAGCCAACTCTCTCTTACAAAAAGAGCAAAAAGCGCGCATATCCGATCTAATGCGGACAGATTTTGACCGCATTAGGCTCGCACGCCCGACGAGTTTCGAATCAGCCCCTCATATGAGCCTTTCCATGGCCATCCTCGACGTTCTTCCAGCATCTCAGCAACACCAGCGGCTCCTCATTCTATACTAGAAGAAATTCAAAGCCGGATCATCGCTGCTCTCCTGGTCGACCCTCATCCAGGAGTCGCGCTGAGGCTGGAGGAGACCTCAGCAGCTTCTGCGTCTGGCGAAGAACCCTGAGGCGGCTGCAGACTTACGTCGGGACCGGACCGCGCAGACCCAGGGCAGTTGTACCGTTACTGGCTTGAACTGCTCCGCTTCCCCCGCCGGGCACGTGACAGCCTCCTGTACAGATCATCAGCGGCATGCGCACATTGGTCCGGCAGACCTCGAGTCGGTCCTCTCAAGGGAGCGCCCGGTGAGGCGAGCACGAGCGTCGCCTCCATGGGCGATCGGATGGGAGGGGGCAGGGGCGAGAGAGATCCGCTGTCGAGTCCTCAGCTCTCGTACTGCACGACAGAGCCAGGCGCGCTTGCTCAGAGAGCGAACCTCCTGGCCCCCGCCACCACCGCCTGATTGATCTCAGCCCGGCTGCGCAGGCCGGCCAGCACAACCTCAACAGTGACGCTGGAGAGAACAAAACAATGACTCAGACCAGTCCTGTAGCGAGAGGTAACCACTGCCACAGGAGGAGCAGAGCCGTCACGCAGAGCACGTGCGCCAGAATGGCGGCGCCAGTGCCATACGAACGACGCAGATAGCCACAGACCAGGCCCAGCAGGAAGACCAGCACGAGCAAGGGTCCTGGCCCGAACTGGCTGTGCATGACTGCGAACAGCAGCGCTGTTGGCACAAGGCCAAAAACCGGCTGGATCAGACCGCGTAACAGCACTTCCTGGCTCAGACCAGCAGACAGGCCCAGACACACAGCCACTCCTAGCAGCTGCATCACACTACCATCGGTTGCTGGCAGTCCTCGACTGAGGGGAAACGCTACACCCTGGAGCGCTTGCGGCCAGATGCGCTGCAGAGCCAGCGCGCCCAGCACAGCCAGCAGTACCAGGCCGCTGGAGGCCAGCAGCGTTGCTGCCAGCGCCTTCCACGAGCAGATACGCCGATCGAGGCCCAGCCGCTGCCAGGTAGCCGCTGGGTCACGACGGAGAGCCAGGCCAGCCCCCAGCAAGGCCACCAGCAGATAACCCAGGTCGCGCAGCAGCTCCGTGAGCAACGGCGTCGGCCTCGCTCCCCAGGTGATCAGGGCTAGCGCGTATGAGGAGGCAGCCAGCAGCAGAGCCAGATTGGTGCAAAACATGACGACGAACAGCCAGACGCCCAGGAGATGCTCGCTGGTCTCTATCTGCCAGCCAAGGCGCGCCAGGACTCGCCGCGTGCTGGAGAGCAGGAGCAGGCCACTGAGCACGGCTGTCGCTCCAAAGAGGTACATTAAGAGCTGGCGCCCGCCAGCCCCAATGGGCGAGCTACTCGCCATCTGCGGCGAAAGCATGCTCAGCCCGGCCCAGCCCAGCCCAATGGAACCCAGGGCCAGCAGCGCCAGCAAGGCCTGTTGAGCCAGACGTGCCGGACGGCTTGCAAGCCAGCAACCAAGCAAGACAAAGAGAACCTCCGGGACACTGATAGCGAGCTGATTCACCTCTCCACCTCCTCTGGCTCTCTGCTCTCCCTCTCCCGTGCCTCCTCCCTGGCGAGCAAGATGGCCGCCAGGTAGCTCTCCTCCAGAGGCATCACCCCCAGGCGGTTGTTCATCATATGGATGTAATCGAAGCAGAGATTGCCTGCAGCCACCGGCACCTGATCACCAGCCCGCGCCAGATCCTCAATGGTTGTCTTTATCGCCTGGCGGTAGCACTCCACCAGAGGCCGCGCCGCATCCTCCTGAGGAGCCAGCCAGGATGACAGCGTTGCATACTGATCCGCGACCTGACGCGCAATCTGCGCGCGCAATGCCGCTGCGCCGGGCTGATTCTGTCCGCTCCAATACCACAGGTAGCGCCGCCAGAAGGTGGCGCGCTCGTTGCCTGGCCACTGCAGCGCCCCCAGTGTCTCTTGCATCAGACGCAGGCTGAGCGGCAGGACCTCAAGCTCTTCGCAGATGGCCTGGAGCGCCACCTCACTGGAGTACTCAAAGAGGCGCTCGGCCAGCGCTACGCCCAGCCGGCCACCGTATTTCTCCCATTCCGGCCTGTACTCGTCGAGCGTGTAGCCCTCACGCCCCTGTACGACCGGCACGGCAGGAAGGAAGGACAGCAGTGGAGGGCGCGCTTCGGAGCTGAGCCGCGCCAGGTTCTGCTCGATGAAGCTGCCGATCGCTTCGGCCAGTTCACGCTGGTCTCCTGCAGGCACGAGCAAGCGCAAACGAATATGCCAGCCCCGCCGGTCGATATAGCGAATGAAAAACCAGCGCAGCAACGCTTGCTGCTCACGCACTCGCTCAACAACAGGTCTCACAATCTGCCGCACCAGATCCTCCATCTGATCCGAGGCAGCCGGGTAGATTTTGAAGTAGAGCCAGTGCTGATTGACGGACTGATCAACGCTGCTCGCTATGACAGCGCTCCTCTTCGGCACCGGTCGCGGCATAGGCCAGCACGCAAGGCTCATGAACTCGCAGGCGTGGACATCGGTGCGCTCCGCAGCCACGCGCACCCAGTGCTGATGCCGCCCCGGTAGCGCCTCCGTCAGGCAGACGGCCAGCACATCATCATCGAGGACCTGCGTGAGCAGCTCCAGCGTATATGGGCAGGCGAAATGCAGCCAGACCGGTTTGCGCGCCCTGGCCTCAATGGCGAGCTGCGCACGCATCGTCGAAAGATACACCTCCTCGGGCAAACGATGGTGTCGTCGCCAACGCTGCAGGCGCACAAAGAAGGCAAAATCACCTTCTCCCTTCTGTCGCCGCGGAATCTCCTCCTTCGGGAAACACCAGCGCGCCCTCCGTAGGACGACGCGCCCCTGCTGCTGTCGCGGATAGAATTCGACCTCCCTCGGCGGCTGGTCCCGCTGGCTGGCGCGATGGGTCCCCCAGCCAACGGGATAGTCGCTGGTCCAGGGATTGAGCAAGACGAGAAAGAGCCGGATGGCATGCCCCATGAGATGCACTGGTACCACTCCCATGTAACACGGGGCCACCACCTGCCCCTGCCTGTCTACCAGTACCAGTGTCTCATCTTCAGGCCTGGCGCGCAGGCGCAGATCGCGCAGCTCGATGGTTCGTTCAGACGGATCGCTGCTTGCCTGTTCAGCAGGCCAGCGCAGGACACCATCGCCGACGCCAGTCTCACCTTGCAGGTTATGCCAATCGCCCACCACGGGTACCTCCAGCACCGGCCGGCCGTCATAGAGCACCCGTAGCCAGTTGCTCAACCTGGCACGGAGCGCGCCATGTTCGTTGTCCAGCAGATCGCTGAAGCGTCCCAGGAGCCCGCCCTCACCCGAACAGACCTGATTTACGACCAGTTGGTACTCACCTCGCTCAACAGCCTCCTGACTCTCAGCGGCGATCTGGTAGAAGAAGGTCACAGCGGGTGGAATGGCACTCGCTCCGCCGCTGAGCGCACTGCGTACATGGCCGGGCTGTTGCAGGGCAATGTGATCTTCAGCGACCGAGCGTGCCAGCAGCTCGCTCAGGTCCTCGCGTTCGAGAAAGTCCTCCAGGAAGCCCAGGATGTCACTGGTCTCTCCTCTCTCGCCAAAGCGCTCAACAAAGGCGCGATAGAGGTAATCATAGAGCCGGCTGCGTATAATCGCTGGTCGCAGCACGGCGGCAACCTGGGCCAGATCCTCGCGCACCTGCGCAGGGAGGAGAGGCAAGGCATTGGCAGCATACATATCTTCGTAGAGCAGGTTGGCTGTCTTCAACCAGGCGGGCGGCTCCTGACCAAGCTCCTGGAAGACCCAGAGAGCGTTTTGCCTCAATTGCTCCCCCAGGGCCAGCCGCTGCGCCCCGTCGGCGTGGAGGCTCGCCTCGACCAGCTCCTGTATCGCCCGCATGCGCGCAGCTAACGTCCGGGCCAGTGGAGCCTCCAGTGCATCCAGCGCCTGTGCCAGGGCCAGCAGTGGACGCGCCTCGCGCCGCCTGTAGGGAGCGATGGGGCGGATCAACTGCATCTCCACCATGAGGGCGAAGAGCTGCGGTGCCCTCTCCGCAGGGCAGGGCATCATCTCCAGCAGGCGCCGATAGCTGGTAGCCCGACCGGAGCGCAGAAAGGCACACAGACGCGCGGCCCGCCGTTCGTCAAAGCGCCGTTCGACAACTTTCTCGTCACGCCAGGCAAAATCGTGATGGAACGTATAGGTCGTGGTGAGGACACGCATCACACCGGCCTTCCTGGCTGAGGGCGTCAGGCCCTGATGGGGCTCGTAGTCCAGGGCAGCAGCCAGGAGCGGATGACGCGCCAGCAGCTCCACCCATGAGGCAGGTAACAGGCGCGTCAGGCGAACGATGCGGTGCTCCTGTTCGTATGTTCGCTCGCTACAAGCCTGTCCCACCTCTACCAGTGCCATGCGTGTAAATGTACTCAAGGGACTGGTTTTCAAGGCGGCCCGCGTCAGATAAGCCAGGCACGAACGGACCAGCTTGCCGGCGGGGCGCCATCCGTGCCCTGTCTGCTCCTCTTGCTGACGTCTGAGTGCGCGCAACAGATCAGGGCTGGTCAGAGCCAGGCCCTGCTGAAATTCGGTATTGGCCACCGCCGCCGCCAGAGCGCGTTCGGCCTGGCTGTGAGCACGTTCATAGCTCTCCTCCGCGGCGCGTAGCGTCTGCTCTCGCTGAGTGGCCAGCCTGTACCACTCAGCCAGCGCCGCACCATCCTCGCCGGCCGCAGCCAGCGCCGCACAGACGCTCGCCACGTCCTGCGCAGCAGTGTCCCATAAACGCATGTTATGGACATGCCGCTTCATGGCCAGGACGCGCCGCCGCAAGGGCACATCATCCTCCAGACGTGGCACCAGCCGATAGAGAGCCTCCTCCACCGCAGGACAGAGCGTCTGGAGCGTCTCCTCAAGGGTAAACACCTGCTCCAGTTGCTCTACAACTGTGCTGAAGAGCAACTGGTCCAGCACCTGCACAGGCAGCCCTCCCACTCTGGCCACGGCGAACGGCGCGATCTGTACCTCGCCATACTCCGTCTGAATCATCTCCCGTTGTTCATCACTGCTGACTGCCAGAGCGCTCATCAGATCCACCTCCTCACAACCAAGTTGCTTACTAGTGTCAGCAGCAGGGTGGCCAGCATCAGAATGTAGCCCAGCATCAGTAAGGCATAGCAGAGGTAGAACCACTTCTGGCGCGGCGCGATGTCACGCAGGTACGCGGGCAGTGGCCGCAGAGTGATGCAATGCCAGAGCAGGAAGAAGGTCCGCTGCCGGAAGTTTAGCTCGCCAAAGGCTGCCTCGAGGGCATGATAGCCATCGCTGGGCATCAGAGGATTCAGGTTAGAGAAAAAGGTGAGGAGCTGGATGAGCGAGAGCGCGTGCGCCGTGGCCGAGAGCCAGCCGGTCGTGGTCAGCGCCAGCAGGCCGCTGATGGAGGCCCCAGAGATGTCAAAGGCCGGTCCGGCCAGAGAGATGCGGATGCGCTGCCGCGGATCGCGCAGGCGATAGGCGTCCGTTCGGTCTGTGTACGCTACGGGGAAGATATAGTAGAGCAGGGCGATGCCAAGCTCCCGCACACGCACGCCGTAATACGAACTGACCAGCGTATGACTCATTTCGTGGAGGACCAGGTGGAGCGCAAAGAGTGCCATCACGATCAGCCAGTTGATCGCGCCCCCTGCGAGGTTCGTTCCCAGGCGCACGGCGGCCATCCCCGCCGTAAAGGCCGCCAGCATGAGCCAGAGCGCGATCAGGGTCTGGAAGACATCGCCAGAAAGCTTGCGGCAATGCTGCACCAGGCGATAGGCTGGCGGCAGCTGCGGCCGCCACAGGGCCAGGCGTAGCATGGGTCGGCGTGCAACGGTGCGAATCACGCGGTCAGGCAGGGCATCTGCAGGCGGAACCTCGGGCAGGATAATGCCACCGGACCTGTGCAACTGCGCTAGAAAATCCGCTAGCTTGCGGTGGATCTCCTCGCCTCGGCCGGGATAGCTCGCCTGTAACACCTGTTCCAGATCGGCGACACTCAGCGGTGCAGATGCGTTCAGCAGAATCTGCACCACCTCAAAGCCGAGCGGGCTGAGCCGCACGTACTGCTGCCGTGCTCCAATGTAGAGCAAGGGAATATCGTTCATGCCCCTGAGCAGTTCAAGCCCTTCAACAACGGTGATCGTTCCTGGCGGGACGACTGACTGTGGGACGGAGGAACTCTCGATTACCATAACCTCCCGCTTCCTTTCCGACTCTGCAGAATGCACAGACGAGGCGTGCCCGGCCAACCAGGCCAGACCAGGCCAGGCCGGTCGGCCGGAACACCCTCGTGAACGTCAGGCTAGCACGCCGAAGAGAACGAGCTTCCTGTCGACAGACTGGAAGCGCAGGAGCCGGCACAGGAGAACGAGCCGCCCGTGGCGAAGCTGCCCGCCGAACAGAATTGTGGGCTGGCCAGGTCGATCTGCTCCTGCAGCTCCTCGGCAAACAGGTCGATCTCTCCATCCTTGACCGGGGTCTCCGCCGTCTGCTGCCTGTCGATCGTATCGTTGTGCATGAACTGCTCCTTTCTTTCCCGATGAGATACCAATGACTATCTGGTACGAGCTGACCGGTATTAACCGAGCGACGACACTGTGGTCAGCGAACCGACCGAAGAGGGGCAGGTGAAGCTGGAGAGACTGCTCAGCGAGCTGGCGCTGGTAGCCGGTGCCACCAGGTCCGCCTGCTCGGGCAGCTCTTCGGCAAACAGCTCGCTCAGATCTGCCAGGTCATTTGTCCACTCGTCCTGCTGAGTATGCTTCAGGTTGTCTGGATGCATCGCTTATGCTCCTTTCTTGTCTCTATATGAATGGGTGTCTTGCCGCCCGGCCACACCTGCGGCCAGAGGGGATACCAGGCGGCAGAAATCACTGGCACCTTGACGGTGCCTGGCCGTCGAGTCGCGCGCTGCGCAGGGCGCTCGCTGCGTTAGCTGAACGAGGAGGCCGTGCTCGTCGTAGCGCCGGTGCTGGCCGTGCTGGTGATGCAGCCCACGGAGGAGAAGCTCCCGGCCGACCCCCAGGTACCGGCTGGCGCCGCCAGGTCGGTCTGATCGGGCAGCTCTTCGGCAAACAGCTCAACGGCCTGGTCCTGCTCGTCCTGCTCGACATACTGCATAAGGTGCGCAATGTGACTCTGCTCGTTCATGTTGTACTCCTTTCAATAGTTGTTGATGTGTTCAGGCTTCTGCCGGCCCCCTTCACGGGCTGGCTGGCTCAGAAAGCCTTTTCATAGCTTGCCAACAGAGTTGGCGTGCATGGACAACGAGATAGGTGGTGATGTCGCTCGCGGACCGTTCCCCGTCTCTCCTGCACTTGTGCCGGTTCGCGAACTCATCAGTTCGCAGGGGCGACTCAACCTTCGCCTGCTGAGGCGGCACCTTGCAGAACATCGGCGATTGATCTGCGAGCAGGCTGGCTGCGAGTGATCAGGAGCGCAGCCACCCTCAGCTCCTCTCAGAGCCTGCAGCCATCGCTGGCTGTGGGTGCTCTCGGTATCCCTCCTTCCTTCCTTGCTCTCTCCAATCTGCCGGATCAAGCCTCAATCGGCGCTGCCAGCGCATAGGCAGGATGCAGATGCCCCGCGGCATAGGCAAACAGTCCGGCATTGGTATAGCCATCAATTCCGGCAATGCGCTGAGCTGCCCGCGGTACAAAGCCGGCGAAGACAGTGCCCACCAGGCCAATTCCCAACGAGGCCAGCCAGCAGCGATGTCCCGCGCTGCCAGCTCGCTGGAGTAGCTGGCTATGCCCCGCAGAGCCATGTCGCGCACAGGCCACGGCCAGGTTGCCCGTGATGACGATGATGAGGGGAGCGCGGGCGAACTCGGTCTGGATGACCAGATTTGCTCCCTCTCGCTCCTGGTCCGGGGCCGGGCCAGTGTAGCGCAAGGCATGCGCCTCAGGGTCGTACCAGTAAACCGCCGGAGGTAGATCCGTGATCCGCCAGGCCACGGCGTAGAAGTGCAGCCTGTTGCCCACCTCCACCTCCTGCGGCCAGTCCTGCTCATCGCCTGCGCTCGCCACATGAAGTAGCGTTGCCAGATGCCCCAGATGCAATGGACGCCGATCATAGAACCGAATCGATGTACGGGCGATGAGCACCTGGTCGAAGGGTAGATCCCCGGCGAGCGGCTCAGGCAGAGCCACCGGCTCCTCGCTGCCGCCGCGCTCCCGCAGCAGCTCCGCCGGAACCGCGGACGGGGTTGCCAGCAGGTCAGCCAGAGAGCGCTGACTTTCCTGGCAGAGCGTGATCATCGCGTTAAGTGGCTGAAGCGAGTCATAGGTCCTGATATCCCGCTGGACTGCAGGCCTGACTTCAGCGTTGCGTGTCGACTTCATGCCTGTTCCTCCTCTCCCTCTCTGCTGCCTCGCAGAGCGCAGGCCCCGGTGACCACCTCGTTCACATCCTCCAGGTCCAGATGCCTGGCGATGGCTTGCTCCGCTATGCGCGTCAGGGTGCAATGCGCCAGCCCCAGCGCGCTCGCCACGGCATGCATCTGCGCGAGCGCCACGCCAGCATCCAGATGCACGATGCGATAGGCAAAGGGCCCATACTTGTGCGCCACGCGGTGCAGCGCACCGGTCAGGATGATGACAGCATCGGGCAACACCTCAGGATCTTCCAGCACCAGTGTCTCGCGCATCAACTGTGTCACCTCCAGATCTCCATCAGGGTCCTGTCCAACACGTGCCAGCCGGTGCTCGTGTGGCTGATAAAAGTAGAGTCCTGCCTCCAGGCCCGCCACAGTGCGCGCTGCCACATACAGCTCGACCGATCCGAGATTCCCGCCGGTTGGCGCCCAGCGTTGTAGCTTCTCCTCCATCTTGCCGCTGTTGTAGCGGATGCCTGCGCTGAGCAGGAGGAGCGTGGCCAGACGGCGCAGATCGAGCGGCTGCCTCTGCGCATTCTTTCGTGTTCCTCCTCCTGGCAGAAGCGCCAGGGTGGCGCCCGCGGGCCGCACCAGCTCGTTGCCCGCTGGCAGGCCGATGTGCTCTGCGCTCGGATAACGCTTCCCCTCATGCGCTAGCTCAAGATTGCTGGCACGATAGTGCATCTGATGAGCCTTCGGATCAAGCAGGTGGCGCGAGGGGAAGGAGACCGCATCTTCGTAGACCACCGCCGGCTCGATCATGCCCATGGCCACAGGGGCAGGACGGCAACGTGAGCAGCCGGGCAGCTTTGGCAGGCGCCACTGCTCCATCGACCAGCTCGCCAGGTCGTAGCGGGCGACGTTCAGGCCGGTCGCCAGTGTCGAGATACGACTGATCAGATAGATGGCCTCCACAGCGAGCATGGCAGCCCAGAGATGTGCCTGCAGGCACCGCGCATGTTCGCTGCTCACCGACCTCTGCTGCGCCTGCCGATAGGGTAGCGCAGTGCGAGAGAAGCAGTGATAACAGGCCGTTTCGTCCCGCTCAAAGTAGGGTCCCACTTCCGCGATGCCCGCCTCCACATCCACTGCAACACGCAGCCAGGGAATGCGGAGCCGCGCGCAGATATCATCCAGCTCTTGTAGATGCGACTGGTCTTCCTGGCCTTCGATCAAGACGACGATGAGCTGTCTCTGATCCCCGTGCGCTGTCCCCTGCGGCCAGCAGCCCCACTCCAGACTTTCGACCTCTCTGACGCCGGCCCCCTCCAGGTGCGCGCGTATCCGCTCCTTGACCTGTGCGGCGTGCGGACCGCTGGCGTAGATGCTCACCCGCGTGGCGGCCAGACGAGCAAAGGCCTGCATGGCGCTGCGATTGACCCGTGTGACGTCGATGTAGCGATGGAAAAAGGCCTGGACCTGCGGGTCGATGCGCTCAGGATCGACGCCTGTCCCGACGGCCGCGCCATCTCCGAGCAGACCGCGTGTGTAGAGCAGCGCAATCGCATTCTCGAGCAGGCTGCGCGGCACATCTGCCAGAGCAGCACTGACCTCATCCAGTGTGCGTGTGCCGTCCAGCAGTGGCAGCAGGCGCGGGATCAGTGAACGGGTCGCACGGCCGCGTAATACTTGCTGCTCTCCTGTGCCGCTGATCAGCAACCCATCGGGTAAAGGTACGACGACCAGCTCGCGCGGAAAACTCGGCTTGCACGGCATGGCGAACTGCGGATCAAGGCGCACGGCTCGCCCCATGGTCTCGGCAGCGATCAACTTCTGCGCGCTCATACCTCTCCTCCCTGACTGTTGTATGTCTGCACCTGTAGCGCGGCCGCCCGAGGGCGCGCGTGGGTTGCGTCGTCATCGTGCTGCGCCGAGCGCTCGGTCTGGAGGCTCTGCCAGGGCAGCCAGGTCCTCAGCTCCTCACGCAATGCGGCGTAGCTGCGCGTCGATAGATCACGCTGCAAACCGCAGCGTGGGCAATCATGCACACCGATCACCTGTGAGCGTAGCGTCCGGCGCGTGAGGATGTCCATCTGCCAGAGCCAGCCTGCCTCGCTGGCCGGTTCGCTCTCAAGCTGCTCGATGAGCTGGGCTGCGCGCAGAGCGGCGATCTCGGCGATGGCCGGCAGAAAACCCTGCGGTCCACTCTCGGGATGGGCTTCGTAGTGCTCGTTGAGCGCGCGGTAGAGGGCCTGGCGTGCTGAGTGCTGCAGCACGCGCTTCTCATAACAGCCATGACAGGCCCCCTGCCCTGGCACTACGACTGGCCCGATGCGCAGCATCTGATCCTCAAGCACTACGGGAAACCAGGGCCGCTTCCAGGCATAGCTGACTGCATCGCAGAGCTGATATAGCCTGGGGACGGGCCGCCAGCTCACCAGCACATTGATGCGCGCCAGAGGCCACAGAGCGGGCGTCGTCTCGTTACGCTTGCCTGCGGGCGTCACGTGCGCAGCCACGATCTCCTGCAGGGCGCTGGCCACGGCCTGGCCAAAGGGTCCGACGGTGACGAGATGCACGGCATCGCGTTGCGAATCATATTTGTCTGTCATCTGGTTGTCCTCTTCTCATATCGACAGTATGATCTGCTGTTCTACCTCATGGCCTGTGCGCTGACCGATCGTGTGCTCAGGGTAGGCTAGGCGAAGGGCTGAGGCCAGGAGTTGATGGCGTCCTCGTCATGGACCGGATAGCCCATGCGCCTGGGCGCGTCATAGAGCCTGGCGTGTCCCAGGTAGCGCGCCCGGTAGCTGAATGAGAGTGGCTGCAGCGCGGGGATGAGCACGCGCACCACGCGCATGCCTGCGCGCAGAGCCTCGTCGCTGCTGATATCAACAGCATACACGTCCATGCCGCGCTGGCGCAGCCGGCCCAGCAGAGCGATCAGGTCCTGGCGCGCGTCGCCAGTGCCGATGACGGGCATCTCACTCAAGCGCCGTCGCCTGGGCGACTGCACCAGGAAATCGAAGGCCGGCAGGCGTTCGCGCTGTCCCATGTAGACGGCACCATCAAAGACATGCATAAAATCGTCCCAGTTGTCCGACTTCGCCTGCTGAACCTGCATGGCGATGCGCGATGAGGCCGACTCGCGCATGACCTTGGCAATGGCGAGGGCTGGATCAAGCTCGGTGCTGCACATAACCAGGGCTGCCAGCCGCTCGTAGTGCGGAGAGCGCTGCAGGCTGTAGACCGTCGGCACACCCAGATCGGTGGTGGCATCGAAAAAGAGCTGCTCGACATTGGCACGGACGCGCGCATTCTGCTCAACATAGGCCTCGAGCCAGGCCGGCATAACGTCCAGCTCGATGCGTGGCAGTTCGAGCCGCTGCAGCCAAGTCAGGGCGATGGCATCGCGCTCAATCACTTCACACATAGCTCCCAGCAGCGCCCGCTCAACCGAGGTGTGAGCAGCACAGCCAGTCGAGATGGGAAGCCAGATGCGCTCGCCCGGGCTGAGATACGGGATATGCAGGTAGACCATGACGGCCGGTATCCAGACCAGGCGCCCATCCTGCAGGGAGATGCCGCGTACCCAGCGCAATGGGGCCTGTCGGTCGACTGCGCGCAGGGGGCAGCGGGCATGGGCCAGCTCCCGTTGGCTGCAACGCGGCAATGTCTCCAGGTCCAGGGCCTCCTCGCCCAGCTCTTCAGCACTGGCCCACAGCAATTGCTTCTCGTCGTAGGCGCAGCTTGAGTAGCGTTCCAGCGCTTCACCGATGGCGCGTATCCTGGACTCCTCATAGTCGATGGAGCCGCCCGCACCGTCCAGCGATCCCGCTGCCGAACGCCCTTCCAGCGAGTGGGCAACGCTCGGCAGCGCCTGCCCGATGTCTCCGACTGCCGCACAGGCGATCGGAAAGCGTGGCTCGCCTGGCTGTATGGATAAGGGAGTGACGCTTGAGATCAGTCCACCCACCGGCTGGACGAGATCCTCCACCTTCCCTGTCGCTCGTGGATAAGCAGTCATACGTATCACCTCTTGTACACGCGCTCTCCTGTCGTGAGCGCTCACACTCAATCCTTACTTGCTCGCCTGGACGCGCAGTCGTCGACTCGTGCTCTCTGGCTGTTGCCAGCGGAACAAGAGGGTCGCCAGGACGATCAGCACGACGCTCGTTCCCAGCATGACCAGGTTATCCTGGGCAACGGAGGCAATCGAGGCCTGACCGAGCATCTGCACACGCAGGGCGTCTCCCAGATAGGTAATCGGGATATAGCGCGCAACCTGCAATACCACCGATGGCATCACGCTGAACGGGATCAGGATGCCAGTGACCATCAGCACCGGGGCCAGCAGCCCGCCAGCCAGGCCGCCGGCCGCCTCCGGCGAGGGAATTATCTCACCCAGTACGTAACTCAGGGCGAAGAGCATCACGATGCCCAGCAGTGCGCTCAAGAAGAGGCCCGGTAGCTGGCTCAGGGTAATGCCACCGACAATCAGGTAGCCCAGCACCAGGATAAAGATCAGTTGTACCAGCGCCAGCAGCAGGCGTGCACCGATCTGCGCCACCACATACACGATGGGCGAAAGGGGTGTCAGACCAAGCTGGCGTAAGATGCCATTGCGCCTGTGCAGGATCAGCGGCGTGGCCAGCCCGAAAAGACCCAGTGAACTGAAGGCCATGACCAGGATGCCCGGCAGCGAGAAGCGCAGCGGGTCCACGCCTCCCAGGCCTTTCTTCCCACCCATAAACGACAGGAAGAGGAACAAAAAGATAAAGAGGAACGGGAAAATCATGACAAAGAACGCATTGACCTTATCGCGTATCAATTCCCGCAAGTTGCACAGTGCGAGCAGGGTGATTTGCCTGGCCGTTCGAGATAGCTCCATGCCCTTCTCTCCTTCTCTGAAGGTGGCCGCTGCCTTCCAGCAGCTACCGTCGCTCTTTAATCACGCAGTTGCCGCCCGGTCAGGGCTAAAAAGACGTCTTCCAGCGTCCCACTGCGCACCTCGATGTTGTTCCAGTTGCCCAGTGTGACCAGCTCCCGCAGGGTCTCATCTTTGCGCTCGGTGGTGATCTCCACCTGCCGTCCATGTACAGCGACTGCTTTCACTCCTGGGAGGCCCTCAAAGGTTCGCGCCTCGACCGCTTCGGAAGTGTTGAAGCGAATCGTCTGTAACGGGCAAAGCTGCTGCACGAGTTCGCTCGGACTCCCCAGCGCAATCAGCTGGCCATGATCGACAATGGCGATGCGATCACAGAGGGCATCTGCCTCCTCCATCGAATGAGTGGTCAGGATCACGGTCCGCTGCTGGCTCCGAAACTCTTGAATGACGTCCCAGAGCCGCCGACGGGCTTGCGGATCCAGTGGACCCGTTGGCTCGTCGAGGAAGAGCACCTGCGGGTCGCTCAGCAACGCGAGGGCAATCAACAGCCGCTGCTTCTGACCACCCGAAAGGCTCTTAATGAGGCTCTTGCGCTTCTCCCCCAGCTCAACCAGCTTCAGTACCTGCTCTACAGAGAGCGCACGGCGATAAAAGCTGGCAAAGAGGGTCAGGATCTCCTCGACTTTGAGATGGGGAAAGAGGCTGGCCTCCTGCGGCTGCACGCCGATCTGCTCGACAAGCTGTTGCCTGTCCTTGCGCGGATCAAGCCCCAGTACGCGAATGCTTCCCGCGCTGGGTGTTCGCAAACCGACGGCCATCTCCAGGGTCGTGGTCTTGCCTGCCCCATTGGGACCCAGCAGACCAAAGATCTCACCGCGGTAGATCTCCAGCGATAGCTGGTTGACCGCGATCAGGCTGCCATATATCTTGGAAACGCTGTCGAGTACCAGCACCTGCTCCGTCATGGGTTGTCTCCTATCGCTACGCGGGCGTAGCTCTCTGTGCGATCGTGGCCCGGCGACCGTGGCCTGGTAGCACTCTGCACCGCACCGCACGACCTCCAGCGCATGCCACGATCAATGCTCATCCTGCTGCCTCTCCAGCAGCTCCAGCAAGCTCTGGCAGAACTCCGGGAAAGGCAGAGCCGTTATCTTGAGAAAGATTGCTCGCTCTTCGGCGGTCAACTGAAAGCCCCGCGCTTCGAGCGTCTCCATCGGCCTCTCCTGCAAAGCCTGCCAGAAAGCTGGATCTATCGCTGCCAGGCCGATAATCTGGTTGATCATCTTTCTGGACATGGCTCTCTTAATACCTGATGATCCGTAACAGGACCGCTATGTTCACAATGACCAGAGTGACGCGGGCGTAAGGCCAGACTGGATCTCCTCCGTTTGCTAGCATGCTCTGTCTCCTCCCGGGCGAACGTTGGCAATTGGCGACCGAACAGGCTTGCGTGACCCTTCCTCCACCTCACCGCTCTGTTCTCCTGTCCGCCCTAAGCATAACCGACCACCACTTTTCACTCTCTCTCCAGTGCTCTCTCCACCTCTCTCTCCACGGACATCGAGAGAGGGCTTGCATCTCCTCGTCGGTGGTAGCACCGGCGAGGTTACGCAATCGTCCAGCAGAGGCCGCGCTATTCTCGCGGCCTCTTCTCCTCCGAGCGGACCGCATCGGCAGCGCCTCTTAACCGCTGGTACAGCCCCTGTAGCGACGCTCCAGGCTCCACACGCAGCTCCTGGCGCAGGATCTCCTTGCACACCTGGTACTGGCGCAGCGCAGCACTGCGCTTACCCTGTGCCATATAGCAGAGCATGATGCCATGATGCGCCTGTTCAAGGCAGTTATCCACTGAGAGTGCCTTGCGCCAGTAGGACAGAGATCGCTCGAAGTCTTTCTGACGCCAGGCGGCCTGGGCTAGATGGCGCAGAGCCTCCAGATACGCCGTACGTAGCTCGTCCCGTCGCTGGCTGCACCAATCGCTATAGAACGAGCTGCCATAGTCCCCTCGGTAGAGCTTGACCATCTTGAGCCACGCCTGCTGAGCACACTCCTCTTCACCACGCTCCAGTGCCTGCTCGGCCTCGCTGCGCCGCTGCAGAAAATCTCGGACATCGTACCAGACGTCCTCTCCGTAGCAGGCAGCCAGATTGAGACTGTAGCCATCAGCGCCAAAAACAATACACATCTTGCCCAGAGCTTTGCGCAGATAGTAGAGGGCCATGTGGAAGGCCTTATCGGCCTGCTCATCGTCTTCAGGCCAGAGTGCCGCCACCACTTTCTCACGGCTCAGAGGCTGGCCGGCATCGAGCAGAAAAAAGAACAACTCCATAGCGCTGATGCGACGCCAGTTCTTGATCGGCTGCTCATCAATCAGCACCATGGGTTCACCAAAGGCCAGGATCTTTAATCTGGCGCAGCGCTCCTCAGCGATCTCTGGCCCTGTCGCTTCCTGTACGACCGGCGCGGTCTGTGCGGGCCTCTCCTCCAGTCCGAGCAGCGTTCGCAGGCCGCTCAGCCTCGGCTCGCTCTGAATCAGCGGGCGTAGTTGCACCAACCACTCGACCTCTACCAGCACCAGCCTTCTGTCCGTCTCACTCTCGTCAAGCACCCTGCCCACCTCCTCTAACAGCTCTATAGCCTCACTGACCTGCCGGCGCGCTACCTGACAGGCTGCCAGACGCAGCATGGCCTGTAACCGCTCTTGCCGTAGCTCCGTTCTCTGCAAAAGAGCGACGATCTCTGCCAGGCTGGCGTAGGCCTGCCCGTAGCTGCCCTGGTAGAGATAGATCATGCCTTCGGTCAGCTTACGCCAGACGCGCTCGTAGCCTACCCCCATCTCAGTCTGTTCTCCTACCACGATCTTGTCCGCAAAATGCTGTGCGCTGGTCTGATCCCCCAGAAGCAGGTAGGCCAGGGCCATGGTGGAGTAGATGGAGTTGCAGAGGCTGCGATTACCGCACTGGCACGCCAGTACCAGCCCCTCCTGGCAATAGGCTAGTGCCTGCCGATTGTTCCCCTCTCTGAGGGCCAGCAAGCCAAGATTGCCAAGCGCATAGGCCTCCCCGCGCTGGTAGCCCGTCGCAGAGCGCGCCTGAGCCAGCGCCTGCTGGAGCACAGCTTCCGCCTCGGCGAAACATCCCTGCCTCATCAGAATCAGGCCCTGGAGGATGCGACTATTGACAGTATTATGCAGATCGCGAGCCCGTTCGCAGTAGCTGAGAGCGCAGGAGAGATGATGCTCGGCCAGGTCGAGCTTACTGACCAGATAATAGGTGTTGGCCAGGGCGCCATGGATTTCGATGGCCTGATTGAGCGATGGCTGGTAGCTCCAGGTATGCAGCGCCCGCTGGAGGTAGGTGATGCCGGTGGTGAAATCTCCTTGTAGATTGGCGCAGATGCCCAGACGCATCTCCGCCGCCGCTCTCAGCTCGCTTTCGTGCTCGGGTAATCGCTGCAAGGCCTGCTGGCAGAGCTGCAAGGCCTGGCCATACTCTCCCTCCTGAAACAAGGCCTTGCTGCGCAAAATATAGATTTCCGCCAGCACAAGGGCTTGCTCAGACGATCCTGGCGTATCATCCGCTGCGTCCAGCAGAGTGCTGGCTTGCTCCAGCAGGGGGAGCGCCTTTCTATGCTGGCCATATGCCAGCAGTGTACTCGCCTGTATGGTGAGTAGGTGAGGCTGCTGCTCCAGGAAGTTGGAGGGAAAGGCACTGAGCCAGCGCACGATGGTATCGACCTGGCCTTGCTGGAGCAGCGCGCGAGCATAGATGAGTAGAATCTCTACGGCCTGCTCATAGGCGCAGGCTTCGAGGGCGTGGTACATGGCCTGTTCATAGCTTCCTCTGCCCTGCCATAGTCGCGCCGCACGCCGGTGCAGGGCAGAGAAACGCTCTGGATCGCTCTTCTTGAGTTGCTCCTGGAACAGATCGCGGATGACGGGATGACAGATATAGAAGCTCTGGCCATCGTCGATATAGGAGGTGATGAACAAGCCTTGCCGCTCCAGATAGGCCAGCCGCTCCTCGGCATTGTCCGTCTCCAGGAGATCGTTACACATCTGTGGTTCCATATGTGCCAATATACAGGCATAAGCCATAAAGTTCTTGACATCATGGTTGTATTTGTAAACCTCGTCAAACAGATATGAAAAAAGATTTTTACGCCTCTGTGAAGCGAGGGCCTTCTTCTGGTACCATGGCATGACCTGCTCAGAGAGGCCCGTTTCTCCTGGAGCAGGGGCAGCGTGATCCCCCAGATACGTGCTCAATAACATGCCGGCAATCCAGCCATCAAAGTCATGCGCCAGTTGTTCGGCCTCGCCCTCAGCCAGCTCCTTCAAGCCCTGGACGCGGGCCAGCTCAATAATATCCTGCGCGGTGAAGCGCAACATCCCTTCATTCATACCGCACATCTGCTGTCGCACCAGGAGCGGAGCAAATGATATATCAGGGATGACGCGACTCTCTATCACCAGGGTTGCCTGAGGCGGTAGCTGCTTGAGCAAGTAGTCCACCAGATGGGTCAGGGTGGCACTGGCATTGACCTCTTCATAGTTACAGAGAAAAAGCGCGAAGTCTTGCTCAGCGACACTGGCCAGAGCTTGACAGAGAGCATCGATGGCCTGCTGGTAGATCCTGGTTGGGGTCGACGTCTCCCTGCAGAGGAGATTCGTGAACAGGGGCTGCACTTCTTGCTCAAGGCAGGGGAACTGACGTTGCAGGCTCGCCAGGAGCGTGCGTAGAAAAACCACATAGTCGCTGTCCTCGCGCTCCAGAAAATACCAGCAGCAGGGTAGCAAGCTGGAGCGTGCAAAATCGGCCAGCAGGGTCGTCTTGCCATAGCCAGCAGGTGCACACAGTAACACTAGCTTATAGCGTGCCCGTGTCCCATCTTCCTTCTGGGCCCGTCCTACAACTTCCTCCAGGTAGGTCACCAATCTCTGACGATGCAGAATCCGGGCTGGCAGAACGGGAGCAGTAATCTTCCTGTGGAGGTTTGCATGCTGCATGGTCTCGTCCCTTTCTTAATGGTGGTCCCTGCAGAGTGCTGGCACACCAGGGCCTGGTCTGAGAACGTAGTCCGCCTGGTCCCTTTCTCCATTGGTCACGGCGCATATAAGGCTGCCAAACTGCTACCATTTATAGCGATGTGCCCGCATAACTCTCTTCTCGACCTGCTCATCTCAACCTCGTATTCCCAGAGTAGTGTTTGTGGATGATGACCGTGGGAATGTTCTCCGTGCGAGTGTATGGATGCTGAAACGGCTGGCTCTCTGCTGGTACGACGGCACACGGCAGCGAGGCCGCGTCGCTCTGTGATCGGGCCCTGGCCGGCGAGGGAGGAGGGATACGTCCTGCATCGACCAGGCGCTTCTGGCGGTGGGCAGGTGATGTCCAGGACAAGGGCCCTGGCGACCGCAGTGAAAGCGAGCGGAGTCGGTTTGCGCTCTGCCTCACTGCCTATGGGGGAGATAGCTGCGACAAGCCCAAGAGCTGCCCTGGAGACGATGCGGATCTGGTCAGCGCTGCGAGCCTGTTCTCCACGAGCGGTGGGTGGACTTACGCTGGGGCTAGCGATGCTTCGCGAGGAAGGAACATGTTCCCAGAGCGCGCTCCGCTCCGGGGGCTGCAAGCCGACTGCTGGAGCGCCACTGAGCTGCTCAGGCGGACGGGGCCTGGCCTTCAGCACATCAAGGGAACGGATGCTGGTCTGACCGCGGAGCAGGGTCTGCATCTGGCGTCCGATCAGGTCTGGAAGCGCTTGAACGCGCTCTTGCGTCCTCATCTGGTAGAAGGCCGTCGGATGCGTGCGGGTAGACACTGTACTCCTATCCCTGGAGAGCTGTCGCATACCTTTGTCCTCAAAGGTTCCTACTGCATGCACTCACCAGTCCCGGCTGCAGCTTGCGACCTCTGGTGCCCACCGCGTCACCACGACGTCCCTCCGTACTGACGGTTCCTGGCCTATGCCTCCCTCCGCGGCTGGAGCCAACAGATTCTGGGCAGCGCTCACCGTCTGGCCATTGTGCGTTCCACTGCAGATGCAGCGCAGGCAGAGCCAGCGGGTGCCCAGGATCTGAACAGCCCTGGTGGCTCTGGGGAGGAGCGCTTCGCCGCCGTCCTACCCCTTGGTCCGCTCCCTCGCCAGATGGGCGTGCAAGTCAGCATCCGCCAGAAGGTTCCCCGGCTGCTGTCGGCAATGGACCATGCCAGAAGGAGGTTGTGCACCTGTCGCTCACTTTGCGATCTATGAGCACAATCACCACTATGGTTCTGAACCAGATGCCGGGCCTGTTTGGGCAAAAAATTGCCCAGATGCTTCCAGGCACGCCAGTGTGTCCATCTCAGTCGCAGAACAGAGCTTTTCCTGGTTCCTCGACGTTTCCCTCCCGTTGTCAGACCAGAACTATTTCATCGTGAAGACGCTTGTGCAACGGCCCGACATTGCGCTCTCTATGCGCCAGGTATGGCAACCCGCCGATCCAGATGTATCTGATGGCCCGTGCTCGCTCACGGCCTGGGCCTGGAGGGCCATGGCATGGAAGAGATTCCAGGCTCCTTTACCGGGATCGCTCCTGCTCATGCCTGTTTAGAAGGAACTGGCCTCTTGCTCTACCTGACCCGGTGCCAGGCCAGGCGGTTCCACAAGAGAGATAGCCTGGTGCCTGATTGGAACAGTCGTTGAGCTTTCTACAAGGGGAATAATAACAAATCAGTCCATCATTGTCAATATTTTCATGATTGGCTCGCTATGCTCCTGAGCCAGGAATACGCCCGCCAGGCCGATTCATGGCATACCAGGAGCGGCTGTGGCGGTAATATGAGCAGCGACCCCGGGAGCAATGGCGAGGCTAGCTTGTGGTGGCAGCAGCGGTTTCACTCCCGGTTTCCATCGCAAACGGGCTGCTCCTCTCTTTCTGACGTCTCCCCTGCTCAGACAGCATCCCAGGAGGTTTCAGTCGGACCGCTTCGATCGTCCCACGCAAGCCGTCAGCCGTGACTGCCGCTGTGCGGCTATGCTGCCAGCAGGAACCACTCTGGTGCCCCTTGAAAAGGTACGCGAGGATCGCTGCGTGAGCATTCGGGAGATGAAATGCTCACAGTAACTGGTTTTTTTCGAGATCAGTACCATCTATCATATTTCAACAATTATAAGGAGTCTGAGTCAATCACCTCCGGCTAGAAGCCGGAGGCTTGCATCTAGACTCCACCGCAACTCTGCATACCTTTGCAGGCGTACAGCTTTGGCTTCTTTGTCCGATGCATCAGGGGCAATTGACAGGTGCCCCGTCCTGATCCAGTCC
>JBHOQN010000077.1:0-39853 GCA_042408965.1 Ktedonobacteraceae bacterium
CCTCATCGCGCCCCATCCTCTTCGCCCCCCATCGTCATCGCCCCCCATTCCCATCCTCTTCGCGTCCCATTCCCATCCCCATCGCGCTCCCCGTCGTCGTCATAGTAATAGTAGGGGCGCGATCCTCATCGCGCCCAAGTAGCGCGATCCTCATCGCACCCCTATTACTGGGGCGCGATGAGATCGCGCCCCAGACATCGCGCCCGCCCGGCCACCCACATCAGAACGGAGTCCGATCGATGACCTACGCCACCTTTCTACTCATCTTCCTGCTCGGGCCCAGCGCCCTGCTCATCCTGGCGCTAGCACTACGCCGCCGCCTGAGCAGCCGCCGCTTCTGGTTCACCGTCAGCCTACTCTCCCTGCCCGTGCTACTGGCCATGGCCCCCTGGGACCATACGGCCGTCGCCTGGGGCATCTGGAACTGGACGCCGCAGCAGACCTGGGGCCTGCGCCTCTGGCTCATCCCGCCCGAAGAGTACCTCTTCTCCCTGCTCGAAACCCTGCTCACCAGCCTGCTCGTTTACGCCCTGCTGCAGCCCTGGCAGCGGCGCCCCCGGCCGCGGCCGAAGCACGAACCAGAGGAGCCATAAGCACCATGCCCATCATGGCTATCACGCTCATCAGGTCCATCATCTCGCTCACCGTCCCTGCAGCCGGCCACTGGCTCTATCTCCTCTTCCTACTGGCCTGGGCCCTACCCATCCTGGGCCTGCAATGGCTCGTCGGCTGGCGCAAGCTCTGGTCCACGCGGCACCGCTGGCCCCTCGCCGTCGTCATCATCGGCACCTACCTGACGCTCAGCGACGCCGTCGCCATCCAGCAGCACATCTGGTTCTTCCAGCCGGCCCTGCTGCTCGGCCTGCGGCTGGGCAACGTTCCCCTCGAAGAGGCCCTCTTCTACTTTCTGACGGCCGCCATGATCGCCCAGGGCTTCGTCCTGCTCTTCAGCGATGCAGACACGGACCAGCCTCCTCCCTCTTGAGTCACGTCTCGAGTCACGCCTCGAGCCGCCGCTCCCATCAGTGCCACGAGTCGCGCCTCGAGCGGCGCCTCGATCACGGTGCCCGTCAGCGGCCTCGAGCCACGCCTCGAGCCACGCCTCGAGTCACGCCTCGATCACGGCGCCTCGATCACGGCGCCCGTCAGCGGTCACGAGTCACGCCTCGAGCCGCCGCACCCATCAGTGCCACGAGTCACGCCTCGAGCCGCGCCTCGATCACGGCGCCCGTCAGCGGCCTCGAGTCACGCCTCGATCACGGCGCCTCGATCACGGCGCTCGTCAGCGGCCACGAGCCACGCCTCGAGCCGCCGCTCCCATCAGTGCCACGAGTCGCGCCTCGAGCGGCGCCTCGATCACGGCGCCCGTCAGGGGACAAGGCCAGGGCGCACCGGAGCAGCCAGGCCCCAGAGGGAGGCTGGACATCTCACCCGCTCTGCGGTATCCTTGCAGCAACAGGCATCACGTACGAAGAGAGGAGCAGGCCCTCCCATGGAGAAGATTCTGGCACAGCGCTCCCTCGACGAGCGCCATCTGCTCGCAGAAGCCGGGCTTGGCACCCTCCGGCACAGCTTCGGGCTGCGCTCCGGCATCATCCGCTTCTACACGATCATCGCCCGCGCCCTCATCTGCCTGGGCATCGCCGCCCTCCTGCTGCAGGCCGCCCTCCTGCTGCATCTGCTCGGCAGCGTCCACGCTAGCGCCAGCCCCTTGCTCATCCTGGGCGGCGACCTCCTCCTGCTGAGCAGCATCCTCCTCGCGCAGCGCAGGCTGCTCAGCGCCCGCAGCCTGCGCCTGCTGCTTGGCGAACACGGCCTGCTCCAGCGCGAGCGCAGGCTGCAGCACTGGCAGTGCACAGCCCTGCGCTGGAAGGAGATCGGCATCATCTACACCGGTCAGCTCAGCGGCACCTGCGAGATCATCGGGCGCCACGGCCAGCGCCTCGCCCTCTCAGACTACGAGCGGCTCGACGAGCTGCTGGACCTGCTCAAGGCCGAGCCGCAGATCAGACCCGGCGTCTGGCGGAGCAGCGAGGAGGACGAGACGGAGACGGAGACAGAGATGGAGACGAGGACGAAGACGAAGACGGAGATGGAGATGGAGACGAAGACAGAGACGAAGACGAAGACGAGGGCGGAGACGCCAGCAGCCAGCCTGGAGGCCCATGGAGAGCCGCTCCCGCCCTCCGGCGGCTGACACGCTGCCACCCGCGCGCCTCCAGGCTCAGGCCCCGGAGAGACACGCAGACAGGAGCGGCGGGGAGGCCCGGAGCCACCAGGCCCCCGCCGCCTGGCGTCCCCCGCCAGAGAGGGGCCGCACGCCAGTCCAGGACCGTCCAGGACCGTCCAGGACCGTCTCGCTCAGGTCAGGACGCCCCCTGCGCTTCCACCACCGGCGCGGCCTCCTCGACATCTTCGACCGCCGCCTGGCCTGCCAGCTCGCGGCCGAGCAGGGCCGTCGAGATGAACGAGACCAGCGCCATGAAGATGATGAAGGCGGCGATCAGCGTGTAGGTCGGCACCGTCGGCCCCAGCAAGCTGTGCGTGTTCGCTACCAGCCAGGTCGCCAGGATGGGCGCCGGTCCCCCCGCCGTGATCGAGGCCAGTTGATAGCCGAGCGAGGCCCCGCTGTAGCGCAGCCGCGTGCCAAAGCGCTCCGAGATCAGCGCCGCCTGCGGGCCATAGAGCCAGTCATGGCAGAAGCTGATCGAGAGCACCATGGCGATCAGCACCACCACCGGGTTGCGCGTCGCCAGCAACACAAAGTAGGGGAAGGCATAGGCCGCCATCAGGACGCAGCCGATCATGTACCAGCGCTTGCGCCCCACCCGGTCAGAGATATGGCTCCAGGTCGGCATCAGAATCAGGCTGCAGACCGCCGTGATCACCAGGCCAGCATAGAGCAGACTCGAGCTCAAATGCAGCGTCTTGACGCCATAGGAGAGAATGAAGGTCGTGAAGAGATAGAAGGGCGCCTGCTCCGCCGAGCGCAAGAGGGCCGAGAGGATGATCTCGCGCCAGTAGCGTGAGATCACCTCGAGCAGAGGGACGCGCGCCACTCGCCCCTCCTCCTTCACGCGCCGGAAGGCCGGCGTCTCCAGGATGCGCAGCCGGATGTAGAGACCCACCAGAATGAGCAGCACGCTTAAGAGGAAGGTGATGCGCCAGCCGATGGTGAGGAAGGCCGCCCCCGGGAAGATGGCCTGGAAGCCGAGCACAGCGATGGCTGCCAGCGCCAGCCCCAGCGGGACCCCCGTCTGCGGCCAGCTCATCCAGAAGCCACGCCGCCGATGGTCGCCAAACTCCATGGAGAGCAGCACCGAGCCGCCCCACTCGCCTCCCACACCGGCCCCCTGCAGGAAGCGCAGAATGGAGAGCAGGAGCGGCGCCGCCAGCCCGATCTGTTTGTAATCGGGCAGCAGCCCCATGAGGGCCGTGGCGATGCCCATGAGCAGCAAGGTGGCGATCAGCGTCGATTTGCGCCCGACACGGTCGCCGAACCAGCCGAAGAAGGCCCCGCCGAGCGGCCGCGCGAAAAAGCCCACGAAGTTCGTGGTGAAGGCAGCGATCGTCCCCGCCACCGGATCAAGCTCCGGGAAGAAGAGCTTCGGGAAGACCGTCGCAGCGAGAAAACCGTAGAGGAAGAAATCATACCATTCGATGGCGGTTCCGACGGTGCTGGCCGCGAGGATCGGCAGCATCCGCCGCACGGTGACGGGACTCGTCTCTGAGAGCGTTGTCATGCATTCCTCCTTGAACAAGCGCTCAACCGCGCTGTCAACAGAACATTCTCCACAGGGGAGAGAGGCACGGGCTTCCCAGGGGTCCAGATCCGAGCGAGATCAGCGCCTCGCAACGCCACGCAGCGCAGCGCAACACAACGTAGCGACAGCGCCTCGCAACGCCACCCAGCGCAACGTAGTGCAATGCCACCCAGCGACAGCGCCACACAGCGCAACACAACGCAGTGCAACGCCACCGTAGCGACAGCGCCTCGCAACGCCTCGCAGCGCCTCGCAGCGATAGCGCCACACGACGCCACGCCTCGCAGCGCAACACAACGTAGCGACAGCGCCTCGCAACGCCACCCAGCGACAACGCCTCGCAGCGCCTCGCAGCGATAGCGCCACACGACGTCACGCCTCGCAGCGCCACCCAGCGCCACACAACGCCACCGTAGCGACAGCGTCACCCAGCGCAGTGCGACGCAGCACACCCGCAGAGATGCCCCAGGCAGCCGTGGCCACCTCAGCGCGCACGCAGGGCAGCGAGGCGACCTGACAATCGATAAGGGGTCCTTGCTACGAGCATACGGCAGCCCGCCCTGGCGAGACCCGCCCGCCAGCGCCAGCAGGCCAGCCAGAGCGCGCCGGCCCGCCCGGTCTGCGCGGCAGCAGACCCTGGAGCTGCATCATATCTAGAGTATACCCAATCTAGCCCGCCCTGTCGAGATCTGCCCGGTTCGCCGCGCCGCGCCTCACAGACCAGCAGCCACCTCCTCAGTCGAGCAGCATCACACCGCCAGAGACCTGCAGCTCCTGCCCGGCGCGCACGATCAGCGCCCCCGCGCGTTCCGCCTCAACGGCGATCGTCCTTCCCTCCGCGAGCCGCAGCTCCTGGCGCTGGCCCGCCTCCGAGACGACCAGAATCAGCGTCCCCTGGCGCAGCGGCCGCCTGGCAATCAGCAGCGGCCGTCCGCGCCGCCCCAGGCCCACGGAAGGCTCCAGCGGCGTCTCAGGCAGGAGCTGGCGATAGAGCCGGGCGATCACCGGCACCTCGTCCGCCAGCTCCAGCGGCAGGCCGCACCAGATGAGGCGTCCGCGGCCCAGGCGATAGACCTCCAGCCGCTGATGCGCCTTGCTGACACAGCCGATCTTCTCCTGGCTAAAGGTCAGCCGGTAGACCCGCCCCTGGGCATCACGCAGCTCCTCCCAGGCCGCCACCGGCACCGGATCACCCCCAGGGTCCGCGCCCTCCAGACGCGGATCGAAGGGGAGCAGATGCAGATCGCGCCCGATGACCCCGCTCACCAGCACCTCACCCCCCCGGGAAACATAGTCGAGCAGGGCGAACCAGGCAGCGGGATCGCAGAGCTGCAGCGCCGGCACGATCACGCAGCGCGGTGCCTGGCCCGCCTCCGCCAGCGTCACCAGGCGCGCCAGGTGCGCCTCCCCTACGAGCTGCGGAATCACCCCCAGCTCGTAGGCCAGGGCCCGCACCGCCTGCTGCGTCGGCCAGCTCCCCAGCTCCGGGCGGGCAAACCACTGCCCATAGGGGATCACCAGCCAGACCTCCGGCGTCGGCGGCTCCAGCAGCTCGCCGGCCAGCGCCTGCAGGAGCCGCGCACACGCGCGCATGACCGTCAGCTCCGGCTTGGCGCTGCCATCGACACGCACCAGGCCGATGCTATTCTCGTTATCGCTCGTCATCCCCCCGTTCGTATGCCAGAGCCACTGCACCAGGCCCGCTCCGCGCGCGATCAGGCCCGTGATCAGCTTGCGCTCAAGCAGCCAGGCATTGGCCTGCTCACTGCGCCAGGGCCGCCCATCGAGCCCGCGCACCAGCATGACGCCGATCTCCTGGATGAGATTGGGCCGCTCCAGCGTCTTATCGAGCAGCATATCCCAGAGGAGATCCTCAACGTTCCACCAGGGATGGGTCGTCGTGTAGTCGACCGCTGCGGCGTAGAACTGCGGCGCCAGGCGCGCCCCCGCCTCATCCTGGCCTACCCCCACCAGCGTCTGGCTGCCAGCCGCGCGAATGGCCCGATACATGCGCGCCGCCCAGCGCGTGAACATCTCCTGGGAGAAGCGCGTGTAGTCGGCCACCTTCAAGCTGGCCCGCAACGTCGTATCGCGCACCGAGGTGGCATAGTCATGCTCGTGGGGCAGGCGCAGCTCCTCCCAGGAGGGGAGATCGGCCGGCGTCTCCCGCCAGCGCCGCCGCAGCTCCTCCAGGGAATAGCGCTCCTTGAGCCAGTCTGCGAAGGCCGCCACCTCAAAGCGATCCTCGTTCGGCAGCGGCCGCTGCGCAAAGGCCCGCCGCGGATCGCCAAAGCTCGGCTCGTTGATCAGGTCCCAGGAGAGCAGCTCAACTCGTGCATAGCGCCGCGCCAGCAGCGCGATGAAGCGCTCCTGCGCCTCCACGGCCCGCGGATCGAGCCAGGGATTCTCGCCGTCGAAGAGCGGCGGGAAGAAGGCGAAGAAGGTGAAGATCACCTGCAGATCATGGACGCAGGCCGTCATCACAAAGGCATCCAGGGCGCGCAGCACCTGCTCTGTCGGCACCCCCGCCACGGGCATCACCTCGCGCCAGGCCGTCCAGATCCCCGTGCGCAGCAGGTTGATTCCCGCCGCCCGCATCTCAGCCATATCGCGATCCCAGCGCGCCGGATTGGGCAGGCGCAGATAGAGGCGCTGCACGCGGCTATCCATATAGGTGGTGCCACAGACCGTGAAGAGCTGGCCATCCTGATAGAATGCGTCGCGCCCCGCCACCAGGCGCCTGCCGCGCGTGGCCTCCACCAGGGCCTCGTCCCAGATCCAGAAGCCGTTCTCCAGCGCCAGCCACTGCCCCCCGGCCGCGCGATACTGCACACTGATGCGGTAGAGGCCCGGCTCAGAGAGGGGCTGTAACTGCAGATACTTCTCATAGGGCAGCGGCGAGCCAGGCTCGGCCAGCTCGAAGGCCTGCAGCCGCGCCCCGCTGCGCGCTGCCGTGACCTGAATGCGCATCTGCAGCTCGCGGCCGTCTCCCGGCGTCACCAGCAGGGCCGGCGCCTCGCCCTCACGATAACAGGCCAGCGTGGGGCGCACATCCACGACCAGCGCCCCCTCCGCCGCAAAGGCGATCAGCCGGCGTATGGCCTCGCCCAGCGCCAGCCAGTCGCGCTCCTCGGCCGGCTCCCAGAGGGAGAGCAGCCAGCGTCCCCCGCGAAAACGCCCGGAGCGCTGATCGAGCACAAAGGCTGGCGTGGCGATGCGCTCCTCCACCTGCGCCACTGGCGCCACGGCGAAGATCAGCGGCCGCAGCAGCGTATCCAGAGGACCCGCCGAGCCGATCTCTTCTGGGTAGAAGGAGGTCTGCGTCAGCTTCGGATAGCAGGCCCAGAAGCGGCCAGCGCGTCCCGAAGCCACCTCCAGCGGACACCCCTGCAGAAAGAGTGCCTCCTGGGAGGCCTGCAGCTGTGGCGCCGCCTCTTGCTCCTCTCGCTCAATGCGGAAGAATGGTCCCAGAGAGAGCTGGCGCGTATAGGCCTCCTGCTCTGGCTCAACCTCGCCCGCCTCCGTGACGGGACGCGAGAAGGGCATGCCGCCAAAAAGCGCCAGATGGCCCCCGCCTTCTAGAAAACGCAGCAGCGCCGGCCAGGCCGCCTCGGGGAAGACGGGCGCCTGAAATGAGATCAGCAGGCGACACCCCGCCTCGAGCCGCGCCGCCAGCTCGTCGGCGCCACAGACCTCAAAGGGGAAAGGGACCAGCTCCTGCAAGGCCTCCCTGGCACAGGCCCGGGGATAGGCCGGATCGTGAAAGACCAGCACGCCGTTCGGCGATGTATGTGCGACCATCGTTCCTCGCTCGTCTCTAGAATAGGCTGCCTGCCTGCTACAGCGCTATAGATGTATTCGCGCGCTCGTGACAGGCAGCAGCGCTCACCTGCCGCCCCCTCGCCACAGCGGCCCGCTCCGTCCTCAGAGGGACGGGGGATGACTGACCGACCCCCGCCGCACCAGCTCGACCTCCAGCATGCTGACCACAGGGACCGGATCGGGATCGCTGGCTAGCGTGAGCAGGCGGCGCACCGCCACCGCCCCCAGCGCCTCCTTATTGACGCGCACCGTTGTCAGCGGCGGCGTGAGATGCTCCACCAGCGCAATATCATCAAAGCCCACCAGCGAGACCTCTTCCGGCACTGCCCGCCCCGCCTCGCGCAGGGCCTTCAAGGCCCCTACGGCCATCTCATCGTTGGCACAGAAGATGGCGCTGAAGGGCCGCCCGGACTCGCAGAGGCGCTGACAGGCTAGATAGCCTCCCTTCGTCGAGAGCGCCCCATCCTCGCACAGCTCCGGCAGCACGGGGAGGCCGGCGTTTAACATGGCCATGCGGTAGCCCTGGGCCCGCCGCTCGATCGTGTAGACGCGATTGACGCGCTCGCCGGCCCTCTCCTCGGCGAAGGGACCACCGATAAAGGCAATCTGCCGATGCCCCATGCTGATCAGATACTCTGTGGCCTCGCGCGCCCCCTCCAGGTTGTTCCCCAGGACCGCATCCGTCTGCGGCAGATAGTTGTCGACCAGCACCAGCGGCACCCCCGCCCGGCGCACTACCTCCACTGTCTCCGCATCGGCCGGCCCGACCAGCAGCGCTCCACCGAGCCGCATCTCGTAGAGCATCGTCAGGAGACGATCGGGATCGTGCTGCACCTCACTGATGGAGCGATAGGCCACCTTGATGTTCGAGCGCCGCGCCTCGCTCTCCACTCCGTGGAGAATGGGCGACCAGAAGGGGTTGGTGGCCACTGCGTTCTTGGGCAGAAAGGAGCAGAAGAGAAAGCCAATCTCACGCACCGGACGCCCTCCTCCGCTCCCACCGCTGCCACTACCGCCCTCCCGCGCCCGCTCATCCTGCCTCCCTCCTCCAAAATAGCCAAGCTGCGCCGCCGCCCTCAGTACGCGCTGGCGCATCTCCTCTGTGACATTGCCATGATTGTTGAAGACCCGCGAGACGGTCCCCACGGACACGCCAGCCGCTCTGGCGATGTCCTTCAGGGTGACAGCGTTTGCCAAGATGGTTCCTCCAGAAGATCAGCGATCATGAGAAATTTCTAATGAAAAGATAACATTCAGAGGCAGCTCTGTCAATCTCCAGGCCGGGCAGCCCCGGTAGCAGCTATCCTGACCTTTAGAAGGCGCAGTATTGACAAGTACCGATAAGGATGCTATCATTCATCCGTGGAAACTATTCATTGAAACGTTGACATGTTTCTCTGAATAGCCAGTGCGAAGCCAGACGACCAGGAAGGGAGTACGCGATCCTATGCAGGATGCACACGGGATACGACGGCTGGGCCGCAGGGCCTTTCTCAGCGCCGCTGCCGCTCTTGGCCTCGGAGCCACAGCCGCGAACACGGCTTTCGCGCGCGCCGGGACGCCAGCACCAGCACCAACGACCGCTTCCGCGTCCAGTATGCGACACAGGCGCGAGAGTTTCGTCGAGCGCCACGGCCCGTTCTTTGTGCTGGATGACGAGCCATTCTATTTTGCCGGCACCAACAACTATTATCTGCACTATCAGTCCCACTTCATGATCGATGACGTCCTCAAGGACGTCGCCGCTATGGGCCTCCCCGTGCTGCGGCTGTGGGGCTTCCTCGACGGCCAGCCGCACAACGGCTTTGTGATGCAGTCTGCGCCAGGGGTCTATCCCGAAGACGGCTATGAGCGCTTCGACTACACGGTCTGGCGCGCCGGCCAGCTGGGTATCAAGCTCGTGGTTCCCCTCGTCAACAACTGGGATGACTTCGGCGGCATGGACCAGTACGTTGCCTGGTTCGGCGCCAGCGGCCATGATGCCTTCTACACTGACCCGGCCATCAAAGAGGCCTATAAGCAGTATGTGCGCCACTTCATCCACCGCGTTAATCGCTATACGGGCCGCCCCCTGCTCTACGATCCGACGATCATGACCTGGGAGCTGGCCAATGAGCCACGCTGCCAGTCCGATCCTTCGTGCGCCACCCTCACTGCCTGGGTCCGTGAGATGAGTGCTTTCATCAAGAGCATGGACCGGCTGCACCTGGTCTCTGTCGGCGATGAGGGCTGGTACAATGAGCCGGGTAATAGCGATTGGACGCGCAACGGCAGCCAGGGCGTCGACTGGCGCTATCTGGTCTCGCTGCCTACCGTGGACTACGGCACGCTGCACCTCTACCCCGACTACTGGGGCAAGGATAACGCCTGGTCGCTGCAGTGGATCAGCGATCATATCCACGACGGGCACGCTCTGGGCAAACCGGTCGTCCTCGAAGAGTTCGGCTGGCTCGACCTGACGACACGCGACGCCATCTATACCCAGTGGACCGACACGGTCGCTCGCCTGAACGGCAACGGGGATCAGTTCTGGATTCTGACGGGCCTGCAGGACGATGGGACGCTCTACCCGAACTATGATGGCTTCCGCGTGACCTACCCGAGCAGCACGGCCAGCGTCTTCATTGCGCATGAGGAGGAGATGCGGAGAAAAGCGCGCCGCTTCGTGCTACGCTGATGGCTCGCTGCATGAGATTACTCCATCCCACACCCTCACGCCCTGGGTTTCCTGCTTGTTGTGACACACCGATCGCCTGGATCGCCTTGATCCAGGCGATCGGCTTTCTGGAAGGCTCCTGCTGGCCGCCTGCCTCGCTAGCGGTGGTGATAGGGTAGGGCTGGCCGGGCCAGACAGATCCCAAGCACCAGCCCGGCCACCAGGCTCAGCAGTACAATCGTAGAGAGTAACCACACATCTAAGGTCACCATAGACCTCCTCTTGCAGTATAGGATGCTTGACTGCTTGACATGACCTGTAGCACGATATAGACTCTGAAGAGACTCCTCTTCCGCTGTAATGATAGCCCACCCGCCCTGCCCGGAACACCTCCGGCGGGGGGCCAGCCAGGGAGGGAGCACGGAGCCAGGAGGAGGGGGCCAGCAGGGGGCCAGCTCCCCGGCCTGTCGCTTTTGCACGAAATAGTATGGTAGGAGTGATCAGATTGGGTTACACTAGAGGAGAGAGCGATGAACGCGAGCGGTGAAGATCCTCCTCCACGAGAGGCTAACGCTCTACTCAGACGGGCACGCGAGCTGCGCGGCTGGTCCCGTGAGCGCCTGGTGAGCGAGCTGCAACAACGCTTTCCTGGTGTCGCTGTCACCCCCAAAGACGTTGCACGCTGGGAACGGGGGAAACGGCGACCAGGACCCTACTATCGGGAAAAGCTCTGCGCGATCTTTGAGATGACGGCCGATCAACTCGGCCTCATTGCCCCGATGCCAGTACCAGCCCTGGGGCCTGCACCGCCGCCGGCCCTTGCGCCGCCGCCGGCCCCTGCTGGCTCGCTCACCAGCGTGCCGCTCCTGACGATCTCCCTCGTCAGGAGTGAGGTTGAGTCGGGCGACCCGGCCATCTGGCTCGGCATCAGGCTGGCTCAGATCATCTACAGGATCGGCACCTGGCGCGGTCATGCACTCGACTGCGAAGAGGTACAGACGCTGATCGACCAGGAGCTTGCTATGATTGATGAGACCCTTCAATCCTCTACCACGCAGCAGGCGCTGCAGCTCTCGCGCCGCGAGGCCCTGGTAACTATCGCAGCACTGCCGACGGTGCTCCTCTCCTGGAGGCGCCCCGACTGGAGCGGCGAGACGCTCGCCGAGGAGTTTCTCCCCCAGTGTGCTGCCAGCCTGGCCGCCTGCTGGCACCTGCTCAAGGGCGACGGCCTGACAGCCGTGCGTGAGGTCCTGCCACGTTTCGCCCCCACGCTGACGCAACTGGCTCTCCATCCGTCGCGCTACCAACGGGTTGCCGCCCGCCTGGCTACGCAGGCCAATATCTTGCAGGCGATCCTTGCGATGCACCGCCTGGATACTGCCGGGCGCGAGAAGTACTGTCATGAGGCTATCCGCTGCAGCCGCGCCGCAGCCGACGCCAGCCTGACCTGCGCTGCCTTGATGTACCTGGGCTACACCTCTACTCCTTCTGCTACCGCCCGCGCCGCCCGCGCCAGGCCATTCAGGCCTTTGAGGAGGCCCTGCGCGTTCTCGGCGAGAAGGACTCGCTGCTGCGCAGCGATGTGGCGATGGGCCTCGCTGAGGCCTACGCCCAGTGCGGCGATGAACGGAACGCCCTCCTCTCTCTCCAGATGGCTCAGGACGCTTTTCCTGTCTCTCCTGAGCTGGACCCGAGCTTCACCTACGCCGAGTGTGGCCTCAACGTCCTCTATCAGTGGGAAGGCAAGATGTATCTGGAGCTGAGTCAGTTCTATCCTGACTCCGGCTACCAGCGCCGCGGCTGGGAGGCTGTCACTAGAAGTATCGATCTCCCCTCTGTCTCGGAGCGCTCTACGAACGAAACGCTCACCTATCAGGCCGACGCGGCTCGCCTGATGGGTGAGCTGGATCTCTTTGCGCGCTACGTGCGGCAAAGCGTTGAAATGGCCCTGGCGCTGAGCAGCCAGAAACGCTATAATGAGGTCCTCGAGGTCTATCAGCGTATCCCACCAGCGTGGCGCAGAGAACGCCAGATCCAGACGCTCAGCCGGGAGTTCTTCGCAATCTCCCCTCTCTCTTGTGGAACGAAAGGATAGAGCAGCATGGCCGAGTTTCTTGAAGTGCGCACGACGATCGATTCCGAGGAGGGGGCCCGCTCCCTCGCGCAACGCCTCGTTCAGGAGCGCCTGGCCGCCTGCGTGCAGATCTCCGGCCCCATCAGCAGCTTCTACTGGTGGCAGGGCACCCTGGAAGAGGCCCGGGAATGGGTCTGCAGCGCGAAAACCCGGGCGGATCTCTACCCGGCCCTGGAGGAGCTGATCCGCAGCCTCCACCCTTACGAGGAGCCGGAGATCATCGCCGTCGAGCTGTCTACGGGGAGCCAGGGCTACCTGCACTGGGTCCGGCAGGAGACCGGCTCGCGCTGAGTCTCCTCTGCCTCCGCAGGCCTCCCTGCGCTCCGCCCGCGCTACGGGCCGGAGCAGGCTGCGATGTCGGCCGGCCCCGGCCGGCGGGCACGCCATAGCCGGAGCAGCAGCCAGCCGCCACCTACGAGGGCCAGGAGCAGCAGGACCGCGCAGAGCAGGTCATAGCTGCCGGGCAGCTCGCTACAGCTGACCGCTCTGGGCGTCGGGCTGCCCTGCACGAGGACCATCATGTTGCTGCAGGGCCGTCCGGCGCTGATTATCTCGCCGAGCAGCCAGAGTCCCGGCAGCAGACCGAACCCTATGAGGAGGCCCGGCAGATAGCGGCGCCCGGCGAAGCGCAGCGCCAGGCCGCCCAGTCCCGCCCCCAGCAAGGCCAGGGGCAGCGCCACAAACCAGACATCAACGGCCAGCAGCGCCAGGCCGATCAGCCCACCGGCCAGCAGCCAGAGCAGCAATCCAGGCCAGCTGTGCATCCATTGTCGCATCGTCTCCCCCTCTCTGCGCCTCCGCGTGTACGTCGAGAGGCGCTGCAGACATGTTCCTCTTCTGCCGCTGCTACAGCAGTCCCTCTTCAGTACGATTGTAGCACACGTCTGCCAGCTCCGCCACGGCCTCCTCACACGCCCTCAGGCCAGGACCTCGATCAGCTCAAGCTGCACCAGCAGATCGAGCGCCTCACGCATGGGCATGCGCGCCGTCTGCGGCAGCGCCTGCAGGGCCGCTACCACCTCAGTGGCGTCCGCCAGGGTGTGCTGGCCGTCGAAGAGGTCGAGTAGCACCTCCTCGCCAGGATGCAGATCTAGATAGCGCCGCGTCCGCCGGTTGACGACGCGCCGCGTCCTGCGCACTGCCCCCTGGTAGAAATAGAGGCCGTCGGTGATCAGGGCGTCGCGCAGGCGCAGCGGCCGGTCAGCGTAGGCCGCCCGCAGCTCCTCTTCGCGGTAGGGCGCCCCGAAGAGGCCGTTGAGCAACTGGCGCGCCTCGTGCAGCGGATAGCTGCCGAAGAGGCTGAGCGACTCCGCGCGCGTGGCATAGCCGGAGGCCAGGCGCGTGAAGGCCTGACGATCGCTCAGATTGAGGTCGCTGCCACTGCGCGCCAGAATGCGCCGCGCCTCCCAGAACCAGCTCTCCAGTGAGAAATTATTGCTGTACCAGAAGGCCGCCATATCGCGATAGGCCTGCAGGCAGGTCTGATAGGTCTGCTCATAGAAGGCCCAGAAGGCGGCGATCTCCTCATCGCAGGAGGAGGCGAAGGTCGAGACGAGTGTGTAGGCCGCCTTCTGCCCCAGCTCGTGGGCCAGCATGACTCCGGAGGAGAGGATGGGATCGACAAAGCCGGCGGCATCGCCCACCAGCGCCCAGCCGGCGCCAGTGAGCCGGCGACTCCTGTACGACCAGTCCTGGATCGCGCAGACGTCGCGCCGCTGGTCGGCTGCGATGCGCACGAGCCGCGCCTCGCTGAGCAGCTCGCGTACCTCGGGACAGGCCTGCAGCTCCTCACGGTAGAGTGCCTCTGGTCCGCCGGGCAGCTCCTTCAGCTCTCGCAGGGTCTGGCGATGCGTCACAAAGCCCACGCTCATTACGTCGCGCTTCAGCGGGATATACCAGATCCAGCCGCGCGGCGTGGTGATGATGCAGATGCGCGTCAATTCGGGGTAGCCCGTGTACTCGTAGAGCCACTTCGCTCCCTGCCAGTAGCCGAAGAGGGCGTAGTTATTCATCTGGGGATCATACTCGCGCAGCTTTAAGGCATGGCCCAGCAGGGCGCTCTGCCCGCTGCAGTCTAGCAGCCAGGTGCAGCGCACCTCATGCAGCCCGTGCTCGTCGCTGTACTCCACGCCGGTGGCCCGCTCCGTGCCCGCATCTCAGAGCACGCGCGTCACCTGCGCCCCCTGCCGGACCTCCACCCCCAGGCTGGCGGCATGCTCGAGCAGGAGCTGATCGTACTCAGCGCGGCGCACCTGCCAGGCCCGCGTGTAGAGCTGTGGTAGACGCCACCCCTGGGCCACAAGCTGCGAGATGAGATCGTCAAACTCAAAGCCCCAGGGCGCCCGGCCGTGCCCCCAGATGAAGGTCGCCCCCAGTTTCTCTAGAAAGCCGGCCCGCGCCACTTTGTCGTAGGCCCCCATCTCCTCGAGCACTGGCGAGGCGCCCGCCAGCAGCGACTCGCCTACGTGATGGCGCGGAAAGTGCGCTCGCTCCAGCAGGAGGATGCGCAGATGCGGCGCATAGCGCCTGGTCAGCGCAGCAGTGGTGCTGCCCGCCGGACCACCGCCTACCACGACAACATCGTAATGCCCCATGACGGCCTCCTTTCCTTACGCCAGACGGCAGCTATAGACCGCTCCCCCGCTGAGGAGGACAACGAGCCGGCTCGCACTGCAGGCGACATCGACGATGCGCTGCCAGGGCAGCTCGTCATGCACGGCCTGCCAGCTCTCGCCGTCATCGCGCGAGCAGAAGAGGCCCGCCCCGGCCAGCACGAAGAGCCGCCGCTCCCTGCCCTGCTCCCAGGCCAGGATACGGCGAATCCCTCCGCCACCATGTCCGACGGGGAGCCGCCGCCAGCCCGCGGGCGTATCGAGCAGGAGCATGTTGCCGATCCCCAGCGCCAGCGGACGCCCACAGGTCGCCACCAGCGGCCAGCCGGTCTCGGCCTCCAGTCCCCGCGTCCAGCTCGCGCCAGCATCCGCAGAGGACCAGAGGCAGACGCGGTACTGGCGCGGATCATAGGTCACGGCGATCAGCAGCTCCGGCGTGGCCTGCAGGGCCGCCAGCGGCAGCACGCCGACGGGCGGCGTCAACGCCCGCCAGCAGGCCCCCGCGTCGGCGCTGTGCCAGAGGCGCCGCCCGTCGGCGCTGGCCACCCAGATGTGGCGCGCCCCGGCCCGCTCCGCCGTGGTGATGAGGCTCAGCCCACCCTCCTCCAGCAGCCACTCACGCTCCCCCGTCTCCGGCGCCAGCGCCAGCAGCCCGCGCTCCCCCGCCAGCAGGAGCCGCCGCTCGTCGAGGACCTGCGCCGCCAGCAGCGGCTCCGCGAGGTCCACCACCGGCGCCCAGCCACCAGCCGGCCGCGCCTCCCAGAGGCCGCAACAGGTTCCGCGCAGCAGCGGCCGCTCCCCCAGCAGGAGCAGCGAGCAGAGATCGTGCACCGGCGGCATCGCCAGCCGCCGCCAGCTCGCGCCATCATCGTCGCTCACGAGCACCCCCGCATCGCTGCCAGCGTAGAGGCGCTGCGCTCCCGCCCCGGCTCCGGCGAGGCAGACATGCACCGGGCGCTCACAGACCGCCCGCCAGCTGCGCCCCCCATCCAGCGAGCGCAGCAGACCGCCCGCCAGCGTTCCCAGCAGCAGCGTTCCGCGGGCCGTCGCCGTCAGCGAGAGCGGCTGCGACGCAGCGGGCAGCGCCGGCAGCGGAGACCAGGCGACGCCATCCGGCGAGGTCACCAGACGCCCACCCTCCAGGGCGGCCAGCACCTCGCCTGTGGGCAGGCGCGCCAGCGCCTCCACGGCTCCCTCATCGCTTGCTAGCACACGCCGCCAGCCGCGGCCGCCATCGCGCGAGCGATAGATGCCCTCCACGGTCGCCGCCAGGGCCGTCTCACCATCCAGCCAGAGGAGCGCCGTCGCCTCCAGGCTCTGCAGCCCGAAGGAGGCGTTGCGCCAGGTGCGCCCCCCATCGACGCTGCGCATGACCCCACTGGTCAGCGTCGCCGCCAGCAGCGGCGGCTCACCCGCGCCAGCCGGCGCGGCGGCCAGCGCCGTGACAGCGACCTGGCCATCCTCCAGCTCCGCGCGCCGCCAGAGGCCATCCTCCTCCCGCGGATCGCGACTGAGCAGGCCGCCGTTGCCAGCGACCAGCAGGCGCTCACCGCAGAAGAGCAGCGCCGTGATCGGCGCCAGGGCCTGCAAGGCCCCCGCAACCTCCCAGGCCTCGCCCGCTCCCTCCAGCGGGGCCGAGGCCACACCGCCGACGCCGGCCGCCCAGAGACGTCCGTGCCCCACGGCCAGCGCCAGCACCGGCGAGGGGACCAGCGGCGCCTCCAGCGGGCGCCACGCCTGGTCCTCTTGCTCTGTGCTCATTGCACTCACCTCCTTGCCAGAGTGGCCTTCCGTCCGTCGAGCCGGGGCCACCCTCCTCGTCAGTCCAGCCGCCATGGTCCTGCTGCCGCAGCAGATTAGCCCTGCAGCACCAGCGCATCGGTGGTGATCAGCATCGCCGTCAGGCTGGCCGCTGCCCGCAGCGCCCCCTGCAGGATGCTGCAGCCATCGAGAATGCGCCGCTCCCACATCGAAGCGTAGTCCCCGCGCAGAGCGTCAAAGCCGTCGTCGGCCTCCGCACCGCCCTGCGCATGCAGACGCAGCACATGGTCGAGGGCCAGCGGCGGATGGACGCCCCCATGGTTGCGCACAATCTGCAGAAACGGCGCCGTGAGCGCGGCCTCGACCAGGGCCAGGCCGTGGCACTCATCGCCCTCCCCCAGAGAGGCGCGCAGGGGCGCCAGCGCAGGCAGACACTTCAGCAGGGCCACCCCCCCGCCCGGCAGCAGCCCCCCGGCACCAGCCGCCTCCAGGGCGCGCAGCACCTTGCCCACCTGTTCCTTCTTGATCTCCAGCTCCTGCTCGCTGGCAGCCCCGATCTTGAGCACGCCAATGCCCCCGCTCAGGCGCGCCAGACGCAGCCGCAGAAACTCCCACTCGCTCTGCTTGCCGCGCTCCGCCCGCTGGAGCCGCGCCCGCACCTCAGCGATGCGCTGCTGCAGCGCCGCCGGCCGCCCGCAGCCACCGACGATCGTCACGCCGTTGGCGGTCAGCACAGCGCGCTGCGCCCGCCCGCAGTGCTCAGCCCGGATCGAGCGGCACTGCGTGCCCAGCAGAGGCGAGAGCGGCACTCCCCCGGTCAGCGCCGCCATGACAGCCAGATCCTCGTTCACCAGCGTCGCCCCGCTGGAGAGCACCAGCATGCCGATGGTCAGCACCCCGCGCAGATGATTGGCCGTGAGCAGCGTCAGCGCCTCGCCGGCGATGGCCCGCGCCACCACCAGGAGTGGCGGGCGCGCAGCCTCAGCCCCGGCTCTGGCCTCAGCCTCAGCCAGCACCAGCTCCAGCATGGGCCGCACCTGCTCCACCGTCGTCAGCTCCTCATCGGCCAGCACGATCCAGGGCTGCTGGAGAATCAGGGCCGCCTCCCCCTCCGGCAGGAGCAGGCGCGCCGGAATGTAGCCATCCCACTTGCCGCCACGAATGTACTCATAATCCAGGCCCCGCTGCGGCATCTCAGTGGTCACCACCGTCGCCGCCGGCCCCAGCACCTCGTACATCCGCTCCAGGGCCGCACTCACCTCCTCATCGCCGCTCACGCCGAGCGCCAGCGCATAGGCCTCCGCTGGCGTGCTCAGCGGCCGCGCCTGACGCTCGAGGGCCGCCGCCACCGCCTCGACGCCGAGCTGGAGGCCGCGCGCCACCGCCGGCGCAGCGGCTCCCGCCGCCATGAGACGCTCCGCCTCCCCCAGCATCGCCCGCACCATCACGGCCGCCGTCGCCACGCCATCCCCAAAACGCTCGTGCAGCTCGAGCGCCATCTTGCGCAGCAGCATGGCCCCCAGATTGTCAGCCCGCTCGGCCAGCCCGATCACCCGCCGCGCGATCGTACTGGCATCCGCCAGCACCTCGCACTCACGCCGGTTGCGCTCATTGAGCACGTAGACGTTGCCTGGCCCCAGTGTGAGCGCCAGCGGACGCGCCAGACGCTTCACGCCGCGCGCCAGTAGCGCCAGGGCCTGCGGCCGGGCCACCAGCGAGGGACGGGCCGCCTCCCGCCGCAGCGCCAGGGCCAGGCGCCGCGCCTCTCTGAGGCGATAGCCTGTCGTAATATCATGCGCCGTCGTCATCGCAGACCCACCTTGAAACGCTCGCCCCAGCGCTGACGCCGCCGCTGCTCCTGCGCCAGCAGCCCCTGACAGCGCCGCGTCAGTAGCAAGGCCAGCAGCGCCGGCACGATCAGGAAGCAGCCAGCCACAGAGAGCAGGCCCACCAGCAGGAGCAGCCCGGCCAGCAGCGCCGTCACCCCCACCTCCAGCGGATAGCGCCAGGCCAGGCGTAGCGCCTCACCCAGCAGCACCCAGGGCGGCGTGGCCGGCTCCAGCGCAAAGAGCGGCCCCCAGCAGGGCGCCGAGAAGAGCAGCCCCAGTAGCAGCAGGCGCAGCAGCAGCCCCGGCCACAGCAGCGACCACTGATCGACGAAGCCGATCAGCACAACCCCCAGCGCCAGCAGGCCCGGCAGCGGCCCCAGCACGTAGAGGCTCGGCAGCCCCAGCCTCCGCAGATCCTCTCCCAGGCGCTGCAGCTCCAGCGGCTCGCCCTGGTTGAGCCGCGCCACCCAGACGAAGAGGAGCGCCGTTGCCGGCGGGAGCGCCAGGACACTCCAGGCGAAGAGGCAGAGCCGCAGGAGAGCGGGGAGCTGCGGGAAGGCTAGAGCGGCAAGCGCTGGCAGAAGCTGCAGCGACCAGGCAACATTGATGGCGACCAGGCGCTCAAGATGATTCGTGAGGAGGGCGAACGTCCCCCAGATGGGCTGGCGCAGGCGCTCCTCATCGGCCTCGAAGTCCTCAAAAAACGGCATCGGCCTCACCTGCCTTCGCACGCGCGCAACGTGCAGGGCCTTATTTCAGTCCCTGGATACGCACACCGCGCAAGAGATACTCACGGCAGAGAATGAACATCAGGAAGATCGGAAAGGTCTGTAGCAGCGCTAGCACCATCAGGCCGTTCCAGGAGAGACCCGCGTCCAGCGCCGAGCGCATCGCCGCCGACTGGCTCAGAGCCGTCGCGCGATCCATCACCCCTGAAGTGACAAAGTTATTCATGACCGTATAGATCGCCAGCGCCGTCGTGGCCTTCTCATTGCTCTGAATGACCAGTTGTGGCCAGAGGAAGCTATCCCAGACCGCATAGAACTGAATCCAGGCGATCACCGAATAGACCGGGATGCTCATCGGGAAGACGATGCGGCGGAAGATATTGAACTCCGAGCCGCCATCGACGCGCGCCGCCTGCAGGACCGAATCCGGGATCGTATCGAAGTAGCCCTTGAAGATCAGATAGTTGTAGGCGTTGAAGATTCCCGGGATGATAATCGCCCAGGGCGTATCATAGAACGAGAGCGTCGGGAACGGCTGGTCGCTGCCGGGCAGATTCGGGATCGAGCCGCCGGGTACGGCGAAGGGGAAGTTCACCGTCAGGAAGAGCATCGGCAGCAGGAGCACCGCCATGGGAATCATCAACGTCCCAATAAAGAAGAGGAAGGTCCAGCGGGCCGTTCTGCCGCGCAGCAGCTTGCTGGTGGCATAGGCAGCCAGCGAGGTCACCGGAATCGAGATCAACAGGGTCAACGCCGTGATGAAGAACGAATTCCAGAAATAGACCCAGAACGGCTCGCCCGCCGAGCCAGCCAGCAAGGCACCCGCACCGTTGTTCTGCGCCCACTGCAGCACCAGCTTCCAGGCGGCCAGCGTGGGGTGCGTGGTCCAGAGCGTCGGCACCGTCGAGAGCGTATCCTGCGCCGGCGTGATCGACGTCATGATCATGATATAGAAAGGGAAGAGGTGGGTCAGAACCCCCAAAGAGAGCAGGGCCAGCATCAGCCACCAGCCCAGGCGTAACAGGGGCTGGTTCCTTCCCACCCTGGGAAAGAGCATCATCTCAGGTCCTCCTGCGCGCATAGCGCGCCGTCAGCATGACAGCCTGGGGCCGGCTAGACATCGGGGTCCTCCCTGAAGAAGCGACGGAAGAGGACCACGATCGCCAGGATCGCCAGGAAGAGATAGATAGAGAGCGCCGTGGCATCCGCATAGCGCTGGTTCTGAATATAGGAGAAGAGGTAGAGCATCACCGTGCGGCTGGCTCCCTCTGGCTCACCCCCGGTCAGAATCTGCGGCCAGGCGTAGTCCTGCAGGCCCTGAATCACGCCATAGACCAGCATCACCGCGATCACCGGGCGCAGGCGCGGGAGCGAGATCGTCCAGATCTTGCGCCAGAAGCCCGCCCCCTCGATCTCCGCTGCCTCAAAGTAGGAGCGCGGAATCCCCTGGAGGGCCGCCATATAGGCCAGGCCAGCCACACCAGGGCCGATGACCACGATCGAGGGGAAGACCAGCCAGAAAAGCACCAGATGCGGGTCGTCGAGAAACGGCTGGTGAGGCAGGTGCAGGATGGACGTAGCGATGTATTCCAGCAGGCCGTACTGGTTATTGTAGAGGTAGCGCCAGAGAATGCTGTTGGCGACCACGCTGAGCGGCAGGAACCAGAGGATCATCATCCAGCGCATCAGGCGCGGCGGCAGCTCCATCAGAAAGATGGCGATCAGCAGCGGGAAGACAAAGGTCAGCGCCACCAGCATGGTGCCATAGACAAAGGTGACGCGAAAGGCCTCGGCCACCAGAGGATCGTGCCAGACACGCAGATAGCTCTGCAGGCCGGTGAATTTGCTGGGCAGAATCGGCTGCGCATCCGTGAAGCTCAGGGCAAAGGCCACCAGCAGCGGATACCAGCCCCAGACGAGCTGAAAGAGCAGCGCCGGCAGCAGGAAGAGCCAGCGTTCCAGGCGATTGCGGCGGCGCAGGCGGCCGCCAGGGGCTGCCTGACGCTGCTCTGCCTCCGCGGTTGCACCGGCCGGCACATTGATGATCGGTTGCGACATAACCCGTTTCCTTCCGTGGAGTGTCCGGGAGCACTGCGGTCGAGCCGCCAGCCAGGTGATGGCGAGCCGGGCTCGGGGCCAGTCCCGTTCGCCATCACGCACAGCACAGCACAGCACGGAACTCTGCCTCGCGCCCTGAGGCACGAGGCAGGGACCGCGAGACAGGGGCGCTCCCGCTCACGCGCCTAGCCTCCCAGCGCCGGCAGCACCTTCTGGACGTACCAGGGATGGAACTGCTCGGCGGAGAAGAGCGGCGCGTACTTCGCCCAGAAGGCGTCTAGATCGCTGAAGAACTTTTTCGCACTGGCGATAAAATCCGAGCTGGAGACGCTCGACGAGAGCGAGGAGAACTGCGCATTCTGCACGCTCTGCAGCTTCGCCAGCACCGTGGCGATCGTATCCTGGGTATAGGCCAGGCCAGAGTTGGCGTCGTTCCAGGCATCGCCCGTGGGACCCGGATTCTGCTCGGCCGGGAAGTAGATGCCTGGATCGGGCAACTGCGGAATGGCGGCGGCGGCGTTGACCGCCTTCATCGTCAGGGTGCCCCAGGCCTGTTCGGCCGTGCCCTGAATGCCGTAGTTGATCTGGAGCTTCGACATGGGTGGCACTTCCAGGAAGACGTCCTTGAGGTCGTGCGTGGTGCGGTAGATCTCCTGGCGCTGCTTGACCAGGGCCTCGCCGATGATGAACTGCACCAGGAAGTCGAAGGCCTTGGCCAGGGCCGGCGGGTTGCGCTGCAGGTGCGGCTCGATCGAGCCAATGGCTGAGCCGGCCTGCGTCGCTCCGAAGGAGCCGAGGTAGCCGATGGGATGGGAGATCCAGCCAACAACCTCCTCAAAGGGCTTGCCCACCTTGACGGCGATGTTGATGGCGCTCGTGGGATCGGTCACGGGACGGGTGAAGAAGCCGGTGTTGTTGGCCATCATGGCAACGTCTCCGCGCGCGAAGGCCTGGGCGACGTCGCTATCGCCGGTGCTCAGGGCTGAGGTGATCGATTTGTCCGTGAAGTACATGCCGCGCCAGTTGTTGATGACTTGCTCGTACTGGCTCAGCCAGGGCGTCAGATCGTAGCGCCAGGGCCAGGGATTGGAGGGCGTGGGATCAAGCCCCAGGCCGCCATAGCCGGTGGCGCCGGAGTTGAGCCCGTTGGCCTGCAGGCTCTGGTCGAAGACGTAGAACTGCAGCGCCGCGCCCTTCATCTTTGACGTCGTAAGCGTTTTCGCGAGGGTGCGAAAATCACTCCAGGTCCAGCCCGGTGTCGGCTCTGTCAGGCCGGCCTGCTGAATGAGGTCGCGGCGGAAGTACATGCCGTCCCCGGCGCCGTAGCCGCCGGGCGTGCCGTAGTAGCGGCCGTTGACTTTCCAGCTCTGATAGACGGGCAGATAGATGCTGGTGAGCTGGCTCTCAAGCTTCGTGCTCTGCACCAGCTCGGTGACGTCGGCCGCCAGGCCGCGCGCGAAGGCGCTGCGCACCACATTGTTGATGAAGGAGCCGAGGATGTTGCCCTCATACCAGGTCGGCGCGGTCCCTGCGGCGATCGACTGCGTGACGGCCTGCTGGCTCCAGATATTGGTGTCTGTGTGCTTGATCTTCACGCCGGGGTTCTGCTTGAGCCAGGCCGCCAGTGCGTCAGCATAGGCCTTGAGGGTAATGTTCCCCTTCTGCTGCTCTGCCGTTGGCATGGCATCGCCTGGCCAGCCATTGGTCAGAAAGGTCACGTTGACCACGGTGTTGGCGCTGCTCCCACCACAGGCCGCCAGCAGGGCGCCTCCGGCCAGCGCGAGGCTGCTTGCCGCGGCTGCGCGCAAGACCTGGCGGCGCGTCAGCGGCCGGGCAGGCTCCAGCAGGGGATCGAGAACAGTGCCCAGTTCTTCAGTCATGATGTGCCTCCTGTTGACAAGTTCTTGGGTCGCTCAACACAACGCATGGACGGTCAGTCCTTCTACCCGCCCGCCCGCGCTGCCGCAGAGGCCGGATTCGCCACGATCACATCGATACAGGTCGCCAGCGCTACTCCCGGCCGCGCCCGCCCGTACCGCCCTCAGCAGGCCAGCCAACCGGCGTACACGAGCCGCCCGGGCGGTCCGCTCCGTTCGATTTGCGCGTACATCTGGTCAACCGTCTGCGCTGACAACAGGGGACGGGCGCCAGTGCATCGGGAAGGGGAAGCGCGAAGTCAGAGGAGAGGCGCGTCACAGGGAAGCAATTGCCAGCGGCGCGCACCAGCAGTGGAGGCAGGCTCACGAGCGGCCCGCCATACCACACGCCGGGCACGGGCCGCGTCAGCCGGTTGGCTGAACAGGGAAGGCTCCTTGCTCTTTGTATGCATCCTGCACACTCTGCCAATGCAGCGGTCATCGTTTGCAGCATTGCAGCCTCTATCCTTCATCCGGCATGAAGTCAAGTCCCAGTTTTGGGATCGCTCCCATAACTCTATCGGTAGTGTACCCGACAAGAGAATGCTTGTCAAGCGTTTCATAGTCCGACGTGCCCGGCCTCCAGAGCCTGCTCAGACTGCGGATCGAAGAGAGAGCAGCGCTGAGGATTCAGGCCAATTGTGAGCCAGTCGCCAGGAGCCGGCAGCCCTTCCGGCTCTTCCCAGACGGCGGCTGCGGTCAGTAGCTGGTCCTCTGCCACCTGCAGGGCCAGGTAGACCACGATCTCGCCGAGCAGCAGCTCCACGCTCTCCACGCGCGCCCGGCAGCGGCAGAGCGCGCCGGCCTCTTCGGTGGAGGTGTCCAGCTCCCAGGGCGGCACGATCTCGCGGGGGGGCAGCCCCAGGATCAGCGCCTGCTCTGGTGCCGTGCGCTCGGCCAGGGCCGCCTGCCAGCGCGTTCCGAGCGGAAGGCGCAGCGTGCCGAGCTGGCAGAACGTGGTCCCTTCCTCGCGCTGCAGGGTGGCCTCGAGCAGGTTCATCGGTGGGTTGCCGATGAAGCGCGCCATGAAGAGGTTGGCGGGCCGCTCCAGCAGCCCGACCGGGCTGCCAACCTGCTGCAGGCGGCCGTGGGCGATCACTCCCACGCGGTCGCCCAGCGCGAAGGCCTCGCTCTGGTCGTGGGTCACGTAGAGGCTGGGCACGCCGCGCAGGCGATGCACGGCCTGGATATCGCGGCGGGCCTGGTGGCGCAGGCGCAGATCCAGGTTCGCCAGTGGCTCGTCGTAGAGAAAGACGCTGGCCTCCCGCGCCAGCACGCGCGCCAGGGCCACGCGCTGCTGCTCGCCCCCGGAGAGCGTTGTCACTGCGCGCTGCAGCAGGGGCGTCAGCTGCAGCTTCTCGGCGGCCTCCAGCACGCGCCGGCGTACCTCGTCCCTGGGCAGGCGGCGGTTCTCCAGTCCGTAGGCGATGTTGCCGTAGACATCCATGCTCGGATAGAGGCCGTAGTCTTGAAAGACCATGCCGACGTTGCGCTGCCGCGGGCTGAGGTGCGTCACATCCTCGCCTCCCAGGAGGATGCGGCCCTCATCGGGCAGCTCCAGGCCACAGATCATGCGCAGGATGGTCGTCTTGCCGCCTCCCGAGGGACCGAGCAGCACGAAGAACTCGCCATCCTCGATGCGAAAGCTCACATGATCGACGACGCACTGGCTGTCAAAGCGCTTGACCAGCGCTTGCACTTCAAGTGTACTCACGCTCGTTTCTTCCTCTATGCTCTTTCAACGATGGAGCAGGGCCTGGCCCGTTGCGGGATCGAAGAGGTGCATCTTCTGCACATTGACCGCCAGCGGGACTTCCTGACCGCTGTAGCTGCTCGGCAGACGCGCTTTCATGGTGGCTACAAAGTCTCTGGGGACCTCTTCCAGAGTGCTCAGGTAGACGGTGCAGCCGGCCGCGGTTGGCTCGATGACATTGACCAGGCCGCGGATGGTGTTCTCTGCGCTGACGGCGAACTCGGCGCGGCGTGGGGGCTGCAGATTCTCCGGGCGGATGCCGAGATTGAGGTGCCGCCCCACGTAGGGGGCTACCTGGGGGCGAAACTCGTCCGGTACGGGCAACCTGAAGGCTGTATGGACCAGCCAGAGGCGCTCCGACGTCCCGCTGGCTCCGTCCGCGCTTGCGTCGCTGTTTCTGGCCTCGACGCGGACCTCGAAGAGGTTGATGCCCGGTGTTCCGATGAAGAAGGCGACAAACTGGTTGCAGGGACGCTCGTAGAGGTCGAGGCCGCTGCCGATCTGCTGGAGGCGCCCGTCGCGCATGACGGCGATGCGATCGCCCAGGGCCATGGCCTCGGACTGGTCGTGGGTCACGTAGATGGCTGGCCGGCCTTTCTGGCGGTGGAGCAGCAGGATATCTTCGCGTGCCTGGTGACGTAACTGGGCATCGAGGTTGGCCAGGGGTTCGTCGAAGAGGTAGAAGGCGGCCTCGCGCACCATCGAGCGCGCCAGGGCCACGCGCTGGCGTTCGCCGCCGCTGAGCTGGCGGGGCTTGCGCTGCAACAGGTGGTCGATGCGAAACAGCTGCGCGGCGGCCTGGACGCGCTCGCGCACTACCTGGCGCGGGGTGTGGCGCGCCCGCAGCCCGTAGGCGATGTTCTCAAAGACGGTCATGTGCGGCAGAATGGCGTAGTCTTGAAAGACCAGCGAGACGTTGCGGTCGCGGGGACGAATCTCGTTGACCAGGCGCTCGCCAAAATAGATGGCTCCGGCCGTGACTGGCTCCAGGCCAGCCAGCAAGCGCAGGGTGGTGGTCTTGCCGCAGCCCGAGGGGCCGACCAGCACAAATAGCTCGCCCGGCGCGATCTCCAGTGAGAGATCGTCAAGGATGGTGCGCTCGCCGAAGCGCTTCGTCAGGTGCTCGATGCGAATGCCCACCGCCGCGCTGGCTGCGGTGGCCAGCGGGGCTGCTGTGGCGGAACTCATAGGCCTCTGCTCCGTTTCGTTTCTGCTCGTGTTGCACGTCTCTGCCATGCGCTGGGCCGCGCGCCGGGCCTCGCCGAGGAGCACGGTGCGCCGCTCCCGTTCGCTTAGAAGAAGGCTGGTGGCCCCGGCGTGTACAGGACCTGCTCGCTGTCGGCTGCGAAGAACAGGACCTGCTCCCAGTCGGGGCGGATGGTGGTGATGGCTACCTCTGGCTGCTCCAGGGCGGCCAGTACCGTGACGGGAGTGCCGAGGTAGCGGCCATGCAGGACGGCGACGCGCTCGGTCGGGATGCGCTCGATATGGCTGACCTGCAGTGGCGCCCCATCGGCCACCTCTTTGAGCCAGTGCTCTGGGCGCACGCCCAGACGTAGCGCGCCCGGCTCCAGCCGATCGGCGATGGCTGGTGGCAGCTCCCAGCTGGCTCCGGCGATCTGCACGCGGCGTGCCTCCACCACGGCGGGCAGGACATTGATGGGTGGCGTGCCGATGAGTGCGGCCACAAAGAGATTGGCTGGCGTGTAGTAGAGGTCGTCGAAGGTGCCCACCTGCTCGAGCCGGCCGGCGCGCATGACCGCCAGGCGATCGCCCATGAAGATGGCCTCCTGCTGGTCGTGGGTCACGTAGAGTGTGGTGATCCGAAAGCTGCGCAGGAGCTTCTTGATCTCGACGCGCGTCTGCTCGCGACGCCTGGCGTCGAGATTGACGATCGGCTCATCCATGAGGAAGATGCTGGGATCACGTACAATGCAGCGTGCAATGGCTACTCGCTGCTGCTCGCCGCCGGAGAGCGTCTCGGGGAAGCGTCCCAGCAGGTGCTTGAAATCGACCCCCATCAATTCAGCGGTGCGCTGAACGCGGGCCTCCATCTCCTGCTGTGTGTGTGCGTGCTGCTCGAAATAGTAGGCGAGGTTCCCTTTGCCCTTCATGGAGGGGTAGAACGCGTAGTCCTGAAAGACCATGCCGACGCCGCGATCCTGGGGCTTGATGTCGGTCATGTCGACCTCGCCGTAGAAGAGGCGGCCGCGGCGGGGAAACTCCAGCCCGGCCACGATCTTGAGCAGCGTGCTCTTGCCGCAGCCGGAGGGGCCGACGATGCTGAGGGTCTCGCCGGAGGCCACCTGCAGGGAGACATCATGCAGGGCCTCCACCCGCTGGACGCCTCCGGCGCCGACCGGGCCGACGGCCTCATACTCCTTGACAATGCCTTCCAGTCGCAGGCTGGTCATGGTTCCCTCCTCTCTGCTCACCGGGCGCAGCGGCCGCCGACACCGGCTGCTGCGCGCGGCTGCTACGAGTCCGTTCTCCGCTCCTGAGATGCTCAGGCGAGGCCTGAACGCTGACTGGTCTCTGCTGCATCCTCCCTCCGCGGCCTGCCCGAGGAGAGGAAGAGCGCGGCCATCAGGGCTGCCCTGTCTCCCCGGAGCCCTGCATGGCGGCACGCCGCTTGTAGCCGCAGGACTCGCGAATGATGAGCGTGGTCGGCAGGATCACGTGGGCAGGGGCGCGCCCGCTGTGCTCGAGTTGATCGATGAGCATCTCGGCGGCGCAGGCTCCCATCTCAATGCAGGGCTGGCGCACCGTGGTCAGCTCCGGGAAGATCATCGTTGTCTGCAGCAGATCGTCGAAGCCCACGATGGCCAGGTCGTCGGGGACGCGCAGCCCGCGCTCCTGCATGGCGCGCGTCACCCCGGCGACCATCATGTCGTTGGAGGAGAAGAGCGCCGTTGGCGGCTCGTCGAGCGCGAGAAAGCGCTGCGTCCACTGATAGCCGCTGGCCGGCGACCAGTCGCCATCGCCGACCAGCCGCTCATCGAAGGGGAGGCCCGCTGCGGCCAGCGCCTGCCGGTAGCCCTCGTAGCGCGCATGGGTACAGATATCTCTGACCAGGCCCTTGAGCATGGCGATGCGTCGATGCCCCAGGGCGATCAGATGCTCGACGGCTCTGCGCGCCGCCTCGATGTTGTCTACGTCGACATAGAAGGCATCGCTCCCCTGGGGATCGTGGCCAACGCGCACGTAGGGGATGCGCGCCTCCTGCAGCATGAAGACGCAGCGGTCGTTGATGTCGCTGCTGATGAGCACTACTCCGTCGAAGTGCCGCCCGCGCAACAGGTTGAACAGGGTCTGTTCGTCCATGTCCTGCCGCCCGATGAAGAGCATGGGCGTGTAGCCTTGCTGGGTGCAGACCTGGCTCACGCCCTGGGCGATCTGCGCAAAGATCGGGTTGCCAAAGAGATGATGGGCGTTGTCGGGCAGAATGAGGCCGATCAGGCGCGTGCGCCTCGTGACAAGCTGCCGCGCGGCCGCCTGGGGAATATAGCCGTGGCTGTTGATGACCTCGCGTACCCGCTCGCGTACGCTGGGGCGCACGTTGGGCTGCCCGTTGAGCACTCGTGACACTGTTGAGCGAGAAACACCGGCTAATCTGGCGATATCCTCAATCGTCAATTGCGACATCAGCAAAACCTTGCCTGTCCAGCGCTATCAGACATTTACTTTTGGATCATTTATCGTGTACAATAGATCTGGGATCGCTCCCATCGCGCTGCTATGAGCAAGCTTACCTGATCACCTCTCTCCTGTCAAGGGGATAACGGCGAGAAGATGCAGTTCGGCCCTTTTTTTACGGCAGGCGGCCCAGGCGCGCCGCCTGCGGGCGCTCGCCGCCGGTGGCGGACAGTGGCGCCAGGCCCTCCCGGCGTTCGCAAGGACCAGCGGCGCACGACAGGCCAGGGCGGCGGATGACCTGCACGTCCACTCATGCAGACGTGCTTTCATGCAGACAGGTATTGGTCCTGATGAGCGACTCCTGCAGTTACCTACCAGCAGAGCATAAAGGAGCAGGTTTTCATGGCAGAGCAGGTTCCATTGCTTCCCTACAATCGCTACATGACAGAGCCGCCGCGTCTGCCGGTCCGGCAGGCCGATGACGATGGCGGTCCCGACTACATCACGCGAGCCGTGGTCAAGGAGCGGCGGGCGCGCGCGGTGGTGCTGGAAGGCACAACGCTCAGCGGGGCCACGCTGCAGGTGACCCTGTCTCTGGTCGCTGAGGGCATCGCCCGCGTCCTGCTGGAGGATGACGAGCGGGGCGCGGGACGGGTCTGTCTGGCGCGTCCGCTGCCGCCGGGATCGGAGGAGGTGACGCTTGTAGAGGAGACGGCGGCTGGTGGCCGTCTCGCTCTGCGTTCGCCCTCGCTGAGTATTGAGATCACCCTCGACCCGTTCGGCCTCACCTTCGTGGGGGCTGATGGCCGTCCCCTCCTGACGCAGAACTACCATGAGCTGACGAACGTGCGTATGAAGCTGACGATCCTTCCCTTCGGGGTCAGCCGTGTCCATGGGCGGCGCGTGGCCTTCCACGACACCTTTACGGCGGAGCCTGACGAGCACTTCTTCGGCTTCGGCGAAAAATTCACTGACTTCGATAAACGGGGCCAGCGTATCACAACCTGGAACTGCGACTGCGGTGGCGCTTTCAGTGAGCGGGCCTATAAGAACGTGCCCTTTTTCGTGAGCACGCGCAAGTACGGGATCTTTGTCGATAGTACCTGCGCCCTCGATTTCGATATGGTCGCCAGCAATACGGCTACCTTCACGTTGATCAGTCCCGATAGCGCCCTCGACTACTACGTCATTGCTGGAGGGGACCTCAAGACGATTATCACGCGCTACGCCTCGCTGGTGAGCTTCCCCTCGCTGCCGCCGCGCTGGGCCCTGGGCACCTGGATCTCCTCTGGCTTCCAGCGCGACAGCGCCCAGGAGGTGTTGCGGCGCGCCCGCCTGATTCGCGAGCACGATATCCCCTGCGACGTGCTGCACCTGGACTGCTACTGGCAGCGCTTCGGGCGCTGGTCGGAGCTGATCTGGGATAAGGAGCTGTTTCCTGATCCGGCGGCGCTGATCGCCACCTTGAAGGAGATGGGCTTCAAGATCTGCCTCTGGATTCACCCCTACATTGGCACGGCGAGCGAGCGCTTCGCTGAGGGGGCGGCCAGGGGCTTCTTTCTGAAGAATGCGCGCGGGGAGACCTATGTCGCCGATCTGTGGGGCGGCTTTCACCCCCCGGTCGGCATACTGGATGTGACGAACCCGGAGGCGGTGGCCTGGTTTCAGGATCTGTTGCGCGAACACCTGCGCATGGGGGTCGACGTCTTCAAAACGGACTTTGGCGAGGGCATTCCGACGGACGTGGTGGCCTACAGTGGCATCTCGGGCGAGCGCCTGCACAACCTCTATGCCCTGCTCTACAATGATCTGGTGGCTGAGGTGACGGCCCAGGAGACGGGGCGCGCTGGCCTGGTCTGGGGACGCTCCAGCTACGCTGGTGGCCAGCGCCACGCGGCGCAGTGGAGCGGCGACCCCAATGCCAGCTTTACGGCTCTGGCCTCGACGCTGCGTGGCGGCCTGAGCATCGGCATGTGTGGTCACGCCTTCTGGAGCCACGACATCGGTGGCTTCACAGGCCAGCCCTCGCCGGAGCTGTACGTGCGCTGGGCTCAGTTCGGCTTCCTCTCTCCGCTGACGCGGGCCCACGGCAACAGCAGCCGCCTGCCCTGGGACTTCGGGCCGGAGGCGCTGGCGATCTTCCGTCACTACGCCCGCCTGCGCTACCGCCTGCTCCCTTACCTCTACAGCTACGCCTGCATCGCCGCCCAGACCAGCCTGCCCCTGCTGCGCGCCCTCGTCCTGGAGTTTCCCGACGACCCCAACACCTATACCCTCGATCTGCAGTACATGCTCGGCGAGGAGCTGCTCATCGCGCCGATCTTCCGTCCTGGCGGCGAGCGCACGGTCTACCTGCCCGCGGGGCGCTGGGTCGACTACTGGAGCCAGGCGGTCCTCAACGGCCCCTGTACCCTGCACGTCTGTGCCCCGCTGCGGCAGCTCCCCCTCTATGTGCGCGCCAATGCGCTGATTCCCACCACCGAGGTCCTTCCCTATCTGCGCGAGGAGCCGTTCGGCTCGCTCACCGTGGAGGCCTACCTCCTGGAGCGTGGCGCCTTCACCCTGCACGACCTCGATGGGGTGACGCGCCTCGAGGCGGCGCTGCAGCATGAACGGCTGCTCATCTCCCTGGAGGGCGCCAGGCAGAATCTGGCGCTGCATCTGCTCCCCCTGGAGGGCCAGCCGGCGGTGCAGGAGGTGCTCGTTAATGGCGCGACGCAGCACGTCTCCTGGCAACGCCTCGACGATGGTGGCCTGCTCGTGACGATCGCGCACTGAGTGCGTTTCTGTCTGTATAGAGAAACAAACACAGGAGGCTCAGGTATGGAGGCGTTTTCCCCACTGAATCCACGCGCAGCCTTTATCTGGTACGGTGGCGACTACAATCCTGAGCAGTGGCCGCGAGCAACCTGGGATGAAGATCTACGCCTGATGCAGGAATGCCACTTCAAGGTGGTCACCATCGGGGTCTTCAGCTGGGCGGCCCTCCAGCCGGCCGAAGAGCGCTTTACCTTCGGCTGGCTGGACCAGCTCTTTGAGAAGCTGGCCGCGGCGGGGCGCAAGGTCTGCCTGGCCACGCCGAGCGCGGCTCAGCCGGCCTGGCTCTCGCAGCAGTACCCCGACGTCCTGCGGGCCGACGCCAGCGGCCAGCGCCGCCGCCACGGCTGGCGCGTGAACTACTGCCCGACCTCGCCCAACTATCGCCGCCTCGCCGCGCAGCTCGCCGCGAAGCTGGCTGAACGCTATCACCGCCATCCGGCCCTGGTGGCCTGGCATGTCTCGAACGAGTACCTGGCGGCCTGCTACTGCGATACCTGCGCGGCCGCCTTCCGCCTCTGGCTGCAGGAGCGCTACGGCAGCCTCGATGAGCTGAACCGGCGCTGGTGGACGGCCTTCTGGAGCCATACCTACACGGACTGGTCGCAGATCGAGCCGCCCTACGCTAATGGCGAGCAGTCCATCCATGGCCTGGTGATCGACTATCAGCGCTTCCAGAATGATATGCTCCTCGAATGCTTCAAGCTGGAGCGTGACGCCATCCGCGCCTGGTCGCCAGATCTGCCGATCACGACGAATATGATGAACTTCTACCCGTTCCTGGACTACCGCCGCTGGGCCAGCGAGGTGGACGTGATCGCCTGGGACTGCTACCCCGGCCCCGACGACCGGCCCAGCGACATTGCTCTGGCCCACGATCTGATGCGCAGCCTGCGCGACGGCCAGCCCTTCTTGCTCATGGAGCAGTCGCCCAGCAGCCAGAGCTGGCAGGACTATAATCGGTTGAAGCGCCCTGGCCTGCTGCGCCTCTGGAGCTACCTGGCGCTGGCCCACGGCGCGGAGTCCATTCTGTATTTTCAGTGGCGACGCAGTCGTGGCTCCTTTGAGAAGTTGCATGGAGCGGTGATTGAGCACAGCGGGCGCAGCGACACGCGCGTCTTCAATGAGGTGCGTCAGCTCGGTGAGGAGCTGGCCCGCCTCGGTGGGCGCACGCTGGGCGGGGTTACTCCGGCCGAGGTGGCGCTCCTCTTCGACTGGGAAAACTGGTGGGCCATCGAGGCCTGCAGCGGACCGGTGCGCGAGAAGCGCTACGTTCCGACGCTGCGCCAGCACTACGCGGCTCTCTGGCGCCGCAATGTGCCTGTCGATGTCGTCTTCAGTGACTCGGACTTCAGTCGCTATCGCCTCCTGATCGCCCCCATGCTGTATATGCTCAAGGAGGGGGTGGCGGAGCGCATCGCTGCCTTTGTGAAGGGTGGGGGCACCTTCGTGACGACCTACTTCAGCGGAATGGTCGATGAGTGTGACCTGGCCTTTGAGGACGGGTATCCGGGTCCCTTGCGCCTGCTGCTGGGTATCTGGAATGAGGAGCTGGATGCCCTCCCGCCTGGGGAGGAGAACACGCTGGTCCTCTGCGATGGCAGTGGCTCTTACCGCTGCGGACATCTCTGCGCGCTGATTCGCCTGGAGGGCGCGGAGGTCCTCGCGCGCTACGGCCGCGACTTCTACGCGGGGACGCCGGCCCTGACACGTCACCGGGTCGGCAGCGGCCAGGCCTACTACCTGGGCAGCGAGCCGGAGATGGCCTTCCTGGAGGCCTTCTATGACCGGCTGCTGGCGGAGCAGGGGATTGAGCCGCTGTTGAGGACGCCGGAGGGCGTTGAGGCAACGCTGCGCTGCACGGCGCGCGAGCGGCTGCTCTTCCTGTTGAACCACGGCACGGAGACGGCGGAGGTCGCGCTGCCGCCCGGACGGGTCTACCGTGATCTGCTGCAGGAGCGCGAGGTGTGCGACACGCTCAGGCTGGAGGGCTACGCGGTGGCCATCCTCTCCTGGCCGCGGTGAGCCGGCGGCTCAGCTCGCGGGCGGGCTTGTTGTGGGGCTGATTCTGAGTACGCCTCCATGCTCGCAGGGCTTGAGGGCTGGCAGCTCCACGCGCAGCCCACCGGCGTCGCGCTCCCAGCGCAGGGGCTGTGGCGCACCGAGCAGGCGCACGTCGGCGATGGTTCGGGGAGCGGCGGCTCCTCCTGTGGCGAGGGCGCGAATGTACACGCGATCGTCGTCTGGCCAGACGGGCAGCAGGGCGTAGAGCGTCTCGCCGCGGACGGTGAAGCGCATATCGCGTCCTGTGAAGCCTGCCTGCTGGCTCTCGCTGAAGCGGCCCTGGACGCTGCCCGTGGGACCCTCGCCGTAGATCGTCCAGGGACGGGAGCCATAGATGGCCTCGCCATTGATGCGCAGCCAGGCGCCGATGGCTCGTAGCACCCGGGCCTCCTCCTCGGGAATGGTGCCATCGGCGCGCGGCCCCACGTTGAGCAGGAGCACGCCGTTCTTGCTGACCACATCGATGAGGTCGCCGATGAGCTGGCCGGCGTCTTTATAGTCCTGGGCGCTGGTGTAGCCCCAGGAGTTGCGTGCGATACTGGTGTCGGCCTGCCAGCAGCGCGGGCTGATCTCGGCGATGCTGCCGCGCTCGACGTCGCAGACCGCTGTGCCTTCGGCAAAGGCCGGTTCCTTGTAGGTGATCACCACCTCCTCTCCCCATTGGGCGGCCCGGTTATAGTAATAGGCGGCGAAGCGCTGCAGGTAGGGGGCGAAGACTGGCTGCTCGATCCACCAGTCGAAGTAGACCAGGTGCGGCTGATAGCGCTCGACCAGCTCACAGAGGCGCGCCAGCCACTCATCGAGAAAGGCGGCATCTGGCGGCTCCTCCTCGGCGCGCGCCGGCCCATAGAGATCGGCGTAGCGCGGGTCCTGCACATCGGAGGGGAAGAGCCGGCCTCCGTTGAAGAACCACCAGTGTTCGGCGCGATGGTAGGAGAGGCCAGCGACGAGGCCCGCGGCCTGGGCGGCGGCCGTCAGCGCGCCGAGTACATCGCGGCGCGGTCCCTGCTCCACGGCGTTCCAGCGTGAGAAGGAGCAGGCGTACATGGCAAAGCCATCGTGATGCTCGGCGACGGGGACGACAAAGCGCGCGCCGGCCTCTTTGAAGAGGGCCATCCAGGCGGCGGCGTCGAAATGCTCCCCTGTGAAATGGGGGAGAAAGTCCTTGTAGCCAAAGTCGCGCTGATCTCCATAGGTGCTGCGGTGGTAGGCGAAGGGCCGCATCTGGGGCTGGTACATGTTGCGCGAGTACCACTCGTTATCGAAGGCCGGGACGGCGTAGGGTCCCCAGTGGATGAAGATCCCGAAGCGTGCCTTCTGGTACCAGGATGGCACGCTGTAGGCCCGCAGCGACTCCCAGTCGGCGGTGAACGGTCCGGCAACGTTCATGCGCGCGAGCCAGGCCTCGACGGCCTGTGGCTGCTTATCCTTGCGCATCTGCTTGCTTCCTCCTGAGCGGAAAGACGCCGCCGCATCCCTGCTCGCGCGGCGGGCGCCCATCCGTGATGCACTATTCCGAGCGTGGTGAGGCGATCAGGCCTCCAGATCGAGCGTCAGCGGGGCCTGCAGCGAGAGGGCCGGGGTGAAGAGCCAGCGGCCGCCCTCATGGCGGGCTGCCGTGAGGGAGGTCCCGTTGAGGAGCAGGCGGGCGGAGCCGGGGAGGGGCAGGGCCAGCTCGGTGAGGGTCAGCCGGCCCTCGTAGAGCTGCAGGCGAACGCGCCCCGGGTCGGGCTGGTACTCCAGCACCCCGTGGCAGCCGGGCAGGACCAGCGGCTGCCGCCAGCGGTTCGTGGAGGAGAGCAGGCGCGGGGCAAGAACGAGTGCCTGGCGCGGGGCCTCGTAGCGCAGGCCACCCAGGGCCACCCAGGCCAGCCAGACGCTGAGTGCGCGATAGTAGTGGCCACCGCACTCCTGGTGGTCCCAGGTCTGACCGCCGCGTTCGTAGCGCTCGTAGACATCGTGGATGATGGTCAGGCCCTCGTCGATGAGGCCCTCCAGCAGCATCTGCACAGCAACGGCGTACTCCGTGCCTGACCAGACGCTCTCGGCCTGGTGGCGCGGATCGCCGAGGGTCCAGTGGCCGGGCTGGTCGGCGTGCTTGCCGGGCGGCAGCACTCCATTGACGAGGCCGCGCTCCGGCAGACGATTGTAGCGGAAGATGGCGCGGCAGGCCGAGAGGAGATGCTCGCGGGGCAGGATATCGCCGAGGCCGAGCAGGGAGGCATAGAGCTGGCCGCTGATCTGATCGGCCATGCAGGACTCATTGCGGCGTCCGCTGCGGGGATCGACCCAGAGATTGTAGTACTCGCCGTTCCAGAGCAGGCGCTCCATGCTGGCCTGGCTCTGGGCGAACTGGCGCTCCATCTCCGTGGCGTAGGCCTCGTCGGCAAGGAGATGCGCCATGGCGGCCGTGGCGCGCAGGGCGGCCAGCCAGATCGAGGAGACGTAGGCTGAGTAGCCGATGAAGTCCCAGGTGTCGTAGGTCTGCGAGGAGATAGCCGTCTCCGAAGGGGCGTGATCATAGTGATAGGGGAGGCCCACCTGCAGCTCGTCGATGCGCCGCGCGTGCTCCATGGCCGCCAGCACCGCCGGCCAGAGCCGTTCGAGGGCTGCGCGATCGGCGGTCCAGAGATAGTCGCGCCAGACCTGCAGGGCGAATTTGGGCATCAGGTCGATCATATGATAGGCGTCGACGGTGGCGAAGCTGCCGGGGAACATATGCGGGATGCGCCCGCTGGCATCGAGGCCGGTGCGGGCGGCCACCTCACGGTAGAGCGCCAGGCGCCGCGTCGGATCGAGGGCCGTCTCTGGCGCGGCGGCGATGCCCTGCAGCACCAGCTCGCGGTTGCGTGGGAAGGCCAGGAAGTACTCATCGTAGCGCGGCGAGCCGGGGGCGAGCTGGAAGTCGGCGGTCATCTGGAGCTGGCGCTGCTCCAGTTCGGGGAAGAAGAGGGCGACGGCGTGGGAGCCATAGTAGGAGACGTCGAGGGTCTGCAGGCCGCAGCAGCCCAGGCCCTCCCAGATGCCAAAGCGGCCATCGCGTACGAGCCAGGAGGATTTGACAAAGGTGGTGAGCTGGGCGTTGATGGCATCGGCCAGCCAGTAGGGCACGGAGGCTGTGTACTGACTGGCGTGGAAGCGCTGTGTGCGCGTGTAGAGATCTTCGCGCCGCGCGGCCACGTAGCTGGCGACCTCCCAGGCGTGGCTGAACCAGCCCTCGTAGGCGTGACCGAGATCGTCGCCGATGCGCTCTCCCCGATGGTTGGGGAAGAACCAGGCCAGCAGAAAGGTGACCTCGCGCGTGCCGCCTGGGGGCAGGGTCAGGCGCTGTGTCACGACGCCGTGTGTGACGGCCTGGGCGCGCGGCTGAAAGACGGCGGGGACCCGCTCGGCGAAGAGGCGATTGAGGGCGCCATGGGCGACGAGCTGCTCCGTCAGGCGGGCGACGTCGCTCTGCAGCTCGGGCTGCGCGGCCAGCTCGCTCTGAAAGCGCTCTCGCTCTGCGGGAGGGAGATTCAGCTCCAGCAGCAAGGCCCAGCGCCAGCGAACGTCCTGATAACGGATGGGATCGGCGGCGATGCGCTGCTGGAAGGCTGAGGGATCGGGAGCAAGGGCGCTCTCGATGGAGCCGCGCAGGAGGGTGGGAAGCTGGCCGAAGGCGCTGGCGGGATCGAGCTGCTCGACGATCATCCGCTGGAGGATGGCGCGCAGGGGATCGGCCTCGGCGGCGTCGGGCAGGAACTGGCCCTCTCTGGCCCAGGTGTCCCAGGCGTTGAGGTCGGCGACCTCGCGCAGAGCGGGAATGAGGGTGGCCTCGTCCTCCAGGATGGCGAAGGCCAGGGAGCCGCGCGCCACTGGATGGTCGGGCGGCACCTCTTCGGCCTCGAAGAGCAGGGCACTGATGCCCGGAGCACGCCTCTCGCGCGTGTGCGGCGTGCCGGCGCCGAAGGGCAGAGCAAAGACCTGGGGGAGCAGGCCGAGCAGGGAGACGTCGAGCGGCGCTGCGCCTGGATTGCTGAGGCGGAAGGTGAAGAGCGCCGCGGGGAGCGCCGAGTGTTTGACGTCGCCGGGGATGAAGCTCGACCAGGCTGTCAGCGTCACCTGCAGCGGTAGGGCCGCGTCGCGATATTCCAGATGGGCGAAGGGGAACTCGCCCCGGAAGCGAATCTCTTCGACGTCCCTGACGTAGGGCAGGATGTAGGTGAAGCGCGCCTCGCTCTCCTTGCGTTCGCGCAGGATGCGCACCAGCGGTGGCGCCTGCTCCTGCTTGACGCGGATGGCGAAGAGGCTGTCGCCGGGGCGTACGGGCGAGGCGACGGGCGGATTCCAGGGTGCACCCTGGCCGCTCCAGGGCGGGTTGTTGAAGATCTGCCACTCGTGGAGAGCGCCGTCAGCGCGGATCTCGACGCTGCCGGTGCCCAGGCCGCCGAGTGGAATGCCAGAGAGCGGGGCGGCTCCCCACATAGTCTGTGTACGAGGCTCTGTCTGCATCGTCACCTTTCTTTCGCATGGCGCCTGTCTCTCTCTATCTGCCTGCAGTGCCTGTGATCTGCCTGGCTGTCAGTCAGTCTGTCTCTCTGTCTGCCTGCGGAGGGGATTGTGGTCCATCTGTGATGAGCGCCGCTGGCAGCGAAGGGCAGGATGGCAGGCGGTCAGGATAGCTCGCCGCTGAGCCGATGCTGCGGCTGGGGTGCGGCAGGTTGAAAGCAGGCGCAGGACTCAAGGACGCTGTGAACGCCGGCCCGCGGCTCTGCGATGATGGCGCGAACCTGCCCTTCCAGGATGGCCGGATCGGCCGCGACGCGCGCGTTGAGCAGCCAGCGCGTTCCGCGGGCCGGCAGGTCGCTCGTGCGCGCATCCCAGGAGATGAGCGCGGGCGCGGGGCCGATGACGCTGGCTTTGATGAGCGTGGGTGCGTCGGAGGGCTGCGGGGTCGAGTGCGGTGGCGCTCCGGAGAGCAGCAGCTTGATGTGGGCAATTGCCAGATCGGCCGCCTCGAGGCGAGCCACCAGGGTCTGCAGGGTCTCCTCAGCCCAGGACAGGACGGCTGCCGGAGAGGTCTGCTCGTCAGTGAGCAGTGTGCCCCGGGCGTTGAGCCAGCCCAGACATGCCTCGGCCCGGGCGTAGCGGCTGTAGTCGAGGTCGAGGACGTGCTGAGCAGCGGAGCTGGCGGCCGTTTCTCTGAGCACCTGTTCCAACCAGGCGTCAAGGCCGGCGCCGCTGCGCGCCGTGACTGGCAGGACACGCAGCGCAGGGGCATAGGCGCGCAGCCAGTTCTGCAGGAAGGCCAGCTCCACAGATGGCAGGAGATCGCACTTGTTCAGGAGCAGCAGCTCGGCCTCTTCGATCTGTTTCGCAAAGAGGTAGGCCAGGTCATCGTAGAGGATGCTGGCGTACTCCTGGCGGATGAAGTGCAGTAGGCGCAGGGCGTCGACGGCGATACTGAGAGGAGCAAGGGCATACCGGGTGGGATGGAGGCGCTGTAGAGGAAGCTGCACGGTGGCCTGCAGGTCGGTGCAACTACCCACTGGCTCGGCGAGGATGACGTCGGGGACGGCCGCCTCCTGCAACTGCTGGCTGGCGGCGAGCAGCGCGACGAAGCGGCAGCAGAAGCAGCCGGCGGTGACCTCAGCGACGGGAAGCGGCATGGCGGGCTCACCAGCGGCGCCGGCCAGCAGGGCGCTGTCGACGAGATCCTCTCCCTGGTCATTGGTGATGGCGGCGGCTTTCAGGCCGCGCGCGGCGAGCAGACGGACTGCGCTGGCGATGAGAGTCGTCTTACCGGCTCCGAGGAAGCCGCCGATGATGATGAGCCTGGGACGCATGGGGGAAGCCTCCTGCTCTCTGTTCGATCCTGTCCTCTCCTGGCGAGACCTGGCGCACGTCATCCCGCCATGACATGAGGTCCGTCGTCCTGCTCGCGCTGCCGCGGGCGAGTCGCGAGCGAAACGGCCAGGACGGCCCGGGATGGGATACGCGCACAATCACACCTGCATCGTACATTATATCGCCCTCCCGTCCCCTTTCGCCACCCCAAGGTAGGGGCGTGATTGATCACGCCCCGCTCCCTCCATCACGCCCCGCTCTCCGTCCAACCTCCCTCTCTCCTCCTCTCTCCTCTCCCCTTTCCTCCTTCTCCTCCCTCTCCCTCCTCTCTCCTCTCCCCTTTCCTCCTTCTCCTCCCTCTCCCTCCTTCTCTCCTCTCCCCTTTCCTCCTTCTCACACCTCTCCCTCCTTCTCTCCTCTCCCCTTTCCTCCTTCTCCTCCCTCTCCCTCCTTCTCTCCTCTCCCCTTTCCTCCTTC
>JBHOQN010000078.1:0-8251 GCA_042408965.1 Ktedonobacteraceae bacterium
GATTCGAACCGCTGATCGGGCTTTTGCAGAGCCCTGCCTTACCACTTGGCCACGTCGCCACACCTGGAGCGGGAGACGGGATTCGAACCCGCGACATCTTCCTTGGCAAGGAAGCGCTCTACCACTGAGCCACTCCCGCAATACGTTCTAACGTTCGTGCCATTAAGATAGCACATCCGCGGCTATTTGTCAACAGGTTCTGGCCTCTGTGACAAAAATTTCGTTGAATCACTCGACGTCGAAGCCGCGTTCTCGCAGGAGCTGGAGGACCCGCTCCAGATGTTGACGTTCGACGTGCACCAGACGTCTCTCAGGCTCGACCTCAGGGCCGAGCAGGGAGGCCAGTTCACTGTCGGCGCGCAGATCCTGCAGAGCCTCAGCGGCCAGGCTGAGCACAGGCAGGTCCTCGACACGCACATTTCCTTGCTCTCCATAACCCCGTCCCCAGAGTTTGAGGCGGATCACGAGCGCCGGGGGAATACCTTCCTCGCAATAGCGCTGCAGGAAGCAGAGGATGGCCTCCAGTGAGAGGCCACCCGCCAGGGCGCGCTGCAGGGCCGCTTGCGTGAGCACGCGCTGGCCGCAGGCCTCATCGAAATCGGTCATGCGCTCAAGGCGGGCCGTCAGGTAGAGGTCCGTGACCGCGTGCAGCGGTTCGAGATGGCCGCTGAGATGCAGCCGCCACTGCGGCTCTACTGGCCCGGACAGCACACACTCGGAGCGCTCTTCCTGCGGAGCCGTGCTGAACGCAGGCAGGTAGCCACGCTGCCAGAGAAGTTCGCGCAAGCGCGGCATCTGGGAGGCAGAGACCATGATGGTCACAGGTGTCAGACGCCGGCCCAGCAGGGGAGCAATCTCTGCATCCGCCAGCAACTGATCCAGCAGCGGAGCATCAGCGACCTCGAGCAGGACGGCGCTGCGCCACAGCTCCACGCGCCGCGCCTGGCGCTCCCACTCGGTCAGGGAGTACTGCACGTTCTGAGGCAGGGGACTATCAGCAGCCTGGCTGAGCAGGGCCTCCATCTCTTCTGCTCGCATCCCTCGCTGGATGGCTCGCATCACGCTGGCGCGTGTCAGGCGGTACTGAGCGATACGTTCCAGACTGATACGCTCAGCAAAGTGATCAAGCTGTACCAGGAGTGACTCTGAGACTGGAGCCAGGGCGATCATTTCAAAGTTGGGCTGGATGACCAGCCGTCCCCAGACGGGTTCAACGTCCTCGGGGGCGAGGTCGACGGCTCCCATGACTGCTGTGGCACCGGCAGTCAGCCGGAACTTGCCACCCTGGCCTTCTTCCTGCACACTGACCAGACCCTGCCAGCGCAACGGTCCGCTCATCACTGCACGGATAAAGCCTCCCTCGACCAGATACCACCCCTCACGATGGGTAAGCCAGCCACGCCGCAGGCGAAAATCGCGCCCGTAAGGGTTGCTCCCCACTGAATAACGCTCCTCGCGTGGTCCGTAGTGACGCGGAAAGAGCAGATAGGGTACGCGCAGCTTGAGACGGGCAATGAACGCAGGCAACTCCTGGTCACCGCTGGCTGCCAGGCGCACGATCTGCTCTACCACACTGCGCCGGGCACGAACGGTCTCTTCGTGTGCTGGTTCAAGAGGCGTTGGTGCAGGCCGCACGATCACATCGGGGATGGCTCCGATCTCGTTCCAGAAGGTACTCTCCAGCCAGGCCCGGTAACAGCGCCGCGCTCGCTCCAGCAAAGGCAGTGAGAAAAAGGCATCGGCTGTCGCTGCGTATACGCTGTTCCCACGTATACGCAGCAAGCCAAGTTCAAGCAGCAGGAGACGAATGAAAAGAAGGTGCGGTGATTCGCTCTCGCCTCGTAGCTGGTCGCTCTGGGGGAAATAGATATTGAAGTGCTCATTGACCTGACGCAGGGCTGGTCGAGCCAGCAAGCCAGTACTGACCAGAGCCAATCCTTCGCGCAGGCCAGCGACCAGCGACCAGTAGAGATAGAGCATGCGCTGGAAGGTGCGAATCTCTTCACTCAGCTCCTCCCTCTCTGGCGACGTTGGAGGCCCGGTCTGCTCTGCCATCTCATCACGCAACGTACAGAGCACCTCTCGCACTCCTGGAGGAATGATCAGCACGCCATCGTAGGTTCCGGCACTGTAGTCACGACCAGCAAAATGCGGCTGCTTGCCCCAGAATAGCAGCCCTCGCTGCAAGAGGTGATGCAATGCCTGCTCAAACAGGCCATGGGGATGGGGAGCCGGATACTGAAGCCCCCACTCTGACGTCTGCCAGCTTTCATAGTCTCCAAAGGCACGCAGGAATGATCGGCTGACACTATCGGGCGCTACTTCGCGGCCAGCCGGGCGCTTGAGCTGGCCGCTTGCGGAGAGATAGAGTGCCAGATCACGGCTATTGGCACGTCCACCGCAGGCATCCAGCTCGTCCAGGATCAATCGCTCAAGCTGGCTGAGTCCCTGCAGCAGGGACCTCAGTTCAGAGGCATCGAAGAGCTGCCCCGCCAGTTGCTCCAGTAGCTCCGATGGGAGCGCATGAGGATCTGTGATCTCCAACAGTTTCTCAAGGAGTGGTGACTGGCGGACTCTGGCCAGTGTCAGGAGATGGGAGAGCGGAACTGTCTGTAACAGATCAATGTCACCCTGCTTCATACGTCTCCTCGTCATGCAGCAGAGGGATCTGGCCACGGCGTTTCAGCTCCTCTGTCACAACCTCCACTCCCTGCTGATCAAGTACAAGCACTGTTGGCTGGAGCGCCCGGATCACATAGGTATCCAGCGAGGTGATGACGGAGAGCTCGCGCATGACCAGAGGGTCGGCAGTCTGCAGCAGAGATACGCCTGCGTAAAAGCGCAACTGACCATAGGAGGCCCCCCAGCTCTCCAGCGTTGCCAGCAGGCCGTCCAGCTCCGAAGACGCCTCCCCACCTGCGGCCTCGCGGCGTAGTAACGTCAACAACGTTTGGACGGGCATTCCCTGTCGCAGTGCCTCGCTGAAAGAGCGCGGACTCAGCCGATAGCGCAGACGTCCCTGCCAGACACCAGCCGCTTCCGTGAATGACTCAATCACTTCGAGCAGAGGCCAGGCCTCTACGCTGGCTGCAACCAGCAGCTCGTTCTCGGGCAGCACCTCGACCGCCGACGACCGACGTTGACTGCTGTCCGAGCCGGACCGGGTTGGTAGCGCATCCGGTATGGTTCCGCTCAAGAGCTGGGCGGCCAGCGAGGTCAGGCGAAATGCCAGCAGCGTATTGCGCTCATCAAGGGCCAGATCGCAGAGACCGAACCAGTGCAGTGGTCCCTGAATCAGGCGCGCCAGATACTGGCCCTCCGCACGCATCCAATCCTGCATCTGCGTTGGTCGCAGCGGCCGTCCCTCCTCATACTCAATCCACCAGTGCGGAGCTGAGAAGGCTCGCTGTCGTCGCTGTAGAAACGTCGGAGTTAATCGATAGATAAAACGAGCAAAGGCTGCAAAACTGACCCAGCGTCCAACAGGCACCTGTGCCAGCAAAGCCAGCAGGGTCTGGCGAGCCTCGCTATTCTCTGCAGCCAGCTCTCCTGGCCGTAGCACAGGGTGATGCATCAGGGTCGAGCGACAGCGCAGACGCAGCCCCAGCTCCTGCAGATCGAACAGATCGTCATAGCTGGCCCGCGTGATCCAGAGACGAAAGAGATCGCTGAGGGCCTCGGCCTGGCCTGGTCCGAGCAACAACCGGGCCGCATTGGAGAGCACCCGCAGATACGGACGCCCATGATCATCACGATAGAGAATATCGGCAAGACGCAGCAAGCTGATCGCAAAACGCAAAAAGAGAGATGGACGCGGCAGCACGTTCTGTAACGTCTCCAGCAGGGCGGGTGAAGGTCGCTCTGGCGGTGGGGGAATAGTGGCCGAGCCATCCGTGATACCAGTAGAGGTGGGAGAGCCAGAGCGAACCAGCAGAGGAGGCGCCTCCTGATCCAGCGGACCCTCTGCGAGCCGTGAACCATCGAGAGCACGCGCGACCAATAGCAACTCTGCGAGCAAGCCGGCAGGATTGGCATTCAGGATGACTGGCTTCTGTCCTCGAATACCTGGCTCCTCCACATTAAAGCGGGTTACAGGCACGGTAATGTGAAGAGCTGTGCGTACATCAGGCGGGACATGCCAGCCTGGTCCCACGTCCAGGAGTGAACTGCTCGCGGCAAAGCGCTGAGCGGGGGCCAGTCCATGCAGATTGGTGCGGAACAGCAGGCCTTTGCGCTGTAAGGCGCTCAGCATTGCCTGCAGCTGATTGGCATAGCCGATGGAAAAGCGTTCAAAGATGCCGCGCAACTCCTCGTCAGTCAGCGAGCCTCCCACAAGGCATAGAGCGGCCAGGAGCTGGCGCTGGGCCTTTTCAAGCTTGCTTACCACCCGCTGCACGATCTCGGGCTGCTTGTAAGCTGCCAGAATGGCCTCGGCCAGTTGCTGGCGGCTGAGACCATTAGGAGTCACCTGATACTCACGAGCAATATTGCGTAGTTCGCTGAGAGGAAGCTGTGTTAAGAGATCGGCCAGGTTACCTAGAGGCATCGGCCCGCGCTGTGGAAATGGAGGGGCACTGCGTCCTCTGGCCTCGCCGGCTGGGGAGCGCAAGCGTGCCGAACCAGCCAGCTCTCTCTCTGCGCTGCCAGCAGTGGCGGCTGACGCTACACTTGAGGCAGCGGGAGTCATGGTCGAAGGGATGGTCACGGCTGCGGCTGGCAGAAAGCTGCGGGGATCTGCAAGCCAGCGATAGAGGAGGGTAGCGGCATGGACACAGGGCACCGTCTCGTCTGAGCCACAGGTACAGCGAACTCGCCAGCGGTCAGTCTGAGCCACATCAACCTCAACCGCATAGTACTCTGGCGGCTGCTGATCATCTTCCAATGACGTGCTCGCTTCATCGAGGTCGAGGGTCGTGGCAGTGGTTGACGCAGCAAGGCTGACAACGCCAGAGAGCCGCGTTCCCTGGCGCACAGTCTCACGTACCACACCTGTACGACTATACTCCTGCCCCGACGCAGCCACCGCCAGCCCGACAACGCGGATAATATCCGCTGGCCGCAGGCGCTGTAAGGCGCCGGATACAACTTCATCCATACGCTCTACTCGCAACGCTGTACTACGATTGATCAGGTTGTGTTATCATAGCATGAAGCAATCGAGCGGTCAATCATGGGAGAGGCTCATTCTATCGACGTTCTATCTTCTTGATACTCGTATAGCACACTGGCAACCGCCACCAGGGCGGCCGTTTCAGCACGCAGGATACGAGGTCCAAGTGAGACGACGCTGACGCCCGTGCGTCGGGCCAGCAGGACTTCTTCAGGATCCAGTCCGCCCTCCGGTCCAATGAAGAGGGCGACAGTCAAGGGAGCATAAGCGGTTGCTTCGAGCAGACGCGCCTGCAGCGCCGGAGCACGCAGGGCTGTGCGCAAGCTCAGTTTCTGCTCTCCCTCCCACGGCATGAGAGAGACTGTCCCCTCGGGCATCTCAGCGAGGGCCTGAGAGAGAGAACACGCAGGCAGCAGATCGGGGACACGTGCACGCCCACACTGCTCGGCAGCCTCCTGAAGAATGCGCCGCCAACGTTGTTGCTTTGTCTCTCCGACGGCCTCCAATCCGGCCAGTGAGCGACGACACTGCAGAGGAACAAAGGTGCTGACACCGAGTTCAGTTCCCTTCTCAAGCACCCACTCAAAGCGGGCCGACTTGAGCAGCCCCTGATAGAGCACCAGCCGCACGCGCTCATGGACGGGTCTGGCATGCCGCTGGAGCAACTCTACCTGAACCCCTGCGCGTGTTGCACTGACAACGCGCGCTTCCACTTCATCGCCAGCGTTGTCCAGCAGCACCAGGTGCTCACCCGCAGCCAGATGCAGCACATCGCGCACCTGATGCGCCAGAGGAGCCGGCAGGGCCAGGATGCGCCGGGTTGTACGTTCAGCCTCAGCCAGTAATTCAGGAGCCACAAAAAAACGGTGCATGGTTATAACACAGGTTTATGCATCACAAACAGCAGCCAGTCACCATTCTGAGTGACCTCGGTCATAGAGAGGCCGCAGCCCAGAAGCGCCTGCTCCGCGTCAGCACGTCGCTCCTCGATGATGCCGCTGGCGATCAGCAGTGCACCGGGGGCAAGTACCGCGGCCAGGAAGGGCGCGAGAGAGCCAATGACCCCAGCCAGAATATTCACCACGAGCACGTCATAGCGGCTGGCAAGCTCGACACTACGCTGCTCGTCGAGCGTGCCCTGAAACACGCGGACGCGCTCCGTGAGGTTATTGCGGACGACGTTCTCACGAGCGCTCTCGACAGCAACGCTGCTGATATCGTAGGCATCCACCTGGGCGGCCCCCAGCAAGGCCGCGGCCAGCGCAAGGATGCCAGAGCCTGTGCCCAGATCCAGCACGCGCATGCCGGGCCGTATTCGCCGTTCCAGCTCTTCCAGACACATGCGGGTCGTTGGATGCAGACCTGTGCCAAAGGCCATGCCCGGATCAAGTGTCATCACGACTTCGCCCTCAGCCGGGGTATAGTCGCGCCAGGAGGGACAGATCACCAGGCGCTTTCCGATGTGGGTCACGTGGTAATGCTCCTGCCAGGCGTGGGCCCAATCTTCTTCGTGAATGACGCGGGTCTCCAGTTCACCGACCAGGCCGATCCCGATGGACGAGAGATGCCACAGCCCCTCGGCGATCCGCTGGCGCGCCTCCTCTTCTCTCCCATCAACTGGGAGATAGGCATGAACCTTGACAGGCTGGTCGGGCAGGATACGATAGTCCTGTCCTTCGTCAAGCAGTTCAATCGGTTCCTCGATGGCCACGCCCCCATGCGTATAGCGCATCAGCAGCTCACTTACGGACTCCACCGCCTCCGGGTGGGCCTGCACCGTCAATTCTATCCACTGCATCGCATCTCGATCCTCACATTGATCAGGATAACCTTCTTGTTCCCTCACTCCAGGGAGGGAGCGCGTGATATCCTATTATGCCACCAAGCCACTGTGCATGCAACGCACCGAAACGATCGGCCCGGTTGCTACGGTCGGCGCGGCGCCCACTTCTGTGGACCTGGGAGGCAGTTGCACGAGGCGAGCGCGCAGAGCGAGGCGCCTGGGCTGTGGCGCCCCCCACCACGGAGCGTTGCTGGTGTGAAGTACCCCATGCCTAAAGGCAAGGGGCTTCTACGCAGGTTTCTCCACGTTGGCTTCTTCCAAGCCTGAGTATGTTTATCGCAGCGTTGGTATCTCTGTCGAGAACGACCCCACAGTGGATACAGATGTGTGTTCGTTCATCCAGTTCCTTGTGGGGGCATTCTTGCAGACACGCACTGCATATCTGGCTGGTTTTGTAGGGGTTGACTTTGATCACGTTCCTCCCGGCCCATTCTGCCTTGAAGGAAACCATGTCAACGAACATTGCCCATCCAGCATCCTGTATCGATTTATTCAAGCCAGCTTTGGCGCTGGCACCGTTGGGAAGATATTTCCCGTTCTCATCCTGCTTTGGCTTCGGACGCTTGACAAGGTTCTCGGTTTGCAAGTCTTCAAACACGATGGTTTGATACTGCTTGACGAGCTTGTTTGCCTGTTTCTGAAGAAAATCCCGGCGTTGGTTCCGGATTTTTCGATGAGCTTTTGCTACCAGTCGCCGAGCTTTTTCACGACGGTGAGAACCACGCTTCTTTCTGCTGAGAGCTTGTTGTCTTCTTTCAAGTGTTTTCTCTGCTTTGCGGTAGTAGCGTGGATTGTCGATGAAAGAGCCATCAGAGAGCGCAGCAAAATGCAAGAGTCCCAGGTCTATACCCACTTCCTCCTCTGAAACAGGCAAAGGCTCAGGGGCTTCACACTCGCAGGAAAAAACGGCGTACCATTGTCCGGCCTCATACTTGATGGTACAGGTTTTGATCGTGCCTTCCATCGGTCTGTGGAGCTTGATCTTGATCGAACCAATTTTCGAGAGGGTGACACCCTTCTCTGAGAGGGTATAGCCCCCTTGTGGGTAAGTGAAGCTATGATAGCGATTGCGTCCCTGAAAGCGTGGGTATCCTGGCTTCTCACCGGCTTTGACCCGTCTGAAAAAGGCTTTGAAGGCTCTTTCCAGACACAAGAGCACATCTTGAAGCACCTGAGAATGGATATGCTGGTACTCTTCTCGCAAGACATGTTTGATCTCAGGAAGATCGCGCTTCTGTTCGTAGTAGCTGATCGTCTTGCCAGCCATGCGATAGGCCTCTTTCCGTTCGGCAAGGCCA